>JBEHXG010000006.1:0-165243 GCA_048498815.1 Acidobacteriota bacterium | reverse complement strand
GGCTTTCGCAACTTCGAAAACTACAGACTCCGGGTAAAGGTATTATGTGGGTGAATCAATCTGGGATCGGGGGCTCCCCCCGGCTTTGGCGTAGAGCCGTAGAGCCCGAACTACGCCTCCGACAACGGATCGGTTGGGGAATGTCAACAGCAGTGGTGCGCCCGGAAAGATTCGAACTTCCGACCTTCTGGTTCGTAGCCAGACGCTCTATCCAACTGAGCTACGGGCGCATATTGCCAGTATAAACCACCACTCTCGATATGACAGAATCGAATTGCAGACGAGGACCACCGTACCGTTGACCGCCGCCGAAACAGTACCAAAGCCTCGCCGCATTCAGACCCTTTGGTCCATTCTGCGTCCGCGAACAAAACCGCTGACAGGCGCGCTCCTCTGCTCCCTCCTCGGCACCGCTTTCGACCTCCTGCAGCCTATGCCGCTCAAGGTCGTCCTCGATAATGTCTTCCGCTCGCAGGCGCCCAAAGACTGGCTGAGCCGGTTCGCGCTGAACAACCTGGGTTCTGACACGCAGACCATTGTCCTTTTCGCAGCCGGCGCCGTCATCGTCATCGCTCTCTTCGGCGCTATCTGTTCTTACTTCGAAAAAGTCTTCGTCACCACCGCCAGCCAATGGGTCACCCACGACCTCCGTGCCGCGCTCTACTCGCGCATACAGCGCCTCGCTCTCTCCTTTCATGACAACGCCCGTACCGGCGACCTGATGACCCGCGTCACCAGCGACATCGACGCCATCCAGAGCTTCATCACCTCCGGCCTGCTCGATGCCGTACTCGACGTCCTGCTCATATTCGGAATGCTCGCCCTCATGCTGAGCTTCAGCTGGCGCTTCACGCTCGTCTCGCTCTCCGTCACGCCGATCATGGCGTTCATCGCCCTCCGCTATACGCGCCGAATCAAGAAGTCGGCGCGCGAAGTACGAAAAAAGCAGGGGGAAATCGCATCCCGCATCCAGGAAACGCTCTCCGCGATCCGCGTGGTCAAAGCCTTCGCGCGTGAAGACTTCGAAGAGCAGAAGCTCGAAAAAGACGCCCTCGCCAGCATTGACCTCGCTCTGCGAGCCCGCCAGCTTAAATCCAGGCTCACGCCGATCATCGATGTTGTCGTCTCCTGCGGACAGGCCATCGTCCTCCTCTACGGCGCGCGTATGGTTCTGAACAAGGAGCTCGAGCCCGGCTCACTCGTTCTCTTCCTGAGCTACCTGAACAAGATGTACAAGCCGATGCAGGACCTTTCGAAAATGTCGGACGACTACACGAAAGCGACCACCGGCTACGAGCGCATCTGCGAAGTTCTCGAAGCCGAGGAAACGCTCAATGACGCGCCCAACGCCATCGCCGCACCCGAACTGCATGGCGACATCGAATTCGACAACGTCAGCCTCAGCTACAACGGCAAGGGAGCAGTGCTGCACGATGTAAATTGCAAAATTCAGGCCGGCCAGGTGACGGCAATCGTTGGCCCCACGGGCGCAGGCAAGACTTCTCTGGTCAGCCTGATCCCGCGTTTCTATGACCCGAGCACGGGCGTCGTGCGGATCGATGGCCACGACATCAAAGAGTTCACGCAGAAGTCCCTGCGCGATCAGATCAGCCTGGTTTCACAGGAAAGCGTCCTCTTCCACGCCTCCATTCGCGACAACATCGCCTATGGACTCCCCGAAGCCGGCTTCGATCAGATCCTGCGGGCAGCCGCCCTCTCCAATGCGCATGAGTTCATCGAGAAGATGCCGGATGGCTACGACACCTTTGTAGGCGAACGCGGCATCACGCTTTCCGGTGGGCAGCGCCAGCGCATCGCCATCGCGCGCGCCATCATCCGCAACACGCCGATCCTGATTCTCGATGAGCCAAGCTCCGGTCTCGATGCGGCCTCCGAGCAGCTCGTTTTCGAAGCGCTCGACCGTCTGATGGAGGGCAAGACTTCCATCGTGATCGCGCATCGCCTGTCGACCATCCGCAGAGCGAATATAATTCTTGCCGTCGACGACGGCACAATCGTGGAAAGCGGCACGCACGACGAACTTCTGCGTGCGGAGGGACTTTATGCCAAACAATACCGGATTCAATTTCCTGAACAGGCGGCCTGAATTCCTGGCGCTCATGCTGGCTTCGGCGTGTCTCTACGCGCAGGCGCCCCAAAAAAGCCAGGTGCCGGAATTGACGGAGACTGGCTTCCAATCCATCTTCGACGGTCGCACTCTCAATGGCTGGGACGGTGACCCGGACTTCTGGCGTGTCGAGAGTGGCGAGATCATCGGCGAAACTCGCGCCGACCACCAGCCGAAACAGAATACATTTCTGATCTGGCGAGGCGGTAAGCCCGCCGATTTCGAAATAAAGATGCAATACCGAATGACCGGAGCTGCTGCTAACAGCGGCCTGCAGTATCGGAGCGTCGAACTACCCGAAGTTGCGAAGTGGGTCCTCAAAGGCTACCAGGCCGATATCGATGCGGCGCAAACTTACACCGGGCAGATGTACGAAGAACGCAACCGCGGCTTCCTTGCACTGCGAGGTCAGATTGCCAACATCCCCGATGGAGCCAAACCAGGTTCAGTGGGAACCGTCGGCGACAGTGATCAGCTCAAGGGGTTCATTCACGCCACTGACTGGAACGAGATGCATGTGATCGCGCATGGCAACACCCTGGTCCATCTCATCAACGGCCACGTCATGAGCATAACCGTCGATGACGACCGCACCAACCGAAAGATGGACGGCCTCATCGGCATCCAGCTCCACCTCACGCCGGCAAACGGCATGAAGATGGAGGTGAAGAATATCCGCATCAAACAGTTCTGAGGGGGAAATACCACCACCGCCATTCCGGAGATATAGCGCTAACACCCGCATTCGCCCAGAATTGTTTCTGGATGAAGACGCTCTGGATAGTAGCTTTGTTTGCGGCAACGGCTGCTGCCCAACAATCGGCGCCGCCGTTGTCCGGCGCATCTACGGCACCATCGTACACAGCCGACAGCATCGTAAACGGAGCTACCCAAACCGCCGGGCCGCTCGCCCCGAATACGATCGCCACGCTCTACGGCAGCAACCTGGCGTTTTCCACCGAAGCCGCCGGCCCAACCAACACCGGGGGTGGGTCGCTCCCCGTAACCCTCGCAGGCGTCGGCGTCTGGATCAACGGACAGCCTTGCTATCTCTACCTGGTCTCGCCGACCCAAATCAACTTCCTGGTGCCATCGCAAATTTCCGCCGGGGCGGCGACGCTGCTGGTGTCACGCCAATCAGCAACCGGACCGACCGTGACCGTTCAGCTGAATAGTACGGCGCCAGGCTTTTTCCAGTGGAACGGCAACAATATCGTGGCGGCTCATCTGAACGGACAGGTGATCTCATCGACTTCCCCCGCAACCGCGGGAGAAATCGTGATCGCCTTTGCGAACGGACTTGGCCGAACAAGCCCGGACGCCACAGCCGGACAGCTCGCCACCGTAGCGGCATGGGTTGTGAACGCCTCCGCCATGCAGGTCCTCTTTGATGGGGTATCAGCGCCGGCGGGCTCTATTCTCTATGCCGGACTCGCGCCCGGCTATGCGGGGCTTTACCAGATCAACCTGCGGATACCTCCGTCAGTGAAGCCCAACCCACAGGTCCAGATACAGATCGCGGGGCAAACCAGCCCGGGGGGAATCCAGCTCCCGGTTCAAAAGCCGTAACGCGAAGTCCCGGCAGCACGTTCCTAGTTGTAGGCCGATTCGCACTACAATGAAAAGACAGGGATTATCTATGCGAAAACCCATAATTGCCATTGCCTTCGCTGCTGCGCTGGCCGCCCAGACACCAGCCCCGGAAGCAGCGGCCGCGCCGAGCTACACGGTGGAAATGGGAACGCGTATTCCGCTTTCGCTCATCAGCAGCGTCAGCAGCAAGAATTCCTCGCCGGGAGACCGCATCTACCTCGAAACGGCCTTTCCCATCGTCAACGGAAACCATATCGTCATCCCGACCGGAAGCTACGTCACTGGCACAGTAACCGAAATCAAGCGTCCAGGCCGGGTCAAAGGCCGCGGCCAGTTGTATGTGCGCTTCGACTCGATCACTTTGCCCAACGGCATTACCCGCGATTTTCGTTCGCGGCTGGGTTCCATAGATTCGCGCTCGAACGAGAAGCTGGATAAGAAGGAAGGCGAAGTCGTAGCCGACTCCGGTAAAGGATCCGACGCGAAGGCCATCGGCACCGGCGCGATGGGCGGGGCTTCCATCGGCGCTATCGCGGGCTCCGCTGCAGGACACCCTGGAATGGGGACGGGCATCGGCGCTGCCGCAGGTGTAGTTGCCGGAGTGGCGAGTGTGCTTTTCACTCGCGGGCCCGATGCCGAGCTCACCAAGGGCAGCACCATCGAGATGATACTGGACCGGCCGCTCACGTTTGCGGCGGATGAGGTCAACTTCTCGGGTGCGCCCACGTCGAATCGCTATGCTGATGGCCCGGGGCCGCTGCCCAGTAGCAAGCCGAGCGATCCGTCGCTTCCGGTAATGCGCCGCCCGATCTAAAGCAGCAGGCCCGAAGCGGCGATGGCGAGCCCCGCAATAGCGCTCGTTGCTCCCACTACAGGAAACAGCTTCGATCTCGAAATGAAGTAGAGCGAAGTGAGCACCAGCCCGATCTCCAGCAGACCTTCTCCGAAGTCATACCGCAGCGCGCGAGCTTCCACCTGCGCGGCCTCCCTGTCCTGATCCTTCGCGGCTTCCTGCGCCACATCCGAATCGTGCGCGTACTTCTTCTTATCGGCCGCGTACTTTGCTAGCGTCTTTTCGGCTTCCGGGTTCCCTTTGGCTCCCAGAACGCCGATCAGGTCCTCGCCAAGCTCCAGGCTGTGGAACTTGATGCGCTTTGACTGATAGTAAGACCACTTATCGTTGGCTTCCGACTTCATCAGCACCGCGTCAGTGTGGGCGCGGTGCGAAATGATGGTCACTACCGCAAGGAAAACCGCGATCACAGAGGCAAGAATACCGATGCGCTTGCCGACCGGGTCGTTACCCTCCGCTTCCGTGTGCAGTTCGAGTTCAGCCATAAGCCTCCATTTTAAGCTGGAGTCTCAGGATAATGTCAGATCACGAAAAGTGGATGAGGGTCGCGCTCGACCTCGCACGGGAGGCTTCTGATGCGGGTGAAGTGCCGGTCGGTTGCGTCATCGTTGCGGGCGACGAGATTATCGGGCAGGCCCGCAACTCACCAATCGCGCTGCTCGACCCAACTGCACACGCCGAGATTCTGGCCCTGAGAGCGGCGGCATTGACGTCCGCGAACTATCGGCTTGAAGACGCCACTCTCTATTGCACGCTGGAACCTTGTCCCATGTGCGCCGGCGCGCTTGTGGCCGCAAGATTAAAGTCGCTTGTCTTCGGCGCGCGCGACCTCCGGTTCGGCGGAGTGCGCAGTAAGTTTCAAATTGCCGACTCACCGCTTCTCAATCATCGGGTCGAAGTCGTTGAAGGAATGCTCGGTGCGGAAGCTACCGCACTGCTGCAACAGTTTTTTGCTTCGCGGCGCGACTAGCCTTTGGGTCCTCGTCCCTTTTGCACCATTCCCAGGAAACGATGCGCGAGTTCGCGAATCCAGTCGGCCTTGCGCGCGGCGATGGCGGCTGGCGGAATCAGGTCCTCCCGAATCCCGAGGGCGGCCGCACCGGCCAGGATGAACTGTTCCGCCGTCTGCTGATGAACTCCGCCGGATGCAATAAACGCAGCATCCGGGAACGGCGCCCGCAGAGCCTGGATGTAGGAAGACCCGCCAACCTGCGAGCACGGAAAGATCTTGATCATGTCCGCCCCAGCCGCCAGTGCATGCATCACTTCAGTGGGTGTCAGGGCGCCTGGTATTGAGGCAACACCGGCGTTAAGCGTTGTTTCCACAATGCCCTGATCCAGGCCCGGACTTGTGATGAACAGCGCGCCCGCCTTCAGGCACTCGCGGGCAGTCGCAGTATTCAACACCGTTCCTGCTCCGACAATTGCCTCGGGATGGCGCTCCCGCAGCGTGGAAATGATCGCAACGGCGCCTGGAACGGTCATCGTCACTTCCACGACGGGGATGCCGCCGGCAATTACCGTTTCCGCGGCGAACAGCGCGTCCTCAGCACTCCTGACCCGGATAGCCGGAACAATGCCGATGTCCCGGATCTTCCGGCAAACCTCTTCTCTGTTCATGGCACAACGATAGCGCACGGCACCGTCAGCCGCCGATGGAATACATCGGTCGCGGCGGAGGCACAAACTTCGCGGAGTTGATCTCGTGACCGGCCCACTTACCCGCCACGTTTCGTCTGATCGCGGCTTCAATCTCTGCGTCCGGAGCGTGTGAGCGCAGCAGATGTTTCACATCGGTTTCTTCAATCGCGAACAAACAGTAGCGGAGCTTGCCGTCGGATGTCAGCCGCAGACGATTGCAGTTCATGCAGAACGGCCTCGTCACGGAGGCAACGAAACCAACATGTCCTCCGCCATCGGCATATTCGTACTCGGTAGCAGGTGCTCTGGGATCGGCATCGGGCACTGCACGCAGCGGCGAGATTTCGCGCGACAGCGTTTCGATCAGCTCATCGGCAGTAAGGACGCTGCCGCGCGCCCACAACGACTGCGAATCCAGCGGCATGAACTCGATGTAACGCGGCTCAAATCCGCGCTCGCGGCAATAGAGAGCCATCGGCACAACGTCCGGCTCAACGAGCCCTTTCACCGCAACGATGTTGATCTTGATGTTTCGGAACCCCGCATCCACGGCAGAATCAATACCCGCGAGCACGCGAGGCAAATCGTCACGTCGCGTGATCTTCAGGAAGCGTTCGCGGTCGAGTGTATCCAGATGTATATTGAGCCGCCGCAGTCCAGCGCGGTAGAGATCGGCCGCGTGCCTTTCGAGCAGCACAGCGTTGGTCGTGAGAGCAAGATCGCGAACTCCGGGAATCGCCGCGAGTTGCTCCACGAGCTTCGGCAAGTCGCGCCGCAACAGAGGTTCTCCGCCAGTCAGTCGGATCTTCGAAATGCCTGATGGCACAGCCGCTCGGACAAACCGCTCAATCTCTTCGAAAGTGAGTAGCTCAGCGCGCTCGGCATACTGCCCGCCTTCTTCCGGCATGCAGTAGAAACAGCGGATATTACAACGGTCGGTAACGCTGATGCGCAGGCTATCGTGTACGCGGCCGAAACTGTCGGTTACCGGCTTCACCCTACTGCCAGCATACGCTCCAGCGGGAGGAGCGCGCGTTCCATGAGCTCCGCGGGAAGTTCGACGCGAGGCTCCAGATTTGTCAGCGCATCGCGAAGCTTCTCAAGCGTATTGAGTCGCATGAACGGGCATTCGCTGCAGTTGCAGTTTTCGTTTGCGACGTAGTGGAATCGTTTGCCAGGAGCGGCTCGCTCCAGCGAATAATTCACGCCGCTCTCGGTCATAACAATGAATTCGCGCGCGGGACTGGAAGCGCAGTATTCGATGATCGCAGAAGTCGATCCAACGAAATCCGACTGGCGCAACACCGCTTCCGGGCACTCCGGATGAGCCACAACAACAGCTTCGGGATGCTCGTGTTTCGCTTCGATCAGGCGGCGTGAAGGGAACGTGTTGTGCACCACACAGGAACCCTGCCAGATCTTCATGTTTTCGCGGCCGGTCTCGTGCTGTACCCACGCGCCCAGATTCTTGTCCGGAAGAAACAGGATTGTTCTCTCGCGCGGGATCGAGTTCACAATCTTCACCGCGTTGCGCGAAGTGCAGAGAATATCGCTCTCCGCCTTCACCTCCACAGACGTGTTGATGTAGCTGACGATCACATGATCGGGATTACGCCGGCGGTATTCGCGAACATCTTCCGCGCGGCAGCTATCCACCAGGCTGCATCCCGCTTCGCGATCCGGCGCAACGACGATGCGTGTGGGATTGAGAACCTTCGCCGTTTCGGCCATGAACCACACGCCGCAGAACGCGATCACATCGCCTTCATACTGCAGCGCCTTGCGAGCCAGTTCCAGGCTATCGCCCACAACGTCCGCGATCTCCTGGATCTCAGGCTCCTGGTAATGATGGGCCAGCAGAATCGCGCGGCGCCGGCGCTTGAGATCGAGTATCTCTTCTGAGAGAGTTGGAGCGGCAAACATTGCGGAGGGGAACGCTTTCAGCTTAACAAATGCATTACAGGATGCCGATTTTACAGGGTTTTCAGAAAGGCCGGATCGATGTTGCCACCGGAAAGAACGATGCCGACGCGGCGAATTCCGCCAGGCAGTTTGCCGGAGATCGCTGCGGCGACACCGACCGCGCCGCTCGGCTCCACGACAATCTTCACGCGTTCTATCAGAAGCCGAACCGCTGCGCGGATCTCCTCCTCGCTTACAAGCAGGACATCTTCGAGGTTTTGTTGCAATACAGGGAAAGGGAACTTGCCGGGAGATAACGTTCGCAAGCCATCGGCAACCGTCTCCGGCGATGAGATTGCAACGCGCTCGCCCCTCTTTAACGATTGCCAGACATCATTGCCCAACTCCGGCTCCACCCCGAAAACACGTATCGCCGGATTGATCTCTTTCGCGATAACGGAACAGCCCGAAGCCATGCCCCCACCACCTACGGGAACGAGCAGCGCATCCAGATCGGGTACTTCTTCCAAAAGCTCCAGCGCCACGGTGCCCTGACCCGCCATGATCATCGGATGATCGTAGGGAGGAACGAGTACACCGCCGGTTTCCGCCATCACCGCAGCGGCGATTTTCTCGCGATCGTCCTTATGCCGGTCATAGGTGACGATGCGCGCGCCGAGTTCGCGGGTTGGAACCATCTTCGATTGCGGGGCGTCCTGCGGCATCACGATCATTGCCGGAGCGCCCACATGCTTCGCGGCGATCGCGACAGCCTGCGCATGATTGCCCGAAGAAAAAGCCACGATCCCGCGCGAGCGCTCTTCCTCGCCCAGCGCCAGAATCATGTTGGCCGCGCCGCGAATCTTGAACGCTCCGCCGCGCTGAAAGTTCTCACACTTGAGAAAGACGGATGTCCCCGACCTCTGATCGAGGCTTCGCGAACTCATCACGGGGGTGCGGCGAGCGAGCGGACGAATTCGCTCCGCTGCTTCGCGCACCATGACAGGGTTAATAGAGGATTGGCTCAAGGCCTAACGGGCGCCTTCAAATGCCAGCTTGTGCTGCCGATTGTAGCGGCGGCGATCCTGATGCTCCTGGTACAGCGTGCCGAAGCCCGCCCAGTAGTATCCGCCCACGAACAGCGCGAGGAAAGGCAGCGACGCGAAGTTGTAAGTCTGAATCGCGAAGATGCACATGTAGAGAAAGTAGGTTCCGCAGGCGAGCTCGAAATACGGGAGCCAGCCGCTGCGGCTCTTGTACTTCTTCACCGCCAGCTTCTTCTGAACATTCCCTTCAATTGCATATTTCGGAGTGCGAACGAATCCGCTCTGGACTCCAACGAGAGCTTCCAATACTGCCCTCGTGTTGATCAGCGTGAGGCCAACCCCGACAGCCATGAGCATTGGGAGGAACAGGAAGGTCCGCTTCCAGTCCCTTGGATGCAATTCACGCTGCGCGATCACGTAGAACGCGGAAATCGACCAGAACGAAGCCACAATCAACGGCAAATCGAGCAGCATCATCTGCCAGATGCCCATATAGAAGCGCACAATCATCACCGGCAGCATCAGTGCCGAGATAATGATCATCAGCGGATACGACAGGTTGGGCGTCAGGTGCATGATGGCTTCCGCCTTCACGCGAGTCGGAACCTTTGACTTCAGGATGCCCGGCAACAGCTTCTTTGCACACTGCGTTAAGCCCTTGGCCCACCGGAACTGCTGGACCTGAAAACCGTGGATTTCGACCGGCAGCTCAGAGGGGCAGTCGAGATCGGGCAGGTAAACAAACCGCCAGCCCTTTAACTGCGCGCGGTAGCTCAGATCGGAATCTTCGGTCAGCGTGTCATGCTGCCAGCCGCCCGCGTCGTCAATCATGGTGCGACGCAGAATGCCGGCCGTGCCATTGAAGTTAAAGAAATAGCCCGCTCGGGAGCGAGCGCCGTGCTCCAGAATGAAGTGGCCGTCAAGCAGAATCGCTTCCACTTCAGTCAGAAAATTGAAGCCCTTGTTCAGGTAGCTCCAGCGCGTCTGCACCACGCCGACCTTCGGATCGGCAAAGTGGTGTACTGTCCGCATCAGGAAGTCAGGCGGGGGAATGAAGTCCGCATCGAATACTGCAACGAACTCGCCGGTAGCCGACTTCAGACCTTCCTGCAATGCTCCGGATTTGAAACCCTCGCGATTGGTCCGGTGCAGGTACTCAATCGGATGCCCGATGTTCTTATACCGCTCGCACAATGCTTCCGCGAACGGATGCGTATCGTCGGTGGAATCGTCCAGAACCTGAATCTGCAGCAGTTCTTTCGGATACTCGATTTTCACCACTTCATCGATTAAACGCTCCAGCACGTAGCGCTCGTTATACAGCGGAAGTTGAATCGTTACCTTGGGGAGCTGCTCGAAACGGAGGGGTGGCTCGGTGGAAGTCGCGGCCTTCTTTCGATGTTTGAAGTACGTGTGAATCGTGTCGAAACGATGCATTCCGTACAGAGAAAGAATGCCGAGAATTCCGAAATACGGGATAAGAATTGCCCAGTCAAACCACGCCAGCTGGTGAATGCCCGCGAAGGTGTCGTCGAACAATCCACGCGAGAGTTTCGTCATGGTGGAGACGACAAGGAGGGCCGGAGGTGTTGCGAGAAACATAAGAATTCACTGGGCAGGCCGTCAAAAAAACGGCCGCAATTATCCATCCATTCTATAACGGCCTTTTGTGTCACTAAAACGCCAAACCGGCGGCGGGAGTTTTTCTCCCACCGCCGGTCTGGTTTACAACTTCGGGTCTGAATTTAGCTGCCGACCACGAAGGCAAAGGCTGCGGCCGTTCCCGTACCCGGCGCCGCTGCATTGGCCGGTGTTGTGGAATCCGTCGCCGTAATCGTGACGTTGAAGCTGCTGGTCACCGGAGGCTGAGCCGTGATGGTCAGGACGCCGGTGCTGGTGCTGAAGCTCACCCATGAGGAGTTCGCGTTCACGAACGCCGCCGAAGCCAGGTCGAGTGCGTATACATACGTACCAGAGCCGCCCAGAGTGGGCATGGTGTTGTAAGGCACCGACGTTGTCCAGCCACTGTTCGTGACAGGAGTGACAACTGCGGGACCGACCTGCAGGCCAACCACGATGGTGAAGGTTGCAGAGCCCGTCAGCGGTGTACCGCTGGTCGAATCCGTAGAGGAGACCACTACAAGGTAAGAACCCGCCGGGGTGGCTGCAGTCGTCGAGATCACACCCGTCAGGGGATTGATCGACATGCCGGCAGGCAGAGCATGACTGGTGATCTGCATGGAGTAGACATACGGATACACGCCGCTCGAAGCCGTCACTGTGGTGACCGCCGCGTTGGCTGTGCCGAAGGTGGACGTCGTCGGAGCCGTGTTCGACATGAACAGACCGCCGCGAACGGTAACCACAAAGGTATCGGTACCGGTGACCGGCACGTTGGCGGAGTCAGTCGCCGTAACGGTAACCGTGTAAGAGCCGGAGGTGCCGGCGCCCGGAATGCCGCTGATAAGCCCGGTTGAGGGGTCGATCGTGAGGCCCGCGGGCAGCAGACCGGAGGTAACGGCATAGTGCATGTTGCCGGTACCCTGAGTTGCGGTGACGGAATTGTTGGTGCTCGGCAACGAAATGCCGACAGTGGCCAGAACCGTATCGGGCGCGCTGTTGCTGCTCGGGCCGACAACCTTGAGTCGCGGAGCAACCCAAAGAGTGACCCCTGCCTGACTCGTAGTGGCGTTCGCCGTTACAACGACCGGCAGCTGAACCGGAGCGGTGATGCTCTGATTGATTAGTCCGCTGGCTGTAGTGAAAGCGGCTGCCGTGTTGACAGGAAGCTGGATGTTGATCTGATACAGCCCTGCGATTGTGCCGGCAACCCAGCCCGCATACTTAACCGGAGCGTCAACGCCGCCGACGCTGACCGTCGGGAGATTGGCGCTGCTGGTGGAGATGCAGGGTACGAAACGTCCGGTGTTCAGCACACTCGGAATGATCAGGGTTCCATCGAGCGTTGTTAGCGCTGTGCCTGTCTGCGCCGCGTTGAACGAGGTCAGATAGGACGTCGTCGTCACGCAGTCGGCGGAATAGTTATAGCCGCCATCGGAGGTCGGGCTGGCATTGCTCGCCAGGTGGGCATCATCCGGAGCGCCAAGGCCCGTCATGTAGAGGGAGATGACGTCGGAATTATTCGCACCTGTGCGAACACCGGCGGGGTTCACTGGTCCGACCAGGTTGTAGTGGCCGTCAAGCGCCGCGCCGCTGCCCTGACCGTCGGCGCCGATGGTGAAGATGCCGGGGTTGGTGGCCACGATGGTGACGGTGAACGGCACGCTGCTCTTCAGCGTCTGGCTACCGAAAGATCCCGAACCATAGTTGACGATGATGTCCACCTGATTGCCAATCTGCGCGGCAACAGTGCTGGGAACCATCAGGTTAATCTGACCGTTCGTAGCGAACAGCATGGGCGCGCTGCCGAGCGGGCTGGATCCGGAATGCGTCTGGAACGTGGCGGTCAGCGAGTGGGTGCTGTCAAAAACGAGAGCCGTCGGATACGTCAGCGTCACCGGATCCGGCGAGCCTGTCAGCAACTGATTCGTGGAGCACGATGGGCAGAAGTTCGCGCCGAAGATGCTGATCATGTCGTACGGAGCCACCGAGACCGCGTTGGTCTGGGTCAGCGCCGAAGAGCTGGTGACCGCCTGGATGATCGGGTTAGTGCCGATGACGAGCGTGGCCTGACCGGTCGCTACTGTGCACGTTCCGGCTACAGGGTTACAGACGCCGATGTTAAAGCTGCCGCCGGCGAACGGGATGTTGGCATTTGCGCCGCTCGGTACCGTGATGGTGAGCAGGATGTTGGATTGGTTGATCACGTTGGCCTGGATGGCTGTGTCGAAAACCATTGGCGCGCCGTTGGTGGCGACCACGCCGACGCGGGTTTTCTGTGTGGGGTCGGTGCTGGGCACAAAGCCGGTGCCGGTGAGGGCAACCGTGTAGATCGTACCCGCGTTGCCGGTAGGCAGGCTGGCCGGGCTGAGCGCCGTTACCGTCGCACCAGGCGAGACCACGGTTACATTAAAGGTCACCACGATGGTGGAAGCCGGGCTGCCCCACGTGAGCGTTACGGTGCCCGTCAGAATCTGGCCGGGCTGCGCTGCGGCGAACACCTGCGGGTTGAAAGTCACGCTGATCGGGGTCCCGAAGCTGTATGCCAGGCCGCTCTGCTGGCTGGCCGGAATGACCGGCGCCAGGGTTCCGCCGCTGGTCGCTGTGTAAGCGATCGGCGTATCGGTAGAGATGGCGGTGATGGTCGGCGTGGGAAGACTCTGACCAATGGTCCAGTTGATCGGCACCGTGGTTGGCCCCTGAATCGAAAGCTGCGGAGCCTTATTTGTCAGCAGCATCGTCAGCGGTACCGTCAGATCGCCATAGCCAGCCACGCTGATGAGCACGTTGGCGCTGTAGGTTCCGGGAGCAAGGGTATCCGCAACCGTGGTGGAGCTGAAACGCAGGCTCTTCGGAGCGGTTCCGTTGATGGAATCCAGGCGCGCCCAGATTGGCAGAGTCGCGGTATTGACCGTGAAGAACGGCGCAGGCGAAACGTTCGGAGCGGTGATGGCGACATCCACATAGCCAGCCGTGCCCGATCCCTTTACGTAAGTGAGAGAAGCGGGGCTGGGGTTTGCGACCAGAGCCGTCAGCGGCACGATCTGCAGCGTGACGGAGAAAACTTTGTCATTCGCCGGAGCGTTCAGCAGGTGAACCGTGGTCGTGGTGGTGCTGTTCAGCGCAAATCCACCGCAGCCGGCGGCGGCCTGCAGGGTGAAGTTCACCGGGCTTGCCGTCGCCGTACCGCCTGTGGTCGGCGTTACAGTCAGCCAGGCAGCCGGGGGCGCCGTTGTTGTGTCTACCGTAAATGCCGTTCCACCGTTTGCAGGCGACGTCACTGAGAGCGTGGTGGGATACGACGGGTAGTAATTGCTGCCGTTCTTGGCGCAGGTGATGGTCACCGGGCTTGGGCTCACAACGAGCGGCGAGGCCGATGGAGCGGAGACCTGAAGCGAAACAGTGATCGTCTTGTCGGGCGCAGGGGCATTGAGCAGGTGGATAGTCGTTGTGTTCGTGGTGCCGGTGTTGAAGCCGCCGCATCCGGCCGCGGGCGTCACCGTGAACGTGGTCGCGCTGCCGGTTGCCGTGCCGCCGGTCGTCGGATTGATCACCGCCCACGCTGCCGCGGGGTTCGTTGCCGTATCCACTGTGAACGGAGTACCGCCAGTCGCAGCGGAGGTGATAGACACCGTCTGCGCACCACCCGGATAGTAGGTGCTGCCGCTCTTGATGCAGGTGACGTTGACCGTGGCGGGAGCGACCAGACCGGAGGTTGTAGCGGTCAACGTCGTGTTAACCGTGACCGTCAGATCGGGGGTAGCGCTGCCGCCCTGCGTGAAGCGGAACGTCGGCGCGCCGGTGGTGACACCGACGCATCCGCTTGCCAGGCTGATGGTGAAGACAACACCAGCCGCCGAATTTGCCGCGTTGAGAGTCGCCGAAGTGGGCGAAACCGAGATGCCGCCGGTGAGAGCGCCGAGACCAACGGCCAGCGTCGTGCTGCCGGTAAGCGCCGTCACCGGCTTGACGGTTACGGTCTGCGAAGCGCCGGGGCCCGTCGCCGTGTTGCATGCAATGTTGACCGAAGGAGTGGTTGTCTGCAACAAGTTAGCGGCCTTCATCATGCCGGGACCTGCAGTCAACGCAACCAACACGGGAAAGATGTGAGAGGCGTAGTGTCCTAAAGTTTTTCGCCGGATTCGTAGCGAGGTGTCCATTGTGGACCGTCCTTTTCGTTATGGGTTGTTGACGACAGCGCCGAACAGCGGCCTGACTTCTGTCGCTGTGGTTCTTATCGGCCGGTCGCGATAGATTTTTTACAGTGACGCGGAGTTTTGTAGGGGATTTCCGACCGGCGGCGGACCGAAACCGTTGTTGATAATGGAGATTACGTCCCGCAGCGGCAGTCCCGCGCAGGGTCGGTTACTTTCAGGGAGCTTTTTCGAATGACGAAGATTCAGGTTAAGACGCCACTGGTGGAACTCGATGGCGATGAGATGACGCGCATCATCTGGGCGCAGATCAAGGAAATGCTGATTCTGCCGTTCCTGAGCGTCGACCTGAAGTATTACGATCTCGGCATTGAGAAGCGCGACGAAACCGACGACAGGATCACGGTGGAAGCGGCGGAAGCGATTAAGCGCTACGGCGTTGGCGTGAAGTGCGCGACCATCACTCCCGATGAAGCGCGAGTGAAAGAGTTCGGGCTCAAGCAGATGTGGAAGTCGCCGAACGGGACGATCCGCAACATTCTGGACGGCACGATTTTCCGCGAGCCGATCATTTGCCGCAACGTTCCGCGTTATGTGCCCGGCTGGACCAAACCGATTGTGGTGGGCCGTCATGCGTTTGGCGATCAGTACCGTGCCACGGATCTGGTGGTTAAGGAAGCCGGGAAGCTGACGCTGACGTTTACGCCGAAGAGCGGCGGCGCGCCGATCCAGCATGATGTGTTCGATTTTCCGGGCGGCGGCGTGGCGATGGCGATGTATAACCTGGATGAGTCGATTGCCGGGTTTGCGCGAGCTTGCCTGAACTATGGGCTCACGCTGGGGCTGCCGGTTTACCACTCGACGAAGAACACGATTCTGAAGAAGTACGATGGCCGGTTTAAGGATCTGTTCCAATCGATCTTCGACAGCGAGTTCAAGGCGCGCTATGAGGCGGCGGGCATTACCTACGAGCACCGGTTGATCGACGATCTGGTGGCGTTCGCGATCAAGTCAGACGGCGGATTTGTCTGGGCATGCAAGAACTATGACGGCGATGTGCAGTCGGACGTGGTGGCGCAGGGATTTGGTTCGCTGGGGCTGATGACATCGGTGCTGATTACTCCGGATGGCAATACCGTTGAGACCGAAGCTGCACACGGCACCGTGACCCGGCACTATCGTGAGTATCAGAAGGGCAAGGAGACGTCGACCAATCCGATCGCTTCGATCTTCGCGTGGACGAGCGGCCTGCGGCACCGCGGCAAGTTCGACAACACGCCGGATGTGATCGCATTCGCCGACAAGCTGGAGAAGGCGACTGTCGGCGCGGTGGAAGACGGCTTTATGACGAAGGATCTGGCGCTGCTGGTAGGCAAGGAGCAGAAGTGGCTCACCACGAAGCAGTATATGGAAAAGATCGCCGAGCGTCTGTAGTTACGGCTGCTTGCGTCTGACTGACAGAATTCGCACCGGCGGAGTGAGCGTCTGCTCCTTCGCCGGCGCGGCCTGAATTTTTCTCACGACATCCATTCCTTTCGTCACTCTGCCGAATGCGGCGAAGCCCTGTCCATCGGGGTTCCGCTTGCCTCCGAAATCGAGCGACGGTTGATCGCCGATGCAGATGAAGAAGTCGGAGGTCGCGGTGTCCGGGCCGTCGCGCGCCATTGAGAGCGTGCCGTCGAGATGCTGCAGGCCGGTAACGTTAGTTCGCTCCAGTTTGATCGCCGGGAATGACGGTGTGCCGTCGCTGAGTCCGGCCTGGATGACTTCGATCTTTACTTCGTTCGCAGGCTGGTTGTCCGGTGTGACTGTACGGTGGAATCCTGCGCCGCTGTACCAGCCGCGGTCGACGTAGGTCAGAAAGTTGGCCGCCGTGATCGGGGCGCGGGCGGTTTCGATCAGTGCTTCAATCGTGCCCAGCGCGGTTTCGATCGTTACGGCGGCCGGGTCCATCGCTAGTCAGCGCCGGAGATGCTGTGCAGCACCTGCTCTGCCTGAGCGGCGGTAAAGCTCTCCACCTTCGCGGAGTGGTTCATGGAGCAGAACTTCGGCCCGCACATGGAGCAGAACGCGGCGTCTTTGAAGCCTTCTTCGGGAAGCGTTTCGTCATGCATCGATCGCGCGGTTTCAGGATCAAGTGAGAGTTCGAACTGCTTGTTCCAGTCGAACTTGTAGCGTGCGCGGGAGAGCGCGTCGTCGCGATCGCGCGCACCGGGGCGATGCCTTGCGAGGTCGGCCGCGTGGGCGGCGATCTTGTAGGCGATAATTCCCTGCTTCACATCTTCACGATTCGGCAGACCGAGGTGCTCCTTCGGGGTCACGTAGCAAAGCATGGACGCGCCATGCCAGCCGATCATGGCCGCGCCGATCGCGGAGGTGATGTGGTCGTACCCGGGTGCAATGTCAGTAACCAGCGGGCCCAGCGTATAGAACGGAGCTTCGTGACACATCTCCCGTTCCTTGATGACCTGCATTTCGATCTGGTCGAGCGGAATGTGACCGGGGCCTTCGATCATGACCTGAACGTCGGACTCCCAGGCGCGCTTCGTCAGCTCGCCCAGCGTTTTCAATTCGGCGAACTGCGCTTCGTCACTGGCGTCGGCGATGCAGCCGGGGCGCAGACCATCGCCCAAAGAATAGCTAACGTCGTACTTCTGGAAGATCTTCGTGATTTCGTCGAAGTGCTCGTAGAGAAGGTTCTGGCGATGATTCTTTACCATCCACTCAGCCAGGATGGCGCCGCCGCGGCTGACGATGCCGGTGATGCGCTTTGAGGCCAGCGGCACGTATTGAATGAGCACGCCCGCGTGGATGGTCATGTAATCCACGCCCTGCTGCGCCTGCTCTTCAATAACTTCGAGCATGACGTTGATGTTCAGGTCTTCCACCCGGCGTACCCGATTGAGCGCCTCGTAGATCGGCACGGTTCCGATCGGCACCGGCGATTTGTCGATGATGGCCTTGCGGATTTCCGGGATGTTGCCGCCGGTGGAAAGATCCATCACGGTATCGGCGCCGAATTTGACAGCGTAGTCGAGTTTGTCGAGTTCGCCCGCGATATCGGACGTGGTGGCCGAATTACCGATGTTGGCGTTGATCTTGCAGCTGGATGCCACGCCGATGCACATCGGCTCAAGCGACCCGTGATTAATATTGGCGGGGATGATCATGCGTCCGCGCGCCACTTCGTCGCGAACCAGTTCGGGAGTCAGCCGCTCACGCTGAGCGACGTACTGCATTTCACCCGTGATCTGGCCCTTGCGGGCGTAGTGCATCTGGGTGCGGATATTGTCCTGCCAGCGGGGCTCTGTCCATTGTTTGCGCATCTATTTGCAAGTGTAACGCGCAAGCGGCGGGAGTGCCGTCGCCGCGTGGGCCACTATTTCGCCGCGGTCTTTGCGGCGGGCCAGATCTCCATGTAATCCAGAGCGGCTACCTCGCGACCGCCGGGAATTCCTTCAATCCGGATTTCATCGCCCGACTTCAGCGCCACCCCCTCCACAATGTGGCGAGTGGAGGTGGAGCCATCAAGCCGCATGCCGGGCGAGGGGTGCGTCGACGACCATTCGTCCACAACCTTGCCTGCAACAAGGACGCGGAACTTCGCGGGCGTCGTGTTTTGCGGGATGGTCTGATCGAAGTACCGCACGTGCAGGGCGAACTTTCCGGTCGCTCCCGAATAATTCATGGTGGCAGCGCAGGACGTCGCCGGGCACTGCACGGCCTTGCCATCGCCCGAAGCCGCTTCCCACGGCTTGACGGCAACTTCCGTGTAGCCCTCCAGTTTCATCTGTTCGGCTTCGAAACGGTTGGGATAGTTGCCGACGCGTCCTTTGGTGTCGGCGATGTCTGAGGCGCGGTGGAACCAGTTTGAGACGGCATCTCGCCAAAGAACGGCCTGTCCGGCCTGATATTCCAGCATCTTCAGGACGGAAGCGTAGCGCTCGGCATCCACGAGGCCCTGCAGAGACTTCCAGTCGTCGATGTAGCGCGCGGCTTCGTCCGCACCGAGATAGTGGGAGTCGTACAGCGACTGAATTACGGTCTTGCCGGAATGCAGCACGTGAGTGTAAGGCACGTGGTGGAAGAAGAGAAGCAGGTCGTCCGGGCACGTTTCGAGATTGGCGTACATCGCCGCCACTGCGGGCCTGTACTGGGTCGTGTAGCCGGTGCCGGAAGGCGTACGGTCCATACCGACACCTTTGGCGTCAGCGCGATGCCACTGGCCCCATCCGTTGTTTTCGGAGGCTTCCACGGATACGCCGTAATGATTGCCGACGATGTCAGTCAGCGTTTGCAGGCCAAGCGGTCCGGTGAAGTTTTCATAGGTGCGCCATGACGAGATTTCCATCGCGTCGATTGTATTGACGACTTTCGGATTCAGTCCGAAAGTCTGGCGCGTCCACTCGCCGGTGATCTGCTGAATCGTCTGGTCGGGATTCCATGCCAGCCGACCGAAGGCGTAGAGGTTCGCCAGAGACATGTGATTTCCGAGCCAGTTCTCGTCCAGCCCCACGTTTGAGACACCTACAAAGCCACCTGTTTTCTGATGGAAGATCTTGCCTGCCACCAGCGCTTTCACGGGTGTCGGCGTCGATCCGGCATGCATGTCGAAATCGAGCGCCTCTTTCCACGACGGTGCTTCGTACATCAGGAAGCGTGCCTGGCCGTTGTACTCCTGCGTGATCTGTACCTCAATCGCTTCGTTCGTTTTTTCAAGCGCGCCAAAGAGCGGGGAAGCGGGTTCGCGCACCTGAAAATCGATCGGACCGTTTTTGATCTGGATGATGACGTTGTCGTCAAACTTGCCGTCGAGCGCGTGGAAGTTATCCCAGGCCGCGCGCGCGCGATCGTTCTTCAGATTGTTCCAGTCCATGTGGTTGTCGTAAACGAACCCGCGATAGAAGAAGAGGCCGTTGTGCGGTTTCAGCGCCCGTGCCACAACGTTGGCTGCATCGGCGTGCGTGCGTCCGTAGGCGGAAGGGCCGAGGCGGCCTTCGGAATCCGCTTTGAGAACGAAGCCGGCGATGTCCGGGATGGAGGAGTAAATTCCGTCGACTGTTTTCTGCCACCACGCGATCACTTTGGGGTCGACCGGATCGAAAGTATCGAGTCCGCCAATCTTCTTCGGACTATCAAAGCTCACCGCCATGGCAACGTGTACACCCCAGGGACGCAGCGCATCGGCAATACGCGCAATCTGCGGAATGAAGTCGGGGGAGAGAATCTTCGGGTCGGCGTTGACGTTGCTGATGGCGCAGCCGTTGATTCCGAGCGACGCGAGAAGGCGTCCGTATTCACTGACCCGACTCATGTCGGCACGGGCCTGGCCTCCTTCCCAGAAGATGGATGCTCCGCCGTAACCGCGCTCGATTGTGCCATTGAGGTTGTCCCACTCGTTGACCCAGCGCACGGGCGCGTAGGGCGTCTGTTTTTCATCGAGCGCCGCGATGGAATCGCCGACGGCGATCTTTCGCAGCAGTGCGAAGGATCCATAGAGCGTGCCGCGCTCATCGCCGCCCGCCACGATCACGTAGTGGACGCCTGCGACGGTTGTGTTGCGCAGCCAGAAGGCGTCGGGATCAAGCTGGGCAGGCGTCTTCAGCGCCGGCAGTTCCGCGCGAACTGCGGCGAGGGTGCCTGCAAGAACGAAGCCGTCTTTGGAAGCAGAAGCGCCCAGCATCCCCTGGATGCCCCGCGCAAGTTCGTCGTGCGCGCTCTTCAGCATCGCGCCCGACCCAAGAGCCCGTACGTTCGATGGCACGGCGCCGTTGTAAGGATGCGCGGCATAGCGCAGCCACGCATCGCGTCCCGTCTCCGCCTGCGCGGTGCAACAGATCAGCAAACCGGCTAAGGCCGCCAGTGTTTTCATCGTGTCTCTCCTTATACGTTGACGCCCGAGGCCAGAAATCCGCCATCCACTGCCAGGCACTGGCCGGTGAGATAGCTTGCACCATCCGAAGCCAGGAGCACGGCCGCTCCAACCAACTCATCCGCCGTGCCGAAGCGGCCCTGCGGAATGCGCATCAAAAGTTCATTGCCGCGTGGCGTCCCTTCGATCAGCTTTCGATTCAGGTCCGTGGGGAAAACGCCGGGTGCAATCGCGTTCACCGAAATCCCGTCTTTCGCCCATTCGCAGGCGAGGCTGCGCGTGAGCGACATCACGCCCGCCTTCGCGGCGCAATAAGCCGCAACTTCGTGAAATGCGACATAAGAGCCGAGCGAAGCGATGTTAATCACGCGCCCCCGTCCGCTGGCCTTCAGAGGCTCGTAAAACGATTGACAGGTGCGCAGCATGCCGGTCAGGTTGATATCGAACAGGCGCGTCCAGTCGGCCTCCGGGACATCCTTTGTCGGTTTGCGGAACGTCTGGCCCGCGGCATTCAGCAGAATATCGATGCGCCCATGTTTTTTCAGTACGGCGTCGCGCAGAGCGTCAATCGACTCGCGTTTTGAGATATCGCAGGGTATTTCCGCGCGGCGCCCGGTCGGAACAACGATGCAGCCATTTGCGGCGAGGCCCTCGGCGAGTGTAAGGCCCAGCCCTGACGTTGCGCCGATCACGACCGCGACGCGGCCGTTCAAATCGAGAAGATTGGCAAGGTTTCGCATGGTCGCTACCAGGGAATCGCCGGCGTGCGGGTATCGCGCGAATCGGCCCAGCGATCGTTTGGCACGAGCGGCGACCAGTCCGGCCGCAGCGGGTCGCGATCATACGGATAGCCGCCCAGCTTTTTATAGAGTTCGCTGTATTCGTTCAGTTTGTCGCGATTCAGCTTTACACCCAGCCCTGGCCCCGTGGGTACCGCAACAGAGCCCCCCTCATACTTCAGCAGGCCGCCCTCGATGATGTCGTCTTTCAGGTGGTGGTAATGCGCATCCGCGGCGAAAGAGAGGTTGGGAATCACTGCGCCCAGGTGCAGCATCGTCGCAAGCTGAATCCCGAGTTCGCCGGAGGAGTGAACGGCAACGCCCATCTGGAAGGTCTCGCAAACGCCGGCTGCTTTCACGCAGGCGCGGATGCCGCCCCAAAATGTGGTGTCGAGCAGAATGACATCCACCGCTGTGTTGAGAATGTTCGCGGCAAGCTGTTCGAAGTTCACGACCACGGTGTTCGTGGCAAGCGGAATACGCACCATCTCGCGCGTGCGGCGCATGCCGGTCAGTCCGTAAACAGGGTCTTCGAGATAATCGTTGCGCAGGCCTTCAATGCCCTGGCCGAAGCGAATCGCCTGCTCGGTGGAAAACACGCCGTTGGGATCGAAGCGCAGAGAGTCTTCCGGAAACGCCGCGGCGATTGCCTTGTAGACTTCGATCTCATAATCCGGATGAAAAACGCCGCCCTTCATCTTGTGCGTGGTGAAGCCGAAGCGCTGCTTCATCCCGGTCACGAAGGCAATCATCTGTTCGGGCGTGCGGATTTCGCCTTCGCCCGTCGCCGGATTGGCATAGCGCCAGAAACAGTAAGTGGCGAAGCCGACACGATCGCGCAGACGGCCGCCCAGAATTTCGCTGACCGGCACGCCCCAAGCCTGGCCAAGAATATCGAGGCAGGCGAACTCCAGCGCCGCGAGCGCCTGGGTGCGGTTGTTGTAGAGAGAGGCTGTGGGATTTGCGATCAGAAAGCGCATCTCCTCAATGCGGGCCGGGTCGTGACCAACCAGCATGGTCTTGAGCGCGCGGAACATGGCTTCGGCGGATTCGCCGCCACCGCCCATTTCGCCCAATCCAACGATGCCGTTGTCCGTCTCCACTTCCACAATCGTGCGCACGAAGCGGCCCCAGTGGCAGCCATTGGCGTGGCGCAGCGGCGCTTCCAGCGGCACGGTTACGCTGGTCGCGCGGATATCCACAATCTTCATAATCGGCTTCCATGGTAACAGTTAGTCCAGGGATCAAACTATTGTCATTTGCGGCGAATGGCATATAGTAGCGGCAGATTCCGCTATGTCACGTCTCGTCGCCGTGGCGCTACTCGCCACTTCACTCTTCGCCCAAACTCCGGCGTTCCGCCCGCCCGCCGTCCCGCTGGTTGCGCATGACCCGTACTTCAGCATCTGGTCGATGGCGGACAAGCTGACTGACGAAAATACGAAGCACTGGACCGGTACCGAGCAGGCTCTCACGTCGCTCGTTCGCGTAGACGGTCAGACGTTTCGCATCATGGGTCGCGATCCGCGCGCCACGCCTGCCATACCCCAGAAGAGCGTGGAAGTGCTGCCAACTCGCACGATCTATGTGTTCGAAGGCGCTGGTGTAAATATCGAACTCACGTTCCTCACCCCCGCGATTGCGAATGATCTCGAAGTTCTGGCGCGTCCCCTGACCTATGTCGTGTGGAGCGCAAAATCAGTTGACGGCGCCTCCCATCAGGTCCAGGTTTACTTCGACGCCTCAGCGGCGCTCGCGGTAAATGCGCCCGAGCAGCCAGTTGAGTGGGGCCGTTTTCGCGTTGCCGGCATGAATGCCCTGCGGCTGGGTTCGCAGGAGCAGCCCGTGCTGCAAAAAGACGGCGATAATCTGCGCATCGATTGGGGATATCTATATCTCGCCGCGCCCGCCGGTGTTCAGGCGACGGAAGTCGCCGCGTCATCGGCTTCGATGCGAACGGATTTTGCGAAGAATGGTTCGCTGGCGAATACGGACGATACGGAAACCGGGCGCGCCGTCAATTCGCGGGTGGTTGCGGGTCCCGCCGCGAGCCTGGGCGTCGCGATTCCACTCGGGACGGTGGGGGCTGCGGTCGTATCCCGCCACATCATGCTGGCGTATGACGACGTCTGGTCGATGACGTATCTGGAGCGGCGGGTGCGAGCCTGGTGGCGTCGCAATGGGGCCACGGCAGCCGATCTGCTGATTCTGGGGGAGCACGATTACGATTCGCTCCGTGAACGCTCCGCGCGCTTCGATACGGAATTGATGACGGACCTTCGGAACGCCGGCGGGGAACACTTCGCCCGGATGACCGCGTTGTCTTATCGGCAGTCGATCGCGGCACACAAGATGGCGGCGGATGCGGATGGGTCGCTGCTGTTTTTTCCGAAAGAGAATTTTTCCAACGGCTGCATCGATACGGTTGATGTGTTCTATCCGAGTGCGCCGCTGTATCTGCTGTTGAATCCGGCACTGCTGGAAGGCTCAGTTGAGCCGGTGCTGCGCTATGCGGCAATGCCGCGCTGGCACTTCGATTTTGCGCCGCACGATCTGGGCCGCTATCCCCACGCCGACGGACAGGTTTATGGCGGCGGCGAAAAGACCGAAGAGAATCAGATGCCTGTGGAGGAATCGAGCAACATGATCATCCTCACTGCGGCAATCGCGAAGGCGAAAGGTGACGCGACTCTGGCGCGCCGCTATTGGCCGCAGCTCACGCAATGGGCGAAGTACCTGAAGGAAAAAGGACTCGATCCGGAAAACCAGCTTTCGACGGACGACTTCGCAGGGCACCTGGCACATAACGCGAATCTGTCGATCAAGGCGATCGTGGCGCTGGGCGCTTATGCGCAACTGGCCGATGCGCTGGGGCAAGCCGCCGACGCGGCCGCGTGGCACGCAACCGCCAAAGATTACGCGCAGCGCTGGATCGGCATGGCGCGCGATGGCGACCACTACGTGCTGGCCTTCGGCAACAGCGGCACGTGGAGCCAGAAGTACAACCTCGTTTGGGATAAGGTTCTGGGCCTGAATCTCTTCCCGGCCGAAATCGCCCGCCAGGAGATCGCGTTCTACGAGCAGCACCAGAACGCCTACGGACTGCCGCTGGACAATCGCTCCGAGTACACCAAGCTCGACTGGATCTACTGGACTGCTTCGCTCGCAGAGACGCGCAAAGATTTTGACGCGCTCATTGATCCCACCTGGAAGTTCGCCAACGAGTCCCCCACGCGCGTGCCGCTGACCGACTGGTACTGGACACAGGACGCAAAACAGCGCGGCTTTCAGGCGCGCTCCGTGGTGGGCGGACTTTTCATGAAGACGCTGGTCGATGGCGACCTGTGGAAGAAGTGGCTGGCCGCGAAGTTCTGAAAATTGTCAGATTCCGGCCGCTTGCTATCCTGAGACCGATGAGCACCACACCGCCCGCCACCCCGCACATGGTTTATTGCGTGAAACTGCAACGGGAAATGGAGGGACTTTCCGAAGTCCCGTTTGACGGCCATCCGCTCGGCCAGCGGATTTACGACAACGTTTCAAAGCAGGCCTGGGGTATGTGGGTCGAGCACATGAAGATGCTCATGAACGAATACCGGCTCAATCTGGGAACGAAGGAATCGCAGGAGTTTGTGATCAACCAGATGGAGCAGTACTTCTTCGGCGAGGGGTCGGCGCCGCCCCCGGAATTTGTTGCGACGCCGTCCCACTAAACTTTCTTAGACAGACCCTTACTTACCGCTGAATGCGCGCCGATCCGCCGCGTGCAAACGCGCGGACCTGATCGACCGTTGCCATCGTCGTATCACCGGGGAATGTGGTGAGCAGGGCGCCGTGCGCCCAGCCCAGCCTTAGCGCCTCATCGAGCGGTGCGTCCGTCAGCAGGCCGTAGATGAAACCCGCGGCGAAGCCGTCGCCCCCGCCAACACGATCGATCACGTCGAGTTCGCAGGTGGGTGCGCTGTGCATCCTGCCGTTGATCCACGCAACCGCACTCCAGGAATGGCGCGATGTGGAATGCACTTCGCGCAGCGTCGTGGCAACCACGCGGATGCGCGGGAACATTTTCACCACGTTATCCATCATGGCCGCGAAGACGGTGGTGTCGAGTTTGGAGGTTGCCTCCACCTGAGGACCTTCAATGCCGAGGCCTTTTTGCAGGTCCTCTTCGTTGCCAATGAGCACGTCCACGTTCTCCACGATGCGGCGCAGGGTTTCCACCGCGCGCTCGCCGCCGCCCAGTACTTTCCAGAGCTTCTCGCGATAGTTCAGGTCGAGCGACGTCACCGCGCCGGCCGCCTTCGCGGCCTTCATGCCTTCAATAATGAGTTCGCCGGTGGTTTCCGAAAGCGCGGCGAAGATGCCGCCCGAGTGGAACCAGCGCACGCCATCCGCAAAGATGGTTTTCCAGTCGAAATCGCCCGGCTTCAGCAGAGCGCCGGCTTCGTTGGCGCGGTTGTAGAACACTACTGGAGCGCGCACGCCGTGTCCGCGATCGCTGTACACCGCGGCCATGTTGGGGCCGTTCACGCCATTGTGTTCAAAGCGCCTGTAGAAGGGCTTCACGCCCATTGCTTTCACGCGTTCGGCAATCAGGTCGCCGATGGGATAGTTCACCATCGCGGTTGCGATACCGGTATTGAGTTCGAATGCGTCCGCCAGATTTGCGGCGCAGTTGAATTCGCCGCCGCTCACGTGGATCTCACAGGCACGCGCCTTGCGAAACGGAATGATGCCCGGATCAAGCCGGTGAATCAGCGCGCCAAGCGCGAGAAAATCGAGACCGCCCTTTACCGCGGGGGGAATGTTTAAGCCGTGACTCATGATGTCCTTTATTCAGCGTCGGGATGACGCGGCAACGGGTTCGTTTTGGCAGAACCTGCCACAGGTTAGCATGGCCTGCGAAGATGTAGGGATCATTCGTAACTTACCCGTTGGTCGGGAGAAAGGAGAATATGAGTTCCACTAAAACCAATACTAATCGCCGGGCGATGCTCGGGGGCGCGCTTGCCGCGGTCGCTGTGACAGGAGCGGCGAAAGGGCAGAGTCCCGCCGCACAGAAGAAGGTCTATCGAACCGGTCCGAAGCCCGCCACGCCGCCGGCTTATTCCACGGGCGTCTCGCTCGGCAACCTGTTGTTTCTGTCAGGAGTTGTCTGTCGTACGCCAGGTGACATTAAAGCCCATACCGAGTTCGCGCTGGGCGAAATTAAGAAACAGCTTGAGGCTGCCGGATCGTCCATGGAAAAGGTGCTGCGGTGCACCGTTTTTCTGGCCGATATGAAGGACTTCGCCGGTATGAACGAAGTCTATACGGGAAAGTTTGGCGACGATCCGCCAACCCGCAGCACCATCGCGGCTGCCTGGATTCCGGGCAATTCCCTGGTCGAGATCGACGTTATCGCTTACATTTAGCCCTCCGCGTTACCTGCCTCGTTTCCGCATTTGGGCCCTGTCGCCCTCTCCTCATTCAACCTCGTGCAAGAATTGGCTTGCGGTATGAAGATTCTCGTCCTCAACGCGGGCAGCTCTTCGCTGAAATACGCACTGTACGAAACCTCTTCAACGGCCATCGCTTCGGATTCCGATCACCTGCTGGGCGATGGGTTAGTCGATCGTGTGTCGAGCATGCCTGATGCGCTTCAGCAGGTGTTCGACGAGCTTGCGCCGCTGCTGAAGAACGAGCCCGTGGCAGGCGTTGGTCACAGGATCGTACACGGCGGGACGTTTCCCGGATCGCGCATTCTTGACGCGGATGTAGAGCGCGCGATTGAAGAGCTGAGCCAGCTTGCGCCTCTGCACAATCCGCAGGGCCTCGCGGCATTTCGCGCCGCCCGCGAGCATCTGCCTGACGCAGTCCATGTTGCGGCGTTTGACACGGCATTTCATCAAACGCTGCCTCCGCACGCATATTCTTACGCCATGCCGCCGGAATTTATGACGCAGAAAAAAATCCGGCGTTATGGATTTCACGGCATCTCGCACCACTCGGTGGCACTGCGCTTCGCCCAATTGCATGGGGCGAGGCCGGAAGACTTTCGACTCATCAGCTGTCACCTCGGTAATGGTTGCAGCGTGTGTGCGATTGATCGCGGCCGATCCGCGGATACGTCTATGGGCTTCACGCCGCTCGAAGGGCTCGTAATGGGTACTCGAAGTGGCGATGTCGATGCGAGCGCGCTGCTCCATCTGATTGCACACGAAGGTCAGGACCCGGCAGCGCTGATTCGGCTGCTGAACACCGAAAGCGGACTCAAGGCAGTGTCCGGGGTCTCGAACGATATGCGCGACGTTGTCGCCGCTGCCGATGCAGGTAAGGAACGCGCGCGGCTGGCCGTGGACATGTTCTGCTATCGCGCGCGCAGGTTCATCGGCGCATATCTCGCTGCAATGAACGGCGCCGATGCGCTCATTTTCACCGCCGGCATAGGCGAACACTCCGCGCCGATCCGCGCGGGTATCTGCGCGGGGATGGATGAACTTGGAATATCAGTCGATCCAGCGCTTAACGACGCCGCTGCCACGAGCGCACGGAAGATCGGCGATTCCAGAGTCAGGGTCTGGGTGATCCCTACCGAGGAGCAACTCATGATCGCGCGCGATACCGTCACCTGCATCGGAAACCGTAAATGAGAATCGGCATTCATACTTCCCGCTCGAAGTCCCTCGAAGAGGCCGGATTGCGGGCGCACCGGCTGGGCGCGAACACATTTCAGATCTTCTCTGCCAGTCCGCGCATGTGGCGGGCGTCGCTTCCCGATCCGAATGACATCCGGCGCCTGCAGGCCGCGCGCGAACGACTCGACCTGTCTCCGCTCGTCATCCACACCAACTATCTGGTGAACCTGGCGACGCTCGATCCGGAGATTCGCAGCAAATCGGTAGCTTCGTTTCGCGGCGAACTGGATCGTGCCCGCGCTATCGGAGCCGAATTTCTGGTCGTACACCCCGGCAACTTCAAAGGCCAGACTTTGGAGCAGGGGATGGCGGCGTTTGCGCTTGGCATGGCCGAAGCGTCGAAAGGCTTCTCCGCTACGGGCCTGACTGTGCTGCTCGAAAATACGGTCGGCAGCGGAAATCAGATCGGCCGGCGCTTTGAGGAACTGCGCATCATTCGCGATCTCGCGGCGCGGGAAACCGATCTCCGCGTCGGGTACTGCCTCGACACCTGTCACCTGCTGGCGGCCGGATTCAATATCGTTGACCCACAGGGCCTCAATGAGACGGTCGCATCGGCCGATCAGATTCTGGGCCTGGATCTCGTGAAGGCCATCCACGCCAACGATTCCAAAGGCGGTCTGGCGTCGCATCTCGACCGCCATGAAAACATCGGCAAAGGCCAGATCGGGGAGGCCGGTTTCGCGGGCATCCTCACTCATCCCGGACTTCGGGACAAGCCATTCCTTCTCGAAACGCCCTGGGACACCGACGAAGAAGGCCGCCGCGATATCGACGCTCTAAAACGCCTCAGCGCGCGCGCTTAGTCGCCGTTTGCGAAACTGGAAGTCTCCCCAAAAAGGCGACAATGCCCGAGAAGATTTACGACCACAACGAGATCGAACTGAAATGGCACGAGCGCTGGAAAGACGATTCGCTCTATAAGGCCGAGGAGAACTCCGCAAAGCCGAAGTACTACGTGCTGGAGATGCTGCCTTATCCCAGCGGAGCGCTGCACATCGGCCACGTGCGCAACTATTCGATCGGCGACGCGCTCGCGCGTTACATGTGGATGCGCGGCTATAACGTGCTGCATCCGATGGGCTGGGATGCCTTCGGACTCCCTGCGGAAAACGCCGCAATCAAGAACAACCGGCCCCCGCGCGAGTGGACGCTCGCCAACATTGAGAAGATGAAGCGCACGCACCGCCGCTTCGCCTTTTCCTATGACTGGGATCGTGAGGTCACCACCTGCGAGCCGGAATACTACCGCTGGAATCAATGGTTCTTCCTGCGGATGCTCGAACGCGGTCTGGCGTACCGCCGCAAAGCCCTGGTGAACTGGTGTCCGCAATGCGCTACTGTGCTCGCAAATGAGCAGGTGGTAGATGGCTGCTGCTGGCGGCACGAAGACACGCCTGTGGAGCAGCGCGCGCTGGAGCAGTGGTTCCTGCGGACGACTGCCTACGCCGAGGAGTTGCTTGCTGACATCAGGACGCTGGAAGGCAACTGGCCGGAGCGCGTCCTCACCATGCAGCGCAACTGGATCGGCCGCAGCGAAGGCGCGGAAGTGGACTTCCAGCTCGAAGGCTATGGTCCGGTGCGCGTATTCACCACTCGCGTCGATACGATCTATGGTGCGACGTGCCTGATCCTGGCGCCGGAACATGAGATTGTCCGCACGATGACCGGCGCTGACGTGCGCGAGCAGGCGAAGAAGATGGTGGATGCTCGCGCCTCTCAGGGCCCCGGCGACATCCTGAAGGAAGGTTGCAATACCGGCCTGACCGCTGTGAATCCCTTCAGCGGCGAGCGAATTCCGGTGTGGATTGGCAATTTCGTGCTAATGGGCTACGGTACCGGGGCAATCATGGCGGTGCCCGCGCACGACGAGCGCGATTTCGAATTCTGCACGAAGTACGGAATCAATATTCGTGCGGTGATCCGACCCGTTGATGGTGCGCTGCCTGAGGTGGCGACTGAAGCCTTCGGCGATTACGGAATCGTAGAGAATTCCGGCGAATACTCCGGCCTCGATAGCGCCACCGCCCGCAGGGAAATGGCGGCACGCGCTGAGCGCGATGGATTCGGCAAGCCAGCGATTACATTTCGGCTGAAAGACTGGGGCGTTTCACGGCAGCGTTACTGGGGAACTCCGATCCCGGTTATTCACTGCCCGTCATGCGGTGTTGTGCCCGTGCCCGATGATCAGTTGCCCGTACTTCTGCCACAGCAGATTCAGATCACCGGAACCGGTCGTTCTCCGCTGGAAGAAGTGCCTGAATTCGTGAATGTCACCTGCCCGAAGTGTGGCTCGGCAGCGCGCCGCGAAACTGACACGATGGATACGTTCGTCGATTCCAGCTGGTACTTCTACCGCTACTGCGATCCGAAGAACTCAACCGCGCCCTACGATTCGCAGAAGATCGACTACTGGTTCCCGATTGACCAGTACATCGGCGGCGTGGAACATGCGATTCTGCATCTGATTTACTCGCGCTTCTGGACAAAGGTGATGCGCGATATCGGACTCATCAAAAACGCTGAACCCGTGCGCAAGCTGTTCACTCAGGGCATGGTAATCCGCAACGGACAGAAAATGTCGAAATCCGTCGGCAACGTTGTTCCGGCCGACGATGTAGCCGATAAGCACGGTGCCGATACTGCGCGCCTCTTCGCGCTCTTCGCCGCCCCGCCGGAAAAAGATGTCGACTGGATTGATGCCGGGGTAGAAGGCATTTATCGATTTCTGGGCCGTGTTTATCGCTACGTCACGCGCAATGTTGGGGCGCCCGGCGGCGACGGTACGGCCGATACAGCGGTGCTGCGCAAAGTGCATCAGACGCTCGAACGCGTCACTCTGGATTTCGATACACGCTGGCATTTCAACACGTCCATCGCATTGATGATGGAACTGGTCAATGTGCTCTATGCGGAAGAGGCCCGCATTTCCGCCCGCGCAATGAGGCAGAGCCTGGAAATTCTGGTGTTGATGCTCGCGCCGTTCGCGCCCTATGTCACACAGGAATTGTGGGCGGAACTGGGCAATGACGGGCCTATTATCAAACAGACATGGCCGGCCTTCAATGCCGATCTCGCTCGCGAAACCGACGTCGAAATCCCCATTCAGGTGAACGGCAAGCTGAAAGCACGCATCGCGGTTCCGGTGGGTCTGGATAAGACCGCCCTCGAAGCCGCTGCCCGCGCCGATGAAAAAGTGCAGGCGCTGCTTGAGGGCTCAGCGGTCGTGAAGGTGATTGCTGTGCCCGGCAAGATGGTGAATTTCGTCATCAGGGGAAATTGAGATGCTGCGCGGGCTGATCTATTTCCTCTGCACCCTGCCCGCGCTTGCAGCCGATCCGTTCTTCTTCGCGCAGGCGTCCGATCCGCAGTTCGGCATGTTTGCGAAAGACGCCGATTTCGCGCAGGAAACTGCCAACTGGTCTTTCGCCGTCGCCAATATCAACCGCCTGCATCCTGCGTTTCTGGTGGTCACCGGCGATCTCGTCAACAAAACCGCCGACGCAGCGCAGATCGCGGAATACCGCCGGATCACGAAGCTCATCGATCCGGCGATTCCGGTTTACAGCGTCCCGGGCAATCACGATGTAGGGAATGAGCCTTCACCGGCATCGATTGCCGCTTACCGCCGAAATATCGGCCGCGATTACTACTCGTTTCGATCCGGTCCGATCTGCGGAATCGTCCTGAACTCCAGCTATCTGAAAGCGCCCGACAAAGTGCCTGCCGAAGCACGAAGGCAGGAAACGTGGCTGGCGTCGGAGCTGAAGAAGGCCCAACGGTCCGGCCTGCTGACGGTAATCTTCCAGCACATTCCGCTGTTTCTCGAAAAGCCCGATGAACCCGATCAGTATTTCAATATTCCGCTTCCCACACGCCAGCGGATTCTCGCCCTGCTGCATCGCTACAAGGTCCATTACGTCTTCGCGGGGCACCTGCACAAAAATTCCTACGGTAAAGATGGCGATCTGGAAATGATCACCACAAGCGCCGCGGGCATGCCGCTCGGCGGCGATCCCTCGGGATTCCGCCTCGCGCGCGTGAAGGGCAAAGCGATCGAGCAGCAATACTACCCGTACGGCCAAATCCCGAATCTCTTCCCAATCCCATGATTCATCGCCTCACTTTAATCGTTCTGGCGTTTACAATACGCGCTTTTGGCGCCGATCCCCTTTACTTCGTTCAAACCTCGGATCCGCAGTTCGGCATGTTCGCCGCCAACCGGAACTTTACTCAGGAAACCGCGAACTGGGAGTTCGTAATCGCGAACGTGAACCGTCTGCATCCGGCGTTTCTGGTCGTGACTGGCGACCTCACGAATAAAGCCGGAGATGCCGACCAGATCGCGGAATTCAATCGAGTCTCGCGCAAACTCGATCCCACGATTCACTTCTACAAAGTTCCCGGCAATCACGACCAGACCAACACGCCCACGCCAGAGACCGTCGCCGCCTACCGGAAGAATCATGGAGCTGACTACTACTCATTCCGCGAAGCCGGACTTTACGGCATCGTTCTCAATTCAACGCTTTTCAAGGCGCCCGAACAGGTGAAGGAAGAGGAAGAAAAGCAGCTGGCCTGGCTCGAAGCCGAGCTGGCAAAGGCCAAACCCACCAATGACGCAATTGTCGTGTTTATGCACCATCCGCTATTTGTGGAAAATGCCACCGAGCCCTCCGGCGAAAACCTTTCTCCGGAGATCCGTGCCCGGCTGCTCGGGCTATTCCACAAATTCGGTGTTCGCTACATCTTCGCCGGTCATCTCCACAAGAACGCGGGCGCTAAAGACGGCGATCTGCAACTCATCGAAACCTCCGCGGCAGGCCTTCCTCTGGGCAGCGATCCTTCGGGGATTCGCATCGCTGAACTCAGTGGCCAGAACATCCTGCACAAGTTCTACGGCCTCGGCTCCATACCGAACGCATTGCCCGATTTGACCAAATAACGGAACCTCCTGGCCGGGCGAAATGGTAAACTTGCAAGCACCCGCGTGCTGGATCTGATACTTGTTCGCGCCCTCTTTGTGCTCGCATTTGCGCTGGCGGCTGTTTGCTTTCGCCCGGGTGATGGTGAGGTCTGGTCGGCGGCAATGATCGGAGCGGGCCTCGGTCTGGCTATCGTCGTTCTGGAGCGCAGGTTCGCCCGCAACAGCCTCAAGCGAACGGTGGGAATCGTGATTGGTGTGATCGCCGGACTCTGCGCCGCATCGCTCGCGAGTTTTGTCCTCAGTCATCTCGGTAACCCGGCCGCGTGGAGCATCCGCTTCGCCCAACTCGCCACGGCGCTCGTCCTCGTTTACTTTGGGGCGGCCACGGGCGCAGCGCGTGGCGAGATGCTGAATTTGGGCGGTGTTTTCTCAGGCGACACAGAATCCCGCGGCTCTCAGAAGATTCTCGATACCAGCGTCATTATCGATGGACGCATTGCCGACATAGCCGAAACAGGGTTCCTCGATGGCGTTCTCGTGATTCCGCAGTTCGTGCTGCATGAGCTCCAGATGGTAGCCGATTCCCAGGATTCCCAGAAACGAACCCGAGGACGACGGGGTCTCGATGTACTGCAGCGTATCCAGAAGATGCCGCACGTAACCGTGCAGGTAGCGGACGAAGATTTCCCCCAGGTGCGGGAAGTCGATATGAAACTGATCGAACTGGCGAAGCTGCGCGCATGCAAGATCGTTACCAATGACTTCAACCTGAACAAAGTCGCACAGGTGCGCGGCGTGGAAGTGCTCAATATCAACGAGCTCACCAACTCGCTCAAGCCCGTGGTGCTGCCCGGCGAACTGATGCGCGTCTTCATTCTCAAGGAAGGCAAAGAATACAACCAGGGTGTTGCCTACCTTGACGACGGAACAATGGTGGTAGTGGACAACGCGCGCCGCATGATCTCGAAGACGGTTGATATTTCGGTAACCAGCGTTCTGCAAACCACTGCCGGCAAAATGATCTTCGGCAAGTACGACGAGCGCAATCAGACTGCGGCCACGCAATCCACCGCCGCTGCCGCCGGGCATGCGCCGGAACGAACTACAGACGCTCGCCAGCGCCGCGACCAGGCCGTTGGAGAGAATTAAAGCGTGAGACTAGCTGTAATCCTTCCAGCCGCGGGGCTGGGCACGCGCATGGCGCGAACTGCGACGCCGGCGGAATCCTCCGGAACGAGTCGCAAGCAATTCATGCTGCTGGATGGGTCACCGATCCTGGCGCACACCGTGCGGAAGTTCGCGGCGTCACCTCTGGTGACCGACATCATCGTTGCGGTACGTCAGGATGACATCCCGTCCACCAATGAACTTCTGCAGCCGGAAGCGCGTGGTTTACGCGGCAATCTGAAAGTGGTCGAAGGCGGCAATTCGCGTCAGGAATCCGTGGAAAAAGCGTTTGCTTCGCTTGATCCCGCCATTGATCTGGTAGCGGTTCACGACGCGGTCCGCCCTTTTATTGAACTCGAAACGATTCGTCAGGTTGTGGATGAGGCGAACTCTCTCGGGGCCGCAATCGTTGGAATCGTTCCGGTGGATACCGTCAAGCAGGTCAGCAATCACGCGGAGAGCGTTCGTGTCCGCGCGACGATCTCGCGTGAGCGGCTCATCCTCGCGCAGACCCCGCAGGTATTCCGCCGCGACATTCTGGCGCGGGCATTTGCCGCGGCACATGCCGATAGCTTCGTCGGCACCGATGAGGCAAGCCTCGTGGAGCACTTAGGTGATGTCGAGATAAGCGTTGTGCCTGGTAGTGATCGCAATATCAAGATCACAAGGCCTGGCGATATGGATCTCGCCCGCTTTCTCTATTCACAGGAAAAGGCGAAAGCGTGAACCCGGCTTTTCGCATCGGGCAGGGCTGGGACGTGCATCGCATCGTCGCGGGTCGGCCGTTCATTCTCGGGGGCGTTGAAATCCCGTGTGAATTCGGTCTGGAAGGCCACTCAGACGCCGACGTGCTCTCTCACGCCATCACCGATGCAATTCTCGGCGCACTTGCCGATGGCGACATCGGCATGCACTTCCCGGATACAGACCCGCGCTGGAAAGGCGCAGGCAGTCTGAAGTTCCTGGATTACGTCTGCGGACTTGCGGCGAAGGCCGGCTACCGGATCGTCAATGTAGATTCAACGGTGATCCTCGAGCGCCCCAAACTCAAGGACTTCCGTCTCGCGATTCGGCAATCGCTTGCCCGGACAATGGGCCTTGCCGAGGATGCCGTGTCGGTGAAATTCAAGACCGCCGAAAAAGTCGGACCCGTCGGCGAAGGGCGCTCCGCGGAATCGCAGGCCGTGGTTCTGCTCGAGCGCGCCTGAGGGCATGGGCTCCAATTCCCGTTTATCGCGACTCGCATCCAATCGTTTTGTAGTGCCGTTGTTGTGCGTGATCGCTTTCGTGTTGCGTGTCACCGCTTCTTACGTAGGCGAAGGCCACTTCTGGTCCTACACGGCCTACTTCATTCTCGGGAACAACCTGGTTCACGGCGGCGGATACTGCATGGAACCCGGCCGCCTCTGTGCCTTCTTCCCACCGGTTTTTCCAACCGTAGTCGCAGCCGGCATTTTGACGGGTGATGTCAGAGCCGGAGTCGTGGTGCTGAACTCGCTCGCGGGCGCGGGCACGATCTGGCTGATTTCGCGCATCGGGGCTCGCCTGTTTTCCCCGGGCGCGGGCTTGCTTGCTGCCGCGTGGGCGGCGATTTATCCCTATTACGTCTGGCACGACGGTGTTCTGCAGGAAAACGCCGTGCTCACATTTGTTGTCACGCTGACAGTCCTGCTTCTGATACGAATTCCCGATTCGGAGTCGCGCGCCCACTGGCTGGGTGGGGGCGTGATGCTCGCGCTGTGCGTCCTCACGAAAGCGAATCTGCTCACACTGGTTCCGCTGGCAATTCTCTGGGCAGCGCTGGCGCTGAAGAGGCATCGCCTCCGAATCGCCCTGTGGATGTGCGCCGGCGTGTCGATGCTTCTTGGTCCGTGGATAGCCAGAACCTGGATTGTCACCGGCGCGCCAATTCTCTATTCAAACGGCGGCTTCTCGCTTTGGACCTCGAATCATCGCCTGACCTTCGACTTCTTCCCGAATCAAAGCATCGATGCGGCGCAGGAAGCCGAGTGGCTTGACGTGTCCCCGGCGCAACGACATGCAGTCTATGAAATGCACGACCCGCAGTTCCTCCGCCAGACGCGCTGGTTCTGGAATCGCGGCATGGAATTCATTCAGACCCACCGGCTGCAGACGGCGAAGCGGGCGATTCGCAAAATCTGGATTGCCTTCTCGCCGATCTTCAGCCCGAATCACAGCGCCGCCTTCAACGCCATCTACATGGCCTCGTATCTACCGATCCTCATACTCGCGCCCATCGGGATCTGGCGCTCACGCGCGGACTGGCGGCGCCTGGGCTTCATCTATCTGCTGATCGCGTCCTTCGCAGTGAGCTGCGCGATCTTCTGGGGGCACACCAGCCACCGCATGTATCTGGAGCCCTGCCTGATGCTCTTCGCCGCCAGTGTTATTTCAGAACGATCTCAAGCCCGCCAACAGCCCCGCGGGTCGGCATAACCACGCCCGGAATGTCCTGATACACGGTATTCGTCACATTCGCCAGCTGTACGAACGGGCGCACGCGGCCGGCGGCATATCCCGCCGAGATATCCCAAAGCGCATAAGGATCGCGCTGGATCCGGTTGACGATACCAACGCGCGTGCGAGTCACAATCTTCTTCGCAATCGATCCGCGCCATTGCAGCACCGCGCTTTCCTGCGGATAGCTAAATGTGTACTTGCTGTTCAGGACATTGCCGCTCACATTGGACCCATGCAGCACCGTGAGCGCCACGCCAATCGTCTGACCCGCAACCGGACCGTACTCAACCGATGCTTCGCTCCCGGTGAAGCGCAGCTTGTCGAAGTTCGTCGCCTGCCATACCGTAGTCCCCGGGGCTTTCACGTAATCAATGTCGTTCGAATCGCGGCGATGAAACACGGTCGTTGACGCATGTAGCTTCGGCGAAAGATACATGTCCATCCCGCCTTCATAGTTGGTGGCGCTCTCCGCCTTCAGATTCGGATTTCCCAGATTCGCCGGATCGGAGTAGTAGAGATCGGTAAAGCTCGGCAGCCGAAACGCGCGGCTCGCCGACGCGCGCAGCTTGAAATGCGAATCCAGCCAGACGGCGCCGCTGACAGAGGGACTGGTTGCCACCTGCCGTGATCCATATACCTCTTCGCGCAGGCCTGCGGACAGAGAGAATCGCCGCGCGAACCGAATATCATAAACCGCATATGCGCTGCCGCGCGTGCGGCTGTGAATACCAAGGTTTGTGCTGTTGATGCCTTCCGATAGTCCTTCAACTCCGTAGCTGAGAATCGCGTGGCGCGGCAGGTTGTTATGCCGCCGCAGACTGCCCTGCCACGTGTCTTCCACATGGCGATTGGTATAGATCTGCGGCGAATACCGGAACAGCACGAAGAGATCGGTGTGTCGCCGATAGGCAAAATTCGCTTCGGTATGTTCGCCCAGGTTCTGATGCGCCGACCCGAACCACGTCTTGATCCGTTCCCACGACGGATACGGTCCGTAAAACTGATTCGCGCCATAAGGCCTGTCACTGTATGCGAACAGTGCGCTGCCGGCTCCGAGTCGCGACCTGAAACCCGTGAGCGAGCTCAGTGACAAATTCCGATAGTCGGTATCGTAAGCGAATCCCGTGGAAAAATCCCGCGCCACTGCGATCTCTTCAGAAAGCTTCTGCGAGCCGAAATTCGCGATGACATGCTGCTGATTCACTCCAAAGTTTCCAAAACCGGCGTAGAGCCGGAACTCAGGAGACTCCGGTGACGCAGTCCGAACATTCACCACGCCGCCAACCGCATCCGAACCGTAGAGCGTCGAGCCCGAGCCCTTCAACACTTCCACTGCAGAAACAACATTCAGCGGAACCGGCAGGTCGAGATTAAAGTGCCCGGTCTGCACATCGCTGATGCGCATGCCATCCAGCAGCACCAGCGTCTGTCCAAAGGAAGCGCCGCGAATCGAAAGATCGGCCAGAAACCCGCCGGGTGCGCGCTGCGCGAGATCGAGTGCGGGATCGAGACCAAGCAATCCAAACCAGGACTCATATAAAGGGCGCTCGCTCGCCGGCAATGGCAGCACCGCAACATCGCGATCCGCTTCATCCAAAGGCGCAGGCTGCGCAACACCGGTAACAATGATGCTTTGCTGCACAGGCGCAGACGCATGCTGCTGTGCGCACACGAATCCCGCCGTAAGGAACAACGAACCCAATATTTTCATCGGAATTCTTACCGTACCATGAGGTTTGCCCCAAATCTGCGCCGTGAATATCTGGCAGATCGCGCTGCATGAGAGCCCTGACAACGTGCTCTCACCGGAAGAAAAGGCACGCGTCGCACGCTTCCGTTTCGACGCGGACCGCGTCCGCTGGATCAGCGCCCACGTAGCCCTGCGGCAGATTCTGTCCGCCGCCACAGACATCCCGCCGCAGGAACTGAAGTTCATCTACGGTCCGCATGGCAAGCCCGCGCTGCAAAACGCAAAGACTCAATTCAACCTCTCTCACTCCGGCGATTGGGCACTGGTGGCCATCACCGAAAACACACCCGTTGGCATCGATATCGAACGGATTCGCGAAGACGTTGACGTGGCCCCATTGCTGCGCCGCATCGGAGAGACAGGCCTTCCGTCGCATCCGCGCGATCTCTTCCAGCGATGGGCGCTTCGCGAAGCAATGAGCAAAGCCAGCGGCGGACCCCTCATGGAACTCCCCACCGCAGACATCCGCGCAGTTGATATCAGCGCCCCCGCGGGGTACCGGGCCGCTGTGGCCCTGCTTGGAGCGACCCCGCAAATATCGCTTAATATTTACAACCCCGCACTATACACCCGGAACATTCCGTGGTAAATATGAGTTAGAGCCAGCGCGCACCCGGGAACATCCCGGTTCCCGCCCCCGAGTGTGAGTGGCCTTTGAACTGCAATCCCGAAACAGAGTGCCTGGCCCCCGTCCCTTGTCCAGCGCCAGGTGTGAATCTCACGCAGGAGTTTTGAGCCCTCATGGACTCCGATCGCAAATACAGGCAGCACGGCTACAACGACAGCGGTAACCACAGCAACGGGCACGGTAACGGCAATGGCAACGGGCAGAAACCGAAGCCCTCCGGACCGCGTCCGTCAATCGATATCACGGGACCGCGTCTGCCGCGCCTTGTGCAGTCGGTAGCGGCATCGCGCTGCTATAACTGTGCCACCACGCTTCCGCCCGGAACCGACTTTACGGGCACATGTCCGAAATGCAATGCCGCGCTGCACTGTTGCAAGCAGTGTGTGAATTTCGAATCCTCCACGCGCTTTCAGTGCCTGAAGCCAATTCCGGTCCGCATTGCAATTAAGGATCAGGCAAACGAATGCACGCTGTTTTCTCCGCGCGTGACTGTTGCGCGTGACGTCTCGGGCCAGAATGGCGCCGGCCGGCCGCCGGTTCCCACCATGAGCACCCCAGCGCCGCGCAATGCCAGCGATGCGCGCGACGCCTTCGATCGTCTGTTCAGGAAATAGTTTCTTCGCTCTTCCGCATTTTCAGCCGTGAACGCAGCGCAGCCGTCGCGATGCGATGGCATTTCAGGCAAAGTGTGCGCATGTTGAGCAGATCGCACTGCCCGCCGCCTTCCGCCACCGGGACAATATGGTCGGCATCCCACAACGACTTCCTGCTGCCTTCCTTCAGGCCCCACTCCTTCAGGAATCTTCGACGCGCCGCGTAATCCAGGCGGCGCATGTCTTTTCGCAGTGCGACGGTATCGATCCGGCACACCGCGCATACTCCCGCATCACGGGCGAGCACATGTTCGCGCAGATAACCGGGATCGGTTCGCAGCTTCCATTCATGCACGCACGAATCGGAGCAAAATGTCCTGCGCCCTTTCGGCGTTTCGGCTCGGCACCAGCGGCATAACGGTCGACCCGTAGCGCCGCGCTCCAGCGTGGAAGGCCGGACATATCCGCCCGCCATACTGCGCGCCTTCACCGGGGCTTCATCTCGCCGAGACCGAATTCCGCACTGCGAACCTGATTGCTGCTATTCACGAGCGCCGTAGCGGCGAAACCCGAATGCGCTGGCGTGCCGAATCGCAGATCGATCAGTTCCACCCTGGTGTCGCCATCGCCTGCAGGCTGCAGCACCCAGAGCGGATACTGTACGAACTCCAGCAGCATCTGAAATGGGTACGTCGCCATCGCGGCCCGCATAGCGGAAGTGCGCGCCGGCTTGTAATAAACCACGCCATCCGATGGCCGGAACGTTCCGAGCAGGTCCACCGGCAGATCAACGTAGCCAAAACTCATCTCCGCCATATCACGCCACACCAGCGGATTTCCGGTGGGAAAAGCACCCACACGGCGCGGCGCCAGCTTCTCATACAGGTGCGCGCTGCCGATATTGACCGCGCGCTCGTGCAGCACACTTCGAGAATAGTCGTAGCCGATCAGCAGGAGCAGCGCCGTAATCGCCCACCCGGCATTTCCCTTTCCGGGAATGCGCTCGCCCATCTCGGAACCAACGAGTCGCGACAACGCCGGAGCCGCCACGCCCAGCAACAGAATCCCCCAGATCGTGTAATCTACCACCGGAGTCAGATCCCAGTGCGACCAGTGTCCGGAAAACGGCAGCAGCAGCCGAACCCCGTAAACATTGGTCAAATCCAAAACAAGATGCGAAGCCACGCCCAGCATCGCGAAAGGCAATGAATTGCGCCACGGTATCTTGCTTCGCGCAATCAGCACCACAGCCAGTACCGAAAGCAACGCCATGAAGGGCAACCCAGCCAGCGAATGCGTAATATTACGATGCCAGTGAAGCCAGGCTGGCCTTCCCCAGAACCACGAAATCACATCGGCATCGGGCGCATTTGCCGCCACAACCATCACAGCGGTCATGCCCGGCTTTTCACGCAACCGGCACGCCCGCGCCAGAAACAAACCCACCAGTGAATGCGTCAGGTTATCCAAACAATTCGAGATTAGCGCGGCGGAGACAATAGAGAGATGGGTGGAATCCTGAAGCAGGTCAATCGCTCCAATGGCGGGCTGCCGAAGTATGCGGTCGATGAGCCGGTAATGATAACCCCGGATCGTCTTGAAGGCGACCGCTGGCGCAATCTTCAGTTCCACGGCGGCCCGCGAAAAGCCATTCTCATGGCATCCGCCGAATTCATTGACGACCTCGCGAAGCGCGGCTTTCCCGTCTTCTACGGGGCCATCGGCGAAAACCTCACAGTTGCAGGACTCGATCCGCACCAGTGGCGCGCCGGCCAGCGCTACCGAGTCGGTCAGGACGCCGTCATCGAACTAACGACCCTCCGGACGCCCTGCTCAAACCTTTTCGTTTACGGGCCTGAAATCGCCTATGAAATGTATGACGCCCAGTGCAACGCAGGCGATGTCGCCGCTCCGCACTGGGCGCATGGTGGTTTTTATGCCCGCGTCGTAACCCCGGGTCTTGTAAAGGCCGGCGACGCCGTCACGCTGGAATCCGATGTGGCCTAACGCTTCCTGTGTTTCTTCGCCGCGCCTTTTGCGACGGGCGCTGCTTTCCCCGCCACCGCAACGGCCGGGGCATCCGCATTGGCGATATCTTCAATTGCCTTCCACGAACCATCCGTCTGCTTCCTGTAGACAGTCAGGTACTTGCCTGTTTCCGTCTCCGCCTTCTTCGTGCGCGGGTTCGTCGTGGTCATCGTATAGGCGCCCTGCGTATATCCCAGGTCGCCGCCCTTCGCCACCTGTACCACGTCTGGCTTGAACGTAAGCGCAAAATTCGGATCTTCCAGCATTCCCTTCATGCCGCTCCGGATCGCATCCTTGCCCCGCATGATCGGCATGTCCGTCACCAGCAGCGAAGCGTCGTCTGCATAGTGAGCCATGATTTTATCGATATCCTTCGACGCCAGATCGCCTGGCCAGGCCGTATCGCCGTCGCGAATCGCCTTCTGATCCGCTGCCGACGTATCGGCCGGCGGCGTTGGAGTATCCGAGCATCCGGCCAGCAGCGCCACAAGACCTCCGGCGCATAACACTGTCAATCCACGTTTCATCGGGCTGTCTTCCTCAGCAAGAAATGCTATCGCAGGCTTTACGAACAGTCAAATGACGGCCCGCTCGTCGCATAATTGAACAAGTGTCCAGCCTCCTTGAGGAGCTTGAGTTTCGCGATGTTCAGCGCGTAGCCCCCGCGGTCGCGGCGCTCGAAACACTCCCGCCGGACGTGTTTCGCGTCGTGCAGGCCCTGCTGCGTTCGCTGCCCAACCGCGATGACGCCGTTCACTATCTGAAGCGCCTCATCACGGAAGTTCCCGGCCCGTCCGCGCAGATTGCGGGCAATCTTATCGCTCTGCGTTACGCACTCACCGTCTTCTCCTGGAGCCGCTTTCTCTCCGAATCCGTAATTCGCCATCCCGAATGGCTGCTCGACCTTTCCGTCGGACACGACCTGCACCGCGGCTTCCTCGCCGAAGACTACGAAGCTGCTCTTACGCGCCTGCTCGGCGATGCCCCGCCCCGACCGGTCGACTTCGCGCGCTTCCGCCGCCGGCAACTCCTGCGCATTGTCCTCCGCGACGTTCTGCGCCATGCCGACCTTTCGGAAACCACTGAGGATCTCTCCAATCTCGCCGATGCGATCCTGAACGTCGCCTGGCGCGCCGTCTGCCGCGATCTCTCGCGCGAACGCGGCATCACGCCTGGCGCGTGGTCGCCCGCTTTTTCGGTAATCGCCCTTGGGAAACTCGGCGGACGCGAACTCAACTACAGCTCCGATATTGACCTCATGTTCGTGCATTCCGGTGCAAGAGAAGTGCCCGGCCATCGCGAACTGAGCGCCAAGGAGTTCTACAAGCTCGTCGCGGGCCGCATGACGGAGCTGCTCTCTACCTACTCTCCGGAAGGTATGTGCTACCGCGTCGATCTGCGCCTTCGCCCGGAAGGGAAACTCGGCGAGATCTGCCAGTCCCTGGACAGCGCGAAGCACTACTATGCCACGCGCGCCCGCGACTGGGAGCTGCAAATGCTGATCAAAGCGCGGGTAGCCGCCGGAGATCCCGCGCCTGGCCGCGCACTTCTCGATTTCGTGGAGCCACTGATTTATCGCACCACCACCGACTTCCACACCGTGGAGGCGGTCTCCGAAACCCGTGCCCGCATCCATGAAAAGCAGGCAAAGCAGAAGCTGGCGCGCATGCAGAATGCAAGGATTCGCCAGGCGCGCCCGCAGGTCGAAGAAGCGCTTGATGTGAAGCTCGCCCGGGGAGGGATTCGCGATATCGAGTTCCTCGTCCAGTGCCTGCAGCGTCTGCACGGCGGTCGCGAACAGTGGGTGCGCCACGGAGGCACGCTGCTCGCTCTCTCTCGCCTGCGCGATAAAGAACTCCTCTCGCCCACCGAATACTCGCGTCTCGCCAATGCTTACCAATTTCTGCGCCACGTGGAGCACCGGTTGCAATTCGACGAGGACCGCCAGACCCACACACTTCCGCAGGATAAAGACGACCTCGATCTTCTCGCTCGCCGGATGCCGCCTGGTCTTCCCGGACTGCCCTCGGCGAGCGCTCTGCAGCGCGAACTCGATCATCACTTCACCAATGTGCAGGATCTCTATGACCGGGTCATCCACTCTCATCGCCCGGAAACCTTCACCATCCCGTACGATCTGCTGCCTTACCAGTCATCGGACCCGCACGCGGCTACCGCTCAGCTCGATGCCCCCGCTCGCGCCGATTTTCCCAGCGTTAACCTGAGCCGCTTCCTGGAATTACGTGCGCCGGCCTTTCGCGAAATGATTCTGAGCGCCAATATCGTTCGCAGTCAGGATAGTTTCGAATCCTTCCTCGAAAAAGTGGTCGCCAGCCCCGAATGGCTTGCCATTCTCGAAACCAATCACGAAGTGACACGCTCCATCATTGACCTTTTCGAACACAGCCAGTACTTCGCCGATCAACTCGTTCGCCACCCTGCGCTCCTCGCCGAAATTGAACAATCCTGCAGCGAGCGTCAGGGACGCACCGGCTTCCTCGCCCCCCGCGACGCGGCCGATCTTCGCCTCTACTTCCGTCAGCAGATGGTGCGGATCCAGGCCGACAGCATTTATCACCGCGTCGATGTTTTCCGCGCTCTCAAACGCACTTCGGACCTGGCCGACTCCATTGTCGCCGCCGCCTACGATGTCGCGCTCGAAGAAGCCCTCGCAGTCACGCCCCCGCTCAACCCGCGCTACCAGCCGTCAAACCAAATGATGGTGATCGCACTCGGGCGACTCGGCATGCGTGAATTCGATCTGGCTTCCGATGCCGACCTCAACTTCGTCCTGCCCGATGCCGATGCCGCCGAAACCGTTTTCTGGACCTCGGTAGCGGAACGCCTCATTCGCGTCATCGGCGCTTACACGGGCGACGGAGTGGTCTTCACCATTGACACGCGTCTCCGACCCAATGGCCGCGAGGGCGCTCTCGTGCAAACCGAAGGCGCCTATCGAAAATACTTCGATCAGAGCGCGCAGGCCTGGGAAGGCATCTCTTACATGAAGGCGCGGGCAATCGCGGGCGATACCGAGCGCGGCACCGCTTTCCTCAACGAACTTCAGCGCATCGACTGGGAACGTTACGGCCAGGGCCGCCGCTCGCGCGAAGATCTCGCGCATATGCGCCGCCGCCTCGAACGCGAGCAGGGCGTACGCAATCCCCTGAAGGCCGGCGTCGGTGGTTACTACGATATCGACTTCGTCCTGATGTACCTCCGTCTGCGCGACGCCGGCAGCTTCTATCGCGTTCTTAATACTCCGAAGCGCATTGAAGTCATCGTCAGTTCCGGCCACCTCGAACCGGCCGACGCCGCCTTCCTGAACGAAGCCGCCACCTTCTTTCGCGCCGTCGACCACGGTCTGCGCGTCGCCACAGGCCATGCCGAAGGGCGCCTTCCCACAAACCCCGCGCAGATCGCAATCCTCACCGAACTTGTCCACCGCTGGGTGCCGGCCACCCTGCACGAAGGCACGCTCGAAGCCGTGAGCCGCCGCATCCGCCGCGAAACCCGCGCATTCTTCGATCGCATCTTCCGCGCAGACCCGCGAAGCTAAACCCTGAAGCTAAAATAAGATTGCACAATGGTCCGAGACGGCATTCTTTACGCGCTGGGGTTTACCGCGGCGGGAGCATTTATCGCGTGGCTTCTCAGCCCCATAGCCGCTCTCCCCTTGTTCATCCTCGGCGCCTTCTGCGCATGGTTTTTTCGCGATCCCGAACGCCCCATCCCCGTCGGGCCGGTAGCCGTTTCGCCTGCTGACGGCAAAGTCGTTGCGGTGGTGGAAGAAGGCCGCAACACCCGTATCAGCATCTTCCTCAATATTTTTGACGTACACGTGAATCGTTCGCCCATCTCCGGTGTCATCGCCGACTTCACCTACAAGAAAGGCAAATTTCTGGTGGCCAGCCTTGAAGCCGCCTCCTCTGATAACGAGCAAACCGTCATCACTGTGCGCGGCGAAGACGGGACGGTTGTCGTCTTCAGGCAAATCGCCGGGCTCATCGCGCGTCGCATCATCTTCTCAAAGAAAAAGGGCGATCTCGTTCAGGCCGGAGAGCGCATCGGCCTCATCAAATTCGGCTCGCGTATGGACGTGATTCTCGGTCCCGAATGGCGCATCGAAGTCACCCCCGGAACCCGTGTCTCGGCGGGCTCCAGCATTCTGGCGCGCCGCGCCGGCGAAGTAGCGTTGCCTCTAACGATGCAGGCGGGCCTGAAGGAACCGGCGCTTTGTCAGACCTAACCACTCCGAAAAAGTCGCCGCCACGCGCTGCGTATGCATTGCCCACGCTTTTCACCTCGGGCAATATCTTTCTCGGCTATCTGTCGATCGTCCACACGATTCAGGGCTCGCTGAATTTCGCCGAACATCCCGCGCTCGCGCAGGCCGATTTCGAAATGGCCGCGAAAACCATCGGCATCGCAGTCGTGCTGGATGGACTCGACGGACGCATCGCGCGCATGACCAACACCACAAGCGAATTCGGCCGCGAACTGGATTCTCTTGCCGACGTCATCAGCTTCGGCATTGCGCCCGCCATTCTTGCCTTCATCTGGGGTGTGCGCTTCGTTACGGCATCCATTGGCCCGGTGACGCTTGATCAGCTGCAGCGCGCCGGAACCTTCCTTTCGTTCCTGTTCCTCGGTTGCGGCGCGGCACGCCTCGCGCGCTTCAATATCACGAAGAACCCCATGCCATCGAACCCCGGCGCGATCCATCGCAAGTACTTTGTCGGCCTGCCTATACCTGCGGCAGCCGGCATGGTCGCCGCGATGGTGTTCTTCTTCGATAGTTACCCCCTGACCGAGTTCGGCTGGTCGGTGGCCTGGCTCGCTCTGCTCTCGCTGCTCTCGTTTCTCATGGTGAGTGCCTGGCGCTACTGGAGTTTCAAGGAACTGAACTTAATGCGACCGCGCTCTCCGATGACGCTGGCCGCGGTGTGCGCCGTCATCGCCGGCATCTGGTTCTGGACGAAACCCGTTCTCCTTCTCCTGACGACGGTCTACTGCATGAGTGGAATACTAATTCGGGTCGGTGGACTGATTCGTCGCGCCACGCGTCCCCGGCCGGATCTTCGGGAGGAAAAAGTTGTCTGAGATTATTGCCCTCGTTGGCAGTGAGACTTTGCTTGGTAAGGAAGTTCGCGATGTCTTCGGCGAATCCTCGCTCGGCGATCAGCTCCGGCTTCTCGCGAGCGAACTCCCCGAATCCGACGATGAGGAAAAGTCCGTCAATCTCGCCAGCATTGGAGGCGCGCCGGCTGTCCTGAATCCGCTTGATCCCGATGAGATACAGGATGCGGCTGTGGTCATCCTCGCCGGCGATGCGGATTCTGCAAAGGTCGCCCTTGATGCCGAACCGGAAGGAATCGTCATTGATCTCACCGGCGCTACGGAAGAAGAGCCTGACGCCCGCGTTCGCGCACCCCAAATCGAAAATGGCGACTATCGCCCGGACTACGACGGCACGCAAATCACGGCGCATCCCGCGGCGCTCGCCATCGCTCTTGTCCTGACCCGCCTTCACGCCGCATTCGCTATCGCGCGCTCGATCGTCCACATCTTCGAGCCGGCCAGCGAGCGCGGCAAAAGCGGTATTGATGAACTGCAGCGCCAGACCGTGAGCCTGCTCTCTTTCCAGCAACTCCCGAAAGATGTCTTCGCCGCACAACTCAGCTTCAACATGCTGCCGAAGCTCGGCGAAGAAGCCGCCGTGCAACTCCACGATGTGGAAGATCGCATCGATCGCCATCTCGCCACGTTGCTGGAGCGCTCCGATACCGGCGTTCCGATGCCTTCGATCCGACTCACTCAGGCGCCCGTATTCCACGGCTACAGCCTCTCGTTCTGGATCGAGTTCGAAGATGGCCCCGACGTTATGTCTCTCGAAGAAGTGCTCGCGGGCGACTGGGTCGACGTTCGCTCCGGCGACGTGGAGCCACCCGACAACGCCGGCATCGCAGGACAAAGCGGTATCGCGGTAGGCGCCATCTCACCCGATCGCAACAACGGCAATGCCGTCTGGCTCTGGCTCGCCGCCGACAATCTCCGCCTCACCGCCGAAACCGCGGCCCTCATCGTTCAGGAAGCGCTTTGAGAGCAAAGCGCGAGAACAGGAAGCGCTTTGAGAACAAAGCACGAAAAATGCGAGCCATTGTGAGAACCGGCCTGACGGCCACAGCACTCCTCGGCGCGCTGCTGACATCCGCCTGCGGGTACCATGTGGCGGGTCAGGCGAACCTCCTGCCGAAAGACGTCCACACCATCGCAGTAGCGCCGTGGGGCAATGCCACCATTCGCTACGCACTCTCGAATTACCTCGCAGGCGATGTCTCGAAAGAAATCATCTCCCGCACCCGCTATCGGATCATCTCCGATCCCAAAAAAGCCGACGCAGTCCTCTATGGCAGCGTCGCGAACATGGCGTCCGGCGGCACGCTCTACAACAACGCGACCGGCCGCACCACTGGCGGGCAACTCACCGTGTGGATCCAGTTTCGTCTCGTCGATCGCACCGGCAAAGTTCTGCTCAGCAAACCCAGCCTTGAATTCCACCAGCCCTACGAAATCAGCACCGACCCCGCGCAGTATTTCGATGAAAGCGACGTCGCCGCGCGCCGCCTCAGTTCGGACGTAGCGAAGACCATCGTCAGCGCCATTGTCGAGCAGTTCTGAATTGCCATGACGCCCGCTCAATTCATAGCCCGCGCGAAAAAGAACGATCTTCCGCCGGTGATTCTCTTCCTCGGCCAGGAAAGTTACAACCGTCGCCGCTGTCGGGAAGCCCTGATTGCCGCGCGTGGCATCGAGCCCGAACAGTTCGATATGGCAGAGTCGTCTCTCGCCGCAGTTCTTGACGATGCCCGTGCCATGTCTCTGTTCGCCTCGGAGCGCCTCATGATCGCAGGCGCCGCCGAAACCGCAATGCCGCGCGTGTCGCGTGCCACCGCAGCCGCGGTCGATGACGAGTCTGACGATGACGACGGAGATTCACGCGCCGCATCCGGCGACGCCGGTCTGCTCGCCGCGTACGTGAAGGATCCAACGCCTGGCGTAACGCTCGTCTTCGAAGCCACCCGCTGGGACTTCGATGGCGACGATAAGACCAAAACCGAACGCGTCCGCAAATTCTACGCAGCCATTCCCGAGATAGTCGAATTCCGCCGCTTCACCGCCGATGAGGCCCGCCAGGAACTCGACCGCATCGCGCGCGAAGCGAAGATCGTCCTCGAACCCGCCGCCGCAGAGGTGCTTGTGGAGGCACTCGCCGCAGACGTAGGGCGCATTGCGGTGGAACTCGAGAAACTCAGCCTCTACGGCAAACCCATCGCCGCCGCCGACCTCCCGCTCCTTGTGCCGGACGCTCGGCAAAGCACAATCTTCGCCCTCGTAAACGCATTGGGACGCCGAGACCGCGCACGCTCGCTTGAAGCGCTTGACGCACTCGTGCGGGAAGGCGAGTATCTGCCGCTCGCGCTGACGTTCCTCGCCACGCAGTTCCGCATGGCGCTGGTAGCGCGCGAGGCCAATCTCAAAGGGTCGTCACAGGTTCAGTCGCACTTTCAGCGCGCCGGAGTTCCCATGTGGGGATCGCGCGCGGAACAGGTCTGGCAGACCGCATCCAAGTTCACGAGACCGCAGCTCGAACGAGGGCTTAGTCTGATCTTCGATGCCGACCGCGACCTACGCAGCGCACGCCCGGATGACCGTACCGTAGTGGAAAACTTCGTAGTGAAACTCTGCGCTTAGGAGGCCCGCCCCGAAAGCACCTGCGGAATCGTGCGCAGCATAATCCGCGCATCAAGGCCCAGCGACCAGTTATCGATGTACTGCATATCGAGTCGCATCCATTGCTCAAAGTTCACCAGATCGCGGCCTTCCACGGCCCACAGACTCGTAATGCCCGGCCTCATCCGCAGTCGCCTGCGCTGCCATCGCTGATACTGCTCCACTTCACTCGGAAGCGCCGGCCGCGGCCCGACGATCGACATATCGCCCAGCAGCACGTTAAATAACTGCGGCAACTCATCAATCGAAAACCGCCGCAGCCACTTACCGACGGGCGTCAGTCGCGGATCGTTCGGAATCTTGGTGACAATCTCCTTCGGATTGAGATGCGCCACTTCGACCAGTCGCGCCTCGGCATCCACAACCATCGACCGAAACTTAAACAACGTAAACCGGCGGCCATTCAACCCGCACCGAATCTGCCGGAAAATCAACGGTCCGCGGGAGGTGGTCTTAATCAAAATGGCAGCGGCAATCCACACCGGACTGAGCCCGACCCCCAGGACCACCGCCAAAGCCACATCGATGACCCGCTTCACCAGCAGCAGCACCTCGTCATCCGGCGCAGCCGCAAATGTCAGCAGCGGGGTATTTCCCAGGCGCTCCAGCGTCATGCTGCTGTTCACATGCGGAAAGAAATCGACTGCGATGCGGCTGCAGACTCCTTCCTCATCGCACCAGAGGAACACCTCTTCGAGCCCCGGCAGTTCCTCCGAGTCGACTGCGAAATGGATCTCATCGATCACATGCCGCGAAAGCAGCGACCGCAAATCGGCAACGGGAAACACGGGATATCGGCCATCCTCCGCGATCTCCGTCTTATCGCCCCGAGGACGCAGAAAACCCGCGACCCGGACACCCTGCTCGTAGAACGTCTCCAGATTCCGAGCCAGTCGTCCCGCCCGCTCACCGAGCCCAACAATCAGGATGTGCCGCTGCGATCCGCTGCCGATCACCGGCAGCAGGTTGCGCGCGGCGATGCGAAACGAAGCCAGCAGAAACCAGCTCAGTCCGAAAAACAGCGTGAGGAATCCGCGAGCCAGCGGTATTTCAAGGCTGTGTCCAAACACGAGGAAAACCAGAAACGCCAGGGCACTGTATCCGACCTGCCGGAAGCACCCGCGCAGAATCGTGCGAATGCGCGCCGCATCCAGTTGACCGCTGACGTTCAGCCAGTAGCCAACCGCAACCCACGTGAAGATACTGAACACGAGCAGCAGCAGTTTTCGATCGGGAGCAAGAAAGAAGCGATGACCAAACGGCAGCGACTGTCGCAGCCAGTAAGCGGTCTCAAACGCCGCAGCGGTCAGAATAGCATCAGATAAGCCAAACAGAATCTTGGTTTTACGCTGCTGGCCGCGAAACATGCTTTCTGACCAACCAGCGTATCACGCGCGCGCCACAACAGTCTTCGGCCAATGCTAGAATAGTCATTCGTGGACGCGTAGCTCAATTGGCAGAGCAACTGACTCTTAATCAGTAGGTTGAAGGTTCGATTCCTTCCGCGTTCACCATCTTTCAATCACTTCAACTTCACGCACAAAATTACGGGCGCTTCTTCGCCCCACCCGTTGCACCTTGCGCCGTGGAAGTGCAGTTCGGTTTCCGGACCATGCTGATCGACGCGGCAGCGGCGACCCCGCAGCTGTCAACGGAAGGCGATGGTTGAACCGCCGTTAAGCTAGCCAGGCCGCCGCTCATATGGCCTGCCACCTGCCACGTAACCTCTCCACACGTCCCTTTCGACATCGTCAGCGATCCGGTGATTCTATCGCCACTCTGTGCGAGTACCCAGGTTCCGCCATTTTCCGGATCGGTCCACTTGCCGCTCACCTCGTTGCAGTTGCCCGGAGCAGTCGTCCAATATCCCGGCGGTGGAACCAGCATTGCCTGAGGGCAGCTTCGATCGGACGGCCAGTTGCGCGCCGCCGGACCAGATGCCGGCGGTACCGTCCAATGGCCATACTCCGGAGCGGGGCTCGCCTGATGGTTAGTGTCCACCATCTCTAAGAAGATTCCGTGCTCGCCGGCGAACCGGTCCGGATTGAACCGAATCGCGAAATGCACCTTCAGCACGCCATTCGAGATCTCCGCAGTCGAACATCCCGAAAGGAGGCACTGTCCGTTCGACAACGAAGCACTTCCTCCCGGTGTGATCGGGCCCAGATATTTTCCGGGCTGATCGGACAGCAGATAAAAACCGTTGCTCCCCGGATCGTATCTCGCCACGCAACGATTGGACCGGCTCTCAGCCCTGTCCTGGAAGTGAAGGCGAGTCTGCCGGATGCCGACGCCGTTATTTCCGAGCGAATACTCTGCCGTAAAAACCTGCGCCGGGCCTTCCCCCCGTTCCGGCGTGACCGATGACATGTAAGGACCGGTCCTGATTACCGGCCTCGCGCAGTACTGCGGGAGGCCGGCTTTGGGCAATTCAGTCAGCAGGTCCAGCGAGTCGAATGCTCTCCTGCCGACCTGAAACGGAATGGTGCACGTGTAATCGGTGTTGCCATCGTGCCCCATCGAATCTGCAGGAGCGTAGCTAATAAAACAGCCGCCGGGTGTTCCACGGATACCCAAAGTAAGGTCGGGTTTGCTGCCGTCCGTGTGCGTCACCTCTGTTTGGCGGCACGATCCGAAATCAAAAACATATTTGCCGTTGACCCACGCTACCGGGATCTCAGGCCTGAAACCCGCTCTCTGTTTCTCCTCCGGATAGACTGCCGGATACTCTTTTTGCTCACAGCGTCCGAAGCGGTCACACTCCTTCCACTTGCCGGCCTCGCGCCCCTGATTGTAGTTTCCTGACGAGCCTTCAAAATTCGGATTGAACCAGAACCGAAACGGCCCGTCCTTTACCGTCACCGAGCCCGGCAGGACCTGCTCACAGAAAACCTGCCCTCCCACTTCGTTTCGGTTGTCGCGATAAACCCGGTCGCCGGAACACTCGACCAGCTTTGCCGATTGCGCAAAACACACGCAGCTACATGCGCCTGACAGAATAGCGGTGATAAACGCGATCGGAAAGAAGCGCATATGTGGCATTGTAGTTGAGCTGTATCCTGAATAGAATCAGGTTGCGAGTCCTCTTCCTTTCTCCCCGGCAGTCCTTACCCGCGCGCAGCGGAGCAAAGCTCCGGGAATACCACTTCCTGCGCGCACTGGGCCGCGCGGCGGAGGTCCATTACCTCTACTTCGTCGACCCTGGCGCAACGCCCATCGCCAAAACAGACCTCAGCTTCTGCCGCGAAGTCCGCGGCATCCCTAAGCCACCTGCCTACGGTCCGCTCAATACCGCAAAAGGCATTTTCGGACGCTGGCCCCTTCCTGTCCTCAACTACACCTCGGCCGAAATGTACCAGGCCACAAAGGAGGCAGTCGAAGCCAACGACTTCGACATCATCCATCTCGATAGCATTCACATGATTCGCTACGCGCAGGCCGCGGCCGCGCATAAGCCCCGAATCAAGGCCATCTACAACTGGCACAACATCGAATCCGAAGCCATGCGGCGGTACAGCCAGACCAGTGCCTCTGCCGCGCGCCGCTGGTACGCTGCCCACACCGCCGGGCGCATGGAAACACTCGAAGCTGACACTCTCCACAAAGCCTTCGGACACATCGTCTGCAGCGAACGCGAGCGCGAACAACTCCTCAGGATCGCCCCCGACGCCCGTATCGCGGTAGTCGAAAACGGAGTGGACACCGCGTACTTCAGGGGCGCGGGGGGCAAAGATGAAACGAAAACTCGCACCATAGTTTTCGTCGGGGCAATGGACTACTTCCCCAATAGCGACGCCGCCGTCCACTTCGCCCGGCAGATTTGGCCGCAGGTCCGTGAGCGCCTCGGTGACGTTCGCCTCATCATTGCCGGCGCAAATCCGGGCCCCGGCGTGACGGCGCTCCGCGAACTGCCAGGCATCGAAGTAACCGGCACCGTCCCGGACCTGCGCCCTTACTATCACAATGCGCTCGCAGCCGTAGTCCCGCTCCGCACCGGCGGTGGCACGCGCCTCAAGATCCTCGAAGCCATGGCCGCCGGCGTCCCGGTAATCTCAACTCCGCTGGGTGCCGAGGGTCTCCAGGTAACGGACGGCGCGAACGTTCTTCTCGTAAAACCCGAAAACACGCAGGCCTGGTGCGATCGCATCGCAACTCTCGCCGAATCCCCGGTGCTGCGCGGGCGGATGATCGCGTCCGGACGTCAACTTGTCGAAACCCGCTACGATTGGGAAATCCTGGGTTCCCGACTGGAAGAGACCTACTCCGCCTGGCTTAGCGCCGCTGGGTAGACTTGCATACATACTGCTGTGAGAAAGATAGCCAAAGGCATCTTCGTTGCGATTGCGCGCCTGCTCGCGTTGCCCGCCGCCTGCCTCGCCGGGTTTGGGCGCTGGCGCGAACCGTTCGACTTTTTTGCAAATGCGTTCGCTCTCGTTCCCGGAATGCCCGGCAGTTACCTGCGAGTTGCCTACTACACGATGACCCTACGCAGCGTCGGTGCAAACTGCCACATCGGTTTTGGCGCCTACTTCTCGCACCCCGGCGCGTCTCTTGGCAACGGAGCCGGCGTCGGCTCCTACAGCATCATTGGGAGAGCATCCATCGGCGACGGGACGCTTCTCGCCAGCCACGTCCAGATTCCCAGCGGCACAAAGCAACACCGCCGCGACGAAGAAGGCCGACTTACGGATGAAGGCCGAGCTTTTCATCCAATCTCGATCGGAGCCAATTGCTGGCTCGGTGCAAGCTGTATCGTCATGGCCGACGTGGGAGATAAATGCACCATCGGCGCAGGCGCTGTCGTCACAAAGCCGGTGCCACCAGGAGCCACCGTGTTCGGGAATCCTGCTATGCCGCGTTGACCAGTCGGCGATAAATCGAAACCAGGCGCAGCATCCTCGCGCCAGGTTCATGCTGCTCCGCAATTAGTCGGTGCGAACGCTCAATCAATCTGGCCGCAAGTCCCGGCTCGGTGAGCACCCGCGCGATCGCCGCACCCATGCCGCGAGCATCGCCCGGCTTTACCAGCAGCGCGCTCTCCCCATCCGCAACAATTTCCGGCACTCCACCAACTGCAGTCGATACAACAGGAATCCCGGCCGCCATCGCTTCCAGCAGGGCGTTCGGCGATCCCTCGCTCAATGACGACAGAACCGCGACATCCGCAATCGCGTACAAAGGTTCAGCGGAATCGCGATGCCCCGCGAACGCCACGCATCCACGTAAGCCCAGCCGATCAACACAAGCCTCGATCGCTGCCTTCTCCGGACCATTCCCCACAATCACCAGATGCGCCGGAGCACGATCCCGAATCAGCGCCATCGCTTCCAGCAACGTTGCATGATCCTTCTCGCGCGAAAGCCGGCCAACGATCAGCAGCACCTTCGCGCCCTCAGGCACACCTAACTCCGTCCGCATTCGCGCAATCTCTCCGGGTTCACGCACCCGCCTGCCCCAGCCTTCGGGGATTGCATTGTGGACAATCTCGATTCGCGAACGCGCTACACCCATCGCCACAAGCTGGTCCGCAAATGGTCTGCAAACCGTAACAATCTGCCGTGGCGCGCGCAGCGACCAGCGATCCAGCTGGTTATAAGCGCGAGCTTTGAACGTAGGCCAGGTATATCCGTGATGAAACGCGACCCACGGCGCCTGCCGATTCAATCCCGCCTGGCGCGCTAAGAAGTGTGACTTCACTGCGTGCGTCTGCACAAGGTCCGGAGCAACCCGAACGCTCACCTCGCGCAAAGTACGCAGGGTAGAAGGATCAAATGGCCCGCGCTCCGGAATTATTTCCAGCCCAAGGCCTGGATATCGCGCGGCGGCGTCGCGAACGGCCCGGGTAAACACCGTCTCTGCGCTGTCGCGTGTAAATGTTGCGAACGTAGTGAGCACCTCACCAGCCTCCGCCGCACGCTGAGCAAACTCCAGCAGGTTCTTCGCCGGGCCCGTAATCGAGTACGCCTCAATAATTGCCAGCAGGCGCAACGGCGCAACACTCACCGCAAGAGCCTCTGCACGCCATCTACGCGGTAAGTGAATGCACTCATCGGCAAATGTCCCTGAATGCACAAGCGGCTGATCGACAGCGCGTCCTCGCCAGGGGGACTATGTCTCTCTGCCACCGTAAAGCCCATTTCAAATCCAGCCGTGCGGGCGGCTGCGAAAACCTCAGCCGACACATCCGCCGGCCCCCCGTTTGGATAAGCAATCGCCCGGCATGGCGCTCCCAGCTCCCGCTCAATCGCAGCCTTGCTGCCGGTCATCTCAGCAGCCAGTTCCTTCGGCCCGATTCGGGTAAGAATCGGATGATTCACCGTATGCGAACCAATCGCAAACCCCTGGGAATGCAGCGTCCGAACCTCATCCCAGGTCATGAAGTCCCACAGCTCAGAATTGGGAGAAGGCGGATCGCTAATACCCCGCAGCATCTCAATCCACGCGCGGGTGACCGACCAGTCCAGCCGCTTGCATTGTTCCTTCACTTGCGAAGCCAGCGCCCGCCGCGCAGCCAGCTCACCCGGAACCTCACAATCCCCACCGCCCGGTAAAGTCAATCGCCCGCAGCGCCAATTCAGAATCCGGCCAATCACCTCATCGGTCCACAACACATTGCGGGTCCCGATATAACCCGTGCTCACAAAGAATGCACACGGCACGCCTGCCCGCAGCAGCACGGGAGCAGCCTCCGTCAGATTGTTCCGATACCCATCGTCGAAGGTAACCAAAGCCGCGCGCTCCGGAAATTCACCGCCGGCAACGTCGTCAACAGAAACGGGCCTGAAGTGCCGCGCCAGATACTCCAGGTGCAGCCGGAATTCCTCCGCCGAGACGGTATTCCCATATCCGAATCGATCCGAAGGCTCTTCCGCAACCACGCCGTGATAACAGAGGACAAGCAGATGCCGACGCAGCCGGTCCCGAATCACCGCATTCAAACCGAGTCCGGAAAGCGCGGTATTCAAAGCCGCTTTTACCGCGCCCCGCATCAACCGGCCCGCCTGCGCCGGAACCCGGGAAAAACGCGGCGAATCATTCCGCCCGCCAGAATCCGCGCCACAGAAACGACCGTCCGCAAAGTCACCCGGAAATCGTGCCAGTCGTAGTCAAAAAAGAAAACCCGCCCGGTATAGGACCTGAAGAACTCACCCCAGGTCAGCAGGCCATTGGCAATATAGCTATGGAAACAGGCGGCATCGCGGAACAGCACAATATGCCGGAAGAACCTGCCATCCGGCGCCGCTGGCGCAACCGGGCGTCCCGCCAGATCGAGATAGTGAATCCAGCCAATATCCACGCCCGCGTATCCAGCCGCATCCGCCGTAACGCTGAATCGCGGATTTGCCTCAATCATCTTCACCGTGCCGTCCCGCGAATCCCGCTTCAGTTCAATCTCGCAAAGTCCGAAGTAATTCAGCTTCCGCAAAAACTCGTCGCACGCGCGATCCGCCTCCGGATCCTCTACTGGCTCCACAACGCTTGCCGATCCGAAGTAAATCGGATCTGTCCTCACCTGCCGCACCATGCACGAGGCAATTCTCCGGCTCGTGCGGTCGTAGCACGAAAGATAAACGAGCTTCGCCGTATCCGGCCCCTCGATCATCTCCTGCACCACCATCGCCGGATTAATCTTCGCCGCCATCCGATACTGCTTTTCCAGATCGTCCGCCGAAGGCGACACGATCAGCTTCCTTTCAAACAGCGGATGATCCGGAGCAATCTGCTTCCACTCCCGAAAATGCAGCGGCTTCAGAATCACCGGGAACAAAGCCGTGCGCGCAAACTCCCGCAGATCCTCCGGAGACTCCACAAACCTGGTAGCCGGCACCGGCAGCCCCAACTCCCCGGCCAGACCATACTGCCGCTTCTTCGTCGCCAGCAAACCCTGCGCCGCCGCCGAAGTTTCGCAAAATACAAAGTACGGAGCCAGCCCCTCCGCATGCTCCGCAATCGCCGAAACATACTGATCGGAACTCGAAATCAGAACCGGCTTCCCGCCGATCTCGGTCGCCAGCTTTTGCATGAAAGCCAGCCAGGCCCCCGGTTCACGGTCCGAATTCGGACAAAGGTGCGCCTTCCCGTACACCGTCTGAAACACAGGCTGCCCCGGGTTTGAGTCAATCGCGTGAACTTCCACCCCGCGGCGGTGAAGGTTCCGCATCAGGACAATTGCAGTCTGAAAACCGCCGGCCACCACTGCGGCCGGTAAAGGAGCATCGCTCATCCTAATTCACTGTGTCCGGACGATCCGCGCGTGTCGAGCACGAAAGTCATAGTACCACTGCCGACGGCAGATATCTGCTCTTTGGTGGTACCTATGTACTAGAAGTCTGCCTCCGTTTCTGATCCAATGGGAGTATTCAGCAATAGCTTGCGCTGGCACCTCTCGCGCAACGGAGCCTGGGCCCCAACGCTAAGCTGAGAAGAGATGCAACGGAGACCTTCGTCGCTGACGCTCGGCATTCATGACCGGGCCGTATATTCCCGCATGGGACAGGAGCGCCGCTACTCCGGGCCGCGTGTCGCTTATACCCTCCTGCGTGTCGGCGAAAAACCCACCGACGAAGATATTCGAATCTTCGAAGACATTTGTTTCACGCTTCGGCTCTCAAATGGGACCTGGCGCACGACATTCCGGGATCGATTCAACGACGTAGATGAAGCGTCCCTGCGGGTGATGAAAGAGGCTTTCGCTCCGAATACCCCGTTACGGATTGAAGACCGCGCCGTTTCAAGCGCTCTCACATCGGCTCAGTGGGCGAAGCGCATCTTCGAAGCGTTCCCGCGAGCTGAATTTGAGGCTTCAGATCTCCTCACGCAGCTTCTGGAAGTTCCAATCCGGGCCGGCGAATCGTACGTTACCGAACCCGACGGTACTCCGATTCAGTACATCAGTCCACATTTCGTCGTGGGCCTCGCTCATCCGGAATCCTGGCGAAATCCCTTGCTGCGTCTGGTAGCTGCCCGTGCCCGATCGCGTTTCGGGCGCCCGGACGGAAATGTCGGTGCGCAACCGATCTCCTGTGTCCATCCGGAAGCCCAGGTTCTCGCCCGTGTCAATCCGAACTTCCGAATCAGGACCCGCTCCGTGTTCGAATTGACCTCGCCGGCCTGCGACGTTATCAGGACCATGAACATCCTGAACCGATCGTATTTTTCACAGGATGAATTGATGAAGGCCGCGCGCCTCCTGCACGCCAGTCTTCAGCCGGATGGAATCTGGATCGTGGGCAAGACCCGAGAGGACGATTTCAGTAATCATGCCACGATCTTCCGCCGCAAAGAATCCGCCTGGGAGATTGTCGCCCGTACCGGATCCGGGTCTGAGATGGAGGAAATAGCGCTCTCCATCCGGTTTGGAGCGTAACGCCCGCACCGATGAGAATCCTTCTCATTATCGACAGCTATCCTCCACACCTCGGAGGATCGGAAATCGAAGCCCAGCGCGTCAGTTCCGGGCTGATCCGGCGCGGGCATCGCGTTGACGTATTGTGCTCCGGCGGCCCGCCGATGCCACCCGTCCGGGAGTGGATAGATTCCGAGGGCGTACCCGTCACCATATTGACGCGCAATTCAAAAGGCGTCTGGAAGGATCGCGTCTTCGCCGTAAACGTAGTTCGGGAGTTGTGGCGGCGCCGCAAGACGTATGACGTGGTCTACTTCCTCATGCAGGGTCTGCAGGTGGCGGCCGGCCTGCCTTTTGCGCGAATGCTGCATAAACCGTCCGTGATGAAGATAGCGGGCAGCGGAGTGATCCCTCTGATGCGCTCCTCCCGGGCGGGGCGCCTGGAACTGGATTGGCTTCGCAAGTGGAAGACTACGCTTCTGTTGTTAAATGAAGGCATGATGCAGGAGGCGGTGGCTGACGGCTTTTCGCGCGATCAGCTGGTCTGGATGCCCAATCCCGTCGACGTGGATATCTTTTGTCCGGCCACTCCGCAGGAGCGGCTGGCCTGGCGCGCCGATCATGGTCTGCCGGCTGAAGCGCCCATCGTGATTTACGTTGGCCGGCTTTCCGCCGAGAAAGGACTGGAAGGGCTATTGCGCGGATTTGCGGTTACCATCCGAAGTGCTCCCGAGGCGATATTGCTCCTCGTTGGTGATGGACCCACGCGCGGGCACCTCACGGCCCTTCGCGATCAACTCGGCCTTTCTGACTCACAAGTGCGTTTCGCGGGGCGGGCGCCGGTAGCCGACGTTCCCCGCTGGCTTGCGGCCGCCGACGCTTTTGCGCTCACTTCGCCAAGCGAAGGATTCCCGTGTGCCCTTGTGGAGGCGATGGCCGCGGGTCTGCCCTCCGTCGCGAGCGCGATCCCCGCCAACTTACAGCTCATCGATCACGGCGTCCATGGACTGACCGTCGAATGGAACAATCCGGATGACATCGGCGCCGCGATTCTGGCGCTGTTTGAGGCTCCCGATCTCCGCAGAAAAATGGGAATTGCCGCCCGAGAGCGTGCTCAGGCAAACTACTCGATGGATGCCGTAATGAAGCTCTACGAGGAACTGTTTACTGACGTTGTGAAAAGGGACCTCATCGTATGACGCCTCCGGGCCTGCAGCCATCCCTCCACCCGGCGGCCCCGGCGCGGCCTGCATCCGTCAAGAAATGGCGAAAAGACGGCGCATTGGCGGCTGCCCCTTCGGCGCCATCTAAACCGGCGCCTGTCCGCAAGCTGGGCGCAACCAACACCCCGGTCAAACCAAAGAATCCCGCCGCCACCGAGCTCGATCCTTCTCCGCCTCTCGTCTTTAATTCTGCACTCGGTATGGTCTTCCTCATGTTTGGGACCATTTCCGAACTGCTGACCTACGTACTCCACGTCAATACCTATATCCTGTACCTTTTTGGGCCCACTGCATTTATCGGCGCAGTCGCAGTTGGAGGAATTGGGCGTACGATGAAAGCCCACGCGGGCTGGTACTGGACTCTTTTTTTCCTCTGCATGGTGATCGCGACTCCCTTCAGTACATGGGTCGGAGGTTCTTTCGGCCCGGTGATGGACTATGCGAAATTCACCTTCCCTCTCTTGTTCGTAGTCGCGGGCACCACGCTCAACTGGAATCAGGTGCACCGCGTCTTCTGTACGATCGGGTTCGCGGGCGTCATCAATCTCATCGAATCCCGTTTATTTACATCCAATGAATCCGGTCGTCTTAGTCTCGACTCGAGCAGCACGATCGGCAATTCCAACGACCTCGCCTCCCACATCGTCATCATCCTGCCGTTTCTCCTCTATATCGCCACGGATCCCGCCCGCAAAGCCCTCGTGCGCTACCCAATCTTTGGCGCGGTCGGCTATGGAGTCTGGGTAATTCTGGGTACTGCGTCGCGAGGAGCATTGATCGCGCTCGGGGTCTCTTTCCTGATTATGCTTTTCTACGCCACCGCGTGGCAGCGCGTGACAGTGCTCGTCGTTGGCCTCACGCTGGCCATCCTTGCGCCGATGTTTCTACCGCCCGAAACGCTCCTGCGCCTCTCGTCCCTGTTTGGCGCAGAGCATGAAGAAGCCCAGGATTCCAAAGAGTCACGCGCCTATCTCTTTCAGCAAAGCGTCATCTACACGCTGCAGCACCCGGTTCTGGGCGTTGGTCCCGCCCAGTTCCCCATCTACGAAGGCAAAATGCGAACCGCCGCCGGCGAACGCGGAGAATGGCACGCCACGCACTGCGCCTGGACGCAGGTCTCAAGTGAATGTGGCATTCCCGCCATGCTCCTGTTTATTGGGGGCATTGGTTCGGCTATCCTGGCGGTGAACCGCATATGGCGCCGCGCAAAAAAAGAGGGATACCAGGAGATTCGCCGGGCGTGCTTCTGTTTTCTTGTCGCCATGGTGGGGTACCTGGTGACCATTAATTTTCTTGCGAATGCCTACCGCTTCTATTTGCCCGTGATGATAGGCCTGGCGATCGCTATCAATGCCGCCGGAACTCGTTATATGGATTCCCACGCCCCACATCCTGTCTGAGCATGCGGATCCTCTACATTCACTCGAGCTTCGTTCCTCCACCGGCTCCTGCTGACGAGGAAATCGATCGCTTTTACCTGCTCTCCTCCGTCATGGAGGGCGACGTATTGCAGCCCGTCTGGTTCAGTACTCCTGCCGAAGTCGAAGCCGTTTATGGAGCTGGCTCCTGGCCCGTCTACACGCGCGGACGATTCCGTTACCACTGGTTTCTGGCCATGGATAACGGTCGCTTCAAGCCCCGCGGCGCAAGCTTTCAGTTCTATCTGAAGACCGGCCTGCGCCTTTGCCGTGAAAACAAATTCGACTGCATGGTGGTCTATTCCCACATGACTACCGCTCTCATGGGCGTCCTCCTTCGCCTGTGGACCGGCATCCCCCTGCTGCCGGAAATCGCTACCTCTCCCGATCTCGTTTTTCTTACGGACAGACCCCACCCGACTCTGGTGGACCGCCTCCGGCGCATCCACTCCGATCTGCTCCTGCATTTCTCGGTGCTCTTTAGCCGGCGTGTTCACCTGCTCTATCCGAAGCAACTGGCGGCATATCCGCTGTTGCGCAACACGCCGTCTTCGGTCTTTCACGAATTCGTGCCGGTCCGGCTTATCGATTCGATCCTTGCCTCAAAGACAGAACGTCCACCGGCGGATGACTATATCCTGCTCGTCGGCTCACCCTGGTATTTGAAGGGTACAGACCTCCTCGTCGACGCCTGGCGGCGCCTCGCGCCCGAGTATCCCGGCGTGCGTCTCAAAATCGTCGGTCATCAGGCGGATCCCGAAGGTCTCCAGGCCATTGTCCGGGACGTGCCACGCGTCGACCTCATTAAAGGCATTCCCAACGCGGAGGCCATCACTATCATTTCGCACGCTCAGGTCCTGATCCTTCCCAGCCGCTGCGAAGGCATGGGCCGCGTGCTGATCGAAGCCATGGCCGCGGGCGTGCCGACAATTGGCACGAATGTCGGAGGAATTCCTCACATGATCCGCGACGGAGAGACAGGCTTTGTCGTTCCGGGTGGCGATTCACGAGCCCTCGAAGCCCGTCTTCGTCAGCTCCTCGCAGACCCGGCACTCCGGCACACCATGGGGGAGGCGGGGAGCATCAGGGCGCACCGCGATCTCACCGAGTCGGTCTACATCCGCGAGTTTGCCGCCATGGTGAACGCAGCCGTCCGGAAGAGCAGATGACACCGCAGGAAGCCTCCCCCGTCGACGAAGACCGAAAGCGCAGTCTCGACCGCCGCCTCGCCGGTGGTGTCGCCTGGACCGCCGGCGCCAAATGGGTCACCCAGTTCTTCAGCTGGGCATCGCTCGTCATAACGGCCCACTTACTCCCCAAAGAGGATTACGGCGTCGGCGGGATGGCCGGTTTCTTCTTCATCCTCACCAACGTGATGGCCGAATTTGGTGTCGGCACTGCCACGCTCCACATGGCGGAAATGGATGAAGAAGCCCTCCATCAGCTGCATGGCTTTTCGCTGATGATCTGCGGCGCTGCGTATGGGCTTTCCCTTCTCGCCGGACCTTTCATCGCGAGGTTCTTCCACAATCCCGCCCTTACGCCTGTCCTTGCGGTCACCAATCTGTCGTTTCTGATCACGGGCTTCCAGGCCGTTCCCACCGGCCTCCTGCAGCGCGATATGGATTACCGCAAACTCTCTATTTCGGAAGCCATGTTGTACATCGTGCAGGCGGCAGTCACCGTCATCGCCGCATGGCTCGGCTGGGGTTATTGGGCGCTTGTTGCCGGCGCGCTGGCGGGCAAGACGACGAATGCCGTCATGGTGATGTGCTGGAAGCCTCTGCCATTCGCATTCCCGCGCCGCGAAAAGATTCGCGCGCCGCTCGAATTCGGACGCCGCGCCGCAATCGGCCAGCTTGCCTGGTCGGCCTATCTCCACTCCGATGGCATCATCGTCGGCCGGATGCTCGGCGAAGCCGCACTGGGGTCGTATCAAATGGCGCTGAACCTCGCCAGCGCGCCCGCCGAAAAAATCAGCATGCTCATCATGCGCACAGCGGGCCCTCTCTTTGCGAATGTCCAAAACGATATCGCGCTGGTCCGCCGCTACTTCCTGCTGCTCGCTGAAACCCTGAATCTCGCCGTGGTCCCCGCGATGGCCGGCCTGATTATGGTGGCCCCCGAAGCGATCCACGTCATCCTCGGTCCCGGGTGGGCTTCCTCCGTCCAGCCCCTCCGCTGGCTCGCCGTTTACATGGTGATCTCCACCATGACCTCTCTGATCAACCAGGTGCTCGTTTCGCAGCGCTACACCAAACTCACGATGCGGATGTCCCTCATCAACCTCTGCGTCATGCCCGCATCGTTCATTCTCGGAGCGCACTGGTACGGACCAACCGGTGTCGCCGCCGCGTGGGCCATTGCCGCGCCCCTGACAACTTTGCCGCCCGCAATCATCCTCGTGCGAAAAATCGGCCTGCGCTGGACAGACTACGTGGAATCGCTCTGGCCCACTATCGTGAGCGCCGGGGCTATGCTCGGCACCCTGATCCTCACGCGTAAAGCGATCGCACCCCAACACTGGGCCCCCGCATCGAATCTCATCGTTCTCATCGCAGCCGGAGCGATCACCTACGCCGCCGTGTTGGGCATCTTCTTCCGCGGGAAAATCCTCAAATATGTGCGCTTCGCCAAAGGTCTCCGCAGGCCTTCTCCCGAGGCCACCTCGACTGAGGCCGCCGTTTGAAGCGTCTCCCGCTCATCGTCATGCTCTTTCTGACGGAGGCGGTTTACCTACGCCCCGGCATCCTCACCGGCGCCGACTCGCTCATGGGCAGCGATTACGAAATGCTGCATCGCTGGCGGCTGGGTCTCGCCCGCGATTCACTCTTCGGTCCGACCCACACCCTCCCCGCCTGGAACCCCCATGAACTCCTCGGCGCTCCGTTCTGGTCAAACCTCCAGAGCTTCCCCTGGATCCCCACGCGTCTCTTTCTCCTCTTCTTCGACCCCACACAGGCATACGCAATCGGAGTAGCCATCGCCGCCGGCCTCGCGGCGCTCTTCACCTGGCTCTATGCGCGCCGTGCGGGATTCAGCGAAACTGCCGCCGGCGCGGCGGGGTGGACATTCGCCTGCGCCGGCTTCTTTTCCTCCCGCGTTATGGCCGGGCATCTTCCGCTGCTGGAAGCCTATCCGGCACTGCCTCTTCTCCTCTGGTTGATTGATCGCACGCTCGCGCCCGAACTCGATCACAAACTCCGGGTAAACCTCGTTTTCCTCGCCCTGGCCTCAGCCTGCATCGCCGCCGCCGGGCATCCCCAGGTTCCCGCATACGCCATCGGTTCCGCCCTCCTGTACGCGATCTGGCGCGGACGCAAAGCCGCCCCCGGTCTGCGCCCGCGAGCGGTGGCAGCTATGGTCGCAGGCATCGGCATCACTCTCGCGGTTTGGTGGCCGATGCTCAAACTCATCGGACGCAGCACTCGCCTCCTCCATTTGGCGGCGCCCGATAACGACGTGACCCTGCCTTACAGCAGGCTCATCGCTTTCATAATTCCGGGTATTCATGGCTGGGCCGAACCGGTTGCGCAGGCAGCGGACAATCCCTTCACCGGCTATCCAAACAACTCCTGGTTTTGGGATACTGCCTCCTACACAGGTTTGTTGCCCCTCGCGGCAATTGCAGGACTTGCGATCTTCTGTTTAGTCCGCAAGAAAAAGCCGGACTGGCGAGCGAAATACTTTACTTTCCTGGGGCTCGGCTCTTTGATCTGCTCGCTGCCTCTCGCCGACGGTCTGCTCCACGCGCTCCCCGGTACGTTTCTTCGAAGCCCCGCCCGCCTGCTCTATCTCTCTTCCTTCGCGGCGGCCATCGCGGTCGCGGCGGCAATTGATGTCATAGCCGCCGCGCGGCGCCCCGCCGCCCATGCCGCCATCGCTATACTCCTCGTGCTGCATTTCGCCGATCTCGCGAACTTCGATCGCAAATTCATCCAGACCTCCCCCCGCGATACCGATCCTCCGGCCTTCCAGACGGCTCTGGATAAATCACCATCCGGCTGTCGCGTGGCCGAAGCGCGGGAAGATGAGATCCTCCCTTACGAAGCCCGCTACGACGACGCCGGAGGCTTTGACTCCATCTTTCTCGCCCGCTTCAGTAAGGCGTACCTGGCGCTCGCGGGGCTGCCGCCCGATACCAACGAACAGATCTTCGATGCCTCGACCCTGCCTCCGAAAGCGCTCCGGGCGCTGAGCGTTTGCCACGTGATCACGACCGCGCAGCGTTCCGATCTCGAACTAATCGACCGATCGGACGATATTGGGCTGTACCGCGTCCCTGATCCCGAACCACGCGCGCAGGGCGCCTACGCCCGCCCGTCAACGGATGAGATTGTAGTGAAAACCAGCGCCGAGAGCCCAACCGATGTTTCCATCGTGGAATCTTTCGACGATGGCTGGACTGCGACCATCGACGGAGCCTCTGCGCCGATCCACCTCGCAAATGGATTCGCGATGTCCGTATCCGTTCCATCGGGCCCGCACGAAATACGGCTGAAATATCGCACACCGGGACGCGTGGCCGGCGCGTGCATGTCTCTGCTGAGCGGCGCGCTGCTGGGCGCCCTCATCGCTTCCGCCCCGAAACAACCCGGGCCCTCCGTCTGATATACACTGGTTGGCGAGTCCGACGCCCTGCAATATCCGGTTCGGACATAGTCCTAAGTCATGAGGATCGAACAAATGAAGAAAATTACGGTAGTTGCGGCGCTGGCGTTTGGGATTGCCTCGGCGGCAATGGCGGCGGAATTCAAGGGCTTCGTCGAAGATACGGCGTGCTCCACCAAAGCCGAAATGAAAGCGGATGCCGAATGCGCAAAAAAGTGCATCAAGGGCGGTTCGCCCGCGGTGCTGGTCGCCGAGGACGGCAAGATCTACAAGATCGCCAATCAGGACAAGATCGTTTCCCACGCTGGTGAAACGGTAACCGTCGATGGCACGCTCAAAGGCGATACTCTCACCATCGCCAGCGTAAAGAAATAGCTCTGTGTAACACCCGGCGCCATTTTAAGTAGTGGCGCCGGACTCCTTCCTGACCGTTCCCTGTAGAATGAGGTTTTGATCCGCCTCTTCAACAGCGCTGTACACGGCCGCATCCTGATGCTGTTTCTCTCGGAAACGGCCCTGTTGTTCGCCGCCTTTGTTCTCGCCGCCTGGCTCGATCCCGATCTCGAATCCTTAACCATTTTTCTGATTGACGATTCCGGCCTGCTCCGCATCGCTCTGGCCGTCGCCGTTATCCTTTTGGGCCTTTACCTCCGGGGCTATTACGCGCAGCTCCGCATCCGCAGCAAAGTCTTCGTCTTCGTCGAACTCGTTACGATCTTCAGCATCGCTCTGGTCGTGCAGGGCATTCTCGGCTATGTTCACAAAGACTGGACTATCCCCCGCAAGGTCGCCCTGGCTGGCACAATCCTCGGGATCGCCGTCGCCTTCCTTTGGCGGCTCCTCTTCGATATTGCCGCGCGCGGCGAGACCGACGCAAAGCCGATCCTTTTCCTCGGGTTGTCGCCAACCGTGCTGCAACTCGCCGGTTTTTTCCAGTCGAATCCCGAATTCGGCCTGCGCCCCATTGGCTATCTCGCCAGCGGCGACGCCGAACCACTCACTTCCCCGGGTATGAGCCGTCTCGGCTCTATGTCCGATTTTGGCGCCGTGCTCGATTCCACGCGGCCCTCCTCCGTTGTCATCGGCAGACGCGAAGACATCCAGCCCGCCTGGACCCGCGACTTCCTGGAGCTCCGTTTCGCGGGCGTCAACGCCGAGCAGGCTGCCACGCTTTACGAAAAAACGTTCGGGCGCGTCTGCGCCGCCGAAATCTGGCCATCGAAAATGATCTTCGGCGATACCTGGAAAACGCGGCCAATAGACATTGCCCTCCAGACACTCTACTCACGCATCATCGCCGCCATTGGCCTGCTGCTGTTCGGGCCCTTCATGGTGCTCGCCGCCATACTGATCGCCATATCGTCGCGCGGGCCAGTGCTATCGCGGGAGCGATCTGTGGGCATCTACGGAACTGGTTTCGTGCGATATCGGTTTCGCTGTCATGACGGAGCAAGGCTTACGTTCATCGGTCGAATCCTGGACCGGACGGGAATCGCCGCGCTGCCGCAGCTCTTCAATGTTCTTGCCGGTCACATGGCGATTGCCGGGCCCGCTCCCGACCGGCCCGAATTCGCGGACTGGCTGAGCGAACGCATCCCTTTCTATCGTCAGCGCCAGCAGGTAAGGCCCGGAATGGCGGGCTGGGCGAGCATTCACTACGACGCGCCGCTCGCCGAGTGCGACGTCATGCGCCGGCTCGAGTACGATCTCTACTACGTAAAGAGAATTTCACCGGCGATGGATACGTTGATTCTCTTGCTCGCCCTGAAGATTAAGCTCATTGGCTGATCAGGCAGACGGCGCTTCTTTGCCGGTTTCGACTCGCGTCTGAGTCCATAGACGGGTCGCCGGAACAAAGAAGACAATGATTGACAACAGCGCGGCGGCGTTCATGGTCAGAAACGTCTGCGCCGGTGAACTGATGGCCTTCAGCGGAAATCCGCGCGGAATAATCCGATTGATGAGCGCCAGAAACAAAACGCTCGCTTCCGCGGCCAGCAGTACGGACCGAACGCTCGAAGCCGGCAGCGCTATTGTTGCGCAGGCGATTGACAGCAGAGCCCACGGAAGCACCAGACGCCCGAACTTGTGCGAAAGAAAATGCAGGCGCATTCGATTCCGCCCGCCGAAAAGTTCCGGCATCCGGATATGCAGCTGCCACAATCCCGCCAGCGTGCGGAATCGCCTGCGGAACTCGGTCCCTGCAACCGCCGGATGATCGAAGGCAATTGCGGCGGGATCGAAGACAATCCGAAAGCCCTGAAAGAATGCTCGCAGCGCAAGCGTTGCATCGTCGGCCAGCGTGTCCGGAGGAATCGGCTCCGCCAGCGAGCGCCGCAGCGCATAAATGCAGCCGGTGGTGGTAAAAAGAGAATCGATGGCAGAGAGGCGTTTACGAGCGAAAATCTCGTACCGCCAGTAAAGATCCATATCGCGCTGTTCGCCCTGTTCTCCACGCAGCAATTTCAGTTCGCCGGTAGCCGCTCCCACCGTGGGATCGGCGAAGTTTGCGGCGAGATGCCGCAAAGCTCGCGGATCGAGCGGCTGCCGCACATCGGTGAAGAACAAAATCTCGCCGGTAGCCACCTGCAGAGCTCGATTCAGAGCGGCGGACTTACCCCCTCGTTCCACTCGCAGCAATCGGATGCGCGGATCGTCGAACGAAGTGACAATCGCATCGGTATCATCCGTGGAACCGTCGGAAACCACAATGAAATCGATCCGCTCTTTGGGATAATCCAGTCCCAGCAGATAGCCAAGCTTGGCACGAATTTCTTTGGCTCCGTTGTGAACGGCCAATATCACCGTCACGGAAGGAACGAAATCCAGATCTTTACAGACTTCCGGAGCGGTTCGCCATCGAACACGCGCCAGCAACAGAGGATAGCCCGCCACGATGTAGACCACCGTCGCAGTGCTGAGCGCGAGCAGGATCCACGCAATGTCGCCTTCAGCAGACACCAACGCTCGCAACCTCCCGCTCGCCGGAGGATGGATTCGCGCCTTCTTTGCCCGGCAACACTGTGGAGACCAGAATCTGTCCATCAAGCCAGGGCGAGCCCCGCTTGATGTAGTAGAGATCGTATTCCACCTGCAAACACTCGTCCGCGGGCAGAGCAGTGTTCGGAACATGCATCTGCGCCCACCCAAACATCCCCGGCTTTACCGACACGCGATGCGAGAAAAACGGCATTCGCTCCGTCAGGTAATAAGCGAATTCACGGCGCACCGGGCGCGGGCCCACCATCGCCATCTCGCCTCTTACGACATTAATCAGTTGCGGCAGATCCACCAGGTGAGAACGAATCAGCAGCCTCCCGATCGCCGTCATGTTCGCGCTGCCATCGAGGCGATGAGTACGGAACCGCAGCAGGCGGAATGGGATGTAGCGCAGGCCCGCGCAGTCGATGCTGTCGAAGACCGGACCCGGTCCCGAAGAAACCGCCACCGCGATCGTGAGAAGCAGCAACAGCGGCGTTGTCGCCAGCAGCAGAAACAGAGCGATCAGATTACTGTAGACCGCCTGGATCGCCATTGTCCGGCTGTCGCCGCGCAGGGCCGAGGAGAGCAGAAGATCCATCGGCTGCAGCCGTTGACAGCTGATGCGCCGGAACAGCCGCTCATAGAGGCCCGGCGTATCCTCCACTACTGTGCCACCCAGTCGGCACTGCAGGAGCATCGACGGCGCAAGCCGTGTGTCCCAATCCTCCATTCCGATCACCACATGTGTTGGCCGGAACTCCCGCAGAATGTTTCCGAAAGAATCGAGCGGTCCCAGATACGGAACGTTGGCCGGGAGCGACGCCCCTTCCGGCCCGACGACTCCGAGCACCGGCCGGCGCAGCGACTGCGCGATTCGCTCCGCAATCGAGTCGAAGCCAATCATCAGAACGCGGGAACCCTGCGTTTCCCTGCCGGAGATCCAGCGCCGCTCCAGTGTGAGCAGCGCGGCCGCAAACAGGCTGCCCACCGCAATCAGAAACGGCGTGCGTCTGACCAGGAAGGCGTACGTCAGCAGGGAGTGAAGCAGCAGGTTCGCGCCGGTACCCAGGCAAAAGCGCTCCAGGAATGAAACCAGAAAACCTTCCGAACCCGCATCGTGAAACTGGATGACGATCCAAAACGTGATCGCCGAAACAGCCGCCGCCGAGAGCATCTCGCTTAGTTGCAGGCCACCGCGAAGGAAGTCGCTGTATGGGAAGATCGCAACCGCGTATCCGGTGAATATCAACGCCAGATCAAACAGGCTCTTTTGAAGTCGCGACTGAGGAACGGAGCGCATTACGACACGGCGGAAGCGTGACCTTCGCGCGTTTGCGACATCCCCACTGTCGATTGCATAACCGCCGGAAGTGCGGTCAGATCGAGTCCCTCTTCGCCCGACCCGCTTCCATCAATCCGCAACGAACCCGCCGCCCCGAGTGAAACCTCAAATGTCCACCCAGCCGGTCGCGTCGAGATCACCTCACTTCGTCTGGCTTCCCCTGTGCTCCACTCCAGACGCGACCAGCCTTCCTTGCTCGCGGCCGCCACCAGAGTATTCCACCATTCTTCCGGCGATTTGGCTCTGCTGAGCGCCAGACGCAGATCCTCCAGTCGCATTTTGCGGCTGAGTGCCTGGCTAAACTCCCTCCGGAACGCGAGATGCCACGCCATTTCAAGCTCACGATACCACAGGTTGGCCATCGCGCATGCCGTTAAAATCAGGAACGCGGGAATCACGTACGGCCTTGATTTATCGAGGGTTCCAAGGCTCAGCAACAACGCCGCGGCAATGCCCGGAAGCGCCATCACGTAGAGCGTCAAAGACGCCCGTCGCACGCTATAGCCGCGATCCAGCAGCCGGTGGTGGATGTGCCCCCGGTCCGCAGAAAAAATCGGCCGTCCCTTCAGGAATCGCCGCACGATCGAGAGGGACACATCGATCAGCGGTACGGACATCGCCAGCAGCGGTACGGCGATCCGTCCGCCGCCTTCGGGATCGTTTTTCCAGATCATGCCGCCGCAGCCCAGCAGAAACCCGATGGTCAGTGCGCCGGAATCGCCCAGAAAAACCGTGGCGGGATTGAAATTGAAGAAGAGAAATCCCAGCAGCGCGCCCGCCAGGGGCAGCATCGTGAACGTGAGCGAGGGCGTATGCCGGATCATGCCCGCCGCGAACAAAGTCATCGCGCCAAGAAAACCCATGCCGCCGCACAATCCGTCGAGCCCGTCGATCAGATTCAGTGCGTTCGTTGTCAACAGCAGCCAGAAGATGGAAACACAAAGACTCAGCCAGGCCGGCAGCGGATGATCGAGGATCTGTTCGATTCGCAATCCGCCCGCGTAAATTGCTCCCGCCGCCGCTACCTGCCCCAGCAGCTTGAACCCGGGCCTCAGGTTCATGAAATCATCCAGAAGGCCTGTCAGGAAGACGATGATGATGCCTGGCAACAGATGCATCGTCTCGGCATAATAATCCGGGAGAGGCAGCTTCGGATCGAAGAACGTCAGGACGCAAACCACATAAGCGATTGCGATGGAAACGCCGCCCACGCGCGGCGTGGGATACGCATGCACGGTGCGTCCACCGGGACGGTCAACAACGTTGTAGGCGCGAAAGATGTCCCGTACAATCGGCGTGAGAACGAACGCGATCAGAAAAGCCCGAAATGCCACCCACATGAGCTTGCCTGGATCCATGTTCTGCCTCGCCGCTTACCTGCGCTCCGGGCGATACCAAACCTGCTGAATTCCCGCCAGCGCGGCTCGATCGATGGAATGCTCCACGCTGACCACGAGCTCGCCATCCTGTGCAGCCAGCACGGTGCCCAGATAAATTGTTCCCGCGGACACGACTTCAATGAGATCGGAAGGCTTCAGTTCCGGGGACGCCGGACTCGATTCCAGCCGGACGCGCACGCGGTTTGCCTCGCCGATGTCCACGGTTCCCGTCTGAAAACCGCCCGACGGCAGCTTTCGAACCGTCGCGGACTCGCTCAGGGCCATTTGAAACGATAGTACCATTCATTGCGAACGTCGGCGCTGTTGTACGCTGAGTTACGCTCACTTCGCTCCAGTACCGGATTTTGAAGCGGATCGCCCCGTCCGCGCCGGATACCTATGTGGAGACGGCGTATGAGGGAAAGTCAAAGCTCGCGGTCGTCATGGGCGATGAGTTCATGGCGTCGATTCCAGGCAGGACGATCGTCGATTTCGGCTGCGGCGAGGGCAGCGACGCTGTTGAAATGGCCCGCCGCGGCGCGAAGCGAGTCATTGGCGTCGAGATTCGCGAAGATCTGATCGCAACGGCGCGGGAGCGGGCTGCGGCCGCCGGTGTGAGTGATCGCTGCGTTTTCACGACATGCGCGGGTGAGACTGCGGATGTCGTGGTTTCGATCGACGCGTTCGAGCACTTTTCCAATCCGGCCGAAATCCTGCGAATCATGAACACATTCCTCAGCGAGGGCGGGGAGGTCCGAATCAGCTTCGGCCCGACCTGGGGCCATCCGCTCGGAGGTCACCTGTTTTCCGTGTTCCCCTGGGCGCATCTGATCTTCTCCGAAGCGGCGCTCATTCGGTGGAGAGCCGATTTCAAAACCGACGGCGCGACGCGCTTCGGCGAAGTTGCCGGGGGCCTGAATCAGATGACAATCGCCAGATTCGAAAAACTGATCGAGGCGAGCCCATTCCGCCTGACCCGCCTCGAACTCGTTCCCATTGCGAAACTGCGCCCCCTGCACAGCCGCTTAACGCGTGAGTTCACCACTGCCGTGGTCCGCTGCTCTCTAACGCGACGCAGTCAGTAACTGCGGAGCGCTTCGCGAAATCACGTCGCCACCCGCAGATAAATACTGCACCTGGAGCCAGTGCGCGCCTTGCCGATCGTCCACCTGAATGGAACAGGGGGATGTGCTCCCGCAAGTGTAGGTAGTAGCGGCGCCCGAAGGCGCTGTGACGATCATCCGGGCAGTAGCTCCTGCCGCCTGATCGAAGCTGACATAGACCGTTCGCGGCGTCGCGGGGGCAACCCCGCCGACGCGAACGGCCGGCCATTGGTGGGCCATCCCCATTCCGAAGTGAAAGCCGGTCCACTTATAGCTGCCGAGATTGTTATCGTCCTGATTAGAGCCCTGATACGGATCGGAATAATATCCGGGCGCAGTGAAGGGACCGTAACCCCACAGGCTGCCATAGAGCGTGTCGCCCCAGGTGCGATTGTCCGGCGTCGGATTGTTCAGGTAGTAGGCGGAAATCGCGGCGCTCGCCTCCGCCGTGAGAGTTCGCGCCTGCTCCAGATAACCGGGAATCAGGCCATCGTTGCAACCCGGAGTGCGGCTGTCGAACTGAGGCGCCGGGGCGGGCGTGGTAACCGGCTCGCAGGCCTGAATCACACGGCCGTAGAACAAGCCCTGCGTCACGGGATCGTATCCGCTGGTGCGCATCCAGGTGGCCGCCTGCGATAGCAGCGTAGCGAACCCAGTGGGATTCACCGTACTGACCTGCGAGGCCCATCGCAGCTCATTGGCTTTGATTCCCATCATGAAGGGCTGCTGCGAATATCCGGGAAGAATACCCTGCCACAGATACGCCGTCTCCGTAGGCCCGTCCCACGGTCGCGAAAGCGTCAGTGTGGTTGGCGAAACATAGGAGCATCCGAAGGTTTTTTGCAACTGCGGATCGTCCACCGTGGCGCCGATAGACGTCAGATTATCGTTGTTCTCGATGACGTAGGGAAAAGTGCCGGAATCGCCCGGCCACAGCACCGCCAGCGTCAAACTGGCGGCGGAGTTGAGCTGATACCGGTAGAAGCCGCTGAAGGGTGAGCCACCCGATGTTCCTTCGATTACGATCTTGCTGGAGTTGATAAATCCCGTGCCCGTGGCCGCCGCGGACCCGTGAACCACGGTAATGGTTCCGGAAGTAACTCCGTAGCAGGTGGCGGAATTAAACCCCGTTCCCGTCGCGGTAGCGCTTCCGCTGACGACGTGGACAGCCGCTCCCTGCACTCCTTTAAAGGCGGCGTTGGCCCAGGAATTATCGGCTCGCTTGCAGTTGATTTCCCACGGATAGATAGAAGCCAGCTTCGCCTGCCATTTGGCACGGAAGCCGTTTACGGATGTATCGGGATCGAACTGGGCTCCCAGCGCCACCCATGCGTAGTAGTAGGACAAATCACGCGTGTCGTCATAGTTGCAGTTGGTCGCAGGGGGAACGGCCGCATTGTTCATGAAGCCCCTCAGATTCGGCCAGGAAACGCGATTGTCGATAACTGCGGCCGCGATGGCCCCGATTACGCCGCCGCCGATCGTCAGCGGATTGCCCCCGGCATCACCACCCGCCGTGTATGGCGATGTCGCCCATTGATCGGAAATCATATTCGCCGCCGCCAGCGCCGGCGCCCATCCCGATCTGTAATAGAGCGCGCGATGGGCCAGGTCCTCACCGTAGAAGTTGACGCCGAAAGCGCCTGCGTAGCCGGCCATCGAGGTCACAGAATACTGCCGCCCGTTTTGCTGCGTTCCATTTAACCCGCCGACGTCGTGACTGGCCGTCAAATAGAGCTGAGTATCCGATTCACAGCCGTTACTGGACCAAAAGATCTGTCCATCCGATCCGTCGCTGCGATTGTAATGGAGAGAGGGAAGCTGTATGTCCGAGATAACAATCTGATACGTGTATGTACCGGGGTCGGCGTCGGCGGGGAAGACCCGATTCATTGTGATATCGGTGGCCGAGTTCACGGAGTTAATCCGTGCGAGGAAGCTAAAGGGAGTGCCGCCGTGGGTCGCCTGGATGCGAATGGAGTAGCCCTGAATTACGCCGTTCGCGGTCGACCAGCTGGTTCCGACTCCCGCCGCGCTGCTCAGGCCTGCACGCACCGTTACCGTACCGGTCGAATAAGAGACGGTTCCCAGTGGAAACGGCGCAACCCCGGTGGCTCCGGCCGGGCACAGTGTTGTGTTGAATGAAGTTCCCGTCCCGGTTACTTTCGACTGACCGGCCGGCGTTCCGTTCGGCCAGGCCTGTCCGGCCGCCCTGTAGCCGTCGTTGGAAGCCCCCGGCGCAATTCCGCGGCCGTCATAACAAACGGTGAGCACGTTGCCGGATGCTGAACAAATCCGGATTTCTTCCTGCGGGAATGTGCCAATCAAAATCCGGGTTGGCAAAACGGAAAGGTCGAGCTTTGACGCATCGCAGACTGTTACCGTCGATTGCAGGTTGCTCGTGATCGGTGCACAGAGCGTGGTGAAAAGAGCCCCGATCGTGGTAGCGCCGGCGAACCGATAGCTCACCGTTCCAGGCAGAGCCGTGGCCCAGCTGGGCGGATTAATTCCCATCCTGTTGTAGGCTGCCGTACGCAGGTTAGTGGCGGCGATGGCGCGCTGATCCATGTATCCCCACGGGTTCCTGCCAAAGGCAATCATGGGACCGAAAATCTTATCCACATTGGGGTTGGCGTTCACCACGACGCCGTTGTTATCGGTAGCTACCGCGCCCACCTGAATCGAAGCGACCGAGGATGTGCCGGCCAGGTCCGTCACGCGCAGAGAAAAGGTATAGGTGCCGAAAATCAATCCTGTTAGTGTCGGAACGGCGTTCGTACGATTCGCCCAGACGACGGTGCTGGGGCCGCGCTGCTGCTGCCAGAAATAGGAAACAGAGGAACTCCCGTCTGCCAGAGAGTAACTTGCTGTGCCGTCCAGCTGCGCCGGAAATCCCGCACGCAGCGAAACCCAGTTTGACCATGACGGCGCGTCCTTCGTTTTCGGCAATGCCACGGGGACCTGATCGGGTGTCGGAATGAAACTCGCGGATCCCGACGCGCCATGGTTATGGCCGCTCGAGTCCCGCAGGTTGCCATCGAACTTCAGTTCAGTCCAGTCACCCGCGTCGGCGGTCGTCGGCGGTCGGCTGCCCAGGGGCAGCACCGTGGTGGCAACGCGCAGAAATCCGAGATTGCCCGTAGCGCCGATTCCGATATTGCCGCCGCTGAAGCTGTAGCCCGGTATCAAACCCTGAAGCGGATAGATTCGGCTGTTGTATCCCGTCCCGTCATAGTTCCAGAGCTCACAGGTGACCCGGTTTTGGGCCAGATCGAGCTGAAAGCGCACCAGCACATCGGGGCTGTTGTTGGAGGAGACCCCGCATGCCGCGCCGCCATCCACGGAGTTTCGCGTCTGGGTCATATTCAGCGATCCATCGGGATAAACAATTGCGTAGATGCCGACGCCGGACAGCGAGAACAGTTTTTGCGAGTAAACTCCCGCGGGCGGCGCCACGAGGCCGTGGAGTTGATACTCGACCCGAAAAGACTGGTTTGAAGGATAGGTGGGATCGGTCACGGTCTGCGAATAGACCGGGCTCAGCACCAGCGATTGGCCGGCCGGCAGCAAAACCGGCAGCAGCAGTGAACACGCGACCAGGGCCATCAGATTGCGCCACAGCCGCGGGCGGAGGAAGATCGTTTCTTTCGGTTTTCGTTCCATGGTATCTGCTCCGTCGCAACTCACAATATGAAAACGTAGCCAGCCGGGGACGCAACAAATGGCCTCAGCTCCAGCGCCAGTCCGCCAATGTCAATTGTGCCAAAAGGATGGACCGCAATCGTTGCAGCTCCAGGCGGAGAGATGGGGCCGCCGCTATCCATTCCTGCGCCGCTGCTGCCTGTGCTTCGCATGGTTGTCGCGCTACCACTCGCCGCAAGGCTGTTACTTTCGGCGGTAGCGAAGCCGACTATCCAGGAGTTGTCCACCGTCGTCGTGATGGTTTGCGCGAACTGCCCGGCGAAGCCAACGGCAGGGGTGAAATTGCACGCAAGATTCGAGGGCGGCGCCTGAGAGACTCCGCTGTAAGAGACGCTTATCTCATTGGTAAACCAGAAGGGTGGATTTGTATTTACCGTGATTTGCTGTGTCCCGGCGGGAACTCCGCCCAGCCAGTAGACATAGGTCGTGAAGTATGCCGAGGCTGACGGGCAAAATCCAATCCGCGTCATGCCAATCGACCCGACTGTGACGTCTGTGACGATATCGGCAGACGCGGGCTGGGTGGAGATGTACACCAGCAGTCCCATGTGCGGGGCCGCGCCAATAGTGTGGTTCCACGCGATGGACCCGCCTCCACTTGCAGAAGCGGCATTGTCAAAGTCGATAGCGCCGAACGCCGGATTGGCAAGGCAGATCAGCAACAGTGTCAGAGTTCTTACTGGCATGGCAGCACCGCCGTTACGCTGGTGACCGACCCGCTGAGCGCAGACACCGCCATGACCATTGCGTCATTCTGGTTAACCGTACGCGTTGTGAAATCGGAAAAAGTGGAAGACTGAGTTTGCGTGCCCGAAGAAATGCTCAGGCCCGCCGTTGAGATTGAGTTCCCCGAGGTTGGGATTGCAGTACCACCGGCGGCTTTCCAGAACACCACGGTGACGGTTCCCGCGTCACCGGTGCCGAGTGAAACCGAATACTTCGACCCGGAGGGGTTGCCGATTGTGCATCCGAATGGAATGGGCAGAGTCGGACTCACTGCAGACCCGCCGATTGGCGCGCCGCCGGGCTGACCGATGGAAAAGCCAAGAGCATGCACTGCGGCCGGTCCCGGTGGTCCCGCCGGCCCCTGTGTTCCGCCGGAACCTGAGCCTGCGCCGCTCATAAGCCGGAACGATGTGCCGTCGTACCAGAGTTCGTACAGCTGGCCCGCTATCACATCGCTGTTGCCGGGTGAGGTGGTTCCGTCGGCCTTAAAAACAGGAGTCGCCCCGAGTGTATCCACGTCCAACGTCGTCGTCAGGCCGACCACGGTGACGTCCGGCTGCCACCGCAGCACCATACCGACCGTGTAAGCGGTCAGCGTCGGCGTCATCGCACAGGAATACGCAACGCCCGGATTTGCCGTGCTGTTCGAAACGCACAGTAGATTTCCGCCAGCCTGATCCCCGGCAATCGTCTGGGCGACCGCGGTATCGAGCAGCGACTGCGCGAGAATCGCGGAGCCCGTGTCGCTGACAGCGAGTTGCAGTCCGGGTCCGGCCGCGAGATTCAGAATGCCGCGCGTGCCAACGATGGTTCCGTCGTCCTCGACCGTGGTGGGCGAGGTGGGGCCGCCGCTTTGCAAAGTCCAGGTGTTGGCGGCCGAGCAGCCGTACATGTTCTGGCCACCGATAGCCGATGTCACAAAGAACATCTGTCCCACGCCGCAAGTAGCCGGCAGGGTTGGCCCCGAGGTAAACGGCTTGGTGGAAGGCGCGCTGGAAAAATCGATGGATCTGGACTGCGTTCTCAGATCCACCTGAGTCTGTCCTGGCGCCATGACAGCCAGGGCCGCGATCAGCGTTAACAGCTTGTGTGTGATTTTCATCCCAGGCTGAGCATAGCCCGGCGACTATCTCATTCCGCGCTAATTCGGTGTCGCCGGAACACTGAATTCCATGTCTAAATACCTGAAAGAACAATGGCTTGTGGAAATCAAAAAATAACTGCACTTTTGTGTGAATCACTTTTGTGCGATCACCCGCGGACCCATTCCGGTTATCCATCACGAGGGTTAGGACGGGCCGCTTAAGCTGTCCGCGCTAAGCCGGCGCCGTCCCGATCGGCCCCATTTTCCGGTAGTTTCCCGCTCGTCATGATCGTTGCCAATTCAGACTGGGACTGGTGGTCTGCCGGATTCCGCAAGACGTCGATTCCCGCCGGAAAACCGGTTGAATTCTCGTTATCGTCGAATTTGCATAGTGTTTTCAATAATATGCAATTCTTGCATCGGAGTGACGTTTCAAAATGAAACTGCGATCTGGTTTGGCGCTGGATCGCAGAAAGAGACCACACGATGTTTCAAAGTGATCCCGACCCCATCCTGGGTGGCGGCGACTTCCACTTTATTCTGGGTTTCTAACTTATGCGTTAACAGAAGCGCATTTAGCCAATTCATAGCCGGATATTAGTCCGGCCGGGCTTCGAGCCTGCAAAACCTCTGGTAGACTCGGTGATAGTTCTTTGCCTAAGGCAGTGGACTACCACCGGTCTCCCCAGAGGCTATCCCGGTGAAGAAGATCGTAACGGCAAGTGCCATCATTGGGTCCACACTGATGGCTCTGTCGCTGGTTGGCTCGATAGGCAACCCGGCGAATCTCGATTTCCGAAATGAAGCAGCTGCGACTGGCGCGGCTCTTCCACGCCTTCCGCGTTCCGAACGGGAACACCTGCTTGCAGAAACCGGGCGGCTTCATGCACTCGCGAAGGCCGCATACGCGGCCGGCCGGTATCAGGATGCCCGCCAGGCGAATCGCGCCGCGGCGACCCATGCTTTGGAAGCGGGGTCTATTCGCCAGGCTGCGATGAACTGGAACAACGCCGGCATGGCTTCGATCGCCGGCATGCAGTACGGGGCCGCATTTGAAGAGCTCAGCCGCGCGCGCGATATGGCGAAAGGCGCCGGCGAGTTGGTTCCACTGGCTTTCGCGCTGAATAATCTGGCGAGTCTCTATCTGCAAATGGGCGCGCCGGAGAATGCCCTTCGCGTCGCGCAGGGGGCGCTATCGGGGCCAGCGAGTCGCGCCGATGGCGCGACGCACGCGCGGCTGCTCTTTCAGCAGGCACAGGCCCTGATCGCACTCGGGCGGTTCAGTGAGGGAGAGCGGTCATACCAGCAGGCGATTGCCGCAATCACGGATGCTGGTGATCTCGAAGCGACCGCCCGGGGCTGGGCAAACCTCGGCAGCGAGTATCTGGATGCCGGTCGATATGCCGATGCGGAACGCGCGCTGAGCGAATCGCTACGTCTGGTGCGCACTCATCGCCTGAAGGCTTCCGCCTATGTGCTGGCCAACCTGGGAATATTGCGAGGTAAGCAAGGAGACAGTCACACCGCCGAATTGCTGTTCCAAAACGCACTGGATGCGCACGAGTCGCTGACGCCGCGCTGGGTCCTGCTCTTCGACAGAGGTTCGTTCCGACTGGAAAGCGGGAACGCACGTGGAGCATTGGAAGACTTTCGCGAGGCTCGTAAGCTGGCGATGCAGATGCGCTCGGACATCGTTCCGGTCGATCAGGATCGTGTGGCGCTCGAGAACCGCGTCAATAAGATCCTCACCGGTTTGGTGGCGGCGGGAAACAGGCTGGCGACCGAAAATCACAACCCCGCGCTTCTGGCTGAAACATTTGATGCCGCCGAGCAGGACAGGCTCTGGAGTCTACGCTCACTCGTTCCGGCACCGAACGATTGGCGCCGTCGTTTGCCCGCGTCTTACTGGGAGGCACTGTCGCGGTTTCAGAGCGCGGAACGCTCGTTAATGGCGCGCCCTTCGCCGGAGTTGCAGAAGCAGGCGGCGGACCTGGATTCGCAGTTGCAGGAGATGGAAGCGGCAGCCGGCTCCAGCGCAGCGCGATCCAGTGGGAATGCGCCGTTTACCCGAGTGAGAGCCAACCTTGATTCCGATGCCGTGGTTTTCAGCTTTCTGGTGACGAAGACCACTTCGTGGTTGTGGACAGTCGATCGCGGTGGCGCCGCGGCGTACGCATTGCCCTCGGCTGACGTTCTTCGCGCACAGGTTGATGCATTCACGAAAGCCGTCGAATCGAATGCCGATCTTTCCGGGCCCGGGCGCCTGCTGTACGCATCGCTCTTTGGCTCAGTTCCCGCTCCGACGCTCGTACACAAACGGTGGCTGATAGAGCCCGACGGGCCTTTGTACGATCTGCCTTTCGCGGCCCTGCCCGCGGGCGACGCGCCGCTGATGGAGCGCGCCGAGGTGCAGACGATTCCCGGAGCATTAATGCTTCGCCAGGGATCGATCGCGTCAACCGGATTGTTTTTTGGCGTTGCCGATCCTGTCTTTAACGGGGCGGACCCCCGGTACCGCGGGGATGCCCCCGGATCGGGGCCGATCCTCTCTCGATTGCCGGGTACGGCCGCGGAAGTGGATGCGTGCTCCCGCGCCTCGGGCCTGGCCGCAGAACGCATTCTGACTGGTGCAGACGCGGGAGCAACGGCGGTAAGTCAGGCGCTCGACAGAATGCCTGCCGTCATTCATTTCGCCACGCACGTAGTCAGGGGACCGGGTGAGTTCGGCTCCGGCCTGATCGCACTGGCTCTCGATAACCATGGTGTAAGCGGACTCCTGGGTCCTCGGGAGATCGTTGCGCATCCGCTCCCGGGGTCGCTGGTCGTGATGAATGGCTGTCATTCCAGCCAGGGGACGGCCCTGCCGGCTTCGGGCCTTATGGGACTGACACGCGCCTGGATCGGCGCCGGCGCGAATGCTGTGATCTCGACGCGCTGGGATGTGCCGGACGATTCCGCGCAGTCGCTGATGGTCCACTTCTACGAAGCTCTGCGAGGGCCTGCCCGAGGGAATCCGGCGCGCGCGCTGCGTATCGCACAACTGGCGGCTTTGCATTCCGGCGGGCCGGATCGCCTGCCCTCGCGGTGGGCAGGGTACTTCCTGCTGAGCAGGATCTGACGATAGTTATGGCTCCGAAAACCACTCCCGATACCATGCAATCCGGCGAACCCGACTGGGCGCTCACCGTCGAGCGGATTCGTGCGGGCGATTCCGGCGCCATGGCGGAACTGTATAAGGTATTCACGCACGGCATTCGCTATTTGCTGCTGAGGTCGCTTGGTGTGGATGAGGTGGATGACCGCGTTCATGACTGCTTCATCGTGGTGGCCGGCGCGATCAAGGGGGGCGAATTACGCGATCCGGCCCGGCTGATGGGGTATATCCGGACGGTTGTTCGCCGCCATATTGCTGCAAACATTGAAGAAGCGGTGGCAAAACGGCGGACGACTGTGGAGTACGAAGACAGCGTACTTTCGATTTCCGATTGGCGGGAAACTCCCGAAGAGAGTGTGGCCAGCCAGCAGCGAGCTGAAATCGCGCGGCGAGTGTTTAACGGCGTTTCAAAACGGGACAAAGAGATCCTGAGCCGGTTTTATATTGAAGAGCAATCGCAGGATCAGATTTGTCGCGAAATGGGACTGACTTACAACCAGTACAGGTTGTTGAAATCACGGGCGAAAGCCCGATTTGGGAAGTTGGGGCAACGGCTGGCGGAGACAGGCGGGACACCGCCGCCACTGGATCCGCCCAAAAAAATAGATGAGAATATTCCCGATTCGGGACACTAAGTACGTAGGCATAGGAGTACCCTGTCATCGCACACCCTGTGGATGAGGAATTGGAACTATACGCGCTTGCCCGTCTGGATGAAGCCCGTAAGGCCGCGGTAGAAGAACACCTTTTGTTCTGCGGTGATTGCCGCGCGAACCTGGATGAATCGGCAGCGTTCGCTCTGGCGATGCGGCGGGCGATTCGGATGGAGGCGGCGGAGCCGAAGACTGGCGCCTGGCGGCATCATTTGGGTTCCTTTTTTCGCATTCACCGGCTGGCATTGGCGGGCGGGCTCGCCGGCGCGGCGATCCTGGCCCTGGTGGCGAGCCAGAGCGCGGGGAATCGGGTTTTACCGCTGGTTTCTCTTCAACTTACGGCGATTCGTGGAGATGCCACCACGGTGCCTCAGGCCCGAGCCTTTGATGTCACTCTGACGGATGCGCCGTCCGAAGCTGGTCTTCGGGTTGATGTTGTCGGGGCTATGGGGGCGCGGCTGCAAAATGGTCCACTGAATCAGAACCATACCTTTCGCGTTACCGGGCCGCAGACCGAAGGACCGTTATTTCTCCGGCTTTTCGATTCGCGGGGCAAGCTCCTGCACGAGTATGCGATCAACGTCTCAAGCCAGAGTTCCCTGGGCCGATAAGCCTTAGCGTGAGCGCCTTCCTCGAAAATGCACAACGAATCTTCGACGTTGCGAGTTCGGATGCCGGCGGCGAGCCGCACGAATTTGCACTCCTCGTGAAGCCGGATGGAGGACTCCACTTCGTGATGGAATCGACCGTATCGCTGGAAGCGGCGGCGGCGGAGGTCGGCGCATCAGCGGCTTATCGGGTGACGAAGTCGGGAAACGGCGGGGTCAAAGTCTTCGGGCGTGAGGGCGATCAGCTATGCACGTTCGAGCGAGAGGCGCGGCGCCTTCGGACCGAACTCCTGCGCGATCAGCCGCTCTACCGGATCCACTCGCCGGTGACGTCGGCGCCCGCACTGCCGCTGGTAGCCTGCTGAATCCGCCGGGAATAGCGTGGCGCGCCGGCCAGAGCGGCGCCCCAGATCACGTGGGCAACGAGCAACTCGCGGGTCGGTGCATAGAGCGCGAGCGGCGGCGCCAAATGGACCCAGATGAAGCCAAAGAACAGGTAATAGGTCGCGACTCCGGCCAGGGCACCCAGTGCGCGAATGAACGGCCGGCTTTGACGGTCGAGGCAACCCCAGAAGGCGCCGAGAAGTCCGTATAGAGCCAGGATCAGAGCCAATCCGCTCCAGGTGGTCCGGGCGAACTCGCTTTCCCAGGCGTTTCCGCCGTAAAATGCCGTGGAGAAAAGGTTTGGAATCGACCAGATACTCTGGCCATTCCAGTAGGCCGCGACGATGAAACAGCCGAACATCCAGAAAACGCCCACGATGCCCGCCTGAAGGCCCGCGAGTGCGCACACCAGCAATCCCGGCCTTTGCGAGAACTCCACTACTTCCAGCCTACTACCCGCTCCAAATTCCTTAACATAAGCGTTTCGGTGGGGGGCTATCGAACATTTGAATTGGCCTTATCGCCGTGCTTTCTCTAAGATTGAAGTCAGGGAGCCACGTCGTTCCCGCCCTTCAGCTACCGGCATTTTCAGCCGGACCCGCAAACACTTTCACGAAAGGAGGACGCCCGAAGTGTCTCTGCCGTTATTGGAACGCGCGCTGGATGCAGATCCGATTGTTCGCTTCACGGGCATCCTGCCTGCGCCGCTGATTCCGGAGCGTGCGCCCGCGCCGGGTGAGCAGTATCGATTCCATTTCGATATGACGAAGTGCATCGGTTGCCGCTGCTGCGAAGTGGCGTGCGCCGAGCAAAACGGCACGCCCGCCGATCAGGGCTGGCGGCGTGTGGGCGAGATTGAGGGCGGGGCTTATCCGTTCACGCAGCGGTTTTATCTTTCGATGGGCTGCAATCACTGCGCGGATGCGGCTTGTTTGAAGGGCTGTCCGGTTGAGGCCTATACGAAGAGTCCGGAAAACGGCGTGGTGCTGCACAGCGCGGACGCGTGTATCGGTTGCCAGTACTGCACGTGGAACTGCCCTTATGGCGTGCCGCAGTACAACCCGGAACGCGGCGTGGTGGGCAAGTGCGATATGTGCCATAACCGGCTGGCCGACGGCGATACACCGGCGTGTGTGGGGGCTTGTCCGCAGGAAGCGATTCAGATTGAGATTGTGAATATTGCTGAGTGGGTGGCGGATCACTCGGCGGCGGATGCGCCGGGGCTCCCTCCGGCAAATCATACGGTTTCCACGACGCGCATTACGTTGCCGGATGCACTTGTGCCGGGTCTGGAGAAAGCGGATCATACGCGGGTTCGGCCGGAGCATCCGCACTGGCCTTTGGTTTTTATGTTGACGCTGACGCAGCTTTCCGTGGGTGCGTTTGCGGGATTGGCTTTGTTGCGGACGGCGCGTCCGGTTGCGGCAGTTGCCGCGCTGCTGGTGGCGTTTCTTTCGCTCGCGTCATCAACGCTTCATCTGGGGCGGCCGATTCATGCGTATCGGGCGATTCGGATGTGGCGGCGCAGCTGGTTGAGCCGTGAAGTATTGCTGTTTGGCATGTTTGCGGGCAGCGCAACTGCGTTTGCCGCGGCTACGATGCTGGGGCTGCCGCGCCTGGCCGGCATTCCAACGGCGCTGCTGGGATTAGCCGGGATTACGGCGAGCGCGTTTATTTACCTGGTTCCGGCGCGCCCTTCGTGGAATAACTGGCATACGCTGGCGGATTTTCATCTGACGGGTCTGCTGCTGGGGTCGGCGTTCCTGCGAGCGCTGGGCGTCTCGGTTCCCGCCGGTCTGGTGGCTGGATTCGCGGCGGCTCAATTGTTGAATCAACTGGTGCGGCTGTTGTGGCTGATGCGGTCGGATGAGTTTGAACTGCGGGCCTCGGCGCGGTTGCTATCGCAGGATCTGGAGCGGTGGTTTCTGGCGCGGTTCGCACTGCTGCTGCTGGGCGGTGTTGCGCTGACGCTCGCGGGACATCCGATTCCGGCATTCGCATTTGCGCTTGCCGGGGAACTAACGGGACGCTATCTGTTCTTCGTTTCGGTTGTGCCCCGTAACATGGCGCTGCCGTGGACCGGAGGACGGGCGGCATGAACTGGAAGCGCATCGCGGGTCTGGATACGCTCGCCGATCAGTATGCTTACGCGCAGGATCCTTCGCGCGGATTTGTTGCGGCATCGCGTGTGGCCGATCACTGGGTGGATACGACGTGTGGGTACTGCTCAGTCGGCTGCGGAATGCGGATCGGGGTACGCGATGGCAAGGCCGTGGCGGTTGCGGGAAATCCGCAGCATCCGGTGAATCAGGGGAAGCTCTGCCCGAAGGGTCTTTCTGAGCACCATACGCTGCAGGCGAAGGATCGTGCGACGGTGCCTCTGTTGAAGCGGGGCGGGAAATTTGAGCCGGTGAGCTGGGATACCGCGCTCGAGACGATGATCGCGAAGTTTCGCGGCGTGCAGCAGAAGTGGGGCGCGGGCGCGCTTGGGGTGATCAGCACGGGTCAGCTGGTTACAGAAGAGTTCTACACGCTGGGGAAGCTGGTGCAGCTTGGTTTCGGCACGCGCAACTATGACGGCAATACGACGTTGTGTATGGCGAGTGCGGTCTCCGGCTATAAGCGGAGTTTTGGCAGCGACGGTCCTCCAGGGTGCTACGGCGATCTGGAGACCGCCGATGTGATTCTTCTGATCGGCGCGAATGTCGCCGATAACCATCCGATTCTGTGCGGCCGGTTGCAGAAGAATGAGAAGGCGACGTTGATCGTGGCCGATCCGCGCGTGACGAAAACCGCAATGCTGGCCGATGTTTATCTGCCGGTGAAGCCGCGCAGCGATATTGCGCTGGTGAATGGCATTGCGCACATTCTGATTCGCGATGGGCTGATAAATCGCGACTACGTCGATCGGCATACGAGCGGCTTCGCGGAGTTACAGAGCTTTCTCGCGAAGTTTACGCCTGCCTACACGGCGTCTGTAACGGGCCTGCCGGCTGAAACGATTGAGCGCGTGGCTTTGCTTTACGGTAAGGCCAGGGCTGCGTTCATTGGCTGGACGATGGGCGTGAACCATTCCACGCAGGGCGCGGAAACAGTGAATGCGATTAACAATCTGGCGCTGCTGAGCGGCAATATCGGGCGCGCCGGCGCCGCGCCGTTTTCGATCACGGGCCAGTGCAACGCGATGGGTTCGCGGGAGACGAGTTTCACGACGGCGCTGCCTGGATATCGCAAGTTTGAGAGCGCCGATGATCGGGCGGAGATAGCCGGTTTGTGGAATGTGCCTGTCGAACGAATTCCGGATGCGCGCGGGCTCGCCTATCCCGACATCATTGAAGCCGCTGTGGCGAAAAAGATTCGGGCGTTGTGGATTGTGGCGACGAACCCGATGGTGTCGTATCCGAATCACGATGTGTTGCTGCAGGCGTTCGACAATCTGGAATTTCTGGTTGTTCAGGATGGATTTCATCCGAATCCGACTTCCGAAGCTGCGCACCTGGTTCTGCCCGCTGCCGTGTGGGGAGAGAAGGAAGGCACCTATACGAACTCCGAGCGGCGCGTCAGCAAGGTAAACAAGGCCGTGGAGCCGCCGGGCGAAGCGAAATCCGATTTCGATATTTTTCTGGCGATTGCAGAGAAGCTGGGTGTGCGGCAGGAACTGTTTCCCGGATGGAAATCATCGCGCGATGCGTTTGAGGAATGGCGGCGGGTTTCCGCGGGCCGGCTGTGCGACTACAGCGCGATGACCTGGGAATCGATCGAAGCCGCTGGCGGTATTCAGTGGGGCGGCGAACGCCTCTATTCCGACGGCCACTTCCAGACGCCGGACGGCCGCGCCAGACTCTACGCGATCGAGTGTGAGCCGTTTCCGGAACAACCCACCGGCGACTTCCCGCTTGTGCTCAATACGGGTCGCACTGTGGAACACTGGCATACGCGTACAAAGACCGGGCAGGTGGCGATTCTCAACAGCATGTCGCCGCGGGCGTGGCTGGAGATGAATCCACGCGATGCGAAAAAGCTGGCGCTGAAGGCGCACGATATGGTTTCGATTGTTTCGCGCCGCAGCCGCGTGGATCGCGTGGAATTGCGCGTTACGGAAATCGTTGCGCCAGGTCAGGTGTTCATGCCGTTTCATTTTGCGGAGACGAACGTGAATCGCGCCACGCAGAGCGCGTTTGATCCGATCTCGCGGGAACCGAATTTCAAGCAGTGTTCAGTCAGGGTGGAGCGTGCGCCGGAGCGGGCGGCGCGGCAGTGAGGAAATTATGGAACAGCTAGTCGTCATCGGCAATGGCATGGCGGGTGTGGCCTGCCTTGAAAACATTCTGTCTCATAAGCACAGGTTCGATATCACGATCTTCGGCGACGAGACCTATGCGAACTACAACCGCATTCTGCTTTCGAGTGTGCTTTCGGGCGAGCGCGAAGCGGATGAGATCACGATTAACGGACTCGACTGGTATCAGAAGAATGGCATCGGACTGCGGCTCGGGGTGCGTATTGCCGACGTCAATACGACCCTGCGCACGCTGACCGGTGAAGATGGCAGCGTTACCCGTTACGACAAGCTGATCTTCGCCACGGGATCTACAGCCTTTATTCCTCCGATGGATGGCGTGTTCCGGCGCAATGTGTTTACGTTTCGTTCGCTTGACGACACCAACGGAATGCTGCGTATCGCGGGTGAGGGCAAACGGGCTGTAGTAATCGGCGGCGGCTTGCTTGGTCTGGAAGCGGCGCGCGGGCTTCAGATGCGCGGCTGCGATGTGACAGTGGTTCATCTGGTGGACACGCTGATGAACAACCAGCTCGATACCACCGCGGGCGAATATGTGCGGCAGAAGATGGAGACGATCGGCATTCGGGTGCTGAGCGGGCGCAGAACGAAGGCGATTCTGGGTCGCGACGAAGTGGAGGCGGTTGAGCTTTCCGACGGTGAACGACTGGCTGCCGACATCGTTGTGATTGCGGCTGGTATCAGGCCCAATGCCGATCTGGCGCGTCGCGCCGGGATCAAGTGCGGTCGCGGGATTCTGGTGAACGATTTCATGGAGACGTCCGATCCGCGCGTCTTTGCGGTCGGCGAGTGCACAGAACATCGCGGCGAAGTCTTCGGTCTTGTTGCGCCTCTGTTTGAGCAGGGCAAGGTGCTGGCCGCGACAATCACCGATAATCGCGGCACAGGGTTTGAAGGCTGGGCGCCTGCGGCCAAGCTCAAAGTGATGGGCGTGGAGGTATTTTCGGCAGGCGAATTTCTGGAAACTCCGGGCGCTGACGTGGTGCGCTACGAAGATCCCGCGTCGGGCGTTTACAAGAAACTGCTGGTGCGGGACAACAAGCTCGCCGGCTGCGTGCTGGTGGGCGATACCGCCGACAGCAATCGCTATATGGACTGGCTGCGCACGGGAGCGAGTCTCGAAGTCCGCCGCCGCAATCTGCTGTTCCCGGAGCCGGTGGAAGACAAGGGCTCGTCCATCGCCGAAATTCCCGATAGCGAAACGGTGTGCGGATGCCTCGGCGTCACCAAGGGGAAGATCATCACGGCGATCCATGAGCAGGGCATTCAGACCATGGCTCAGCTGAAGGAGTGTACGCGGGCATCAACGGGCTGCGGAAGCTGCGCGGGCGTGTGTGAGGGGCTGCTCAAGGCCGTTGCGCCAGATTTCGTGGAAGAGGGCAGGAAGGTTCTCTGCCGCTGTGTTCCGTTCAGCCAGGACGCATTGCGCGAGATGATTTTCACGCAGCGGCTGAAGAGCGTGCAGGATGTGCTCGAAATCTACGGCGACGGCATCGGCTGCGAGATCTGCAAGCCCGCGCTGAGTTATCTGGTGGACGTGGTCTGGTGCGGCGATCACACGGAGGACCGCTCGGCGCGTTTCATCAACGATCGCGTCCACGCCAACATTCAGAACGACGGGACCTTCTCTGTGATTCCCCGCATGCGCGGCGGCGTTACTACGCCATCGGAGCTGCGACGCATTGCCGATGCGGCGGAGAAGTACAACGTTCGCACCGTGAAGGTCACGGGCTCGCAACGCATCGATTTGCTCGGAGTAAAAAAAGCCGATCTGCCCGCCATCTGGGCCGATCTCGGGATGCCGTCCGGTCAGGCGTATGCGAAGGGCGTGCGTATGGTGAAGACCTGCGTTGGAACCGAATTCTGCCGCTTCGGCGTGCAGGATGCGATGAGCACCGGCGTGGAACTGGAACGGCGGCTCGAAAATCTGTTCACTCCGCACAAGACAAAGCTGGGGGTGACCGGCTGTCCGCGCAACTGCGCCGAAGTCACGGTGAAAGACATCGGCCTCGTCGGTCAGGAAGGCAGCTGGCAGGTGGTTGTGGGCGGCGCCGCGGGCAAGCATGTTCGCAAGGCCGATCTGCTCGTTACCGTGGAAACTACGGAGGAGGCGATCGAAGCGGCGATGCTGTTCTTCCAGTACTATCGCGAAAACGGCAACTACCTCGAACGCACTTACGATTTCGTGGAACGGCTAGGCATCGAGAAGATCCGCAAAGAAACGGTTTACGCGCAGCCGAAGGAAAAGCGCGTGCTGCTGCGGCGTCTGCAAAAGGCGAAGGCGCTTTCGCGCGATGCCTGGCTGGATCGCGAGAATCCCAAACCAACGCAGTTCGTGCAGATCGAACCCATGCACAATATGGAGGCCACGATTCAATGAAACAGCCCGATTCCAACAGCTGGGTTCGTGTGACGAGCGAGCAGAACATTCCCGCGCGCGAGGGGCGGAGCGTGCAAATCGGTGATCGTGAGATTGCGATTTTCAACCTCGGCAACCGGTTCGCGGCGATTGATGCGGCCTGTCCACATCGCGGCGGCCCGTTGTGCGATGGCATTGTGACCGGCAGCGGAGCGCCTTCGCTCGACTGCGGGCCCGTGGTGGGACACGCGGTGGTGTGTCCCCTGCATGGCTGGAAGATCGATTTGCAGACAGGCGCGGTGCTGAAGCCCGATGTTTCGGTGCGCGTGGATACGTATGAAGTCAGAGTTGAAGACGGCGTTGTAGAAGTGGCGGTCCCGAAAGCCGCGAGGCGCAAAGTCCGCGCCGCCTGATCCCGATTTTCCAACTGGAGAAAAGTATGTCCCTGAGAGGCTTCCGCAAGGCCGGCCATGCGCCGACCCTTGCTTCCGCATTCCTGTATTTCGACGTAAGTTTCATGGTGTGGGTGATACTCGGGCCGCTGGGTCCGTTTATCGGCGACGCTCTGAAGCTTTCGGTTTCGCAGAAGGGCATGCTGACTGCAGTGCCGCTGCTGGGTGGTTCGTTTTTCCGGCTGGTGCTGGGCTTCATGACGGAGCGGATCGGGGGACGGAAGACGGGGCTGATCGGGCTGGGGCTGTCGCTTGTGCCGCTGCTGCTGGGGTGGCAGGTGGCGAATTCCTTCAGCGCGTTTCTGCTGCTCGGGCTGCTGCTGGGGATTGCGGGCGCGAGCTTCGCGGCGGCACTGCCGATGGCGAGCGGCTGGTATCCGCCGGAGTATCAGGGGCTGGCGATGGGAATTGCGGGCGCCGGAAACTCGGGCACGCTGGCGGCTACGCTGTTTGCTCCAAGACTTGCGATGCGTTATGGATGGCACGCCGTATTTGGCCTGGCGATGATTCCGGTCGCGATCGTGTGGATGCTGTTCTTCCTCATGGCGAAGGACGCGCCTGGCCGCGTGAAACCGAAGACTCTGGGCGATTACGCCGCCGCGCTGCGCGAGGCGGATTCGGCCTGGTTTTGTTTTCTCTATAGCCTCACCTTCGGCGGCTTCGTCGGGCTGGCCAGCTTTCTCACGGTCTTCTTCCGCGATCAGTATCATCTGACTAAAGTTCAGGCGGGCGATCTCACGACGTTCGTGGTGCTCTTCGGCAGCTTCCTGCGTCCGGTGGGGGGACTGCTCTCCGACCGCCTTGGCGGCTACAGGATGCTGCGTTCCCTGCTGCTGGGCGTTGCGCTGTGCCTTGGCGGCATTGCGACGTTGCCGAGCGTCTATCCCGCTGCTGCGCTGCTGGTGCTGGCGATGGCCTTCCTGGGAATGGGAAATGGCTCGGTGTTTCAACTGGTGCCGCAGCGTTTTGCGGGCAAGGTGGGATTGATGACGGGACTCGTGGGCGCGGCCGGCGGACTCGGCGGCTTCATGTTGCCGAACATTCTGGGACAGCTGAAGGATCGCACGGGCAGCTTTGGTCCGGGATTTGCGGTCTGCTCGGCGGCTGTTGCGCTGGGCTTTGTTACGCTCGTTTGTTTAGGGCCCATTTGGCGTCGCAACTGGACTGCTGAATCGGCTGTGCGGGCGGGTTTGATTGGGGAAACGGAATTAGATTTTGAAACTTCGGATACAGGGAAACTCGCTTCGTCTGCGGCTGTCGCGGAGTGAGGTGGAGTCGGTTGGCGCGGGCGACAGCGTTCGCTGCGCCATCGACTTTGCCGGTCGCCCGCTGGGATACGCACTTGTCGTGGGGACGGAGTTTGCGGAGATCGGCGCGGATTTCAATGGCGATGGTATTGACGTTCGCGTGCCGGCGTTGATTGCCGCGCAATGGGCCGGGAGCGGAGATGTCAGTCTGGAAGGTTCGGCTGGCGCCGTTTCGATCCTGGTAGAGAAAGACTTCCAGTGCCTGCACAAATCGAATGCGGAGAACGCCGATGCGTTTCCGAATCCGCGGGAATCCTGAGGGCGCAAAAAAAACGGCAGGCACTCGGAGGAATGTGCCTGCCGCCTCACCAAGAGTCAACGGGCGCTCGGAGGAGTGCGCCGGCTGACTGGATCGCTACTCTGAACCCAGCGCGCGATACCTATTGGCAAAAACTGGCGGTTCACATACACCTTCACCAGTTACCCTTTAGATGCCTGGGTGAACAAAAGGTTACAGGCGCGGAACCTGATTGAAGCGTATCATATCGCCCAAGATTAAATCTGGGTGAAACAGTACCTATGTGTCTAAGGGACTGTAGAAACAGTACTAAGTCATGTAAAAGAGACTGAGGCGGGGGAGGCGGGCAGCTTCGAGAAGGGTTCGCTCAAGGAACTGGGATTCGAGCATCGCGATCTGTGGAGCGGTCATTTTGCTCCGGTAGGGCCTGAGTTGGATGTCGAGCAGCTGCTTTGTTTTGAGAGCGTCGTCGTCGCTCTGGCGGCTTCGCGCAAGCGCGACCAGCTTTTGCTCGAGCATCGACAGGCGCTGTTCCAGGGCTTCGAGGTCGGCTGCGAGGGTGGAAAGCTCGGCGAGGATCTGATCCAGCGCCGCAGCAATAGATTCGAACTCGGGGACGGCGGTTTCGCGGATGGCTCCGGCGTTCGCTGTCAGAAAGGCGTGTAATTCCTCATTGGCAAACGGTGCGGATTCAGCCCTTGCGGGGCGCTCGCGGGCATCGGTTCCGGCATCGGCCATGCGCTGGGCTTCCAGCATGACCGGCTGAGTGCAGAAAGCGAGCGAGTTCACCATCTGGACTCGTGAGCGCTTTGCTCGCCATTTTTCAAATGCCACGTCGATGCCGCGCAGCACGGCTTCGAGTGGCACGCCTGAGTTCTTCCAGGACTCGATCAGCGCCCAATCGAGCGGTGACAGCAGGAACAGACTGGTGCCGCGCGCCTTTTGGAAATGCTCCTCAACCTCTGTGAAGTAGTTGAAGTAGTTTGACCAGGCTTTGTCCGGATCTTCGCTCACCGGGTGCGGTCCCAGATCAGGCGCAGGCCTTCGAGGGTGAGGTTCTCATCCACATTTCGAATGAACTTCGATTCACCGGCAATGAGCTGAGCCTGACCGCCGGTGGCGATGGTCTTCGTGCCGGGGCCGAGCTCCGCGATGAGGCGCTCGATCATGCCGTCGATTGCACCGATTGCGCCGTAGTATAGGCCGGACTGCATGCTGGCAACCGTATTGGCTCCGATCAGGCTGCGCGGCTTGCGGAAGTCGACGAGGGGCAGGCGGGCGGTGCGGCTGAAAAGCGCGTCGGCCGAGATGCCCACGCCGGCGGCGATGATGCCGCCGAGATATTCGGCGCCGGCGGAGATGGCATCGAAGGTGATGGCGGTGCCGAGGTCGATTACCACGCAGGGTCCGCCGTATTTGTGGAGTGCGGCTACCGCGTTGACCAGTCGGTCCGCGCCGACTTCGGCGGGGTTTTCATAGCGGATGGTGAGGCCGGTTTTGGTTTCCGCCGTAACAAACATTGCTTCGGTGCTGAAGTACCGGCGCGACATCTCGCCCAGCGCCGGGTTCAGGGGCGGAACCACAGAGGAAACGATAATGCCGTCGATGGAAGCGGGGTCGAGCTTCGCGTATCCGAGCAGGTTAGAGAGCAGGATGCCCCACTCATCGGACGTTTGTTCGCGCACGGTGCGGAGGCGGCGGTGATCGACGAGGGTCTGGCCTTCGAAGATGCCTACGGTGATGTTGGTGTTGCCGACGTCGAGTGCCAGGAGCATGATTTACATGTAGGCCGGCACGGCGATGCCGAGCAGTGCGAGCGCGCGTTCCAGCTGTAGCGCGATGTATCCGTTGAGCCAAAGCAGGAACGCTTTGCGCTCGGCGTCGGGCTCGGCGAGCACCGGGTATTCGTGATAGAAGACGTTGAACGTTTGGGCGAGCTGGAAGGCGAATTTCGCGACGTGGGCGGGCTCACCGGCTGCTACTGCGCGATCGAGGACGGAGTCGGCGCGAGCGGCGGCTGAAAGGAACTGCCAGAGTTCGTCGGTTTGCAGCTGGCGCGCGAAGGCTTCGCGGGTGAGTACTGTGTTGAAATCGGGAATCTTCTCACCGCGCTCTTCGAGCTTGCGGAAAATGTTGCGGGAGCGGACGGCGGCATACTGCACGTAAGGTCCGGTTTCGCCTTCGAAGCTGAGCGCTTCCTGGAAGTCGAAGGCGATTACGGTGTTGCGGGTGAACTTGAGCAGGAAGTAACGCAGCGCGCCCATGGCGATTTCGGTTGCGACTGCGAGTTGCGCGGCCTCGTTGTCTTCGGGATGTCTGGAAGCCACTTCGCCCAGCGCGGTTTCGACGAGCTTATCCATCAGGTCATCGGCCTTTACACCGAGACCTTTGCGGCCGGAGACTTCCACGTAGGGACGGCGCGCGTCTTCTTCGGAGAGTTCGATTCCGAGGTCGGCGCAGCAACGCGGGGAGAGAGCCACCATTTCGTAGGAGAAGTGGACGGACTTATCGGCCGCGTCATCAAAGCCGAGTGCTCGCAGGCCGGCGACGACTACGTCCTGCAGATAGGACTGGCGGACGTCGATTACGTTGTAGACGACGGTGGCATGGCCGAAGGCGGGCGCGGGCCCGTCTTGCGATTGCGCGGTTGAGACCCAGACTTCTTTGCCGTCGGTATAGGTGGTGAGCGGCTTGTAATGAAAGTCTTTGCCGAGCAGGCCGAACTTCCAGAGCTGATAAGCAATGTCCTTGCCCACGTAGGTGACGATGCCGTTGGAGCGCACGATGACTTTGCTGTCTTCGTTGGCTTCATCCTCTCCGCGAAAGGCGGACGAGGGCATCACCCAGCAGCCGGCGTTCTTGCCTTCGGTTTCGAGGTAAATCGCCCGGCGTTCTTTCAGTAACTCGAAAGCTGAGGCCCAAAACTTCAGGTGCAGGATTTCGCTTTCGCGCGGCAATACATCGTACTGGATATTGAGACGCAGCATCGTCGCGAGGTGGCGATTCACGATTGCGTCGGCTACAACGTGGCCAAGTTCGGCGAGTTCGCCCGCGCCCGCTTCCACCTGATGCAGCACTTCGGCGCGCCATTTCAGCGATTCGGGATTCTCTTTGTAGTGCTGCGATGTGCGGGCGTAGAGATCCCAGCAGATGTAATCGAAGCGCGGCTGGTCGATTAGCTCCCGAACATCGCCTGCGGACTTGTGTTCGAGAAAGTGAAAGCCTGCCACCACGTCGGCAACCTGCACGCCGGTGTTGTCGATGTAGTTCTGCACTTCGGTCCGGTTGCCCGAAGCGCGGAGCATGCGGACGAACGTATCACCCAAAACCGCATTACGCAGGTGCCCGATATGCGCGGCTTTGTTTGGATTGATGTTCGTGTGCTCGACGACGGTCTTGCCAGGACGAGGGGCGAACGCATCGGGACTGCTCAGCAGTGCAGCTCCAAAGGCTCCACGATCGAGACGAATATTGATGTAACCGTTGCCCGCCACTTCCATGGCGGCCACGCCGGCGATTTCGCCGATTGCATCCACAAGCTCAGCGGCAATCTTCTTCGGCGGCTGCTTCAGCGAACGCGCCAGTTGAAATGCAACCGGTGCGGCGAGCTCACCGAAGGAAGCCTGCCGGGGCTGTTCGAGAACGATCTCGGCATCCACGCCAAAGCGAAGTGTCAGGCTTTCGCGAAATGCGGCCTGGATCTGTTTTTCGAGTTGAAGAAACACTACACGAGCACCGTAAACGCGGACTCGGTGCGCTGCACGGGGCGGTAGAGCGTGTCACGCTCCACAGGCGTGCGTCCGGCGAGCCGGATCAGACGGAGCAGATCGGTGCGGCGCAGCGACTGCGCCACGGTCGATCCGGCATCGTGATAGATTTTCTCTTCCACCACTGTGCCATCGATATCGTCAGCGCCGAAGCGCAGGGCGATTTGAGCGATCGCGGGTGAGAGCATCACCCAGTATGCCTTGATGTGCGGAATGTTATCCAGCATCAGGCGCGCGATCGCGATGTTCTTCAGGTCGTCGTAACCGGTGGTTTTCGGGATATGCGAGAGGGCGGTGTTGTCCGGATGAAACGCCAGCGGAATGAAGGTAACGAAGCCGTTGGTTTCATCCTGCAATCCGCGCAGGCGCACCAGGTGATCGACGCGGTCTTCTTCATTTTCAATGTGACCGTAGAGCATGGTGCAGTTGGAGTGCAGGCCCAGCTGGTGCGCGGTGCGCGCGGTATCCAGCCATTCATCGCCAGTGAGCTTGTGGTCGCAGATGATGCGGCGTACGCGCTCGCTGAAAACTTCGGCGCCACCGCCTGGCAGCGAATCCATGCCGGCATCGCGCAGGCGTTCCAGTACTTCGCGCACGCTGATTTTCTCGCGCCGCGCAAAGTAGCCGATTTCCACCATCGTGAACGCTTTCAGGTGGATCTGCGGATAGCGTTCTTTGAGGCCGCGCAGCATCTGGCAGAACCAGTCGAGGCTGAGTTCGGGATGCAATCCGCCCACGATGTGAAATTCCGTGATCGCCTCAGCCCACCCGCGTCCCGCGGTTTCCCAGACTTGTTCGAGCGACATCGTATAGGAGTTGGGGTCGCGCTTCTGCTTACCGAAGGCGCAGAGGCGGCAGCTTGCAACGCAGACGTCGGTCGGGTTGATGTGGCGGTTAACGTTGAAATATGTGGTATCGCCGTGCATCCGCTCGCGCACCAGGTTCGCCATATAGCCGAGCGCCAGCATGTCGTTTGAACGGTAAAGCTCCAGCCCGTCTTCATAGGTGAGGCGCTCGCCTGATTCCACCTTCTCGCGGATGGCGGATAAACGGCGATCTTCAAAGGTGACTGGCATAGATTTGTTTCTTAAACGGGCTGATGAATCAGAAAGATATCGGCGGCCCAAAACACGAAGAATAGCACGCTGACCCAGCCATTCATGGTGAAAAAGGCTGCATTGACGCGGGAGAGATCGGTCGGTCTGACCAGACTATGCTCGTAGATCAGCAGCGCTGCGACGGCCACTATGCCTGCCAGCGCCAGCGCTCCCAGGTGCAGTTGCATCACCAGCATCAGAAGTGAAACGATCATTGCCGCGTGCAGCAGCTTCGCGATCCACAGGGCTTTGGCGATGCCGAAGACTTTGGGGATGCTGAAGAGGTCGGATTCGCTGTCGAATTCGAAGTCCTGGCAGGAGTAGATGACGTCGAACCCGGCCGTCCAGGCTGTCACCGCGGCGGTGAGCCAGAGGATGTGGAGATCGAGCGAGCCGCGCACGGCGATCCACGCGGCAGCGGGGGCGATGCCCAGCGCAAACCCGAGCACGACGTGCGAAAAGTGCGTGAAGCGTTTCGTGAAGGAGTAGGCGAAGACCACCCCCAGCGCGAGCGGCGAAAGGTGGAAGCAAAGTGGATTCAGCTCCCACGCGGCGAAAAGGAAGACAAGGCTGGTGGCAATGGTGAAGCCCCGGCAGAAGCGTCTGGAGAGGAGTCCGGCGGGTATGTGGCGGGATTTCGTACGAGGATTGCGTGCGTCGATTTCCGCATCCACGAGTCGGTTGAAAGCCATCGCGGCGGAGCGGGCGCCTACCATTGCGACCACGATCCAGAGCAGGATCCGCCATTTATCCGCCACTTCGAATCCGCTTTCGCGAAATGCCAGCAGCGCGCCAGTCAGCGCGAACGGCAGCGCGAACACTGAGTGCTCGAAGCGGATCATCTCCAGCGTCATTCTGAGGCGTTTCAGGAACATCAGGCGGGAACTTCCAGTTTATCGCCTGCTATGGTGAGGGCTGTGACGGTAACGAAAAATGAGTGAAGACCAGCTCCGCGCGCTGCTTGAAGAGGTTCACGCCGGTTCCACGGGTGTTGACGAGGCTCTGGCGCGGGTCCGGCATATGCCGTTTGAAGATCTGGGCTTCGCCAAGGTGGATCATCACCGGGCTCTGCGTCATGGGATGCCGGAGGTTGTGTTCGGCCTGGGCAAGACGCCGGATCAGATTGTGGCGATTGCCGGGGCGCTGCTGGAACGGTCGGATAATGTGCTGGTGACCCGCACCACACCGGTGGCAGCCGCGCGTGTGATGGAGGCGCTTCCGGATGGCGAGCACTTTCCTCTTTCCGGTGCGATTCGGTTCTGGCGGAAGCGTGAGATTCGCGGCGGGGGCACGATTGCGGTGGTGTGTGCGGGAACGAGCGATATTCCGGTCGCCGAAGAAGCTCGCATTACAGCCGAAGTCATGGGCAATCGCGTGGAGGAGATTCACGATATCGGTGTTGCTGGGATTCACCGGCTCATCCATCATCGGCAGCAGCTCGCGGCGGCTCGTGTCGTTATCGTTTGCGCGGGGATGGAAGGCGCGCTGCCCAGCGCCGTAGGTGGCCTGGTGTCCGCTCCGGTGATTGCGGTGCCGACGAGCGTTGGTTATGGCGCAAGCTTTCACGGACTCGCCGCGCTGCTCGGCATGCTGAATAGCTGTTCCAGCAATGTGACGGTGGTGAATATCGACAATGGCTTCGGCGCAGGCTACGTGGCAAGCCTGATCAACCGCGCTTAAAGGGCGCTGCCCGCGCGCCGACTCAGATGCCTCTGTCAGGCCTTTTCTTTCTTCTTCCAGCCGGCCTTCGTGACCTGGCGAGCCCGCCCAAGCGCCAGCGTGTCGGCCGGAACATTCTCCGTGATCACACTGCCGGCCGCAATGTAGGCCCCGTCATCCACCGCCAGTGGCGCCACGAGCGTGGAATTGCTGCCTACGAAAACACCATCGCCGATCAGCGTCGGGTACTTTTTCTTCCCGTCGTAATTACAGGTGATCGTGCCGGCGCCAACGTTGACCTTCGTCCCCAGTTGTGAATCGCCGAGATACGCCAGGTGCATGGACTTCGATCCGTCGCCCATTTTCGTGTTCTTCAGTTCCACGAAGTTGCCCACATGCGCGTTCTCCCCGAGGTCGGCATTCATCCGCAGCCGCGCAAATGGACCGGCATGCGCGCCGCGGCGCATGATCGATCCCGAAACCATGCTGAACGCGAAGGCCTCTGCGCCATCTTCCAGAACGGCGTCATGCAGGATTGCGCACGCGCCGATGCGGCAGTCTTCGCCGATCACGGTTGATCCCGTAATGCGCGCGAACGGCCCGATGATCGTATCCATGCCAATGCGAACGTCCGGATCGATCGTGACCGTTTCCGGCTTTTCAATAGTCACGCCCGAGAGCATGACTTCACGAATCTTCCGGTTTCGCAGGATCCAGTCGGCTTCGGCAAGCTGGACGCGGTCGTTAATGCCCAGCAATTCGCCCGGATCGCCGATCTTCACCGCGGCAACCCGTCGCCCCGCGTTGTTGAGGATCGCGATCATATCGGTCAGGTAATACTCATTTGCGGAGTTATCGGGACGGATCAGCCGCACATGCCGCCAGAACTCATCGGCATCGAAGCAATAAATTCCCGAGTTGATCTCTTTCACTTCACGCTGGGCCGCCGTGGCCGCCTTCTGCTCAACGATTGCCTGCACCGCACCGTTATGATCGCGTATGATTCGCCCGTATCCGGTGGAATCGTCAACATCCGCAGTCAGCACGATTGCCGATGCGCCGGAACTCTGCTGCCTCTCCGCAAGCGCGGCCAACGTCTCCGCGCGAATCAGCGGGCAATCGCCAACCGTTACCACCATGCGCCCGCCAAGCCCGGCCAGCAGGTCTTCACCGCACATCACGGCATGCCCGGTGCCAAGTTGCTCTTTCTGTTCGAATGTCTTCACGCCCGCGGCTTCCGCGACCTTGCGCACTTCATCCGCCTGATGCCCCACCACCACGAAAATGCGCTCCGGCGGGGCAACGCCCCTGGCCGCCACAATTGCGTGCTCCACGAGCCGGCGCCCTCCCGCGCTGTGCAGCACTTTAGCAGTGCGCGACTTCATGCGGGTTCCCATTCCCGCGGCGAGAATTACGACGGTGACATCGCTGTTCGACATATCATTTAACAGTCTGCCGCACACGCTTCCGCGAAGTTAGTTTCCCTCTGCGGCGTTCGCGGCCGCGCTGCGCAAGAGAAAGCGCCAGTGAGGCAATCGCGCCGGCATCGTGACGAACCTTGAGTCGGCGCTCCATGCCTCTCCAGGGCTTGCCGAGCAATTCCGCCTCAACCACCTCAATGCCCATCGCTTGTATGGCGCCACGATCGAACGGAATCGGAACGGCGTCCTGCTCCGCGTAGCGCTCGCGAATGACGTCGGAGATCGGGGATACATTTACGACCGCGCAGTCAATCGTGCCAGGGCCAGCGTGACGCAGAAGCGCCGCCACATGATCTTCCGCGCTGAAGTCGGTGGTCTCGCCCGGCTGCGACATCAGATTCACAAAACAGGCCTTTAGCGCCTTCGATTCCCGCATCGCCTTCGGAATTCCGCTCACCAGCAGATTGGGAATGAGGCTGGTGAACAGGGATCCCGGTCCGATAGTAATCAGGTCCGCATTTGCAATCGCTTCAAGCGTCTCCGGCAACGGTTTCGCACCGCGCGGTTCCATTCGCACCGTCTGAATGCGCTTGCGGCTGCGCCCGATCTTCGTTTCGCCGCGCACAATGCTGCCATCTTCCAGCACCGCGGAAAGGGAAACATTCGCCGCGGTCGACGGATAAATCCGCCCCGCAATCTTCAGGACCTCCGCCGACTGGCGCACGGCATCCGGAAAATCGCCGGTGATGTGCGTGAGCGCCGTGAGAAACAGATTACCGAAGCTGTGGCCCTTCAATCCGCGTCCGGAGTTGAACCGATACTGAAACAGCTTCGAAAGGAACGCGCCATCCTCCGCAAGAGCCACCATGCAGTTGCGGATATCGCCGGGAGGCAGCACATCAAACTCGCGGCGCAGGCGGCCGGAGCTTCCGCCATCGTCGGTCACGGTGACAATGGCCGTAATATCCAGCCACGGCCCACCGTCTTCCTGGGGATGTGCAAACTGTTTGAGTCCGGCCAGTAACGCGGAAAGTCCCGTGCCGCCGCCGATGGAGACTACGCGCAGCGCCTCACTCATGAGCAGCGCAGTTTAATCCGCGCGCTCCGGGGTCAGCAAAGGACGCAGTACAGGCAACTGTTGCGCGAGAACCAGAAACTCGGGATCCTGTCGCGCCAGAATTCTGTTCTTCGGTTCAATCGCAATAGCGCGCTTCAGATTGTCATATGCGGCCGCGCCGTCGCCCGCAATGCCGCAGCACAGCGCCAGCGTGAACAGAATGTGCTCCGCTTCGGGTTCGAGCGACAGGGCCTTCTCCAGATGCTGACGAGCCGTGTCCATATCGCGCGCGTTCAGCCGTTCCACGCCATAGTTGAAATGGTCTTCAGAACTCTGCAGCCTCACGCCATCGCCTTCGGTTCTTCGCGCGCACACCTGCGCGTAGGACCGAGCTTTATCGGCAATATGCGCCGCCGGTCCGCCCGCCGCTTCGTCGAAGGCGGCCTTCGCCTGTGCGAAATTCTTCTTCGAGAAGAGCGTCACGCCGCGCTCCCACTGATCCATCTGCCGCTGCTGGGCCGCGCGCGCATTTGCCGCCGCTGATTCGAGCGCCGCGGCCGCCTTCATTTCCGCGGGAGACTTGACCGCTGCAGCCGGTTTTGCCGGCGATGTCCGCGCGCCGGTTGGCGCCTTTGCAGCCTTCGTGGCCGCCGCGGGGGTGGACTTCTTCGTGAGTGCCATATTCAGAAACGAACCGCCGGTACCTCAGTAATATACCGTGGAGTTATACCAGACCGGAAAAACGGATGCAACCTGTCTCCCGAGCCATCGCCCCAATATTCTCCCTGCTTTCCATCTTTACGTGTCATGTGGGTGCCCAGACGTTTCACTCAGGCACTACACTTGTGCGCGCCGAAACTCTGGTGGAAGAAAGCGGTCGCGTGCTGGCGGGTCTGACGGCCCAGGATTTCATCATCACGGACGAAGGTCAGCCGCAGCCCGCAGTGAACTTCACACCGGAATCCGGCGCAGTTCGCCTCGTGCTCCTGCTGGATGCCAGCGGCAGCATGCAACCTGCCGCGCGTCAGCTCGCTGCGACGGGGCTCGCGGCGCTCAGTGTACTGCATGCCGATGACACCGTCGCGCTGCTCACCTTCGATCGCAAGGCGACGGTCAGGGTTCCGCTTACCGCGGACCGCGGCGCAATCATTGCGGGCGTGACGAAACTGGCGGGCAAGCCGATGGGCGGTAGTACCGATATTTATCGCGCGCTGATGGACGCCGCGAAATTTCTGGGACCATCCGCCCCCGCGCCGAATGTAGCGCTGGTGCTGACAGACAACGCTGCGCGCGCGGATACCACCGAAGACGCTGCGCTGCGCGAACTCTGGAAAGATGCTGTTTCAGTAGATGGCCTGGTTATCTCCTCCGCGCCGATGTGGGATGACAAAATGGCCGCATCGCTTGCCGGCACGAAGCTGCAGGATGTGCGCCGCATCGCCTCGCAGACCGGCGGTGTGGTGCGCCAGTCTCCGGACGTAGGGAGCGAATTGCCTTCCATGCTGGAGCGAAGCCGCACCCGATACACCATGTACTTCCGGCAGCCGGACGCGGCGCCGGGCACGCTGCGCCACATGAAAGTCGATCTTTCTCCTGCGGCGCGCGCGAAACATCCCAATGCAGTCGTGCGCTCCAGAACCGCTTACTATGCGGAGTAGCCTTGCTTAACCGCTAAGAAAGCAGCAGTTCCAGATCTTCTTTCCTGAGATCGCGCAGCACGCTGTTGCTTTCGCCGATAATGGCCGCTGCCAGATCGCGCTTCGTCTTCTGTAACTCCAGAACTTTTTCTTCCACCGTGTCGCGGGCAATCAGACGATACGCGGAAACGCGACGCAACTGCCCAATGCGATGCGCGCGATCAATCGCCTGCGCTTCCACCGCGGGATTCCACCACGGATCGAGCAAAAATACGTAGTCGGCAGCCGTGAGATTCAGGCCAAGTCCACCCGCCTTCAGGCTGATGAGAAACAGCGGACACGCGGGATCGTTCTGAAAGCGCTCCACGCGTTCCTGGCGATCCTTCGTTTTGCCATCCAGATATTCGTAGACGATACCCATTGCATCCAGCCGCTTACGAACGATCGCCAGCAGGCTCGTGAACTGCGAAAACACGAGAGCCTTGTGGCCGGATTGCAGGACTTCTTCGAGCTGTTCAATCAGCGCTTCCAGTTTGGCGCTCGACTCGCCCACGCGCTTCTTATCGATCAACCCCGGATGACATGCGGCCTGCCTCAGCCGCAGCAGCGCCTCAAGAACCATGATCTTCGACTTGCCCAGGCCCTCCACCGCAATACGAGCTAACAGCGAATCGCGATAGTGATCGCGCAGTTCGTCGTAGAGTTTGCGCTGCGCGGGTTCCAGCTCGCAGTAGATCGTTTGTTCGGTACGCGCCGGCAGTTCGCGCGCCACCTGCTCCTTCGTTCGACGCAGAATGAATGGCCGCAGAGCCTGCGCCAGCAAGGTGCGGGAAGCCTCATCCGGATTGCGTCCCAGGCCGCCCGCGTTCCTGAATACCCCGGCGGAACCGAGAATGCCGGGATTTAGAAACTCGAACATCGACCACAGCTCGCCCAGATGATTCTCCACCGGCGTTCCACTCAGCGCCAGCCGATGATCGGCGCGAATCAGCCGCACCGCCTTTGCCCCCTCCGTCCCGCTGTTTTTCACCATTTGTGCTTCGTCGAGCACGGCGTAATCGAACTGCGTTTCGCGCAGCATCGTGATGTCCCGCCGCAAAGTGCCGTAGGTCGTGAGCACAACATCGTGGCCCGGAACCAGCGCTGCATCGCGCTCCGGGCCGGTGTAATCCAGAATTCGAAGCTCCGGCGTGAACCTTGCCGCCTCCTCTTTCCAGTTGAAGATGAGCGAACGCGGCACCACAATCAGAGACGGCATCGGCGTCGCGCGATCCGCGCGCGCTTCACGCCGCATCTCGAGCATTGCCAGAACCTGCGCCGTCTTACCGGTGCCCATGTCATCCGCAAGACAGCCCCCAAAGGAAAAACGCCGCAGGAACTCCATCCAGCCCAGGCCTTCCTTCTGGTAATCGCGCAGCTGGCCCTGAAATCCGCCGGGCTGCTCCATCGCCGCTACGCCCGCGAAGTTGCGGAGTTCATCGCGCGCAGCCTCAAACACCGCATCGAAAGCAGCTTCCGGCTGACTCGCCAGCAGAGCATCCAGCAGGCCGGCCTGGCTGCGGCGGAAGCGCACATGGTCGTCTTCAGAATCCCCCATGCCGGCAACCATGGCGATTCGCGCCAGCCAGTCCTCCGGCAGGAGACCATAGCTGCCGTCGCCGAGCCGCACCATGTTTTCGCCGCGCCGCAGCGCGCTCAGCAGGGCCGGCAGGGCGACAGTTTGATCGCCCGAGTCGCCGAACTGAACGCCCCCCTGAAGATCGAACCAGTCGAGCCCGCTCGAAACCGCGAGATTGAACTTCGAAGCGGAACGGAATGTCTTGCCTTCCGCCTCAACGACCCAGCCGGCTCCGGTTAGCGTCCTGACGATGCCCGGCAGTTTTCCGGAAGCGACATCCCAGGTCCAGGTAGAGTCACCCGGCGACGTCCCTTTGTTGCGGACGCCCACGTCGCGCAAGGTGGCCGCCGCAGCTGTCTCAGCCTCGGCATCCCGTCGTACCAGAGCCCTCGGACCAGGATCGAAAAATGCTCGCTCGCCGCTGCGCTCATCAAAGGTGCGGCCGTCATATTGAAATGAAAGCGCAGCCTGAATGCGGGAAACGCCCGTTCCCAGCGCGGCGCCCGGCGCATTCATCCCCCGGAATCGCAGCCGTGGCCGTGGCGTGCCGATCACTTCGGTATAGGCCAGGTCTCCGGGAATCTCCACAGCCGGAACGCCAGGCGTGCAGAGCAGGTAAGACAGCAGTTCATCGCGATCCTGTTCCGGCGCTTCCAGCATGCCGTGGCTGCGCAGCCAGAACAGCCAGTCAAACGCTGTCCCGCGATCGAGTGGCGCCACGCGATCCGGAAGAAAAACGAGCCCGCCCGAGACGATTAGCTCCGGCGTCGCCAGATCCATCTTCTCCTGGCCGCGACGCAGTGCGCCCGCCACGCCCCAGCCTTTCGGGATACGCTTTAACTCCAGCGCCATCCGCCACGCGCCGGCGCTATCCCAGATCAGCGGCTGAGTCGATTCCGTTAACTCCGGCATCTGGCCCGGAATCCGCGCCGGACGCAGGTAGCATTGTCCCGTCGCCACCACCAGAGGTAGAACCGTTCGCGCGAGTTCTTCGGAAAGCTGCAGTGAGTCCGGTATCGCGTCGTACCCATAATCACCGCCGAAGGCAAACCGCTGCTTGCCACCCGCCAGCGCCGCTATCGCCTCCCGATCTTCCACGCGCGGTATCTCCGCAATCTGCGACCGCTTCATGCGCAGCGGAACGGCTTTTGAAAATCCGCCATCCTGCCTGCGGTCCTGCGTTTCGATCGCAAGTACCAGGCTCCCGGCGGCTTTGCTGCCTGCCACATCCACCATGTAGCGGATATGCCGCTTTTCAGGCCAGGGCTGGTGATCCCGAAAGTATGGCCCCGCAGCGGGCCGCCCGATCTCACTGACCTGCCGCTTCCAGTTCAGGCGCTTCGACTCAGCGGGCTTTTTCTGCGCGCGAACAGGCGTTGGCTGCTCGCTCATCAATTCGTGCAGCGCGTCTGCGTCCTCCAGCATCCGCTTCAGGCTTTCCTGCATCTCCAGATTCGGATCGGCCCCCGCCTCGGCAAGAAACTGCTGCTGGTCGGCCGCCAGCAGCGTAGCCCACAGGTGCTTGCAGGCGCCGGAACTATTGAAAAACTCGCATTCGCAATCGACCTCCAGCACGCCATCGTCGTACTTCAGGCTGACGTTATAAGGGCGAGTGCCTCGAACGCGCGCGGTCACAATGTTCGGAGTACCGCGCGTGATGATTACCCGGCCCTGCTGGAAATAACCGAGTCCCCGAGTGCGGCTGTTCTGGCTGAAGTAATCCGCCAATACACCTGGCAGAACTCCCTGGCGCGAAGCAATCGCACCCGGGAATCGTATCGTTCTGTCAAATGACATGCAAAGTCCATGATATTAGTCCGCGCGGCTTCGGCATAATAGGACCAATGAAGTACGTCTTGCTCGCCGTCTTTGCCGCCGTTCAGGCCTCTGCCCAGACGTTTCCCGGAGCGGCCGAGCTCGATTCCACAATCAATCTGGCCATCCGCGAAGACAAAATGCCGGGTGCTGTGGTGCTCATTGGTCACAATGGCGCGGTCGTCTACCGCAAGGCGTATGGAAACCGCACGCTCCTGCCTGAGCGTGAGCCGATGACCGCGGACACGATTTTCGATATCGCGTCACTGACGAAAATCGTCGCCACAACCAGTGCCCTGATGAAGCTGTACGATTACGGCCTCATCTCGCCGGATGACCCGGTAACGAAATACCTGCCGGAATTCCAGGGCGGCCGCAGCCCAATCACGCTACGCGACCTGATGACGCACTACTCCGGACTGCGGCCTGATCTTGATCTCGAGCCGGAATGGAGCGGCTATGAAACCGGCATCCACCGGGCTCTCATCGATAAACCAACCGGGCCGCCGCGAGCGAAATTCGTCTACAGCGACATTAATTTCGAGCTGTTGGGTGAAATCATCCGGCGCGTGAGCGGAATGCCCGAAAACGAGTACGTGCAGAAGAACATTTTCACACCCCTCGGTATGACGCAGACCACATATCTGCCTGCACCCGGACTGCGCTCCCGCATTGCCCCCACGGAGCAGCTGAAAACCGGAGAAATCCTCCGTGGCGTAGTGCATGACCCCACTGCGCGCTACATGGGCGGTGTGGCCGGGCATGCCGGCGTCTTCTCCACCGTGGACGATCTTGCGAAATTCTGCCAGATGATTCTCGATGGAGGCGAGGGCATTATCAAGCCCTCCACAATCCAGCTTTTCGCTTCGCCCGCCTCGCCGCCCGGCATGCCGGATATTCGCGGCCTCGGCTGGGATATCGACTCGCGCTATTCCGGAAATCGCGGCAATCTGTTTCCGGCCGGAATCTCGTTCGGCCACACCGGGTTCACAGGTACTTCCATCTGGATCGATCCGGCATCGAAAACCTATGTGATTCTGCTGACGAATTCCGTCCACCCGAAAGTCCGGCCAGCCATCACCGCCGTGCGCCGGGCCGTCGCCACGGTCGTTGCGCGCTCGGTTGGCTATGGAGCCCTGACGGGACTCGATGTTCTGGTGGCGGAACAATTCCAGTCGCTGAAAGGCAAAAGGGTCGGCCTGATCACGAATCAGACCGGTGTCGACCGTCAGGGCCGCCGAAATGTGGACCTGATGAAGCAGGCCGGAGTGAATTTAGTCGCGCTTTTTTCGCCGGAGCACGGCTTTGCAGGCGTGGAGGATCACCCCGGAATCGCAAACGCCGTAGATTTCAAGACCGACCTCCGCATCTGGAGCCTGTACGGCAACACGACTCGCCCAACGCCGGAAATGCTGACGGGGATCGATACCCTTGTTTTCGACATTCAGGATCTCGGTGTCCGCTTTTACACCTATGAATCCACCATGCTTTACGCTATGCAGGAAGCGGCGAAGGCAGGAATTGCTTTTGTAGTCCTGGATAGGCCAAATCCCCTTACCGGCACTCGAGTTGAAGGGCCAATGCTCGATCCTGATTCGCTCTCATTTGTAGGAGCATTCCCACTCCCATTGCGGCATGGCATGACAATCGGAGAACTCGCCCGCCTGGAAAATCAGGAGCTGAATCTCGGCGCGGATTTGCGAATCGTCCCGATGTCCGGCTGGACTCGCAATCAGTGGTTCGATACCACAGGCCAGCCGTGGGTGAATCCGTCACCTAATATCCGCAGTCTGAACGAAGCGATCCTCTACCCCGCCATCGCGATGCTGGAGTATTCCACGAATTACTCGGTGGGAAGGGGAACCGACTCTCCTTTTGAGCAGATCGGCGCGGAGTGGATTCAGGGCGCCCAACTCGCGGCCGCCTTGACTACCCGCAATATCCCGGGCGTACGCTTTGAACCCACCGAGTTCACCCCTGCTTCCTCAAATCTGAGTGGAAAGAAGATTCCGGGAGTTCGTCTGGAACTTACTGATCGGGAAGCCTTTTCCGCTACCCGGCTGGGCGTGGAACTCGCCGCGGCGCTCGGGCGCCTCTACCCCGGGAAAATCGACTGGCAGGCGAACCGGAACCTGATCGGAAGTCGCGCCCTGATCAATCTTCTTACGCAGCGGAGTAACACCGTGGACGACCTTGCCGCCGCCAACCTGGGACTCGACACATTTCGCGAACTGCGCGCGAAGTATCTATTGTATCCGGAGCGGTGACGCAAAAAAAGGAGCGACCCGTCCTGGATCGCCCCCCATCACTCCGATATAACGCCGAATAGTCCCGATGAATGCAGTACGGTGAAATTCAGTCTGTTAGTCCCCTGAAGCCGATTCACCTTTTTTCGGCTTATTCTTGCTGCCTGGCGGACGGCCACGCTTCTTTGCCTCGGCCATCCATGCCGGCGGGCGCCCGCGCCGCTTCCCCCGGCCGCGAGCCAGTCGCTCCAGGCTCATAATCGCTTCTTCTAACTGTTCCCTTTCCTGCCGCAATTCGACCAGGATTTTCGAAACGTCCATCAAGTACCTCCAAAAGGGCGGTCTGTTCTGCAATTGGCGAATCCCACCCGCGCTGTTCCGGATACGGAACAAGATCCCGGGAATTCCACAGAAGCCCTATTAAGTTTGTACTCCATTAACATTCGGAAACGCAAGCCGCTGTTCCAGATTCGGAACACATTGGTACTAAGTTGAATCTGCAGTACTGACCAACAGGACGATTGAGCTATTCCGCCCGGCGTTTCCAGTAGAAATAGAAAGGCAATCCGAGCAATATCAGGCCAATTCCCGCCAGCGATTCCACCGGGCGGTCTTTCAGCGTACTGATCTCGAGGGCGGCCGCGCCCACCAGAAACAGGATCGGCACCACCGGATATCCCAGCGTTTTATACGGACGGGCAAGATCGGGTCGTTTCCGCCTCAAAACGAACACCGAGGCCGCCGCCATTGCGTATAGAATCCAGCTCCCGAAGATCACGAAATTGAAGAGATTGTCGTACTGCCCGGAAAGCACCAGCACCGCCGCCCAGCCCGACATCATCAGGATCGAAACCCCGGGTGTCCGGAATACGGGGTGTACGCGCGCGGCCGAACGGAAGAATAATCCATCGCGGGCCGCAGCGTATGGAACCCGCGCGCCGGTAAGAATTGACCCGTTCAGCGCCGCGAAAATTGAAATCATCGCCGCAATGGAAACCAGACCGGCGCCGGCCGGCCCCTGAATTCTCTGCATCATCTCCGCGGCGACCAGCTTGTGCGCACCGGTTTCCGCCGGGGTGAGGACTCTGAAATATGCCCAGTTCGCCAGCATGTAAATGGCGATCACAAGTGACGTCCCGAGAATCAACGATAGCGGCAGATTACGCTGCGGATTCCGTATCTCGGAAGCCACCATGCCCACGTTATTCCAGCCATCATAAGCCCAGAGCGCCGCGACCAGTGCCGCGAAAAAGCCTGTAGCAAGCGGAGGAACTCCCGCGGGCGCCACACTGCTGCTTGCCGGATGAGAATAAAGTAAACCTGCCACAATCACTACCGCAATCAAACCCACCTTCACGGCCGTCATCGCAACCTGCACACCGCCGCCAAAGCGTACGCCGAAGTAATTCACCAGGCCAAGTGTAAGAATCAATACCAGGGCAAAAACCTGCCCATACTTAATGGGAAACGGACCCGCCGTGAACCAGACGTTTTCAAATACCGGAATGAAGTGCGCCGTGTACTCGAAAAACGCGGTCGCGAGCGTTGCGATCGACCCACTTTTGCCGATCCACATTTGCACCCACGAGTAGAGAAATCCCCACACGGGGCCCCACGCTTCCGTCAGATAAACGTATTCGCCGCCGGCGCCCGGCATGGCCGCTGCCAGTTCCGCGTAAGTCAGGGCGCCGGCGAGCGAAAGAACTCCGCCCACAATCCAAACGGCAAATACCATCTGGACCGTTCCCACGTTGTTGATCATGGTCTGCGGCACGCGGAAAATGCCGCTGCCGATCACGGTGCCGATTACGATTGCCAGTGCGGCCGCAAGTCCAAGGTCCCGCTTCAGTTCATGCGTTTCGCCGCTCATGCCCTTTGGCCTCCTTCAATTGCCGCGCCTGGAAGAATCCAAGATGCCACCCAGCCCGCGCCACACGTGGCCGCGCTCCCGATCGCCACCCACCAGGTGAACGGAATGTCAGTCGCGAATTTGACGTAGAGCATTGCCGCGAGGCCGGTCAATACCCCCGCGATTGCCGCGCGCTCGCCGGGTTTCCGCGTAAGCACTCCCAGCAGGAACAAACCCAGCAGAATGCCCAGCGTAACCGACGCGATTCTCAAGCCACTTTCCAGCACCGATCCCCACTGGCTCGCGACCAAAGCAATCGCGCCCAGCACCACACCCCAGACGATCGTGGAATAACGTGCGGCTTTTAGATAATGCGCCGCGGGCTTCAGCGATCGTGTCAGCGGCTGATAAAAATCGATCACGCTCGCAGATGCCAGCGAGTTCAGGGCGGCGGAAAGGTTCGCCATCGCCGCGGCCACAATCGCCGCCATCGCCAGCCCCGCCACGCCGGGCGGCAGCGATTCCCAGATAAACGACGGATACAACCGGTCAGACTGCGCGGGCGCCGCGGGTCCGCCCTTGTGCACCCATAGCAACACGCCGATCGTCAGGAACAGCGTGAACTGTACAAAGATCACGATCCAACTCGAAAGCAATGCTGTCCTGCTCTGCCGCAGATCTTTCGCGCTCAGCAACCGTTGCACCACAAGCTGGTCCGTGCCATGGCTCGCGGTAGTCAGGAAGCATCCGCCAATCAATCCCGCCCAAATCGTATAGGGCTTTGCCCATGACCAGGCGAAATCAAACACACGCAGCTTTCCTGCATCGGAAGCCACCTGCAGAGCATGTCCCAGCCCGCCGGGAATCTGTCCCGCCAGCACAACCAGGCTGACCGCCGCGCCAGTCACGTACATCCCCATCTGCACAACGTCAGTCCAGATCACCGCAGTCATGCCGCCTTCAAACGTATAGAAAAGCGTGAGCAGCATAATCACGACAATCGACAAAGCGCCCCCGGTTTTCAAAACGATTGACACAACGATGGAAATTGCAAACACACGAACGCCTTCCGCCAGCGCGCGCGTCACCAGAAAAATCGCCGACGCCGTTTTCCGCACGCCGGGACCGAATCGCCTTTGCATCAGCTCATAGGCAGTCACCATCTGATGTTCGAAATAGCGCGGGAGGAATAGGGTGGAGACAACGAGCCGCGCCAGCAGGTATCCAAAAACCACCTGCAGGAAGACGAAGCTTCCGCCGTAAGCAAGCGGGGGCGTTCCGATAATCGTCAGCGTGCTTGTTTCGGCGGAAACAATGGAGAGCGCAATCGCCCACCACGGCGCGGTCTGCCCGCCCAGGAAGTAGTCTTTCAGCGAATGCTGGCCCTGCTTAAACCTCGCGCCGAACCATGTCACGCCGGTGAGATAGGCAGCAATGATGGCAAGGTCGAGCGTTCGCACAAGGCTTTGCGCGATTGTAACAGGCAGCCGCATCATAATGACAGGGTTGAAGCCGCGCATCAAAATCGCGTTTGCCTCCGGCACGGATGAGCTAAACGTTCAGTTAATCCGGCACGTGAGCGCGATCTTCCCCGAATTGCCGCTCTATGTGGTTTCGGAGTTTCCGCCGGATTGCCCTGGCGCCATCTGGATCCGGTATCGCGGCGGACTCGCGGAAAATCTGGCGCGCTGTCGCCATGCTTTTCACGGAAAGTCGATCCGGCTCGCAGCAGTGATGCTTGTGCCCGGTGTGCCGTTTCGCAGAATGCGGTTACTCGCCCTGCTGCTTTCTCCGCTCTACTTCCTCGCGGTAAATGAAAACCTGAACGACTTCATGTTCCGTCCGCGGAGTATTCCGGCGATTCTGCGCCACGTCGCCTGGCGCACATCGAACTTTCTGCGCTGGCACGCGCGCAAAGAGATACCGCTGGAATTCAGACGATCTGTCGCAATTGCCGCCGGATGGTTCCGCGTGGGGCCTCACCAACCGCAGACGAACGCCCATGCGATTCGGCCGGGACTCCACCCCACAACAGCGGAACATCTGAAATTTCTCACCAACACGATCTTTGATCCGCAGGCTTTCCGCCGGTCCTGGAGGCGCGCCATCGAATCGGCTCCCGCAGAGTTACTGGGGGAAGCCGCAACTATTCCACTCCTCTTTGGTCCGCCTGATGAGCCCTCGGTCACCGAATGCGGCGTCACATTCTGGGGGGGCAAAGCGCCTACGGGCAAGGCGCGCATCCTGATCGTCAGTGCCTACTTGCCGTTCCCTCTGTCACACGGCGGCGCTGTGCGCATTCACAACCTGACTCAGCGTGCCGCCGCGGATTGGGACCAGGCACTGATCTGCTTCACCGAATCCGACGATCCGCCACCGCCGGAACTGCTGCAGATCTTCGCCGAAGTGATCCTGATGAAGCGTGAAGGTTCTCATCGAACGCCGAATACGGGTCGTCCCGAAATCGTCGAGCAATTCGATTCCAACCCATTCCGCGCCGCCCTGCGACACGTAATCCGCAAATGGCAGCCGTCCGTCGCGCAGCTCGAATTCACGCAGATGGCGCAATACGCCGCCGACTGCCGTCCAGCCAAAACTATCCTGGTCGAGCACGACATCACCCTGGACCTCTACCAGCAACTCGCTCAAACCGATGACGACTGGGACCTGCATCGCGAGTTAAAACGCTGGCGCATATTCGAAACCGCGGCATGGCGAAATGTCGATTGCGTGGTCGCTATGTCTGCGAAGGATCAGGCGATGATTCACAGCGGCCGCGCCATTACTCTGCCGAATGGCGTTGACCTGACACGGTTTCACGTGTGTGGAAACGAACCCGAGCCCACACGCCTGCTCTTTATCGGCTCGTTCTCACATCTGCCGAACCTTCTCGCAATTGATGCATTCCTCCGCGAAGTGTGGCCGGTCATCCTCCGGCGCGAACCGAACGCGAGCCTCCACATCATCGCCGGACAGAACCATAAATACTTCCTCGACTATCACAGCCGCCAGGTGCAACCGCATCTGAATCAACCAGGCGTCGAAATAGAGGGCTTCGTTTTCGACGTACGTCCCGCCTACGCACGAGCGTCGGTCGTCATTGCCCCGCTGATTGCATCGGCAGGAACCAATCTGAAAATTCTGGAAGCGCTCGCCCGCGGCAGACCCGTCGTCAGCACGGAAGCCGGAGTGAACGGACTTAACCTTACCCCCGGCAAAGACTTCCTTCTGGCCCCGGTCGGTCCCGAAATGGCCGAAGCAATTCTGCGTCTTATCGCCTCGCCGGAAGAACGCCGCCGCATCGCCACATCCGGTCGGAGGCGTGTAGAAACCAGCTATGGCTGGGACGAAATCGCACGCCGCCAGAACGAGCTCTACCGAAGCCTCATTTGAGCTTCCAGCTGCCCAACCCCTACCGAGCGCAGGAACGGAGCCTGCTGCGGCTCCGATTCATCAACCGGAACGTCGAACAACTCGAACAGCCCGGCGCCAGCGGCCATCCGACGCCGCGAAAGGTAATGAACCAGCGGATTCGCACCATTCCGCACGACCTCGGGATAAGCCGCCCGATAAGCCGAACAATCAAACAACGGGTGCGGACTCGCCGCTCCGGAGCCCGCCCTCAGAAAATGAATTAGAGGATTCTCGCCAGCTCCCATCGTGCCCGGTTTGGATTCGCGATAATACACCGGATCAAACCACCGGCAAGGTTTCCGATCCTCCTCCGCGCCATTCACCAGGTAATGCCGCAAAGGATCGATTCCCGCCGCCCGCACATCGGGATTCCGCTCCAGATACCACTCCGCATCGAAAACCTGCCGCGCCAGTCGCCGCCGCGCCGCATCCTCAAACCAGACACTGGAATGAGCAGGTTCCGCGATCGGGGCCTCAATTCGAATCTCTGCATGCCGTCGCAGCACCTCCGCGCGAGCCGCCTCCACCAGTCGGCGATCCAGTTCCGTCATCCGCAGCAACGCTTCAAACACCGAAGGCCGGCACGCTGCTCGCAGCGCCTCAGCGCGCTCCGTAACGGACCCCACCATCCCCTTCGAAACATTCGCCGCGGGACGCGCAAACCGCAATCGCGGAAACGCAGCCCGCAGCCGCCCTATGCCTGCGGCCACGCTCTCCGCAAACAAATCCACCACACCCAAAAATGAAGCCGCTTTCACGCGCCGTATCGCAACTTCCAGATCGCGCTCCCCGGGTTCATCGGAATCCCCGCCGCAAGCCAGCAGATTCACCTGGTTGTCCCGAACCAGCAGGGAGTAATCTCGCAGCATCGCCTCCACAAAATCCCCGAGCCCACGCGCATTCGCCAGATCGCTGACCGGATCATCCGGATTCGGCCGCTGCCGGAAGTAATCGTAATAAGAACGAACCCGATCCAGTGGATCGCGCAGGAAGCAGATATCGAAAAACAGGTAATCTTTCGCAACAGGCAGCGGATACCGAGTCTGATGACTGGAGAGAGCACGCAGCTGCGCATGGGCATCCAGATGCCGCACCAGCGCTTCGCGCGAAATCACATGCCCGGCACCCGGTTCTTCCAGACGTCCAAACGCGCCGCCAAAGGTGTCGTCCAGAGCGTCCTCAATCGTGGAACCTGCGTTTTTGAAGATGTGGTAGTGAAGTAAGACCAGCCGCATCCCGTCCCCGCCGTGGATGTTAGCATGCTGTGCATTTGTTGGAAGCAGTAGGCCAATTCGGACGGGCAAAATCGTACGTACCCCGGGAACCTTCGCCACGGCGTTGGCGTCTCTACTACGCGGTAAAGGGATTGCTATACAAATTTTTGGGTTTTGGTATACTCCGCTATTACCCTCTGCGGACATCCCAGAGGTTTTAGATCGGCGGGCTGTAGACCGTAACGGGAGGCAATGAACGTGTTGAATCGATTGACAAGATTGGCAGCCGGGATTCTGATCGCCGGTACCCTGACCTGTCTGGTCTGGGGCCAGGCGGCGCCGTCGTGGAAAGACCAGGGCGAATCCGATATCGGCATTGCCGCAAGTAATGAACCGGATCCGGCGAAAAAACTGGACCTCCTGAAAAAGTGGGAACAGCAGTATCCCGACAGCAATCTCAAGGATCAACGCACGCTCCTGACGGCCCAGGCCCTGATTCTGGTTGCGAATGGCGGTTTTGGTAAGCCGGATGGTCCCGCCCTTGACGCGAGCAAGAAGGCCGCCCAGCAGCTGGCAGATGGGTTAGGTACCTATTTCGCTCCCGCCGTGAAGCCCCCTGCCACGACTGACGCTCAGTGGGCAGCCGCCAAAACTACGACGGAAATGCAGGCTCACTCACTGCTGGGCTACGCGGCGCTGCAGAAGAAAGACGATGCCACCGCCGAAGCCGAGTATAAGAAGGTACTCACCATAGACCCCACTCAGGCGGCCGCCTCCTATACTCTCGGCGCAACAATCATCAGAGAAATGATCGCGAGTAAGGACACGACGCGTTACTCGGAAGCGATCTATGACTTCGCACGTTCGCTGAGCGTGGCGGGTCCGAACGCGCTCCAGCCCCAAATCAAAGATGCCGCTGATAAGGCTCTGAAAAAATACTACAGCAACTATCACGGCAGCGCTGATGGTCTCGATGACGTCATGAAGCAGGCCTCAAACTCTGCTCTCCCCCCGTCTGGCTACCACATCCAGAGCATCGTTGACATCGAAGAAGCGAAGGCGAAGGATCACGCCGCATGGGCAGCTGCGCACCCCGACCTGGACTTCTGGGAAAACATTAAGACCGCTCTCACCACTCAGGGGGATGCCTATTTCGCTAACCTTAAGGACGTAGGCTTCCCGCCTGCGCCGAGCGATTCCTATAAGGGACCCGCGATGTTCAAGGGCGTAGTGGTCTCCCAGGATGCGAAAACGATCACTGTCAACGTCGATAATGCTCCCACCGGCGACGCAATCCTGAAGTTCGACGACAACATCAAGGGCACGATTCCCCCCGGAACCTCTCTGCAATTCAAGGGCGTAGTCGATGCTTACACCAAAGACCCGTACACCCTGACCCTGCTGATCCAGGAGCCGAAGACTGATTTGGTCGGCCTGCCGGACGACGTGAAGTTCGTCGCCGACGGCGCAGCGAAGAAGCCTGCCGGCGGACGCGGCGCGACCGGCAAAGCGGCCCCCAAGGCTGGCGTTAAGGCCGCGCCGAAAGTGACACCCAAGAAACAGTAGCTAAGCGGAGCAGGTATCAAATCAAAGCCCGGATACGGCCCACCGTATCCGGGCTTTTTTTCTAAGCTGTTAAAATAGAAGAGTCTTATGCCTATCTACGAGTACCTCTGTCAGTCCTGTGGCAAGAAGTTCGAAGCGCTGCAAAAATTTTCCGACGCGCCTCTTACCGTTCACGAGGAATGCGGTGGGCCGGTGGAACGCCTGATCTCCACCTCAGCGCTGCAATTCAAAGGATCTGGCTGGTACGTAAACGACTACGCAAAAGGCGGAAGCAACAAGCCGGGCGAAACAAAGACGGAATCGAAATCCGAAACAAAGAGCGAGTCCACAACGGCCGCTCCCGCAGCCGAATCGAAGCCTGCAGCATCAGCCGACTCCAAACCGACCGCTCCCAAGCCCGCTTAGTACCGCGATTCCCGCGCTGCCCAGCCGAGATAGCGCCAAAGTTCCGCCCGATGCTTCCAGGTAAACTGCAGGAATCTGTCCTTACCCAGTCCCTCGGCATGCAGTCCGGACCACGTCTCCACGCGCCAGCGAAGATAAGGACTATCCCACGGCCTCAGGCGATACCCCTTCGCCAGCTTCCATGCCACGCGAAGTTCCCCCAACATACCTACTGAGGATTCCTGTTGCCGGTAGGCTTGCGCGACGACGTAGCCCAGTATCCCTGCCGCGTCCGCGCCACGGGATTCCCGGGCGCTTTCACCGCAACCCGGATCGCGCGGTACGTCTCATCCAGCTTGTCGTTGGAAGGCGTGTAGACAATCGTGTACTGGTTGCGAATGTCATGCGCAACCTCATGCGCGATCGGTTCCACATCGCTCACTTCCTTCGGATAAAACACCTGCCCGCCAGTGCTGTCCACCAGCAGCTTCAAAGCCTTCTTCGCCTTGGCCGCTTCGGATTTATCTTCTTCCCCGAGCAGTCCGATCGCGTAAATCAACACGCCATCCTGCTGTGCCATCTTCATCAGGCTTTCGAGCGTTACCATGCTGGCGTTGTCATTTCCATCGGTGACCACGATCAACACTTTTTTGTCGCGTTTCGCTTTATCGTGCAGGTGATCGATCGAAATGCGGATCGCATCCCGCATGGCCGTCCCGCCTTTTGCGTCGATACGCTCCAGCCCCTTCTTCAGCACATCGATGTCGCTCGTAAAATCCACATCCAGGTAGGGTTCGTCGTTGAAGTTCACCACGAACGTCTCATCCTGAGGATTGGAATCTTTCACCAGCGTGAGCGCGGAAGCCTCCACGCCGGCGCGCTTGCTGCGCATACTGCCGCTGTTGTCGATAATCAGCGCCATCGACACCGGCACATCCTCATGCCGGAAGTGCTTAATCTGTTGCGGGGCGTTGTTTTCGAAAACCTGAAAGTTGCTCTCGGTGAGATTGGTGACCAGATGTTCGTTCTTATCCATCACCGTCACGTTGAGAGGAACTTCGCGCGCTTCCGATGAAAAGATCGTAGCCACGCCGCTGCCATCGGCGGGAGCCTGGCCCACCGCGACCTGCGCCGCAATCAGCAGCGCGCCTGTGGCTATCGCGCCCCAAAGGCTACTGCGTCGGCGCAAAATAGCCAACCCGCCAGAACGCACGCAGCGTCGGCAATCCTCGCTGCTGGATAAGCTTGATCCTGATCTTTCGATATTTGCCATCGCGCGCCTGATTACTCGGACTATAGCCGACAACGTACTGATTACGAAGTTCTACACCGATCTTTGCTGCCACATCGGGAAGCTCTTCTATATTCTCCACCACGAAGTGCCTGCCGCCGGTGGGCTCGGAAAGGTCCGTCAGCATCTCCGGACCCGAAAGCTCCTCCGGCGTACGTCCGCGATTGGATCCGTTCTCATAAATACCAATCCCGTAGATTTGCACGTCAGCTTCCTTAACCAGGTTTTTGACTTCGCTTGCGGTGTAGCGGCTGCTGTTATCGCCGCCATCGCTGATGATAATCAGAGCTTTACGCGGATTTCGCGCCTTTTTCATGGTGGAAAGCGCCAGGTAAACGCCATCCAGCAGGGCTGTCCTGCCCTTGGACTGTGTGAATGTGAGCTGGTTCTGAATTTCCTCAAGATTGTGGGTCAGCGGCACCACGAGCTGGGGCCTGTCATTGAACTCCACCAGGAACGCTTCATCCTCGGGATTGGCGGTCTTAAAGAATTCCGCCACAGAAAGCCGCGAGCGCACCAGCTTATTCCCCATGCTGGCGCTGGTGTCGAAAACGATGCCGACCGAAAGCGGCGAATCTTCACTGCCAAACGATACGATCTTTTGTTTCACGTTGTCTTCGTAGACTTCGAAGGCGTCTTCTTCGAGACCAGTCACGAAACGATTGATGGGGTCGGTCACTGTTACCGGCACCAGAACTACATTGGTGTCTGAGCGGAGTACTGCGCGCGGCCCGGGGTTTGCATTTTCTTCGGCCCCTTTGGCTCGCGGGACGATGCTGGTCTGAGCGCCGGAAGAGGAAGAGTCGCCTTGCGGTTTGGCCGCAAAAACGGCGGCCAGCAACGCCACCGGCAGTATTAAGAGGTATCGGGATGGCATCCGGGGCGTTCCCTTATGGTTTGGAGTCTAGCACAGCAATTGCCGAAAGATGTCGGCACGCATGGGCTCCCGCGTTGGGGTGCCAATGTGAGAAAAGGCACCGGATCAGAACCCGGCAATATGGTAAGATCGCGTGTGCCGTACAAAATTCTGGGCGTTATTCCGGCCCGGTACGCATCGTCCCGATTCCCCGGAAAAGCACTGGCCCTTCTCGATTCCCGCACCATGCTGGAACACGTTTATGAGCGTGTCAGTATGGCCCGATACCTCACCTCGGTCGTTATCGCCACAGACGATCAGCGCATTTTCGATGAAGCGCGCCGCTTCGGCGCCCGTGTCATGATGACGCGCGAAGATCACCTCTCGGGAACCGACCGCGTGGCGGAAGTGGCTTCGGCATTTCCTGACTCCGAACTTGTGGTAAATATTCAGGGCGATGAACCGCTCATCGATCCCGGCGCGATCGACGCCGCCATCCTGCCGCTTCTGGACGACCCCGCTATTCCGATGGGAACGCTTCGCAAGCGTATTGACGATGAGCGCGAATACACCGATCCGAATGTAGTGAAGGTTGTGACCGACCATTTTGGAAACGCGCTGTACTTTTCGCGATCGCCGCTGCCGTATGTTCGCGATGCCGGTGACTGCGCGCGTTTCAAGCACACCGGGCTCTATGTTTATCGCCGCGAATTCCTGCTGGGCTATAGTGATTTGCCGGTCGGCCCACTGGAAAAAGCGGAGAAGCTCGAACAGTTGCGCGCGCTCGAAAACGGCTTCATAATCCGCGTGATTGAAACCGATTACGAATCCTTCGGTGTGGATACGCCGGCCGATCTTCAACGCGTTCAGGCCCTTCTGGAAGCCGGACGCAATCTGACGAAACCCGGGGTTACGAATGCCTAAGACGACATCCGCTCCCAATAAATTCATCTTCGTGACCGGCGGCGTGGTTTCGTCGCTGGGTAAAGGAATTTCCGCCGCGTCGATCGGCTGCCTGCTGGAAAGCCGCGGCCTGACCGTGTCGCTGCAGAAGTTCGATCCGTATCTCAACGTCGACCCCGGCACCATGAGCCCGTTTCAGCACGGCGAAGTGTTCGTGACCGATGACGGCGCGGAAACCGATCTCGATCTCGGCCACTATGAGCGCTTCACGCATTCGCCGCTCACGCGCGATAACAACCTGACCAGCGGCCGGATCTACGAACAAATCATCCAGCGCGAACGCCGCGGCGACTATCTCGGCAAGACAGTGCAGGTGATCCCGCACGTGACGAACGAAATCAAAGCGGCCGTCCATAAGCTGGCGGGCGATGTCGATGTCGTGATCTGCGAGATCGGCGGCACGGTCGGTGACATTGAATCGCTGCCGTTTCTCGAAGCCATCCGCCAGGTGCGGCATGAAGTGGGCCGCGATAACTGCATCTTTGTTCATGTCACGCTCGTGCCGTTTATCAGCGCCGCCCAGGAGCTGAAGACGAAGCCGACGCAACACAGTGTGAAGGAACTGCGCGCGATCGGTATTCAGCCCGATATTCTGCTGTGCCGCGCGGAACGTCCTCTGCCCACTGACATGAAGGACAAGATCGCACTCTTCTGCGACGTGGATAAGGACGCGGTCATCACCGCGAAGGATGTCAGCTCGGTCTACGAGATTCCGATCGTCTTCGCCGAAGAAGGCGTGGATGAGATCATCCTGAAGCATCTGCGCATGGATACCTCCGTCCCGCGCCAGCTTGACGACTGGAAGGCCATGCTGCATCGGATGCAGAATCCGCGCGATTCCGTGGATATTGCGCTGGTCGGTAAATACGTGGAGTACGAAGATTCGTACAAGAGCCTGAAAGAAGCGCTGCTGCATGGCGGCACTTCGCACAACGTGAAGGTCAACATCCACTGGATTGAAGCCGAGGCCTTCGAGAAGGGCAAATTGCAGCGCGAGCTGGAAGCCTACGACGGCATCCTGGTTCCCGGTGGATTCGGCAAGCGCGGCATTGAAGGCATGATCAATGCAATTGAGTTTGCGCGCGTGGAAAAGGTGCCGTACTTCGGCATTTGCCTCGGTATGCAGACCATGGTGATCGAGTATGCCCGCAACGTTTGCGGACTGAACGAAGCCGATTCCACGGAGTTCAATCCGGTAGCGCCGTTCCGTGTGATTTACAAGCTGCGTGAGCTCAAGGGCGTCGACGAACTGGGTGGCACTATGCGCCTCGGCGCCTGGCCCTGCGAACTCAAGCCCGGCAGCTTTGCCAATCAGGCTTACGGAAAGCTCGAAATCAGCGAGCGGCACCGGCATCGGTTTGAGTTCAACCGCGAGTACGAAGACATCCTGACTTCGAAGGGTCTGCAGATTACGGGCATTACTCCCAACGGAAAGTACGTGGAGATCTGCGAGCTCGAAGATCATCCGTATTACCTCGGCTGCCAGTTCCATCCGGAATTCAAATCGAAACCGCTCGAGCCGCATCCGCTGTTCCGGTCGTTCGTGGGCGCGGCGCATAAGTTTCGGGCGCATCGTCTGGCGCGTCAGATGGCTCCGCTGCTGCCGGATAACGAATGAGCATCGGTTTCGAGGCATTTCGCGATCCTTCGCGGCTGGTTCTGATGGCCGGGCCGTGCGTGATCGAAAGCGAAGAGCACGTCAACCGGATGGCGGATTCGATTGCCGACATCGCCGAGGCCGAAGGATTTCCATACGTCTTCAAGGCTTCGTTCGATAAGGCGAATCGCACCAGCCTGAAAGGGTATCGGGGCCCCGGTTTGACGGAAGGACTGCGAATTTTGGGCAATCTGCGCAAGCGTGGGTTTTCCGTGGTCACCGATGTCCACGAGACCTCGCAGGTGATGCCTGCCGCGGAAGCAGTCGATATCATCCAGATTCCGGCATTTCTCTGCCGCCAAACCGACCTTCTGCTCGAAGCCGGGCGCTCGGGGCGTATCGTCAATATTAAAAAAGGCCAGTTCGTGGCCCCGCACGATATTCATCACGCGGCGGAAAAGGCTGCGTCAACCGGAAATAGCCAGGTCGTGCTTACCGAGCGCGGCTCCTCCTTCGGTTACAACAACCTCGTAGTGGACATGCGCGGACTTCGGGTCATGGCCGATGCCGGATGGCCCGTTGTTTTCGACGCAACCCACAGCGTGCAGCTGCCCGGTGGCGGCGGCAGTGCGTCAGCCGGTCAACCGCAGTTCATCGAACCGCTGGCTTCAGCTGCTACGGCCGTGGGAATTTCCGGCCTTTTCGTGGAAGTTCACGACAATCCAGCTCAGGCGCTTTCTGACGGCCCCAACGCCCTGCGACTTGACCTGCTGCCTGGTTTCCTGCACCGCATCCGAAGGATTCACGAGGCAGCGCACTGAACGCTTTCGCGCGATTGAGCGTCATAAATCTCTGGAGACCCCATCTCATGTTTTCTGACCGGCTACTGGCATCTTTCTCCGAACGGCGCCGCAACAGCTCACGATCCGGCTTTTCGCTGATCGAGCTCCTGATCGTTATCGCCATCATCCTGGTGATTCTCACGGTGGCGCTGCCTAAGCTGAACAACGCAGTGCGCGGTGCGCGGGAAACCGGCGCCGTTAAGACGATTAACACCATCCACACCGCGCAGGTACAGTATTACTCCAGCTACGGGCGTTTTGCGACCTCGCTTCAGGAACTCGGCCCTCCGGCCAGCGGCGCCGACGGTCCTGCCTCCGCCGGGCTGATCGAGCGCGACCTCGCGACCGGCGAAAAGGGCGGCTATAAGTACGCCATCCAGGTGACGCCCACGGGCTATTCCATTACCGCGACCCCGAGCCAATACCCTTCGAGCGGCAGCAAAACCTATTTTTCGGATCAGGGGATGGGCGTTCACCAGCACAGCGGACAGGAGCCGGCGACGACGAGCGATCCGCTGGTCGGCGAAAGCGCGCCGGCCCAGACGCAATCTAAGTAAACGGCTGGAGCCGGATTCCGAACTGCCGCTCCAGATCGTATTTCCTTCCGTGCACGGTTCCGCCGCCGTTCGCAATAGTCAGTTTTCGAAGCCGCACGTCCTCTCTATACCGAGAATTGGCCGCCTCGGCGCGCCGGTTCGCGATTGATCGCAGTTTCGCCGCTTCGTCATCGGGCGACAGTGTCGCGAAGTCGGACCGAATCAATTCCTCCGTTGCCGGGCTGATCGAATAGTTCTGCACCCGGATATCGAACATGAGTGCTACCGCCCGCTCCGTAATCAACCCGTACCTCGCGCACCATCGCAGAGCCGTTTGGTAGATCTCCTCCGCCGCGTCCACCTGAATCGCCTGAAACTGCGGCGTTCGGCCCAGCATTCGGAACTGACTCCTCCATGGCTCAGAAATGATGCCGTGGTCCGGCGTCTGGATGCTGCGCGCCCAGGCAAGCTGCTGTGCCTTCGGGGCTCCGAGCATGTCTCGCAGAGCGTCAAGATTATCCTGAAACACCTCGCGCATCACGTCAGGATGCTTTGCCATCGTCTCGTTCAACAGTGGCTGCAAGGAGCCCTGCCCAATATTCCATTGCGCCACGCCGAAACTGATTCCCTGACCGTCAAAATCTCCGGAAATTCCAGCGAAGCATCCAGGCAAGTCGGCCGATGATGTCTCGAAACCTCCAGTCAGGGTCAGGCAACGTCGCGTGAGCGTGGCGCCCGACAAACTACCGAATAGTATTTCCCAGGTGCATGGCCCGGTTACGCCGTCGGGGGTCAGTCCCACCGAAGCCTGGAAGGCCATCACCGCCGCTTCGACGGCAATTCCATAAGCTCCATTAATCGGACCGCGATAAAAGCCCCGTCGAGCCAGTTGAGCCTGAAGGGCTTCAATGTCGGGACCCATATCGAAAAGCCGCAGAGGAAGTGTCATACCAGCACGTTACTCCCACTCCGCCCGAAATCGGGGCTCGGGGCCGGTGCTGAGGAGTGCGAAATAAACTGGCGCGGGCGTGGCGAGCGAGCTTAGACTGAAGTTGACATGGCCTATCGCGGAGTCGACTATCTCCTTTTAGATTCAGAGTTTTCCGCGCAGGAACTCCTGGTTCGGGCCAACGCCCGTTTGTTCGTGGAAGACCGCCTGTTGCCGGTCATTCGCGAGTGTTGGAAAAAATCTGAATTTCCTTGTGACTTGATTCGCGAGATGGGTGAACTTGGGTTCCTGGGCGCCAGTCTGGGCCCCGAATCCGCGGAGTATGGGTGTGCCAACATGAACAGTCTGGAGTACGGGCTCCTCATGCAGGAACTGGAACGTGGCGATTCCGGCCTGCGAAGTTTCGCTTCAGTTCAGAGTGCGCTGGTGATGTACCCGATCCTGCAGTTCGGATCACCGAAGCAGAAATCCCGTTGGTTACCCGAACTTCAGGCCGGAAAAGCAATCGGATGCTTCGGCCTGACAGAGCCCGACTTCGGGTCCAATCCGGCCGGGATGAAGACAAAAGCCGTCCGCGACGGCTCAGGCTGGGTGTTGAATGGTGAAAAGACCTGGATCACCAACGGCTCCATCGCCGACGTCGCGGTGGTGTGGGCCAGAACCGCTCCCGAGGGTAAGATTCAGGGTTTCCTTGTTGAACGCGGCACCTCGGGGTTTTCCACAAGCGATATTCATGACAAATGGTCGATGCGGGCTTCGGTAACGTCGAGTCTGGCTTTCTCCGATTGCAGACTGCCTGCCGAAGCTGCCTTGCCCGAAGCGGTCGGGCTCAAGTCCGCTTTGGCCTGCCTGACCCAAGCCCGGTTTGGAATCGGCTGGGGGGTAATAGGCGCCGCCATGGACTGTTACAGCGCGGCTCTGGTCTATTTGAAAAATCGAACCCAGTTTGACGGTAAACCATTGGCCAGCCATCAGTTAGTGCAGGAGAAGCTGGCCGGGATGATCACCGAAATTACCAAGGCCCAGCTCCTGGCGCTGCACTGTGCCCGGCTGAAGGATTCGGGCCGCATGGAACCTGCCCACGTTTCCATGCTGAAGCGGAACAATGTGTCGATGGCCCTCGATTGCGCCCGGATCTCACGCGATCTCCTCGGGGCTGCGGGTATCACCGGCGAGTATCCGATCATGCGCCATCTCTGCAACCTCGAAACCGTGAAAACCTATGAGGGCACGGACCATATTCACGCGCTAGTCATCGGCGAGCGAGTCACGGGTATTCCCGCCTATAAGTAATTCTGAAACTATTACAGAACCTTACTTACTACTTCCGTCGGAATTAGTAACTATCCCCCCTGCCAGGCGTCATTTCAAAGACAGTTGTGGGGACTGTATAAGAGCAAATGATAACTACATTGATAAAAAGAATGGCGCTCCTGGCGACTCTGGCGTTCGCGCCGGTGCTGTTGGTGCAGAGCGTGTACGCACAGGGGGCCGGCACCCTCAAAATGACGGTCACCGACCCGACCGCGGCGGTGATTCCGGGCGCGACGGTTCACATCACCGGCAACGGTCAAACCAAAGACGCGACCACCGACGCCCTGGGTCAGTTCTCTACGCCGCTGCCCGCGGGCCAGTATTCCGTCGTGGTTTCGGCCACGGGTTTCGTTGCCGTGACAAAGCAGAATGTTGCGGTTGCATCAGGTCAGTCCAGCCCGCTCGATGTCGCGCTGCAGATCGCGACCGCGACCGAGAAAGTGGATGTGAACACTGAGGCAGCCGGCGCCATCAGCGTTGATCCTTCGGCTAATGCCGGCGCGATTGTGCTTTCCACCGCCGACCTCGACGCTCTGCCGGATGATCCGGATGACCTTGAAGCGCAGCTGACCGCGATGGCGGGTCCCGCAGCCGGTCCGAATGGAGCACAGATTTTTATCGACGGATTCAGCGGTGGTCAGATGCCGCCGAAGAGCTCGATCCGCGAAATCCGTATCAACTCGAACCCGTTCGCGTCGGAATTCGACAGCCCCGGGTTCGGCCGCATTCAGATCTTCACCAAGCCGGGCACGGACGCTTATCACGCCAGCGGCTTCTTTATCCTGGGCGATCATAACCTGGATACGCGCAATCCGTTCGTCAACGGACCGATGCCGAACTACAGCAACAAGCAGGAAGAATTCAGCCTGAGCGGTCCGCTGGGCAAGAAGATTTCCTGGTTCCTGACGGGACAGAATCGAAACTTCAATACCGCCCAGCTGGTGAATGCCGTCCAGGTGGATCCGAAGACGTTCATCGCATCTCCGTACAACCAAACATTCGCGACGCCTTCGAAGAGCTGGTCGACTAATCCGCGTGTCGATTACGCAATCAATTCAAATAACACCCTCGTGTTGCGCTATCAGCACACCAGCGGCTCGAACGAGAGCGGCGTTGGCGGTTTCAATTTGCCGACCCAGGAAATCTTCGGCGTCAACAAACGGAACACCGTTCAGGCGACGGAAACGATGGTGATCGGCACCAAGTCGATCAACGAGATCCTGTTCCAGTTCGACGATTCGCGCAACAATCAGAACGCCGCATACACCGCGGGTCCGACGATCAGCGTAGGAAGTGCGTTCACAACCGGCGGCAATTCGCAGAACAACTTCAACCGGAACCGTCTGTACGAATTCCAGGAAATGAACACGATTACCAACGGCAAGCACACCATGAAGTTCGGTGCGCGCCTGAGGGAAAATCAGACCGACGTTCAATCGAACAGTAACTACAACGGGACCTACAGCTTCGGCACACCCACCAACGCTGCGACCTCAAACTGCTTCACGGGCAGGTTTGATCCCAAGCTCCCGGCGGCGCCGCTCGATTCCAACGGAAACCCGATCGTAACCTCGCTGCTCGACTACCAGTACACGCAGCAGGCGCTGGCCGACGGCTATTCGATGACGACGATTCTGGCGAACGGTTGCGGCCCAACGTCATTCAGTCTGAGCGGCGGCCCGTCCCGCTTCGCGGTCAACCAGTTCGACGTCGGCATCTTCGCCCAGGACGACTGGCGTGTGAAGCCGAACTTCACGGTAAGTGCCGGTCTGCGCTATGAGATGCAGACCAACGTTGGGGACAAATTCGATCCGGCTCCCCGCATCGCGATTTCGTGGGCGCCCGGTGGCAAGGCGGGTAAGGTCAGCAAGACTGTCCTGCGTCTGGGAACCGGCATGTTCTACAGCCGCTTTCCGATCGGGGACGTGCTCAATGCTATTCGGAATAACGGAAATGGCCAGTTGACCTACAACGTCAACCAGAACACGCCGCAGGCCGGCGTGGATCCCAACGCCGCGCTCTATTACTACCACCCGGATGGCGGAACCACGGCGGTTCTTCCCCCGTCTTCTCTGCTCACCGCGGCCCAGCAGCAGACCTATCACGTGGACGCGAATCTGAAATCGTCTTATATGATCCAGACGGCCGGCTCAATCGAGCGCGCACTGCCTGGCCGCACGACCCTCACGGTCAACGTTACCGATACCCGCGGAATCCACGATATGGTGACGCGGCAGATCAATGCTTTCCTGCCGGGAACATTCAACCCCGCAACGCCCAGGGTTCCTGGCGTGCTCCCCTACCCGGGCCAGGGTAACATGTTCCTCTATCAGGATTCGGGAATTTACAAAGAGCTTCAGGTGATCACCAGCCTGAACACCCGCGTCAACAGCCATGTTTCCCTGAATGGCTACTGGGCCTGGACCAACTACCACGCCGAAGGTACACCCAGCAATCAGTACAATTCGGCGTTCGACTATGGCCGCACCGGTCAGCCGACCAACCGATTCAACCTGCTTGGAACGGTGGGTCTGCCCTGGGGATGGACCGCGTCACCCAGCTTCACAGCCAGCACGGCAACTCCGCTCAACATCACCATCGGCAACGACTATAACGGTGATGGTGTCGGCAACGACCGACCCGCCTTTGCTCCCGCGGGCGCCTGCAATGGCCTGACGAACGTGAACAAGGATCCGAACATCAAGTGCACGGTTTACGGTGACTTCAACCTGGCTCCGGGCGCTAACTACACACCGATTCCGATCAACTATGCGACCGGCCGCAGCCGCTGGGATACGGACCTGCGTCTGAGCCGCACCTGGGGCTGGGGTGAACGGCGCAACGTTGCCGGCGCAACAGGCGGCGGCGGTGGCGGCCTGGGTGGTCCTGGCGGTGGTGGTCCTGGCGGTGGTGGCGGTGGTCCCCGTGGCGGCGGCGGTGGTGGTCCCCGTGGCGGTGGCGGTGGTTTTGGCGGCGGCGGACGTGGCGGTGGAATCGGCACGGTGGGTGGCGGCAACAGCCACCGCTACAACATCGGCCTGACGCTGGCGGCAACCGACATCTTCAATCACGTCAATCTGTCGAATCCGATCGGCAGCCTGAACTCGCCCTTCTTCGGCCAGTCTCTCAATGCGATTTCGACCGGTCAGGGTCTGGGTGGTGGCGGCGTGACGGGTACGAGGCGTATCCAGATTACGTTGCGCTTCACGTACTAGCGATCTCCAACAGCGGGTCAGAGGGCGGCGAGGTTCCATTCGGAATCTCGCCGCTTTCCTTTTTCCGGTGAAGAGACGGACAAATCAAACTCCGGTAACGAAGTTCCGCCTCCGGCGTCAAACCAAATATTGACTATAATTTAGATACCGTCTTGCAACGTTGGCAGGTTCCGGATCATCTGGTTTAAGAAAGGTTTTATTGCCATGGCCCCAACTGTATCCGAGCGAACCGGAATCCTGCGGCGCTTCCGATCCGCTGTTTTGATCCCGCTGCTGGTTGCCGGTTGCGCGATCATCGGCGGGCTCTATGGCCCGGCCACTCCCGTTGCGGCAGCGGCATCCGGCGATGGCGAGATCAGTACGAGTATTAAGGATTTCACGCGGCTTTACTCTACGGTGGAGCAAAATTTTGCCGATCCTCTGAGCGCCGATGTTGCGATCTACGGCAATGGGGATGGCGAGAGTGGCGCTATACCGGGAATGTTGCGCACGCTCGATCCTCACTCGCACTTCTACGACCCGACGGCGCTTAAGGCGATGAAGGAAGAACAGCGCGGGCACTATTACGGTGTTGGCATGGGGGTTGAGCCGCGGCGCGCTCCGGATGGCTCGATTCAGACGGTTGTCGTGGAGCCGTTTGTCGGGTCGCCGGCATATAAAGCGGGTTTGCGACCTAATGACGTCATCTCGAACGTCAACGGCACTAACACGCTGGGGATGGGCTCGAACGATGTGATCGCGCTCCTGAAGGGCCCTCGCGGCACGATGGTGAAAATCAGGGTGCTGCGTGGCGATGGCGCCGAAGAGAAGGTGTTCGAGGTAATGCGCGATGAGATTGAGCGCTCGAGCGTTACTGCCGCGTTCATGCTCAAGCCGGGCATCGGCTACATCAAGCTGGAAGAGTTCATTGAGACAACCGGCGCTGACTTCGAAGCTGCGCTCAAGAAGCTGGACGAAGATCATCTGCATGGCCTGGTGCTCGATCTGCGCGGGAATCCCGGCGGCCTGCTGACGGAGGCGGTCTCCGTTGCCGGCCATCTGTTGCCGAAGGGTGTGGAAGTGGTTTCGCATCACGGTCGGGCTTCTCAGGAGATGTCGTATAAGGCCACTGAAGGGAATCACGGTCTGAACTATCCAATCGTGGTGATCACGAACCGTAATTCCGCGAGTGCTTCGGAGATCGTTTCGGGCGCGCTGCAGGATCACGATCGTGCCTGGGTTCTGGGCGATAACACTTTTGGAAAAGGGCTTGTGCAGACGGTGTATCCGCTGGTGGAGAACACCGGACTGGCGCTTACGACCGCGCGCTATTACACGCCCAGCGGGCGCCTGATCCAGCGCGATTATTCGAGCGTATCGTTCTTCGATTACTTCTATCGGAATAACACTACGGCGCGGAATCCCGACGATGTGAAGACTACGGACAGCGGCCGCACGGTTTATGGCGGTGGCGGTATTTCACCCGATGAAAAGTTCGAGGTCCCGCCGGTCGGCCCTCTGGAGATGGAGTTGTTCGGTGACTATATGGTGCAGAACTACACGCGCCACTTCTTCTCCCAGCACAAGGAGCAATTGCCCGATGGCTGGAATTTTGACGCGGCGCAGATGGATGCGTTCCAGGGCTGGCTGCGTGAGCAGAAGTATGAGTATTCCCAGGCTGAGTTCACGAAGGAATACGAAGAGATTCGCCGCCTGATGCAGCGCGAGATTTATAAAACTGCGTTCAATGTGGATATCTCGAAGCAGTACGAGCACGCCACCGACCCCGAGGTTGTGGCGGCTGAGAACGCTCTACCCAAGGCGCAGGCGCTGCTCGAGAGTGTGAACAAGCTTCGCGCTGAACGCGCGCGGAACTAACACCGGCTATTTTTCGAGGCGCTTGCGGATCGCCAGAAGCTCCCGCCTGCGGGCCGGCGAAGTCCTCGGGTATTCCAGATTCAAATCGTCGAATGTATCCAGCACGATCTGCGAGACGATGAGACGTGCGCTTGCTTTATCGTCGGCAGGGACTATGTACCAAGGTGCGTGCCGCGTGCTGGTTGCGTTCAGGCAGTCCTCATAGGCGCGCATGTAGTCCGGCCAGAATTTGCGTTCTTCCACGTCAGCCTGACTAAACTTCCAGTTCTTATCCGGGTCGTCAATGCGCTTCAGGAAACGCCTGCGCTGCTCGTCCTTTGAGAGATGCAGGAAGAACTTTACGATGCGCGTACCGTTGCGATGCAGGTGTTCTTCGAGCCCGTTGATGGAGCGGTAGCGATCCTCCCAGAGCTTCTTCGAGCCTTCGAGCTCCGGCGGCAGGCGCTGCGCTTTCAGAATCTCCGGATGCACGCGCACGATCAACACCTCTTCGTAATACGAGCGGTTGAAGATGCCGATGCGCCCGCGCTCCGGCAAGCGTCGTACGGGATTCCAGAGAAAGTCATGATCGAGGTCTTCCGGCCCGGGGTGCCTAAAGCTGTACACCTGGCAACCCTGCGGGTTGATGCCGGACATCACGTGTCTGATCATGCTGTCTTTGCCAGCGGCATCCATTGCCTGGAAAATGACCAGCAGCGAGTGGGTGTCAGACGCGTACAGCAGGCGCTGTTGTTTCGCCAGTTTGCCGATGTGGTCGCTTAGCGCGGCGTCGTACTCTTCGCCGGAGTGAAAAAGCGGCCTGGCCACGGCAGGCCACTTCTTCAGATCGACCTTGTGGCCGGGGCGGACACGGTAGTCGTCTGCTTTGATCTTCATTTTCGCGATACGAACTGCAGCACTTCTTCGGCCAGGGCCGGAACGGCGATGACGAAGTTGCCGCCGTAGATGGTGTCTTTGCCGGTGAAGTCGAATGTTACGCAGCCAGCTTCTTCCGCGATAATTTTGAGCGGCGCGAGATCCCACGGGGCGGCCTGGGCTTCGATCCAGACATCGGCGCGGCCGGAAGCCACGAGCATGGCGTCGAGGCACCCGCCGGTGCTGCGCACGGTCCAGAATTCGGAGATCCAGTCGAGAAACTCCGGTTTGAACGGATACCGGTGCATGAAGCCGATGCCGTTGCAGCAGAGCAGAGCCTGGCTTTTCTTTGCGATGTTCGATGCGTGAATGCGCTTGCCATCCCACCACGCGCCTTCTCCTTTCGCGGCGGAAAACATCTCGCCGGTGGCAGGGAAGTACTCGTGGCCGGCTACGACTTTGCCGTCCTCTTCGAGGCCAATCAGCATGGTCCATGCGCGAGTGCCACGGATGAAGTCGCGGGTGCCGTCAATGGGATCGATAATCCAGCGGCGTCCGTTTTTCGATTCCCGCATGGCGCCTTCTTCGCCGAGAAGTCCGTCATCGGGAAATGCCGCGGAAAGCCCTTCCACGATCAGCTTTTCGCAGGCTTTGTCGGCTACCGTGACAGGCGATTCGTCCGCCTTGATTTCGATACCCAGCGTGCCTTCGCGGATCTTCAAGGCGAGGATACCGGCTTCGCGGGCGATATCGGCGCCAATTTTGAGTTCTCGTTCGTATGCCATCTGTCCTTACCAGACTATCGCGGCAAAGTTGGCGGGCAGGCCGCTCACGCTAGAATAGACCTGATGGAAAACTTCCGCGATTTCCAGCTGGGACCGGACCCGTTTGGGCGTTCCTGGCATGTCCTTTTCAAGTATCTGCAGACGGGAATTTCGATCCGCCACAGCGATTCGGTGGACGTCTGTTTTGTGCTGGAGAGCGGCGAGGAGAAGTCAACGAAGGTTGTGGTGCTCTCACATCCGGAGATTCGTGAGTTCGCGAAACGGACCGGCCGTCAGATTTCGGATACGTGGTGTTCGCGTCTGGCGGTTTGCAAGCTCCGGCAGGTGATTGAAAACGGCGAAGACCTGGATAAGGAGTTTCTGACCGTTACACCGCAGGAGCTGGAAGAGTACGATGCGACGGTCCGCAAATGGGAAGCGGAGTGGATCCGCAGCCACGCTGCGTAAGCCACTCCGCTCATTTGAGGCGTGAATAAATTCGCGCCGTCCTTAGATCTGCTTCAGTTCCTGGGTCGTGAAGAAGTACTTCAGTTCTTCCGCAGCCGTTTCCGGTGCGTCCGAACCGTGAATCGAATTGCGTTCGATGCTTTCCGCGAACAGCTTGCGGATGGTGCCTTCGTCCGCGTTTGCCGGGTTTGTTGCGCCCATCACTTCGCGCAGCTTTTTCACTGCGTCTTCGCGCTCCAGCGCCATCACGATGACCGGTCCTTCGGTCATAAACTTCACGAGGCTGCCGAAGAACGGGCGCTCGCGATGAACGGCGTAGAAGCCTTCCGCCTGCGCCTGGCTGAGTGTCGTCATGCGCAATGCGACGATGCGGAAGCCTGCGCCTTCGAGGATCGCGAGAATCTTACCCGCGTTGCCGAGCTTCACTGCATCCGGTTTGATGATTGAGAAAGTAGTTTGCATGTTTCCTGATTACTTCATCCGCTTCTGAATGTTTTCGCCAATCTGGGCGGGCGAGGCGCACACAGTGATGCCCGCCGCTTCCATGGCCTTGATCTTGTCCGAAGCCGCGCCGGAGCCGCCCGAAACGATGGCGCCCGCGTGGCCCATGCGCCGTCCCGGAGGCGCCGTCTGACCCGCGATGAAGCCAACCACCGGCTTCTTCACATGCTGGCCGATGTATGCTGCCGCTGTTTCTTCCGCGCTGCCGCCGATTTCGCCGATCATGACGATGGCGTGGGTATCGGGGTCGTCGTTAAAGAGCTTGATGGCATCGAGGAAGGTGGTGCCGATGATCGGGTCGCCGCCGATGCCGATACAGGTGGATTGACCGATGCCCAGCTTCGTAAGCTGGCCCACCGCTTCGTAGGTCAGGGTGCCGGAGCGGGAGACAACGCCGACGTTGCCCTCGAGGTGAATGTGGCCCGGCATGATGCCGATCTTGCACTTGCCAGGCGAGATGACGCCCGGGCAGTTGGGTCCGATCAGGCGGGACTTCGTTGTCTTGAGGAACGCCCAAGTCTTCACCATGTCGACCACCGGAATGCCTTCGGTGATGCAGACGATCAGCGGGATGCCCGCGTCGGCGGCTTCCATGATGCCGTCCGCGGCGAATGGCGGCGGGACGAAGATGACGGTCGCGTTTGCGCCGGTTTCGCGCACGGCTTCGCTCACCGTATTGAACACCGGACGATCCAGGTGCTTCTGTCCGCCTTTGCCGGGCGTTACGCCGCCGACAACGTTGGTGCCGTAGGCAATCGCCTGCTCGGCGTGGAACGTGCCTTCCTTGCCCGTGAAACCCTGCACCAGCAGGCGAGTTTCCTTGTTTACGAGTACGCTCACTTCGCACCTCCCGCCAGCGCCACGACTTTGTCGGCGGCGTCCTTCATGCCGTCGGCAATCGTGAAGTTGAAACCGGATTCGAGAAGAATTTGAATGCCCTGCTTAACGTTGGTGCCTTCCATACGGATAACGATGGGAACCTTGATGCCGAGATCGCGCGCCGCGGCGACCACACCGGTGGCCAGCACGTCGCAGCGCAGAATGCCGCCGAAGATGTTGATGAGGATTGCCTTCACGCCCGCGTCAGAGAGAATGATGCGCAGCGCATTCTTGATCTGCTCCGCCTGGGCGCCGCCGCCGACGTCAAGGAAGTTGGCCGCGCTGCCGCCCGCGTATTGAATGATGTCCATGGTGCCCATGGCGAGGCCCGCGCCGTTCACCATGCAGCCGATGGTTCCATCGAGCTTGATGTAGTTCAGGTTGTATTTCGAGGCTTCCACTTCGAGCGGATCTTCTTCATTGAGGTCGCGCAGTTCGGCCAGGTCTTTGTGGCGGAACATGGCGTTGTCGTCAAAGTTGATCTTGGCGTCGAGCGCGTAAACTTTGTTGTCTTTCGTGGTGATGAAGGGATTGATTTCGGCGAGTGAGGCGTCGGTATCGATGCAGGCTTTCGAAAGGGCCATCATCGCGGCTACCGCGCCGTTGATTGCGGGCGCCGGGATGCCAATGCCGAAGGCCAGTTTGCGGGCCTGATACGGCTGCAGGCCAATGCCGGGATCAATTACTTCCTTGAGGATGGCTTCGGGAGTTTTCGCGGCTACTTCTTCGATTTCCATGCCGCCCGCGGCCGACGCCATGAAAATGATTTTGCCGATGGCGCGATCGAGCACGATGCCGAGATACAGTTCTTTATCGATGGGCAGCGTTTCTTCCACGAGCAGACGCTGCACCAGGCGACCTTCGGGGCCGGTTTGATGCGTGATGAGCGTCATGCCGAGGATCCTGCCGGCGATCGCGAGTGCGTCGGCTTCGTCCTTCGCTACCTTGACGCCGCCTCCCTTACCGCGGCCTCCGGCGTGGATCTGCGCTTTCACCACGACGCTGCCGCCGAGTTCCTTCGCAACTTCCCCGGCTTCGGCGACGGTAAACGCCACCTTCCCGCGGGGAACCGGGACATTGTATTTGGCCAGAATCGCTTTGGCCTGGTACTCGTGAATTTTCATCTGGACTATGCTGGAACTTGAGGGGAATTGCCCGCTCGCGCGGCACTCCCGGAAGCTTCAACTTTAACATGACGCTTGATTTACTCCATACGGTTACAGTCGGAAATTCGCTTACCGAAGCGCAGGCGGAAGATGCGATGCGGGCGCTGCTGGCGGGGGAGTCGACGCCGATTTTGACTTCGGCGTTCCTTACTGCGTTGCGGATGAAGGGCGAGACGGTGGATGAGTTGACCGGTTTCGCACGGGCGATGCGGGCGGCTTCCACGCCGCTGCCTCTGGATCCGGCGCTGCGGCCCGTGCTCGATACCTGCGGTACGGGCGGAGGCGGGAAGCATACGTTCAATATTTCGACCGTCTCGGCGATCGTTGTGGCCGGCGCGGGAGTTCGCGTGGCAAAGCACGGAAACCGGTCGATTTCGAGCCTCTGCGGGAGTGCTGATGTGCTGGAAGCACTGGGGGTGCGCACGCAGACGAGTCCTGAGGTTGTGGCCGCGGCGGTGCGCGATGCCGGCATCGGATTCCTTTTTGCCCCTGCGTTTCATGGCGCGATGAAGCATGTGCAGCCGGTGCGGCTGGAGCTAAAGATGCGGACGGCGTTCAATTACCTGGGGCCTTTGTCGAATCCGGCGAGGGCGGAGATTCAGGTTACCGGGACATGGTCGGAGGATGCGGCGGCGAAAATCGCGGGCGCTCTGGCCCGTCTTGGACTGCAGCGTGGGTACGTTGTGCATGCTTCCGACGGGCTTGGGGAGCTTAGCGTGACGGGCTCCGCGCTTGTGTTTGAGGTGAGTTCGGGCGTCGTTTCGCGGATCACGCTTGGACCCGAGGATTTCGGTGTGGCCCGGCATCCTTTCGAAGCTCTGCTGGGTGGCGATGCGAGACGGAATCGCGCGATCGCGGAATCGATCCTTGCCGGGGACCATGGAGCACCTCGCGATATTGTGCTGATGAATGCGTCGCTCGCGCTTGTGGCCGCGGGCAAGGCGGATAGCTGGAAGTCCGGCGTGAAACTCGCGGCCGAATCGATTGATTCCGGCGCTGCGGCCGCCACGCTGGAGGCACTGCGCAGAGCTACCGCATGAAGGTTCCCGCGCTCGCGAGTTGCGCGCTTCTGCTGGCCGCCTGCACGTCCGCGCCGGAGAAGGCGCCTGCGCTGGGCGAAGCGTTCATTGGCCCGGCGACGCTGAACCTGCGTAAGGACATCGATACAAAATCTGCGAGCGTTGCGGTTGCGCATCATGGCGATCGCGTGGAGATCATCGGTCAGCGCAGGATGTGGTATCGCGTGCGTGCGGCGTCGGGCGCGGAAGGCTGGACGGATGACCGGCAGCTGCTCGACAGCGCGCAGATGGGGCGGCTTCGCAAACTCGCCGAGGCGAACGCGGGGCGGCCCTCCCAGGGCAAAGCTACGACTTACGATGTGCTTAACGTTCATACGGAGCCGAGCCGCACTTCGCCCAGCTTCATTCAGGTGAAGGAGAAGGAAGTGTTCGACGTGATTGCACATCGCATCGCGCCGCGCAGCGCGGCTGCGCCGAAACGTGTGCTGATCAAGCCGAAACCGAAGGCGACGGCGCCGGGCAGGAAGGACGCGAAGAGGAAAAAGGAAGATCCCGATATTCCGCGACCCCCGCCGCCAAAGGCTCCGGCACCTCCGGTGGACTGGGTTGCGCTTTCGCGGGAAAGCGCTCCGCGGGCTGAGGCCGATACACCGCCCGTTGCGCAGGACGACTGGACGCTGATCCGCACCGCGAACGGACAGAGTGGATGGGTGCTGACGAGTCGCGTGTATATGTCGATTCCCGATGAGGTGGCGCAGTATGCGGAGGGGCACCGCATCTCATCGTACTTTTCCGTTGGCTCGGTGGAAGATCAGGCAGATCGTCACGACATCTGGCTCTGGACGACGGTTGACTCGCTGGGGCAGGATTACGATTTCGATAGCTATCGGGTTTTCACGTGGAATCGTGCGCGGCATCGTTATGAGACGGCTTACATTCAGCGCCGCGAGCGCGGATATTTGCCGGTGATTGCGAAGGAAGGCGAGTTCTCCGTTTGCGTGGAAGATAAGACGGGTGCGCGCGTACGCCGCGAATACACGATGACCGGGAACAGCGTCAGGTTGGCTTCGTCAAAGCCTTGCGAAGTGCAGCCGGTAACAGACGTTGCCGCGCCTCCGTCTGCTTTGCCACAGGTTGCCGCGCCGGCGCCTGTGGAGCACAAAGGCATGCTGGATCGCGCGCGGGAGAAGTGGCGCGGGTGGTTTGCGAAGAAAACCGGAGGCCGGTGACACGGCTGTCGATTATGCCCAGCGTGATGAAAGAGTCTTGATTCGGGCTACGGCTTCCATCAGATTCGGGAGGGAATTCGCATAGCTGAATCGAATGTACCCTTCACCGTGGGCGCCGAACGCGCCGCCGTTGAGGCATGCGACGCCTGCGTCGTTCAGAAGCAGGTCCGCCAGTTCCTTCGATGGAATTCCCGTGCCTTCTACATTTGCGAACGCATAAAACGCGCCGCGCGGCAGCGGGCAGCGGAAGCCCGGAACTTCATTTAAGCCCGCAACCACTGCGTCACGGCGGCGCCGGAATTCCGCGGCCATCTGATCCACGCAGTCCTGGGGACCCTCGAGCGCTGCGATTCCGGCGCGTTGCGTGAAGCCCGCTGTGCAGGAATTCGAGTTCACCATCAGGATGTTTACCGCTTCGGCCAGCCACAGCGGCATCACGCCGTAACCCAGGCGCCATCCGGTCATCGAATAGGTCTTCGAAAAACCATCCAGAATTACCGTCTTCTCCTGCATGCCGTCGAATGTCGCGATCGACACCGGCGCGTCGTCATAGCAGAGGCGTGAATAAATTTCGTCGCTGAGGACAATTACGTCGCGCTCGCGCAGCATGGCGGCGATTTCGGCCATGTCTTCGCGCGGAATACTGCCACCGGTCGGGTTCTGCGGCGAGTTCAGAATCACCATGCGGGTGCGATCGCTGAGGCTGTCGCGGAAGCGCTGCAGGTCGAAGGAGAAGCCGCGGCTTTCCACAAGCGGGATTGCCTTCGGAATCGCGCCCGTGTAGCGGATCATGGATTCATAGATGGGGAATCCAGGGTCCGGGTAAATTACTTCATCGCCGGGCTCCAGGAGCGCGAGCATGGTGAAGAACAGGATCGGTTTCGCGCCGGGTACCACGCAGACGCCATCAGGGCTGAACGTCAGACCGCGGGTGCGCGCGATGTAGCGCACGATGGCTTCACGCAGTTCGGGCAGACCCGCAGTCGGCCCGTATTTTGTGTAGCCTTCATCGAGCGCCCGCTTACCCGCTTCGATGATGTGGGGCGGAGTGGGGAAATCGGGCTCGCCAATTTCGAGGTGGATGACGCTGCGACCCTGTTTTTCGAGCGCCCGCGCACGCACCAGAACTTCAAATGCCGATTCGATTTTCAGCTGACCTACGCGTGATGCCAGCCGCCGCGGAGCGGATTGATTTGCCACGGGATCAGGCTATCACTTGCCGCGCGCCAGACCCAGCGCCCGGATTCGTTTGTGCAGGTTCGTGCGTTCCATCCCGAGCGCCCGCGCCGCGCCGGAAACATTCCATCCCGCGTTTTCGAGGGCGCGCAGCACATGATCGCGCTCCGCGGATTCGCGCGCTTCCTGAACGCTGGATCGAGGCCCACCCTCGCGCTGCAGTTTCAGTTCGAGTGGTATTGCCGCAGTGGTCAGCGTGTCGCCCGGCGAGAGGATTGCCATGCGTTCCACGGCGTTGCGCAGTTCACGCGCGTTGCCAGGCCATTTGTACTCGTTGAACGCATCCCAGACTTCGGCATCGAAGCCGCGCCGCCGAAAGCCGTTGCGTGTGCAGAAGTCTTCAAGGAAGTATTCCGCCATGGGCCGGATATCCTGCGGGCGCTCGCGCAATGCGGGTACCCGGATTGGCACTACGCTGACGCGGTAGTAGAGATCTTCGCGGAATTTTTCCTGTGCCACCATTTGGGTGAGATCGCGATTGGTGGCGGAGACGACACGCACCGAAACGCGGATGGTCTGCTCGCCGCCTACGCGGTGGAATTCGCCCTCCTGAAGAACGCGGAGCAGCTTGGCCTGGGAGTTCGCGTGAAGGTCGCCGATTTCGTCGAGAAAAAGTGTGCCGCCATCGGCGAGCTCAAATTTGCCGCGCCGCATCGCCGTCGCGCCCGTGAACGAGCCCTTTTCGTGGCCGAACAGCTCGCTTTCGATCAGTTCGCCGGGAATTGCGGCACAGTTCACCTTCACAAACGGACCTGAAGCAAACGGGCTATTGGCATGAATGTGCGCGGCAAGAAGTTCCTTGCCTGTGCCGGATTCGCCCACGAGGAGCACTCGGGCGTCGGAACGCGCGGCCATCGTCGCCTGATCGAGCGCGCGATCAAATACCGGGCTTGAGCCGATCATCCGCGTACCCGGCCCGGCCGCTTCCTTGAGACGCTTATTCTCCTGTTTGAGCGTGCCCTGATCCAGCGCGTTCTTCACCGCCACGAGTACGCGGTCGCGTCCCAGTGGCTTCTCCAGAAAATCGAATGCACCCGCGCGCGTCGCCTCTACCGCATCGGCAATCGTGGCATGGCCCGAGATCATAATGACCGGCGCAGTGATATCCGCTGCCTGCAGCTCGCGAAGCAGATCGATCCCGTTAGCATCAGGCAGCCGTACATCGAACAGATAGAGGTCCATGCGGGCACGCTCTGGAAAGGCGCGCATCGCCGACGCCGACCCAACCGCATTCACCTGGTATCCCTCGCGCTCCAGAATCATACGCAGCGAGCGCCCGATATTCTCTTCGTCGTCAACGACCAGGATGCGCCGCATGGCCATAGTCCTCTCCCATTGGCAGCAGCACACGGAACCCCGCGCCGCCCAGTTCGCCTGCAATCGGCAGAATATCGCCGCCCGAAAGCAGGGCGCTCTTGCGCGCGATCGACAGTCCGAGTCCCATCCCGCGCTTCTTGAAGGAAATGGTCGGCTGGAACAGCGACTTACGCGCCAGATCACTAAGTCCCGGACCCGAGTCGTGAACCTCAATGGCGACGCGATCGTCCATCTGCGCCACACGCGTGAGGATTCGCCCGCCCTCGCCTGCCGCCTCCGCAGCATTCTCCAGCAGATTCACCAGAATGCCCTTAACGAGGTCCTGATCCGCAACAGCGCTGGGTGTGCTTGCCGCCGCTTCCACCAGGTACCCAACTTCCGGATGCGCCGTCTTCAGGAACGCAATGCGCTCTTCAACAATCGCCGCGACATCCAGAGGCTCGGGACAAACCGGCGGCTCCGAAGAGAACTCCGAAAACGCCCGGATGCGTCGCTCGAGCGACTCGATCTCATCCACAACGATATCCGCAGCCTGCTCCAGAAATGCTCGTCGCGCGTCGCCCGCCGGCGCACTCTCGCGGGCAACCATTTCTTCAACTGTAAGGCGAATCGGTGTGAGCGAATTCTTCACCTCATGCGCCATCTTGCGCGCCAGCACCTGCCAGCTCGCCAGCTGCGTCAGATAAACAAGCCGGTCGCGGCTCTGCTCCAGCTCCGTCGCGGTACGATTGAACGCCTGCGTGGCGAGTCCGATCTCATCGGTGCGGTCATTTGGAACGCGGATCCGGAAATCGCCGGCCGCCAGCGCGCGCAGCGCTTCGGTCAGCTTAACAATCGGACGGCTGAAGCGTGTCGCCACAAGCCAAACCAGTGTCAGAGACACCAGCCACACAAGCGTAACCAGCAATCCCCATGTGAGGAAGTACCCGCGGCGCAGATCGCGCGTGACGGTGTCGCGAGCCTCGCGATACTGGCTCGAAAGATCGTCCATACGGATGCCGAGCGGACGCTCCCATACGCTCACGGAATCCGGGTCGTCCGGCCCGCCGCGCACCAGGTACCGCAGTTCAGAACCGCCATCGCCTGCAATCGCGAATCGCTCATGCTCATTGCTGTCACGGAATTCCCGCACCGCATCCGGCAGATTCGCACCCGAGTAAACGTGCGCCGCAACGCGTCCGGCCTGGGCATCGACCTTTAACCGTTCAGAAGCTTGCTGATAATACTGCCGCCCGGTGATTTCCAGGGCGCGCGAGACAGAATCGAGCTGATCGACGGGCGCCAGGCTGCGCTCGAAGAGATTCGTCGTCAGCCAGATGGTGGGTCCCAGAGGCACCAGCGTGGCTGCGATGAAGACCAGCGCCAGCCGAGTGCGCAGAGTCACCCGTGCGCCCCCTTACTTATTTCGTCGAGCCGCACGGGGCCGCTGTCGAGGAGCCAGTGGACCTGCTTCTCGCGAACCGGGCGACTGAAGATATCGACGAGCCGGGCTATGCTGATGCCGGTATCGCCGATCACGCCCGCTTGATCGCGGGGATCTTCCACGCGCAGATCCAGATGGACATAGAACGGCCGATCACCGGGCAATTCGGACTTGCCGATCGCCAGATTTTCCAGGCACCAGGCTTCCGCGGCAGGGCCGGTCAGATGCGAAACCGAGCCTCTTGCGTCCAGAGCGCGGCCGGGTTTGCTCTCAGAAAACCTCGTGACGGAAAAACGCTCCTGCCAGATGTCATAACTTACTGCGAATCGCGCGACGGAACGGGCGTCCGGCAATACATAATTCTGAGAACTGGAAACCGTGAGTTGGGCGATGAATGCTACTGACGCGCCATCCTTCAGCCGTTCGAGCGACTTGCCGGACAAAAAGCTAAAATTCGGCGCCGAAACCCGCAGCAGATCGCCCTCCAGCCTGGGGTTCAGCCGCAGCGCATTGTACTCAATGGCATAGGCGCACACCAAACCGGCGGCCGCCAGGGCCGCACACCACGCGAGGCCGGAACGGCGCGATATCAATAGTTCATCCCAGCCATAAACACGGGCGAGAAACGCCCATCGTTGAGCGCAAACGCCATGGCTACGTTAAAGATACCCTGGCGATAGCCGAACCCCGCGGAGTGCCGAAGGCTTCCCCACCGCGAGCCGCCACCGCTCCCGGCGCCGGTTCCGCCGATCAACCCTGAATCGTAAAAGACCTCCGCCACGCCCTGCCGCATTTGGGTGCCGTAGCTGACGGAATTGTGACCCATTCGGGCTCCGCCCAGCGGATCGATCGAGTATCGGTCCCAACCCTGTAACGTAGAACTGTTCCCCAGCGAGAAGCGTTCGAACAGAGGCGCATTGCCGGTGATCGCGCCAGCCACCAGCCGATCAGTTATGGTATGTCGCCCTGACTTCCACTGATACCGGACCGCCAGGGTATGCCGCCGGTAGCTGTAGTCGGAGCCCAGTTCGTGGCTGGTTATTCGGGTTGCTATGCGGGCGTCCCAGCGCTGCGTAACCGCGGCACCCTCGGCCGTGTAGCCAAAATCCACCTCCGCAGTAGCCGTATTCGCGCTCATCGACATATCGTTGCCCGCCGGAGAGGGGCCTTCCATCTCCATCCTCTCGAAACTCGCCCCGAGCGACACTGAAACCGCCCGGGTCACCGCAAACGTGAGCGTGGGAGCGATGTTGCGCCGGGTTCGGTAGAGCGAATAAGCGTTAGACGCGCCTGCCGCGGTTTGGTTTACTTCGGCTGCCGCCCGCGTGGCCGGATTCCACTGATCGTGATAGCCCTCCACGTCGAAGGCAAATCGAATCCGGTCGCTGAATACGTGGGAGTCTTCGTAGCGAGTGGAAAAGCCCGTAAACCGCTCGGCCAGATCGTCACCGTTGCTCCCCAGACCCACCGCGATGGAATGCCGGCGCAAATGAATGGTCCCGTTGACCTCAGTGGTCCAGCCCTGATTCGAGCTGTAAAGAAAACGCGGCACGGAAAGATCGTAGGTGAAATCCGGCCGGACCGCTTCAAAGTCCACCCGAACACGATCCGGCGAACTGCCTCTCAGCAGGCGCTGCTTCACATCCTGCAGATGCAGGGCGGTGCGCAGTCGGGCAGCAAGATCACCCAGCGCCGACATGTCGCACGGACGCCCGATCAGCGAAGACAGCCGTTGCCGCAGGCTGGTGGAGATCTTGGCGTCATGTACCCGCTCCACTTCCACCCCGGAAATGGAAACGCTCTCTACTACATACTGCTGGTTGATATTGGATTCCGCCAGCATCCGGACCAGGGTTTGGTCGGCGCGCGCGGGGGTTGGAAAGAACGACGCACCAGTCCCGGCCAGCAGAACAAGCGCGAAGCGGAAGGCGCGAGGCATATGGGGCTTCGGCAAACAGTATTGCACGTCTGCGTCCCGGCCGGGAACACAGCGAAATGCCCGGAAAATGACCGAAAAACGGCTAATCGGCAGCCGTGCTGCCTGTGTCGGAGTCGGCACAGGTGTGCACAGAAACGGAGCCCCCCAGGAGCCTCCCGGCTATACGGCGAGAAGCTGACAGAGCCTAAGCTTACAGGGCCTTGGCGAGTTCGGTCGCGAACGCGGACTTCGGTTCGTTTTCGCGCTTCCGTGCGCCGCCACCGCTGCCGCTCGGGCGACGGTCGCTGCGTCCGCCACGCGAGGCGTCGGAACGTGCCGCGCCAGCGGGAACCGCAGCGCCACGAGCGCCAACCGGACCCTTGGTCGGCTGCGCCGGGTTAGCTCGCAAAATCTTGTCTTCGAGGGGGGCGCGATCGAATCTGCGAATGATCGCCTGCATTTCGTCGGCAGTCGGAGCCTCAACAAACGCGAATCCCTTGGATTCCTGCGTCTCGTGGTTCCGGATTACCTTGACCGAATCCGATACAAGGTCTTCCGCTGTCAGCCATTGTTTAATGTCGTCGGCGGTGACCCAGGTGGGCAGATTGCCCAAAAAAACGGTAAAGCTCATTAAAGTTGCTGCTTGCACTCCATGGATGGGAAATTTTGAAGATGATCCGTCAGGCGGGGCGAGCGAGAGGGACTCACTTTCCTTGCCTTACCGATACTATCAGACCGATTTTGACGGCGCAATGTTACCCGGTATCAATAAGGTTTCAGTTAAAAAAAATCCATGCGACATTAGCCCTGCGCTTCCAGTTGGTTACAGCCGGTAACCTTCCCCCGGAATCCGGCGTATAATGAGGCAGCTATCCGATTGAAGGAGATGGTCCGCCCTGTGATCGCGCGCTTCCGGCCTGTTGCGGTGTTACTGCCGCTCATTTGTTTCATCGGCTTCGCCGCTGGTCGTTTTGACTCCAAACTGACGGGCGACCGCCAGATCGTCCATGTTCTGAACCGTCTGACGTTCGGACCCCGGCCCGGCGACGTCGAACTGGTGCGCCGCATGGGCGTGGAGAAATGGATCGATCAGCAGCTTCATCCCGAGCGAATTCCCGACGATCCCTTGCTTGAGGCGAAGCTGAAGCCGCTCGAAACCCTGCGGATGGAGCCGATTGATGTGGCGCGGAAGTTCACCATCTCGCCGCAGCAGATTCAGATGAACATGCTGAATAAGCCGGCGCAGATGAGCTCGCTGGTTCCGCAGGATCAGTTGCAGAAGCTGCTGAACGGGACCGCCGAGGATCGCCGGGCAGTGCTCGCTGCGCTTGATTCCTCAAAGCGAGGGCAGGTTCTCTCAATGCTTGGCAACGCCCGGCTGCAGGCGTTGCCGGATTACGCCAAAGAGCTCGAGGCTTACCGTAACGCCCAAATTGCCGAGAGGCAGGCGCTGAATCGCAAGCTCAATCCGCCGCTCGAAGAGATCCTCACGACGCCCGAGCAGATCATGACCGCTCGCCGGGGTAGTCCCGAGCAGCTGATGGCACTTTACAACGAGCTCGAGCCGGAGAAGCGCCGCCAGATGGCGCTGGCACTGGGCCCTAACCAGACCGCGGGCGCGCCGGAACTGCGCCGCGTTGGGCTCGAATGGCGAAATCCACAGCAACTGATCTCAGGCGACCTGAAGGAAGCGAAGGTTTTCCGCGCGGTTTACTCCGGCAAGCAACTCGAAGAGGTTCTGACCGACTTTTGGCTCAACCATTTCAATGTGTATGAGAACAAGACGGTGATTCCGCTCGACAACGCTTACCGTGCTCTGCTCGCCGATTACGAGAACAAAGCCATCCGGCCGCACGTCCTGGGGCGTTTTCGCGATCTGGTGCTGGCCGTTGCAAGGCATCCCGCGATGCTCTACTACCTCGACAACTGGGAATCGACGGCCGACGACAGCGAGACCCGCATGAAGGTCGGGCCATTCGCCCCGCCCATGAACCTGAATCAGATGATGATGGGTTCGGCGCCGCCTCCGGTTTCGCGCACGCCACATGGCCTCAACGAGAACTTCGGGCGCGAGTTGATGGAACTTCACACGCTTGGCGTGGGAGGCGGCTACACGCAGCAGGATGTGATCGAGCTTGCGCGATCTCTCACTGGATGGACCGTCCATCGCGCGGAAGACCCGGTTTTTGCCTATGTCGATTTCATGCACGATAAAGGCGAGAAGACGATTCTCGGCCACAAGATTCCGGCTGGCGGGGGCGAGAACGATGGCACTCAGGCGATCGATATTCTTGTGCGCCATCCGTCTACCGCCCATTTCATCTCGCGTCAGCTCGCACAGCGTTTTGTTTCGGATGATCCGCCCGCCGCGCTGGTGGAGCGCATGGCTGCGGTTTTCCTGAAGACTGATGGCGATCTTCGCGCGGTGATGCAGTCGATGATCGCATCGCCGGAATTTAACTCCGAAGGTGCATGGCAGGCCAAGGTCAAGTCGCCTTTCGAGCTGATCGTGAGTGCATTGCGCGCCACCGGCGCTGAAGTGACCGATACGTTCACCGCAGTTCAGAAGGTTGCCGACCTCGGCGAACCCCTTTACGGAAAAGTCGAGCCCAATGGTTATCCGCTGACCGGCGATGGCTGGCTCGGTACTTCCGATTTGCTTGGCCGCATCGCGTTCCTCAACTCAATCGTAAACAGTCAGGTTCCCGGCGTTCGTGTCGACGTATCTGCCGCTACTCCACAGATGCTGCTCGGTCATTCTCCCTCCCCGGAACTGGCTGACGCTATCGCAAGAACCGAAGCAAACCGGCCGCTCCTGGGACGCGAACTCGCCGCTCTCGTTCTAAGCTCCCCCGAATTCAACAGGAGATAACCGCCATGCTGAGCAGACGCATCTTCGTTCGTGGCTCCGCCATCGTAATGGCGGGCATGGGCTCCGCGCCCGGTTGGCTGGCTCGCGCGGCCGAGGGCTCAGGGGAGCGGAAAAAAATCCTGATCGCGCTCTTCCAGCGCGGCGCGGCGGACGGCCTCAACATCGTCGTCCCGTTCGCGGAGAAACGCTATGCGCAACTGCGCCCGACAATCGGCATCGCGGCTCCGGGATCGCCGAATGGCGCAATCGATCTTGATGGCCACTTCGGCCTGCATCCCGCGCTCACGACGCTCAAGCCGCTCTGGGATAAGAAGCAACTTGCAATCGTCCACGCCGCCGGTTCGCCCGATCCCTCGCGCTCGCACTTCGATGCGCAGGACTACATGGAATCGGGCTCGACAGGCAAAGCGCTCAGCGATGGCTGGCTGAATCGCGCCCTGCCGGCCGTCGAACTGGGCACATCTCCTGTTCGCGCGATTGCACTGAACGCGCAGGTTCCGCGAACCCTGCGCGGAGACCGCCCGGCCATTGCCATCAACGGCCAGCAGTTTCAGCTGGGCAACCAGAACGCCACCAGCGTCCTGGAAAGCCTTTACGGCGCTACCGCGGACACACGCCTCGGCGCCAGCGGCAAAGACGCCTTCGCGGCTCTGAAGATCATTCGCAATCTCAATCAGCAGGGTCAGCAATTCAACAATGCATACGCCCAGGCGGGCGAGTTGGGGCGCAACCTGCAGCAGATCGCGCGGCTGATTAAGGCCAATGTAGGTGTGGAAGCCGCCTTTGCGGAACTCGATGGCTGGGACCATCACACCAATGAGCAGCCGCAACTCGATCAGATGTTGCGCCAGTTCGGTGCGGCGCTATCGGCGTTCTATACGGATATGGGCGATCGCATGGAAGACATCGCGATCGTGACGATGTCGGAATTTGGCCGCACCGCCGAGGAAAACGGTACCGGCGGCACGGATCATGGGCACGGCAACGTCATGATGGTGCTCGGCGGGCAGGTCAGCGGCGGAAAGGTCTATGGTCAGTGGCCAGGTCTGGAACGCGAACAGCTGAACGAGGGCCGCGACCTGGCTGTAACCACCGATTTCCGCACTGTGCTCAGCGAACTCATTCACACCCAACTCGGGCAGGACGATTTCACGCGCGTGTTCCCCGGCTATCAGCCGGCGCCGCCGCTCGGTCTGGTTCGTTCCGAAGTTTAGTAACCCAGAGCAGTTCCGGAACGACGAGGATCGCCCGCGCCTTGCAGCCATCCGCCATCGATCAGAATCATCTCGACCTCAGCTGTAACCGGACCACTCTCATAACGCGCATCATGCCCGCGGGCTTTCAGCAGTTCCACCGTGTCGGGCGAAAGTCCATGCTCCATCGTGATCCGATCCGGCATCCACTGATGATGGATACGGGGGGCATCCACGGCATCCTGCGCGTTCATACCGAAATCCACCACGTCGACGAAAGCCTGTAGAATCGCCGACGGAATGCGCGAACCACCCGGCCCCCCAAGCACGGCAAAAAGCTTACCGTCTTTCAGAACAATCGTTGGGGCCATCGATGACAGCGGACGCTTGCCGGGCGCAATCGTATTCGCCTTGCCCTGCACGAGCCCAAACAGATTCGCGGCGCCGAGCTTCGTTGTGAAATCGTCCATTTCGTTGTTCATCAGGAAGCCAAGGCCGGGAATTGTGATGCCGTTGCCATAGCCGCCATTGAGCGTAAACGTAACCGACACTGCATTGCCCTGCTCGTCCACAACGTCGAAATGCGTGGTCTCGCTGCTCTCCGTGCCGGCCGGCTTGCCCGGGCCGACAACATTGCTCGGGGTGGCATGTGCCGGATCGATCGATGCGCGGCGGCTCGCGATGTAGGCCGGATCAAGCAGACCTGCAATCGGATTCTTCACGAAATCGGGATCGCCCAGATACTGGCTGCGATCCGCGTAAAAGCGCCGCATTACCTCAGCTTCGTAATGCAGGGCCGACGCGGATCCGAATCCGCCCTTCTCATAGCCGCTACCTTCGAGCATCCCCAGCATCTGAATAATGCCGAGGCCACCCCCGCTCGGCGGCGCCGCCGTGATTACCGTGTAGTTTCTATAGTTGCCCGTCAGCGGCGTGCGCTCCACAGCCTTGTAATTCTTCAGGTCGTCGAGCGTAATTAGTCCGCCATTGGCTTCCATCGCAGCCGCCAGTGCGTGCGCGGTCTCGCCCAGATAAAACTCATCCGCACCCTTCTCTGCAATTCGCGTCAAAGTCCGAGCCAGGTCCGGAAACGTGACGATATCGTCCTGCTCATAAAACTTCCCATCGCGCTGGAACACGCGCTTCGATTCCGGATTGTTCGCGAGACTGCGCGCCGTTCGCAACGACTCCGCAAGTGCGTAAGGGGCGGGGAATCCCTTCGTCGCCATCGTAATTGCGGGTGCAAGATCCTCCGACCACTTCAGCTTTCCATACTTTTTCTGCGCCAGTTCAAAGCCGCGCACCGTTCCGGGCACGCCGGATGCGCGCCATCCCTGCGCGCTTTCGCGCGTGGGATTGCCGCTTGCATCCAGGTACATATCCTTCGATGCCTTGCCCGGCGCTTCTTCGCGAAAATCGATGAATGTTGCCGTGCCATCGGCCATGCGAATCGTCATGAATCCGCCGCCGCCCATCGCGCCGGCGAATGGATAGGCCGCGTTCAAAGCGAAGCCCACGGCCACAGCGGCATCGACCGCATTGCCGCCCTTTTTCAAAATATCTACGCCCGCCTGCTCGGCTGGATGCGACGCCACAACCATCGCATGCCGCGTCCGCACAGGCTCACGAGCTTCGAGCAAACAGCAGAAAAAAGCGAACGCAGGCATAACGCCCGCAATAGTGCGTTTCAGAAAAATGTTTCGGTGCATTGCCTCTCTCCCGTAGTCAGACCAGGCGGAGTCTCTGTCGACCCGGGAGTACATGGCCGGGCAATTACGGTCCCGATTCTAGCACGGGAACGAATTACCCGGCCTGCGCTTACCTGCTGTGAGCGTTGTACAGGTCGATAGTGCCGGGCAGAAATGCATATGTCGGCATCATGCCGTTGGAAAAATGGGTAATGACGCCGTCGATGACTCCCGTCTGAGCCGGCGTCCCGCCAATCACGTACCCTGTAGGAAACGATTGAGTGTCGACTATTACCAGACCGTTCGCAGCCGAGAATCCCCTGCCACCGAACCAAAAAGCCTGATGTAGCGAATTCGACTGCGACGCATTCATCGCAGTGAGATTCGAGGCCTTCAGAACGCCACCGCCGCTGAAGCTGAATGCCGTGCCGGGCGCGTTCTCCGACGTGCAATTGCTGATCGAAAGTAAACCGGCTCCTACATCGAACCCATCCGCGCCACTCTGCGTTCCAGTTCCTGCAACCCGGATATTGGAAAGCACCACCGAACCGGAAGGCGCCGAACCGGCCACGCCAGGAACCGCGATCGTGGTTGACGCTGACCCAAACACCTGGATATTACTGAACGAACAGCTGGTAACATTGCGGTACTCAAGCCCGGACGCCACACTTGCCGGACTCACTGTGCCCGCGTTGCGGACAATGCCGTTATTGAACGAGGTCCGATCGGCATTCGCAGTTCCGTATGCGCTGTCAGTGAGGCAAAAAACACCGCTGCCAGATGTTCCATCCACAACGAACCCATCCACGGTGACGTCGGATTGTCCGGCTACCTTGATTCCCGAGCCCTGCGAGTTGTTGATCGTGACGTTCGTTGCTGTCGCGCCGGTCCATGGATTTGGGTCGGAGGTGTAGTTGATGAACGCGAGTCCATCGTCGCCCGTGGAATCCGTTGAGAGAGTATCGATCGATGCGTTGCGACAGTTCTGAATCTGTACACCGCCGCGCATGGTATTCGTGACAACGACGTTGTGCAGTTTCGGACGAATCGAATCCACAAACTGCAGTCCCACAGCGCCCGACCCGACGATCATCGCGTCTTCCAGTACAGCATCCTGCGTCCCGCGAAAGATTGCCATGTACTGGCCAGTCACCGTGGTCGGCAGATTCTGATAGGTGATGTTCATGCCGGTGACGTGCGGCGACCCGCCGGTGAAAATAATTCCCGTTTGAGTGTTATCGGTGAGGACGATTTTCGCCCCGGCCTGAAAGATCAGGTGGCCGTTGAAGTTGTTTACAAGGACCGGGCCGCCGGAATTCCCCATCATATAAGTCCCGGATGCGAGTATGACGGTGCTGTCCGGCCCCGCGGTAGCAAGAGCTCTGGTGAACTTCACGTTGACGTCATCGGGATTGTTCAGGTCGATATTACTGCCGCCGCCTCCGTAGACGTTGACGGGGTTTTGAAAATTCAGGGTAACGACCGGCGGGGCTCCGTTAAACTGAGCAAATGCCGCCGCAGCCGGCAGAAGGAAGAGTAACGCAGAAGGTTTCATGATTCCAGACCTGGATTGCGAGACATCGCGGTGGACTGACGAGCACGCCTGCGGCCATGTGTCCTGTCATGCGGACAGAACTACCGCCCTGCGGCAGGATTGAAATCGTGACACCGGCAACTTCGCCGATGGAGGGTAGACCAGGAACCGGATTCGTGCGCAGATCGCGGATGAGCACATTCAGTGATGGCCTTGTCGCCGACGCGTCCTGCGCCGCCTTCAGCCACGCTCCTGCCGTTATGCGGAGATGCGGTAATAACTCGCGAACAAGCGCGTCCGCGTCCTGACCCCGCACGGCTGCAGGCAACAGCAGAAGCATTGCCAGGCGAAGTCGCATAGAGCAGGCGCGGTCAGAATGAGACGGAAGAATTTGCTACTTACAAGTTAAAGATATTATGTGATGTGATCTCTCCGCCACAGCCGAGACAATAGGGGCTTACAAATGACCGGATTTCATGTCAGGACCCTGCTGGCGGCTCTCGCGGTGCTCGTTCCTCTGGCGAGCCGCGCCCAGCAGCCTGCATTCGATGTCGCCTCTGTTAAGCCGGAAGACCCTGGACGGACGCATGGCTCCCGCCAGAATATCGACCACGGCCGCCTGAACTATTCCAATGTCAGCCTCCTCGACTGCCTGGAATCGGCTTATCAGGTGGACGGCCATTTTCGCGAGAATTATCAGATCGCCGCTCCGCCCTGGCTGAAGAGTGAGCGCTTCACAATCGTGGCGCAGGCGCCTTCCGGCACAACGAGAACTCAGGCCATGCTGATGCTCCAGACGCTGCTTGCGGAACGGTTCCGGCTCGTTGTGCACCACGAAGAGAGGCCGATGAATGTTTTCGCGCTCGTTATCTCCCGTGGCGGCCCGAAACTGACGGAGGCTGTTGGCAGGCGTTCAGCGTACGTAGGCCCATCCGAACCCGGAAATCCCGATACCGCATTTCGGTCGGCGCCGATATCCCTGCTCACCTGGAGACTGAAGATCGTAGCCGGCCGTCCCGTCATTGATGAGACCGGTCTCAGAGGAGTCTACGATTTTCGCCTTCCGATTCCGGCCATGCTGCTTAACGGTCCGAATGATCTGCCCGCGGATCCCGACTTCTCGCCTTCGCTCTTCACATCTCTCCGGGAACGGCTCGGTCTGGAACTAAGGCCGGAAAAGGCGCCCGTGGATGTATTGGTGGTCGATCATGTTGAAAGACCAACCCGCGATTGACTGTGCGCTCACGGTGGAATGTCGGCAGCTACATCCAGATCTGAAAACTTATTACTTCACAAGCGGCTGGACGCGCCGTGCGCGCTATATGCCCTGAGCACATCCGCGGCTGCCCCATCCATGAGGACCTGACCTTTATCCAGCCAAATGGCTCGCTCGCAAAAGTCGGCGATCATGCGGGCACTGTGCGAGGTACAGAGCATGGTTGTGTTGCGGGTTCGGAGTTCGCTAACCCGGCGGAGACACTTTTCCTGAAACTGGGCGTCGCCCACTGCCAGAACTTCATCGACTACAAGGATTGCGGGATTCACGTGAACGGCAACGGAGAAGGCCAGCCTCATCAGCATGCCGCTTGAATAGACGCGGATTTGCTCCCCGATGTAGTCTCCGATCTCGGAAAACGCGACGATCTCCTCGAAGCGCGCCCTGGTTTCCGCTTCGGAGAGGCCAAGCAGCGCGGCATTCACGAAGATGTTCTCTTTGCCTGTCAGATCCGGGTGGAAACCTGAACCGAGTTCAAGCAGGGCAGCGACGCGTCCCCGGACCTTCACGGTGCCGGTGGTGGGATGGGTTAGCTGTACCACCAGGCTCAGCGCTGTGCTCTTTCCTGCCCCGTTTGCGCCGATAAAAGCCACCGACTCGCCCTCGCCGATGCGGAAAGACACGTCGCGAAGAGCATAGTGCCTCTCGCGACGTGCGGGATGAAGCCAGTCGCCGATCTTTTCGCGGAGCAGTCTCTGGCCGGCGTGCCGGTCGAATGCCTTTGAGACGTGGCTGACTTCGATCAGTGCGGGCGCGGTCATAGGTGATCGTAGAAACCGCGCTTCAGCGTGCCGAATATGTGCCATCCGGCCGCGAACATGGCGACCGACACCAGCGCGAGCTTTAACAAAAGACTGGTGGAGGGGGCATGGTGATCCAGCAATACGTTGCGCAGTGCAAGCACCAGCGCTGCGATTGGATTATAGGAGTAAATTTCCGCGTAACGCTGAGGAACAGAGGCGAAAGAATAGAAGATGGGAACCAGCCAGAACAGAACTGCGTTGATCGATTCCACTACATAGCGCGTGTCGCGAACATACACGCTGACCGCCGAGGATATCATCGCGAGGCCGCACACGAAAACAATTTCAAATGACCAGAGCAGAGGTAACCACAGCCACTGAATGCTGATTCCCACCGTGGCGATTACGAGCGCAAGCAGTAACAGGATCTGAATACCCAGATGGAGGCAGTTGGAAAGGACGCTCGCAATAGGCAGGATCTCTCTGGGAACGAGCACCTTTCGGATCATCGTCGCATTGTCCACCACAGCGCCGGTGCCCGTCGCCCATGCAAGCGTAAAAAAGTTGAACGGCACCAGACCGCAGAGCAGGAAGACCGGGAAATGAGGGATGGGCGAAACGAAGACGCGGGTAAAGACGAAAGTCATGACGGACATCATGACGATCGGGTTCAGGATGGACCAAAGAACTCCGAGCGACATGTTCCGATAACGAATTCTGAAATCTTTCCAGACAAGCTGCCGGAGGACGAACCAATAGTGACCGGTCCACATGAGGGAAGGCTGAGTTCAAGGTATCATGCGGTGGGGATCGCGGCCTGCTGTTGCAGAGGGCTGAGGGTTCTCCTCACTGATACGAGTCATGGAGAAAACGGCGACGGCTGATGAGGCGCTGGACGGGCGGTTCAGGCGCTATTTGTCCTGTATCCGGCTCGATGAAGTTTTCCTGCTTCAGGGCACTCCTTTTATGGGCGCCCTGTTCGCAATGGGCCATTTCTCGAAGGCGAATTGCCCGGCGTTGCTGTTGCTGCTGGCGGCCAGCTGCTTTCTGGTGGCGCATGTATTTGTGCTCAACGATTGGGCCGGCGCCCATACCGATCTTCGCGATCCGAACCGCGCCGTCGACGTTTTTACGACACGCGGCATATCGCACGGGCTGGTGGCCGTTGTTTGCGGGGCACTGCTGGTCGTCACCTTCCTGTTATTGCTTCCGTTTCGCGCGGCGACTATATGGATTGCGGTGGCGCTGACATCGATCAGCGCACTCTATTCGGCTCCGTGGTTCAGCATGAAGGGCGTGCCGCTGGCGAGTTCCGCACTTCATCTGAGCGGCGGGCTCCTGCATTTCCTGCTCGGGTATTCAGTGTTCCACGCGGTTGATGCGCGCGGCATCGGAATCGGCAGCTTTTTTGCGCTGACGTTCGCGGCCGGGCACCTGACTCATGAGGCGCGGGATTGGCGAGGCGATCGGGGCAACGGGATTCAGACGAATGCCGTGCGTTTTGGGCGGGCGAAGAGCTTCGTCGCCGGGTTCGTGCTCTTTACTGCAGCCGATGTTCTGCTCTTTGTGCTGGCGATGCAGGGCGCTCTGCCCGGCATTCTCAAAGTCATCGCGTGCCTCTATCCGATCCACTTCTGGTGGACGGCGCGCACCTGGCGCGACGGGCTCAGCTTTGCGAACATCCGCCGCTTACAGGTGCGCTATCGGATGCTTTACGCAATTGTCGGAGTCGTCATGATCGTCGCAGTGATAGGGTGAAAGCGCCATGACGAGGCGAGCACTAATTACAGGAATCACGGGCCAGGATGGTTCCTATCTTGCGGACTTTCTGCTGGCGCGTGGATATGAAGTGCACGGCATCATCCGGCGCGTTGCGCTGGAGGATCCGGAGAATCGGTTGAGGCGGCTGAAGGAGAGTCGCGCGAAGCTCAGGCTTCATTCAGCGTCTCTTGAGAGCTATGCGAGCCTGCACCAGGTGGTGCAGCAGTGTCGCCCGGACGAGTGCTATCACCTCGCGGCCCAGAGCTTCGTCAGTTATTCATTTGATGATGAGTTTTCCACGCTGCACACGAACATCACGGGCACGCATCATCTGCTGGCGGCGGTGAGAAACCTGGCGCCGGAGTGCCGCTTTTACTTCGCGGGCTCAAGCGAGATGTTTGGCAAAGCGGATACCGTGCCTCAAAACGAGACGACGCGTTTTCATCCCCGCTCGAGCTACGGCATCAGCAAGGTGGCCGGCTTCGATCTGACCCGGAATTATCGCGAGGCCTACAACATGTTCGCGTGCAACGGGATTCTGTTTAACCATGAATCGCCGCGACGCGGGTTTGAATTTGTCACACGGAAAATAACGTCGGGCGTTGCGCGCATTATCGCCGGGAAGTCAGGGGAATTGCGCCTCGGGAACCTCGAGGCGAAGCGCGACTGGGGTCATGCGCGTGAGTATGTGGAGGCGATGTGGATGATGTTGCAGCAGCCCGCGCCCGACGATTACGTAGTTGCAACAGGCGAGATGCATTCCGTGCGGGAGTTCGCAGAGCTGGCGTTCGGAGTCGTGGGGCTCGATTACCAAAAGTACGTCGTGACCGATCCTGATTTTTACCGGCCATCGGAAGTGAATGTGCTGCTCGGCGACGCCTCAAAGGCCCGCCGGGTTCTTGGCTGGAGGCACAGCGTGGACTTCGCGGGGCTGGTTCGTGAAATGGTGGCGAATGATTGTCTGGCGCTGGGGTTGACTGAAGCCGCTCAACGCGCGGCCCGTTGAGCCAGCTGCAGCCACAGCGCATAGCCCGCATCTTCAGACCAGTAGTAGCGCGGCACTGTGGCCGTCACGTCGTTGTGATAGAGCAGCGGTGGGTTCCTTCGCAGAAGAGCAAAGTCGTCGGCAGCAAGCTGGTTCAAAAGACTCGTAGCCTCATCGCCGGATTTTGACTCGCCTGACAACTGATTAACTACGGACAGCCATATCTGCTGGCCGGGAACCCCGGCTTGAATACGGGCTGTCGGCAGATCCAGATGGCAACCGGCCTGTTCCAGGTAGCTTCGTCGCAGGATCGGATCGAGGGGCGTGAGTCGATAGTAGACCCAGATCCCGTCGTCGTTGATATGACGTTGCAGTGCCTCGCAGAGTTCGTGACCTTGCACCGGTCGCTCTTTGAGCAACAACTGCAGAAGGTGCATCTGAATTCCGATATCCGCGGGGTCCGGATCGGCGCCCGGGTCCAGGCACTGGTACGCTGCCCGGGGCGCGAGCCAGGTTTGATAGAGCCCGGCTGCCGTTCGATAGCTCCCGATTGTGCTTAGCGCAGACGTCAAACGGTGACGATCCGGGGCAGGCGCGATTCGCCAGACGAGCGCGGTGTCGTCGGTGTCAGGCGTGATTCTGCAACCGAGAGTGCCGATTCCCGGTGCGTCGGGAAGACCGTGATACCGAACAAGTCCGGTGGACTCGATTTGAGAAGTCAGATGCCGACGAGCGAGTTGCAGCACACCGGCAAAACCGGAACCCGAGAGAGGATCGAGCAGGTCCACCATCATCGAGGTGGTGTAGATGTTCATCTCTTTCCCGGGCTTCTCAAAACGCGGCGCCTGCGTGAAGTCGGTAAGCCAATACCCCCGATGCTGCTGATGCTCGCGAATACGCGCAGCCGCCGTCTGGATGGCCGTTTCAAGGCTTGCGCCGGCCTTCACCGTGAGCGTGCGCCTTGCGATGAAATAGGCGTCTCCCTTTTCCGAAGCCCAAAGATAGAGCGCCAGACGATGAATGCCCGGTGCGAGATTAGCTGTCTTAATCGGGATGCGCCAACCTGACGCAGCGGTGCCCGGGAATGCAGCGCGAACATCGGGACGGTCGAAAAAAGTGCGGACGGCAGTAGTGTCGCGACCGTCAATCGTAATCCCCACCTGCAGAGGAGTTGCGTGGCCGGCAAGTGCCCAGCCCTCGGCTGCAATGTCCTGCCCGGCGGTGATGCTGTCGGTCGATGCGCCATTGAGCGCGATACGGTCGAATGTTCCTCGCATCGGCGTAGCAATCTCTGCGGGAGCGAACCCCTGAGAGAGTGACGCAACGAACGGCGCGTTTCGCCACGCCCACGCTGCGCTTAGTTGATTTGGTCCGCTGGAGACGGCGTAGATCGGTACGTCGGTCACACCGGTGTAGGCGAATGCTCCAACAGCTTCGATTGAGATTGCGAATCCGACAGTCATCAGGAAACAGATGCGGCCAACGCGGCGCAGGTTTTCGACGACGGGCACGAGAAGCCACATCAGCAGGGGAAGCAGGTCAGTGAGGAAGCGCGGCCCCCAGGAAATTCCGGCGCGCCAATCGGTCTTGCTGTAAAGCAGGATCTGCAGGACTACGCCCGCGATCATCGCAAGCGTGAGATTACGGCTCGTTGGATCATGTGGCAGGTTGCGCACAGTCAGGACGAGGAATAACAGGAAAGGACAGAAGACCAATAGTCCGCGGGTTGGGCTGAACAGCAGGCCTGCGAGTCCTGCGAACATGTCGTGCCGGAAGAATTGTGCGTGGCCGACGAGTTGGTACGCACCGCCGAGCGCGCCCACGGCTGCGAGGTTGTAGCAAACGACCGCGAGAACGGGCAGCAGCGCCGCGGCGCCAAAAAGCACGGCTCTTCGGCTCTGCGCCCAGACGAGCCCGTAAATTCCAAGCGGCATTGCCAGCACCGCATCGGCCGGACGATTTCCCGCGATAAGGCCACAGAGTAGTCCCGCTGCAATTGCTCGTGCCGCGGTGCAGGGGACTGTGAGCAACAGGATCAGGCCAACCATCAGTAACTCTGCCATGCCGTGCTGCCAAAGTGCCTGACTGCTGATAGTCCACGTAGTGGTACCGAAGGCGTACGCGACGGTGAGAAGGATCGCCACGAAGGATGTGGTGCGGCGTCGCAACACCAGATAAAGCAGCGCAACCGATAGCGCGGCTATCAAAGAGGCGACGAGCTTCTCCATAATTCTGGCGGCCCGGTCCACCCGCTGATCAGACCAACCCTCCAGGGCTACTGCAGCTACGGTCGGAAGGTACAGCGGTGAGATCAGCAGGGGCAGCACCGGCGCATAAAGCGACACGACGTGGCCTTTGGCCGTGGGCACCATCCAGAAAGCCGCGCCCGGGTGCGGGTGCTGCCAGTCTGTTGGGCGCTCGCGTCCCTGCGAGGCGACGGTTTCAATCGGATCGAGAAATACGGTTCCGTGCGCCCAGATCGCGAAGGGTTGATAACGCGCGGGATAAGCGTCGCCGGCGCTGATGGCGCGGCCGTTCGCGTTGTAGACCCCGAAGCAAAAGAGGCCGATGAGGAGGCTGATCCACAAGTCGCGCCGAGCGCTTTGTGGGATTCTCAGCCGTTTTAGCATAATCGTATGATGTCACCCGATGCACGGCGTCCGGTTCTCGTGGTTGCCGGTATGCACCGGTCCGGAACGTCGATGCTGGCGTCGTTGCTGCATCGGGGCGGTTGCCGCATGGGTGAGGCGATGCTGGAAGGCGACGCTAATAATCGACCGGGTTATTTCGAGGATCTTGAGTTCCTGGATTTGAACCGGCGAATGCTCGCCGCAGCCGTGCCTGACCCAGGCAGTGGGCATCCCGACTGGGGCTGGACAGCAGACACCGATTCAGCAGGCATCGATGGTGATCGGCTGGATTCATTCATCGCCGAAGCGGATGCACTTGTGACGAGGCGTCGCGCCCGGGAGCCGGCTGGATGCTGGGGTTGGAAGGATCCGCGCACGTCGGTGTTGCTCGATTTCTGGGATCGACGACTGCCTGAGGCCCGTTACGTTTTCGTCTACCGATCTCCCTGGGATGTTGCGGATTCCATGCAGCGGCTCGGGGCGGACGTGTTTCTCCGCCATCCGGAATACGCGTATCGCATCTGGCGCTACTACAATCGCGCGCTGCTTGCATTCGCCCGGCGTAATCCGGGCCGAGCGTTTATTGTCAATGCCGGCGCCGTGATGCGCGAACCGCAGAAGCTGTTGGAACTTGTTCAATCTCGCTTCGGTATCGAATTGGACGCGACGGGAATTGAGGAAGTAGCGGATCCCTCATTGATGATGTCGGCATGTCCCGGAGTGCCGCGAATCGCTGCTGCCGTTCACCCGGATTGCCTTGAGCTTCTGCGCGAATTGGAGGCTGCGGCGGATATTCCTTCGGGCGATCCGTTGCCGCCGCCGCTTGCTGCCCCGCATTCGGCAGAGCAGCCCCAAATCGGGATTGTGATTCCGTGCTTTAATCACGGCGAGTTTCTTGTGGAAGCAATTGCGAGTGTGGAACGCTCAGTCAGCATCCCCTACCGGCTGATTGTGGTCAACGATGGCTCGCAGGATCGTCACACCGTCGATGTTCTCGCGCGTCTGCGGGGCGCGGGGTATTGCATTGTCGATCAGAACAACCGTGGCCTCGCGGCAGCGCGTAACCGAGGCGTTCAGGAGGCGAGTTGCCCGATTTTCCTGCCGCTCGACGCCGATAACCGGCTACGACCGGGATTTGTGGAAGCTGCCTTGGACGTCCTGACGAAAGACCCGGCAGTGATGGCAGTATACGGCGATCGTATGGAGTTCGGACTCCGATCCGGTCGAGTTCAGGTTGGCGTGCCCGATCTGAACCGATTGCTGTGTGGAAACTACATCGATGCTTGCGCGGTGATTCGGCGGGAGGCCTGGCAGGCCTGTGGCGGGTACGACGGCTCGATGCCCGTTCAGGGCATGGAGGATTGGGATCTATGGCTTTCGATGCTGGAGCGGGATTTCACGCTTTTCCGTCTGGACATGGAAACGTTCGATTATCGCGTGTGCCCGGGATCGATGCTTTCGAAGACCGCCGATGTCGAGGTGCATGCCTCGCTGGAACGCTACATCCTCGCGAAGCACGCTCCGCTTTATCTGGAGCACCTGCGGCGTCAGGTCGATCGTCTTGAAATATCGGCCAAAATGTTGCAGGCGGCGGAGTCTCAGATTCGCGAGCTTTCAAAGCCCCCCGAGCCGCCTCCAACACTCTCAGCGCGAATCCTTCGCTATCTGTTTGGTCAGTGAGACGGCATCAATGCGTTCCCGCATCGCCTTACCCAGCGTTTCCGCACTCAGTTTCTCCCTGACGAATCGCTGACCGGCAACGGATAACCGCCCGCGCAAATCGGCGTTTTCGACAAGTGCCTTCATGTGCGCAGCGGCGTGATCGACATCGGGATCGGCCCATCGGCTTGCGGGATTGTACGGGGCGTTGCCGGCGCCCACCGGAATCATCCGATAGTCCACCAGAAGAGAATTATCCGGGAGGGTGAAATCGACATTGCCCGAATAGTTCGTGACGATTACAGGCTTGCCCATATACATCCCTTCAGCAATGAGTAGCCCGAAGCCTTCGGAACGATGCAGCGACACGATGCAATCGGCACAGTTGGTGAGCGCATCCATTTCATCGCGGCGATACGTGGAATCGAGAATGCGAACCGATCCGCCGGTGGCGGCGTTTCGAAGCATCTCAACGTACCGGGGGCGGGCGTGTGCGTTGTTGACTTTGACGATCAGCTGACAGTACGGGTTCGCTCCGAATGCTTTTTCGAAGGCGCGGATCACAGCAAGCGGATTCTTGCGCTCAGGCACGCTCAATACATCGAATGCCGTGAGGAAGAGGAACTTATCGGCCGGCAGTCCAAAATGGCTTCGATCCAGACCGGGGGCCACAACAGGCGCTACGGAATACGGAAAGCAGAACACGGGAAGCGAAGTCTTGCGAGCTACGGCCTCTCTGCAGAACATGCTCGGGGTCCATATCTCCTGATACGGAGCGAAGGCGTCTTGCCATTTGTCCGGAAACTCGTCCAGCTCCCACACCCAGTAGCCGATGTTGGTGCAGTTTCGGTAGAATGGCTCCCCGAGACTTTCTTTCACCACCAGGGTTTGGTCCGCATTTACGTAGAACAGATTGGTGGAGTAGGGAAAGACAGCGGACATGGCGCCAGCTGAATTATCGAGCTGGCGGCAGGGGCCGGAGTCCGGCACACGGCACAGGCTGAGCGGAACCGACGCCGATTGCAGCGCGAGACGGGCGGCGCGCACGGTTTGTCCTACGCCGGTTTCAGACTGGAAGTAGCCGACGAGGTTCACGCCGTATTGGCGGATCAGCGGAGGCTCCGGCTTCTGTGGGATTGCAGCATGATGCGATCCCGATCGTGCACGCCACGCAGTCAGACGCTGCACAGCTTCCCTGACCTGAATCGAAACGCTCATCCCGCGCCGAACAAGTTCGTAGCGAGCTCGTGCTCGCCGGTCGGGTAATCCGGAGAGAACGGATCTCCATTGCGCTTTTAGCGGGGCGAGATTAGCAGGAGAAAGGTGGTGCTCCTTGCGGCCGTACGTCAGGAGCCAAACGAGAAATCGAACGCTATCCTGGCCACAAGGATCCGGAAAGTATCGCTGCAGTTCCGGGCGCGAATTGTAGATGGACACCGCCAGTCGAGTCAACTGCAGCCGGGGACCACTGCTTCCGCTGCCTTTCAGGTCATCGGTAAGTTCATCCGGGCGGGATGCTTCCGGCCATGTGCGGGCTTTTTGATGCTTGCTCGTTGTTTCTCTTGCCTGAACCAGGGTTGTAAGGAAGATGTCGCCCAGGCCGTGTTCGATGCGTCCGCGGCTCAGCACCCACTCGACGAAGGCTCTGTAATGCCCATCGAAGATGTCCGGCATGGCGGACTGTACGTCGGATCTTGTGCGGTAAATCCGGTAGACCAGCCGAGAGATTCCGGTGCGTGAATGTTCGTCGTCAAGGGGACTGTTCCAGGTATCGATGAACGCTTTGAACCCTGCATCGGAGAACGGATCTTCGATCGACTGCAGCAGTTCGGGAGCTTCAAGGTGAACGGGTCTGCCGGCATCCGGAATGCGGGTGCCATTTGCGAAGAACTCAAATACGTTTGGCCACGCCTTGCAGGTCATGTAGCCCGAAACGATCAATGCGTCGCGGTAGGCGGTGAGAAGATGTTGCGTTGCCGGTGGAAGGTCATCGATGCTGAACCGGTTCTGATGGCGCGACAGGCGATCAGGCTGCTCCGGATCGTAGCCGCTGAAGTGGAAAAAGGCCAGTGGCGATTCAGCAACTTTATAAGTGCTATCCGGTCCCTCGTGAGAAATAACTCGATGCGACAGATTCCAATAGGCGACATTGTATCCCGGATCGCGAATGATAGAAACACTTTCGAACATGCCGGGCGCGAGATCAATCCATCGCTGATCGACAAATAGACCACGCGGCAGATCGACTACACAGTGGTCGTAAAGCCGCTGCTGCCACCACCGAAGAAAGTCTCCTCCCACCGGACGCCACGCGATTGCGATGAACCCCAGGTTATAAGCACCCGCGCGAAGAATATCAATCTCGCCGGGCCGCATGTCGTCGTCAAGGGGCGATGTCAGGTGCGGGGTGAGAACGATATCCGCAGTCTCCAGAGCGTCGGTTACTCTCTGAAACCGGGAGTAAATTCGGATGTCGGGATCGAGATACACGATACGATCCAGGCCATGACTCCGGAAGAGGTGCTCAAAGCTATAGGGTTTTACCGCAGTACACAGTTCGAGAGTTGAGTACTTGAAATGAAACCAGCGCGATCGGGGAATGGGAAGCTCGCTGGATAAAACGAGCGTGAAGTTCTCCGCCGCCGGATCGAAATAGTCGTTCACTTCGTCCACCAGCACGACGAACCGTTCCCATTCGGGATGAATCTCCGCGGCCGATGCCATGAGCACGCGTGCCTGCGGAAGGTAGTTCTTTGCTATGACTGTGAAAACGGCGGTCTTTGCGTCCATGCGGAAGCTATATATTTCAGGGCCTGGGTCGTTCGTTACCTGGATTCACGATATCTCATCGTGCGCGGGGCATATTACGGCCGGACCGGTATGCTGAAGCGCCGCTGAGCGAGAAGTTGCAGGTCGCCCCTGTTATTTGCCCGCACGACGACGGCAACATCATGCTCGCCGGCGGCGAGCCCGGGCGTTGGGATTGTAAGGCTCCATCCCAGTGGAGCGGATGCGTTCAGAGCGCGACTGGCATCGGGTCGATCGACGAAACTACTGGTGGCTGCCACGCGTTCGCCATCGAGGAGAGCGATCGCTTCATCGGGGCTGCGGTTGCCGGCAGCCGCCCATCCGGTGAGATCGATTTCGCTGTCGCGAACCGTCATATCGTCGATGGAGCCTCGCACCTCAGTCAGCAACTCGGCGGGCGCTCCAGCGTGACTCAATTCTGCAAGGAATGGAATGTTGCGCAGGTCCCAGGCGGCTTTCATCTCGCCGGGTCCGCTGGGAATCGCATAGATTGCGACATCGCTGGTGCCGATATACCAAAAGGCGCCAACAATCTGGATCGCCACCGAGGCCACGCACGTCAGAATAAACGCCGCACGCCGCGCACCGGCCAGATCGTTAACCCCCGGGATCATGATCCAGAGCAGGAGCGGGAGCGTGTCCGTCAGATAGCGCGGCCCCCACGAAAACCCTTGTCGCCAGTCTACCTTCGCGTAAACCAGCACGAGCAGAACGAAAGCGGCGCCGATGGCGATCGTGAGCCGGCGCATCTCGGGATCGCGCAAAGCCTTTGGCGCCCAGAACGGAAGGAAGAGCAGAAATGGAGAGAAGACGAATAGTCCGCGTGTCGGGCTGATCAGCATGCCGGCAAAGCCGGAGAACAGCTCGTAGCGAAAGAACCACGCGTTGACGACAAATCCGTAAGCGCCCGCCGGATATCCAACCGCCCAAAGGTTGTAGGCCGCGATCAGGCTGAGCGGCAGGGCGCCGCCTGCCAGCAGCATTGGCGCAAAGTGTCTGACGCGCGGGAACGCACAGATTGCAAGCGCCGCCGCCAGGATGGCGTCGGGCGGCCTGTTGCACGCGATGAGTCCGCAGACCAATCCCGTCGCCAAAGCCGTGCGTCTGGTGACAGGCCCCGTCAGCAGCAGCAGCGCTGTTACTATCAACAGCTCGGCGAGCCCGTGCTGCCACAGGGCCTGACTGCTGATGACCCAGGTGGTAGTGCCGAAGGCGAGCGCGAGTGTTAAGAGAAGCGCGGGCGAGCGGCGCATTCGCCTCAGGGCAAGCACGTAAAAGAGTGCTACCGCCGTCGCTGTAGCCATCTCGGACGTAATTTGAGGCAAGCTCAGTGTAGGAGCTTAAGGCTACACACGCTCACCTGTGGCGCTCACAGGTCCCTTTACGCTTCGTTCGTCTCAATCGTTTTAAGATTCCCGTGTTTAGGTTCGGGAGATGCTGCCTGACACACAGCACGAAGCACCTCCATTTAGCACACGTCACCAACCCGTAGATGCGCCCGGCCCCTTGCGAGGGATAACCGAGAGCGGCGTCAGAGGTTCACCCGTGAGCTGACCCACCGCGCACCGAATGCGCGGCTCAATTCACAGTTAGTTCTGCCCTCCCGATGTTCGGGCTGGGCCTCCCCTCAGTGGCTTATGTTTCTACCCCCTCGCGTCTCGGTCAGATCAATGCGACCGGCGACGCGCTCGCGCTCTTCCTCAAGGTCTTCTCTGGCGAAATCCTGACGGCCTTCAAGAACAGCACCGTTACGATGGATCGTCATACGATCCGCACCATCGCTAGCGGCAAGTCTGCTCAGTTCCCGGCTACCGGCATTGCGACCGCTGGCTACCACACGCCCGGCCAGTCCATCTCGGACGCGGCTAACGGCTACCTCAGCACCATCAAGCATGGTGAGCGAGTCATCAACATCGACGACCTGCTCATCGCCGCGACGTTCATTGCGAACATCGACGAGGCGATGAACCATTACGATGTTCGGTCGATTTACTCGTCCGAAATCGGCACCGCCCTGGCGCTGAAGATGGACGGCAACGTCCTCCGTAAGTTCATCGGTGCGGCTCGTACCAACACTGGTGCCTTCACGGGCGCTGGCGTGGGCACCGTCATCAATGCAGGCGCTACGGTCGCCACCACGGGCTCCGTGCTCGCGGCTCAGATTTACGCTGCCGGTATCGCGCTCGACCAAAAGAACGTCCCGGCTGATGGCCGCTTCGCCTTCGTGCGCCCGGCTCAGTATGGCCTGCTCGCGCAGACCACGAACGTCATCAACAAGGATTGGAACGGCGCTGGTTCCTATTCGGATGGCACCGTCCTCAAGATCGCCGGCATCGAGATCGTTAAGACGAATCAGATTCCGAGCACTGACGAGACGGGTGCTGCCGCCGCTGGCGACAAGAACACGTACTCGCTGGACTACTCCAACACCGTCGCTGTGGTCGGCCACAAGTCGGCTGTCGGTACGGTCAAGCTCCTCGACCTCGCGGTTGAGGCCGAATACAAAATCGACCTCCAGGGCACCCTGAGCGTCGCGAAGTATGCGGTTGGTCACGGCGTTCTCCGCCCCGAGTGTGCGGTTGAAATCACCAAGGCTTAATAGCCGGGTGAGTCTCCGACTCTACTAGTTTCCCTATGGGGCAGCATGGTTCACCTAAACAGTGACCGTGCTGCCCCATTTTTTTCTATGCCCCTTTCCTCCCGTTTAGATGCAGTAAACACCATCCTTGGTGCAGCCGGCGAATCTCCTGTCAGTTCAGTCACCGGCTCGACCGCCGATGCAGCCGCAGCCAATGCGATTGTGGATGAGATCAGCCGCGAGGTGCAGAGCGAAGGCTGGCACTTTAATACAGAGACCGGCGTTCCGCTGGCCCCGGACAGTAACGGCAACATTCTTCTTCCCGAGAACGTCCTTCAGATCGACTGCGACCGCTTCGCCTATCCCGACGTGGACGTAGTTCAGCGCGGATCGAAGCTCTACGACAAGATCGCCCGTTCCTACGTTTTCTCCAAGGCAATCGCCGGAGAGATCATATACCTTTTGGCCTTCGAGGAACTTCCCGAGGCCGCCCGTCGCTTCATCATCGTTAAGGCCGCGCGGGCTCCGGAAATCCATGGCGCGAGCAGGTGATGACGCGCCAGCCCGCGGCAG
>JBEHXG010000005.1:0-172077 GCA_048498815.1 Acidobacteriota bacterium | reverse complement strand
AGCTTCATAGGCCCAGGTTAGGCCATGACACCGCTATTTACAACAAAATCAAGCGTTTTTGTTACGCCCAGGAGACCAGCTTTTGCAACTGCCTCTTGTGACTTGATCCTCTTTTACTCTTGCAGATGTCGCGCCAGCCAAAACTAAACTCCGGCCCGCGCGATTTCGGACGCCGCATGCGATACAACGTGTGTTCGATTCCGCTGGTGAATGGCATGCTTAGCCCACGGGCATGTACCACCACATCAAGCAACTTATGTACACCGTCCGGATCGGGACTCCCGATCCCCGGTTCGGCAACATGCTTCTCGAGCAGTTTGGCGGGGCCAACGGGGAGCTCGCAGCCGCCATGCAGTACTCCGTGCAGGGACTGAACTGCGATGATCCCGAGCGCAAGGATCTGCTCATGGACATCGGCACGGAAGAGATCAGCCATCTCGAAGTCGTGGGAACGCTGGCCCGCATGCACCTCAAGCCATTGAAGGATAATCGCCGCGCGGCTCATGAAGATCCGTTGATCGCTATCGCCGGAGGTGGCGGCGTCAATTTGTATAACTCGATGGGCGATCCGTGGACGGCGGATTATCTGAAGATCACCGGTGAACTCGATGTCGACCTGCGGAGCAACATCGCAGCTGAAGCACGGGCCAAGATCGTCTACGAGCGGCTGATCAATTTCACGGACGACCCGGGAACCATCGACACCCTGCAATTCCTGATGACCCGCGAGATCACGCACATGAAGGCTTTTACCAGGGCGCTCGAGAGCATGGGCAAGCCCGCGTTTTCGATCGGGCGCATTCCTCCGACGCCGGAGCTGGTGGATCAGTACTTTAACGATTCCACGGGGACGGGCGACCGGGGCGAGGCCGATGTCCGCGGTCCGTGGAATGAAGGCGGCGACTGGAAGTATGTGAACGCTCCGGCATTTCAGGAGATGGAGTCCGCAGTGGCGGGCACGCGGCGCGCTGAAGACGGGCACAGCCGTTAAGAAAAGAAAGCGAACGGGAGATCGATCATGTCACAGCTAAAAGAACTCTTAACCAAAGAAATGTCAGGCCTGCTGGATGCGGAAACGCAACTGACTGAAGCCCTGCCTAAGATGGCGCAGGCGGCGCACCATCCAAAGGTGAAGGAGGCGTTTGAAAAGCATCTCACGCAGACGCAGCTTCACGTGGAGCGGCTGCGCACGGCATTTCAAATGCTCGGCGAGAGCGCTGAGACCGCAACCTGCCAGGCGATGCAGGGACTCATCGCCGAGGGTGAAACCCGCATCCAGGAGAGCGCGAAGCAGGATCCGATTGCCGCCGATCTGGCGCTGATTGCGGCGGCGCAGAAAGTTGAGCATTATGAGATTGCGTCTTATGGAACGGCGCGCGGTCTGGCTCGCCAGATAGGACACCGCGACTGCGCGCGGCTTCTGTCGCAAACGCTCGGCGAAGAAGAGAGCACGGATTTTCTGCTCACTGCGATTTCCGATCCTCTGATTCAGCAGCTGACGCTGAACGATATGGGTGCCGATACCAACCTCGATTCGGATGATCGTAAGACACCCGCCGGCAAAGGAAGACGGACTTCGAAGCAGGAACGGGAGGCGGCATAAGCTACTGTCCGTTCAGCGTGAAGACGACGTCGATTTCGGTCAGGACTTCGACCGCCGCTTCGTTCAGCAGGGTGGGCTTGTAGCGCCATTGACGCACGGCGTCCAGCGCTGCATTGATGAGGAGCGGCGGTCCCGATACGACATGGAGGTTCTGCACGGTTCCATTCGCGGCAATGAGTGCATTGATGTGAACGGTTCCCTGAGTGCGCGTTCTGACGGCGATAGATGGATAGAGCGGGTGGGGCGAGTAGATCAGGCGCGCAGCCTGGACTCCGGCGCTTACACGAAAAGGGGTGGGCTGTGTGGGCGGCGTCGCTGGACGGGGCGGCGCCGGCGGTAGCGCGCTACTTAGCGGGACAGCATTGGGAAACTGGGCGGAAGACGCGCTTGCGTCGATTGTTATTGAAGCAGGTACATCACCGGGAAGTTCAATGCCGGCGGAGGGGTGTGACCCGGAGAGCGTCGGCGCAATGAATGCCGCTCGCGCTCTGACTGGCGCGCTGAGGGCTGAGGATTGCGTCTGCGTGGATACCTGGTTTCGTACGGCGACAGCGACGGGTGGGACGAATGCCCAGGTGACGTGAGGCGGCGGCGGATCGGGCAGGCGCAGCTTTTCAATATGCAGTAACGGGATCATCACTGCGAGTCCAATGCCGAGACACTGAAGCGCGATTGAGACGCCGAGATTCCATGGCCTGCGAGCCGCGGGCGATTGAAGTAACGATTGTTCGAACATGCTGAATGCCCTCCTGGTGCTCAGACACCAGATTTGGCACACATGTTCCGTCGCTTCGTTTTGGTTGCTATGGCGCCGTGCAGGTATAGGAGGCTGCCGCCGTGTCCGGTCCGGTTGTGTACTTCGGATACTCCGGATACGAGCACATTGGCAGGCTTCGCTGACCGGCTGTGACGGTGACCGTCTTGCCGGGCGCCTTGTTATTTTCGACCCAGTCGATGATCAGGCCGAGTTTGTCGTAGGTGTTCGGAATCGCGAATGGCTGGGTGGTTTTTCCGTCGCCATCGATTGCCGCGCTGTTTCCGCCGAGGCCGTGATTGGTTCCGGGCAGGACGAAGAAGCGGGCGAATTTATCCACAGTTGCGCGACTCATTTTGTCGAGCACGGACTGGTAGTAGAGAAGCTGCGAACCGGGGGAGGCCAGCGTGTCCGTGGTGCCGATGGTGACGATGGCCTTGCCGCCGCGCTTGTTGAAGGCGCTTAGATCGGGATTGGCGCCGTCGAGGTATTCGGAGATTTGAATGCGGCGTTTGTTGAGCGGGCCGCCTTCCACGTAATCGAGCGGGTTGGCGCTGAGGTTCTGGAACAGAAAGCCGGTGACGCCGAGCACGCCGAGATGGCTGTGCATCGGTGCGTCGGGCGCGGCGCCTTCCTGTCCGCGGAAACGCTGCCCGAGAATGAGGCCGCTGCCGGAGGGATCGGTGCCAGGCGTCCACATGCCGAAGGCTTTCACGCCATTGGCCAACGGGGTCGCGAACATGTACGGCGAGTAGGTCATCTCGAGTGTTGAGATCTGGCCGTCAGTGAAGCATGCGGCGGCGGAAGTGTCGCCAGGGTTGGGGTCGACGTTGTTGGGGCAGCGTTTTTCGGCCCAGGGATGGCGCCCGGGTTTGCCTTCCTTCACGTCAAAGATGGCGCGGCACGCCATGTAGTTGTTGATGAGGCCGTCGGCGAGGCCGTCGAGTTTATCGCACTGGCGGAGGAATTCGGCGCGGATGGCGGCGACCTTGGCGGGCGTGACCCAGTTCGCTGCAGGCTTTTCCTGAATTCGGATAAGCTCGGGGCCGAGCATGAGTGAGGAGAAGTTTACTATCGGGACGTCGGCGGTGATGCCGTCGTAATCGGCCGGGTAGCGCTGAATCACCGTGAGGGCTTCGCGGCCCCCCTGTGAAGCGCCGAAGTAGTAGTTGTAGCGCGGGCGTTCGCCGTACATGCGCTCAATGAGAACCATGGCGGCGTCATGCGTCTTCTTCATTTGCATGTAGCCCAGGTTGCGCATGGCTTCGTCATTCAGGGTCCAGTCGTCACCGGGCTGGGGACCGGAGGGTGGAGGGCCAAACCCGGCGCCCGGACCGGGGCCGCGTCCGAAGGGACCTCCGGAGACACCTGGCGCGCCGGGTGCACCCGGTCCGCGTCCGAGAGGGGGACCGCCGGGGCCTCTGCCTCCGCCGAAGCCGGCCATCTGATGGCCCGAGTCACTGCCGTAGGTTGCGAAGCCGCGCTGGATGGGCGATTTCTGATCGCGCGCACCGGGATTTCCAAGGAGGTTCGGGACGATGCCGTTCATACCGCCGCCACCGAGTTGGGCGGCGCGATGGGTCCACGTGGCGGGGAGGGCGACACGGAAGCGGATGGGTCTTGCAGTGGATGCCGTATCGATTGGCGCCATGGATCCGTCGACGCTGCAGTAGGCCGGGTTTCCGTTGGCTTCCGAATTCCAGACAGGCGCACTCAGCGTGACAGCCGAGACGGGCTCGCCGATGGCGGTGGCGGGGATGGACGCGCCGAGCTTTTCCGCCGTGCAGTTCGCTTCGGTTATTACTTTGTCCGGCCTGGGAGCCTGAGCCCATGCGCCTGCGGAGAAGAGCACGGCAATGCCTGCGTGGCGGAGAAGCGTGGCTGTAAGCATGTGGGACATAATATCAGTCCATGAGAGTACTGATTGCGGGGGCGGGCCCCGGCGGGCTGACGGCAGCGCTGCATCTGCATGCGGCGGGTATTGAGTGCGAGGTGTTTGAGGCCGCGGCGGAGATTCGTCCGCTGGGCGTGGGGATTAATCTGCTGCCGCATGCGGTGCGCGAGCTGACGGCTGTGGGTCTGGCGGATCGACTGGCAGAGGTTGGCGTGGCTACCGCGGAGCTGGCTTATCACAGCAAGCATGGCGCGACGATCTGGCAGGAGCCGCGCGGGCTGGCGGCAGGCTATCGATGGCCGCAGTATTCCATTCATCGGGGGCGATTTCAGACGATTCTTCTGGAGGCCGTTCGGAAACGCATTGGCGCCGATGGCGTACACACCGGCCATGCTTTGGCTTCGTTTGGGCAGGATTCGGCTGGTGTGACTGCACGATTTGAGAACGGGACTGAGTCCCGTGGCGATGTTTTGGTTGGGGCAGACGGCATTCATTCCGTAATGCGGAGGCATTATTATCCGGATGAAGCGGAGCCTCCATATTGCGGGCGTGTGTTGTGGCGGGCGACTACCCTGGCGCGTCCCTATCTTACGGGACGTTCCATGATCATGGCGGGTTATGCGGACTGCAAGTTTGTGGCCTATCCGATTTCGGAGGTTTCCGCGGAGACCGGTCTGGCGCTGATTAACTGGGTGGCGGATGTTTACGTAGGTGGCGCCGTGCCGGTGCGGCGCGACTGGAACCGACGGACGGATCGTGAGACCGTGCTGCGGCACTTTGAGAACTGGCGGTTTGAGTGGCTGGATATTCCGGGTCTGATTCAGGGGGCGGAGGCGATTTACGAGTATCCGATGGTCGATCGCGATCCGGTGGAGCGCTGGAGTTTTGGGCGCACGACATTGCTGGGCGATGCGGCGCATCCGATGTATCCGGTGGGCTCGAATGGAGCGTCGCAGGCGATTCTGGATGCGGCCGCGCTGGCAGAGGCGTTGAGCTCCGGGCAGGATGCAGCCTCGGCGCTGCAGAGTTACGAAGCAGCGCGGCGCGAGAAGGTGGGGCGACTGGTGCTGACAAATCGACGACAGGGTCCGGAGATCGTGATGCAGATGGTGGAGGATCGCGCGCCCAATGGTTTTGCGAATCTCAGCGACGTGATTTCGCGTGAAGAGCTGGAGAACGTGGCGACGCAGTATAAAGCGGTCGCGGGATTTGATCGCGAGAGCCTGAACGCGAAAGCCTGAGAGTCACTTTCGCTCCTTCGCGCAGCGCTGAGTGCTGCCGCGCAGGGTTGCGTGTGGGGCGACGATTATGCGCCTTCGATTTGCCGCGGTTTTATTTACCGCTGTAAGCTCCGTGGTATGGCCTATCCATGAATAAATCCAGTTCTTTAGGGGCGAGCATAGACACGCCGATTGACGTCAAAGCGAGCAGCAGCAGGAGGTATTTCATACCTCGATGGGCGCAATCAACATGCCAGCGCTTGTGGCCGATAAGACCGCGGGTGGAATTTGCGCATGGAAGAAAATCATTTAGTCCCGACCGGTGGAAGCTCGGTGGTTCCGGCAGCGATGGATCAGGTGGATGATCTGTTGAGGTCTCGCCTGGGGGATGCGACGGATTCATTTCCGGAGCGGGCTCGGCTCGAGGACGAACTGCAACGGGTACGGCGGCAACTGGACAGTCAGATCAACGCTACGCGGATTGCGCGCGAGACGGCATCGAATGCGATCGGCCAGCTGAAGAGCGTGGAGTTTGACACGCAGCGCACGCGACTGGAACTGGATCGAACGCGAACTCAGCTGACTCAGGTGCAGCAGTTCCATGAAGAAACGGTGCGGCATGCGGAGGCGCGGGAGCGGACAATTCGCAACGATCTGGATGTGGCGCGCCAGGAAGTTGTGCAATCGCAGAAGGTGGTCGGCAACAAGAAGAAGTTCGTGGTGTTGCCGATGGTGGTTGCGGGCTTTGCGCTCTGCTGGGCCGCGATTGTTCAGTGGAAGGTGCTGGATTCCGAAGGTGGTCTGCGGAACCGTGATAATGGGCCGGCGCCGAGTGAGTCCACGATTCGTCCAGCCGCGCCGCAGGTCACTTCGGTAAGTTCGACGCTGAGGCCCTCCTCGACGCTGAGCACTGGTGGCGCAGCGGACCTGACGGATTCGCTGGCGCGTCTGGATCGCGCAATGGATCGGTTTGGGAGCAGCGATCCGGAGAGCGTGCTGCGGCTGGTTCACACACAAAATCTGGCGCGTGGGCTTTCGGTGTGCTCGTTTGCGTGGAATGGCGGGCAGGTAAGCCTGGTGTTCGGGGGCAAAGAAGACCCCTCCACCGCGATCACGCATTGCGCGGATGCGGTGGAGAGCGCTGCGTCGTCGAAGTAGTTCGCGCTTCGGCTCAGAAGATCAGTTTCAGGCCGAATTGAATCTGGCGCGAGGTGGTTGCGGTGGTCGTGATTAAGCCCGCGGTGGGGCTGATTGCGCCGTTGGGGACTGCTGTGGTCGGCGCTGAGAAAACGCTTGCGTTGGGCGTTCCGAAGTTCGTGCGGTTCAGGGCGTTGAAGGCTTCCGCGCGGAATTGAAGGTGGGTTCGTTCGCTCAGCTCGAAGTTCTTGAAGAGCGAGAGATCGACGGTGTTGAGGCCCGGACCCGAGAAAACTCCTCTGCCGAGATTGCCGTATGTTCCCGCTGTGGGCATGAGGAAAGCATTCGGGTTATACCACTGGGCCGGGTTACGCGTGACGATCGGGCCGGTGAAGGCAGGGTTGAGCGAGGGACGGTCCGGATTGCGAGTGTCGCCATCGCCGCTGCGATTCGCGCCGACGACCGGAGTGAACGGAAAACCACTGAGCGCCGTGACGATGGTGTTCACCTGCCAGCCGCCGATTATGTTCTGACCGAGAGAGCCGACCCCGTTGAAGTAGGGCTGGTTGTGGCCGAAGGGCAGTTCATAACGCAGTGAGACGCTGCCCTGCTGAGCTACGTTGAGGGCCGACGGGCCCCAGTCGCGGCGCAGATTGTTGCGGTCCATGATCATCTGCGACTGATTGTTCGACTGGGCGCCGGTGAGGCCGGAATTCATATCGAGATTCTTTGACCATGTGTAATTGGCGCGGATTTCGAGTCCCCGGCGGATGCGGCGAACGAGATCGGTCTGAAGTGCGTTGTAGCGACTGTTGCCTTCCGAGTACCAGAAAAATCCGGCGCCGAGCGAGGGGTTGGGGCGCGTGGTCACAGGGATATATTGCTGGCCCTGCGCGACCGAACCTTTAATCGTTCCCGGCGTGCCGCCGGAAACGCAGGTAGCCGTGGCGCAGACCTGCGCGGCGATTGTGTTGGGGTCGATGCTGAGCAGGCCGTGAACTCCAAACGAACCCACATAGGCGACACGCAGCGAGGTGCCGCTGGCTATCTGTTGCTCGACAGTGAGATTCCATTCCTGCACGGCGAGCGCTTTGGCGTCAGGCTGCAGACCTTGTGGGGCGAGGCTGCAGGCGGGGGTTGAGCCCGGTCCGCAGGCGGGAGGCGCGGTCTGCACGATGGGCAACAGCGGCAGGAGAGCCTGATTCGCGAATGAGAGATTGTTATTCGCCGGCGGCAGCGAATTCATCAGGAAATTGAGGGCATCGATCATCGAATAGTAAGTGCCGAAGCCGGCGCGGACGGCGGTTTTGCCGGTGCCGAAAACATCCCATGCGAGAGAGGCGCGCGGAGCAAAGAGCGCCTTCATGTTGTTCTTTGTCAGGATTGAATCGCCGACAATGGGGTTCGTCTGCAGAACGCCGCCGGCACCGGGAACGTAGTTGGCTCCGCGTCCGGAGACTTCATTCCAGCCGGAAGTGAATTCATGCCGCAGCCCGATCTGGAACGTGAGGCGAGGGAGGAGACGCATGGAGTCCTCCACATACCAGGCGCCGTACCAGCTGCGCCAGCCAAGTTCGTTGGCGTTGGGGATGACCTGGAATGTGGTAACCGTGCCTTGCAGCAGGGTGGTGAGGCTGGCGAAAGCGGCGATGCCGAGCTGACGCGAACCGGTGTCCTCGTTATCGCGGAGGCGCTGGAACCAGACGCCGGCGCTGAGGTGATGAATGCCGTGGGTGTACTGCAGGTCGTCAGAATAGGTAAACAGATTGCGACGGTTCCAGGAACCTGTCGCGTTGTTGGGTCCGGCGGCAGTGATGACGCCGCCTCCGGTTGTGGTGACCGCACCAGATACGGTGATGCCGCCGGGGGGCAGGCCCTGGACGAACGACAGGCTGGAAGGGAATTGGGTGGTCTGAAGCGAGTCGTAGTTGAAGGCAGCGCGCGAGTAGCCAACGGTCAGGGTGTTCAGCAGATTTGGCGAAAAGACGTGGGTTTCCTGCGTGCTTGCTACCTGACTGGTCAGCGTTTCGGCGGCGGCGAAGAGCGGGTCGGCCTGCGGCAGGGTGCTGGTGCCGCCGTCGTAGGTGTAAAAAATGGAGGCGGTATCGCGAGAGGAGAGCGCGTAATCCGCGCGCGAGGTGCCGAAGTTTTCATGGATCCCCTGTTTGGGGTTGTTATAGGAATAGGCGGTGCCTGTGGGAGTTCCCGCGGCAGTCAATATCTCGGGACCGTTCACAGCGGGCCAAAGCGCCATGAAGGGAAGCATTCCGGGGTTGAGATTTCCGACCTTCTGGTAGACGCCGGTGGGGCCACTGGGCAGGAGTCCCTGGCGGGCGAGGTTATCGGGCACGATGGAAACGCTGGTGAGGGCGAGAGACTGGCGAAAGGCTTCGTAATTACCAAAGAGGAAGAGCTTATTCTTCCGCAGCGGGCCGCCGAGGGCACCACCAAACTGATTGCGGCGGAAGGGCGGGACCGCGCCCTGGTCGAAGTAATTGCGGGCATCGAGCGCGCTGTTGCGAAGAAATTCGAACAGGCTGCCATGAAGGACGTTGGTTCCCGACTGAGTCACAATATCGACCTGCGCACCCGCCCGTTTGCCGTACCGAGCTCCGTAGGTGTCGGTCTGAACGTTGAATTCGCGGATACCGTCAATACCGAGCAGCTGGCCTGAAACGCCGCCGGGCGTAACGGCGAGTTGGCTGGAGCCCGAGTACTCGACCCCGTTGAGATTGAACTGATTGTCGCCGGGGCGGCGGCCCGCCACGGAGAACGTATTGCCGTCGCTTGTGGTGGTTTGGGGACTCTTGAGGGCGCTGTAGTTGATAGCGCCGGGGTTGGTGGTTATCAGCGCGTCCAGACTGCGGCCATTCAGCGGGAGATCTTTCACCTGCTCCTCTGTGACCAGACCCGAAATGGGCGCGGTGGAAATGTTGACGGTGGGGATGCCTTCCACAACATCGATGTGATCGACTTTATCGCCGACAGGCAGAATGAGGACGATGGAAGCGTCCTGGCCGACTGCCAGATCGATACCGCTGCGCGTCAGAGACTTGAAGCCATCCTTTTCGGCGCGGACTTCGATGGCGCCCAATGGAAGTGAATCGACGCGATAGTTACCGGTGTCGTCGGTCGTGGTCTTGCGGAGCGAGCCGGTTTCCACGCTGCGGATCGTAATGTTCGCGCCGGCGATTGCGGCGCCGGATGGGTCTTCAACCTTGCCGGTGATGGTGGCCGTTACCTGAGCGAAGGCCGCCGCGCAGAACAGCAGTGCTGCAGAGGCCGCGAGGGCCAGATTTTTACCGGATTTTCTCTTGATCACTCTTTACCCCAGTCAGGCGACGACTCCGGCGGTGCTGTCGCGGGGGTCGACGAAAATAGCGCCGTTCCAGACGCCGTTGTGAAATTCCTCCGGCCGCAGGCTGAAGACAATGCGCGTGCTTCCGGTTCTAAAATGAGACTCGATTGATGGCCCGGACGTTACTGCAATCAAAGGCTCTACCAGCGCGAGATATCTCAGAATAACGTAGAATCCGCTTTCCTCGAAGGCCGAATGGGCAAAGCCTTGTGAGCTAAATGACACAGTACTTTCACCGGACGCGAGGTGGGAGACCAGATAGGCGCAGCGTTCCACCGAGGTTCCGAAGGCGTGGCTGTTGCCTGGATCGGTCCGGCGGTCCAGAAAGATTTCAATCATGCCCTGCTCATCGCGCGAATACTCCCGAATATGTGGAACGCCGGTGTGGGCGAAAATCTTCCAGTCTATGTGGCGCGCGCTATCTCCGGGCTCGTAGGGGCGGATGAGGTAGAAATCCTGGCCGCGGCCTCGCTGAGCAGCTTCGAGTTCGCCGGAGGAGGCGTGATCGGGGAGTTCGCCAGCGCCGAGGAAGGGTTCCGGCGCCGGGTAGACGATGGTTTCGCGCTGCAGGGCAAGGGTTGTTGTCTTGCGGAGGAAGCCGAAGGGAAAACGAGTGGCAATCAGGAAGACGTTGTCTTTGTGGCGGCCGCGGCCGGGGAAGGTGACATCCACGGCGGCTTCGGCGGCGGTGCGGCCGGGGATGACGGGGAAGTACACGGGCTCGCGCAGAATCGGGGGCTGACCGGAGATCGCGTGGCGCTGGCCGGATAGTTCGAGAGAGAAAGACGGAGTGAATCGCTTCAGATTGCGGAGACGGATCCGCGCCGGGGCCGGGGTGCGCGCCCAGACGTGTTCGGGGAGCATGAGTTCGAGTTCGAGCCCGGACAGCATCAGGCGGCTGAGAACGCCGGAGACCAGCATGGTCGCCAGCATGGCGGAGAAGATCAGATAAAGGAGATTGTTAGCCGTCTGAAAAGCCGAATAGCCTACCAGCAGGATGGCTGCGATATAGAGGATTCCGCCGCCCGTAATGCGGTAATGGATCCGATTGCGGATGGCGTCGCGAAGCTGCTGGAGGGTGATTCTGGCCATGCCTACAGGTTGTGGGTGACTTTGCGGAGGCCACGGGGCTGGTCGGCATCGAGTCCTTTGACGTGCGCGAGGGCGGCGGCGAACAGTTGGGCCGGGATGATGTACGGGATTGGGGTATAGAGTTCGCGGAGGCGCGCCGGGATGCGGATTACGGTGCTGCCGAAGTTGCCTGCTTCGCGATTGGATCGGTCGGTTACGATCACCGTTTTCGTTTTCAGGGCCTGTAGTTTTCCGAGGGTTTCACCGAGCGAACTCCAGGTTGGGCCGGCGGGCCCGAAGAGGAAGGCGGGAAGCTCGCGATCCACCATAGCGATTGGTCCGTGGAGGAAGTCAGCCGAGGAGAAGCGCTCAGCGACTACGTAGGAAGTCTCCATCATTTTCAGGGCAAACTCAAAGGCGTTGGCGTAGTTGAGGCCGCGGGCGACCACGGCGGCCTGGCGCATAAAGCAGTAACGCTCGGCAAGGGCGCTGATTTCGGCCTCCAGCGAGAGGGCTTTGCGGACGGATTCCGGGATAGCCTGGAGGTCTTCCGATCTGATGTTCGCTCCAAGCGCCTGAGCCAGGAGATAGAGCGAGAGTAACTGGCCAGTGTAGGTCTTAGTCGCAGCCACACTTTTTTCGCGACCTGCGCGGACGAGCAGGGTATATTCGGCCAGGTTTACGAGGGAGCTTTTGGGTTCGTTTGTGATGCCTACCGTTGTCGCGCCGGATTGCTTCGCCTGCGCGAGGACGGCCGCGATGTCTGAAGATTCGCCGGATTGTGAGATGCCGACTACCAGTGTTTCTCTGTAGTTCAGACTGGCGCCGTAAAGCGAATGCACCGAGGGGGCGGCGAGAGAGACCGGGATGCCGGTCATGATTTCGATCAGGTAGCGGCCGAACTGCGCGGCGTTGTCCGATGTACCGCGGGCTGCAATCACCACAAGCCTGGGGCGACGCCTTTCGAGCACGACGCGAAGGCGACCGATGTTGCGCACCTGCCAGGCGAGAGTCCGCTCCAGCGCTTCGGGCTGTTGGCGGATCTCGTCGAGCATGGTGGATGCCGGGGGCATGTTGGTTTTTCCCGATATAGCCGAAACCGCGTGTGCCTGCCTTTATGTCCGGATCAGATTGTCGCGCAGTCGATAACGAAACGGTAGCGCACGTCGCCTTTCACGACGCGTTCGAAGGCTTCGTTCACCTGCTTCATTGCGATTCGTTCGATGTCACTGGCGATGTTGTGTTCGCCACAGAAATCGAGCATTTCCTGCGTTTCGGCAATGCCGCCGATCATGGAGCCCGCCACGGTGCGACGCTTGCCGATTAGCGGAAAGCCGTCAATTGCGACGGCCTCGTCCGGCACGCCAACCACTACGAGCGCGCCATCGGTTGCGAGGAGTCCGATGAACTGATTCCAATTGCTGGCAGCAGGAACCGTGTTGACGATCAGATCGAACTGGCCCGCCAGATCTTTGAAGGTGGCGGGATCGGATGTGGCATAAAAATGATCGGCCCCAAGGCGCTTGCCGTCCTGTTGTTTTTTCAGCGACTGGCTGAGAACGGTGACTTCGGCACCCATTGCATGCGCGATCTTGACTCCCATGTGGCCGAGACCGCCGAGACCGATTATGGCGACCTTCCTGCCCGGCCCGGCGTTCCAATGGCTCAGTGGCGAGTAGAGCGTGATACCGGCGCAGAGCAGCGGGGCGGCGGCGTCGAGGGGCAAATTGCCGGGAATACGAACGCTGTAGTTTTCATCGACTACGATCCTGTCGGAGTAGCCGCCGTATGTGACGCCACCTCGTTCGCGGCTGTTGTAAGTGAATACCGGGCTGACGCAGTATTGCTCCTGTCCCTTTTTGCACTGAGGGCAGCTTCGGCAGGAATCGACGATGCAGCCGACCCCGGCGTGTTCGCCGACTTTGAATTTCGTGACTTTGGAGCCGACCGCCGTGACGATCCCGGTGATCTCGTGACCCGGAACCATTGGGTAAACTCCTCCGCCCCACTCATCGCGCGTCTGATGGACGTCGGTGTGGCAGATGCCGCAGAATTTGATGTCGATGGCAACGTCGAAATCGCCGGGTTGCCGCCGGTCGAAGCTGAATGGCGCGAGAGGCGCGCCTGCCGAATGTGCCGCGTAGCTCTTTGTGTTGGGCATTACCCCGATTTTAGTTGGCGGTCGGCGTTTTCTGAGCGGAATCGATCACGAGAACGTCCTGGGGCGTCTTGCGCGTTTCCATGCGGAGGCCGGTCAGCTCCATGGCGGAGTAGAGTGAGTCCGTGGTTCCCTCGGCGAGACGTGCAGCCTCGGCCGGGATCGTGACACCGGAACTGAGGGCGGCGCGAATCAGCATGGTGCGGTAATCCTCGGGCGTGATCTCGAATTCAAACTCGTACTGCTTATCTTCCGGAGCGCCGGTCATGTCAACCACGGGCTTATCCATGTAGCGCGAGATCAGATCGGCAAAGACTTTGAGAGTGATCTTGTGGCCGATCAGTTTGTTGTTCGCGAAGGAGTAGAAGGAGCCGCCGCCAAGATCGGCGTAAACGCCGGCCGCGCTACCCTGGGCTTTGATGTCGAGAGGCGCCGCGGAAGGAGCGGGCGTACCCGCCGGGTCAGCCGGCGTTTCTTTCAGCTTCAGGCCGCTTTTGCCGGGGACGAGCGCATAGACGGCGAATTCCTTCTTGTCCATGTGGTACGCCATTTTGAAGCGACTGATGAGGAGGGTTTGCAGCATTTCGCGAACCTGATCCTGTTTGGACCCGGCGGGAAGTTTCGCGTTGATATTGAAGCGGTCGGTAGTGATCCAGGGCGGACCGACGACCTGATACGGCTTCAGCTTCCACGCGATGGCCGCTGTTTCGTGGACGGAGAGATAGCTGAAGCGTACCTGTGACCCGTCAATGTGCATGCCGACTTCGACCTTGGCGTCTTCGGGATTCGCGGGCCGGATGGAAGCTACTTCAAATTCGGCCTTTGGCGCCGTTTGGGCAATTGCCGCGGCCGGGAGAAACGCCGCGAGAGCGGCCAGCAGAGCGTTGCGGGTCATATACATACTGTCCCATACGCAGAAAAGTGTGCGGAAGGTCGCAAAAGGTTGGCACGAGTTAACGCTTAAGAGGGTCTTCGATCCACGGAGGCGTGGCCTGGAGGAGGCGGCCGAGTTCGGGTTCCAGCTCGTCAACGCGCTGTTTCATCTGCCAGGCGATGTCGCGGTAGCTGAAGTGGCCCTTTACCCCGCTGCGGACTCGAGCGATATATTCGACTTCGGCGAAGTCCATTTTGAAGAGGAATCTGGAGCGCGTGGCGAAGGGAAGGAGATATTGGCGGCCGGGATCGGGCAGGGATCGCACGGCGGCCATTGCGGCTTTCATGGCCGCGTTATAGGGTTCGAGTGCGCCAGCTTCTTCGAGACCCGCCGGCGTTTCATAGCCGTGGTCCGGCGAGTAGGGTTGACGGTATTGATGGCAGCGGCGGTGGCGGTGCATGTCGCGGTAGGCGCCGAGATCGATCAGCATGTCAAAGCAGTATTGACCGCCGCGGAAGCCACGCAGGAAGTCGTCGCGGGTCCCCCTCGACTGAAGAGCTACGTCGAGCACTTCGCCTCGGCGAGCCGGGCTCCAGCTCTGAACCGTTTCGTAGATGGATCGGAATGAGTACGAGCAGACCGGGTAGAGAAGCGTTGCGGCGATTTCACTGACAACATCAGTGGGTTTGATGAGATCTACGCGCGGCGCTTCATTGGATGCGATGGCAAGGTTTTGCTTTGCCCATGCCTCGAGGTCGGCTTTGGAACGAGCGATGTATTCATCGGGTTCCGCATGACGGGCGAGAGTAGGAGCGATGGGCTCCGCCGCATTGTCGTCCCATGTGCATTCGGGCGGCGCGGCGCAGGCTTCAGCTATTTCGAGCCCAAGTTCACGCACTTCGGCGAATTCGGAAACACGCAGGCGTTTGATCTGCTTTTCCAGCGTCCGGATGCTGGTGACCTGGCCCACGTTAGTGGGTACGCCCCAAAAGAGGCAGTAGCGCGCGACATCAAATGCGCGCGCCGCGATGTTGCGGGAGTAGGCGTCCGGCTTCATCGATTCCGGACGCGGCAGCTTCTCTTTCAGGTGGGCATCCATGCGCTGATGGATGTCTTTGTAGGCTGCAATCAGGGCATTGCCAGCCGACTGGCAGGTGGCGGCTTCGGCAGCGGTGAATTCCGGCGGAGTGATAAATCCACCTTTGGAAAAATCCTGATAGCGAGAGGATTTCGCCTGTCCGTCCCAGAGAACTTCGTCTTCGATTTCACTGGCGGCGAGTTCGCTTACGCCTTCGAAACACAGGACCGTGTGGCCGAGGTCGGCGATCGACTGGTGGCCGTACTGAAAGTAGAAGCTTTCGAGAAACTGCTGCGAATTATGCGAACGAACCCATTCGATCGATTGCCGGATGGAATCCGCCGAACGGCTGTAGCGCGCCAGCGCGTAGGCGCTTTTTTCGGGCGGCAGAGGAGCAATCGTGATGACTCGTTTAGCCAAACGGCTATGATATCGATTGATCCCGCACAGACTCAAGCTCCGCCGACTCCATGAGAACGCCGTCATTCCGCGCTACGCGCACGGACCGCTCGAAGACGCCGGCATGGATTTGCATGCTGTGGAAGCGGTGACGCTCGCGCCTGGAGATACAGGATTGGTTCCCACCGGCATTGCGATTGAGCTGCCGCCCGGCTTTGAGGCGCAGATTCGTCCTCGCAGCGGGCTGGCGCTGAAGCATGCGATTACGCTGCCGAATAGCCCGGCGACGATTGATCCGGGATATCGGGGAGAGATTCGCGTGATTCTGCAGAATCTCGGGCGCGAGGCGTTCCACATCGCACCGGGAGATCGAATCGCACAGATGGTGATCGCACGGTATGAGGCGGTGGAGTGGGTGGAGGAGGGTGAGCTTTCCGATTCTCTGCGTGGCCACGGCGGCTTCGGCTCTTCCGGGCGCTAAATGACTGTCGCGAGACAAAGTTTACAAATTGTTACGAGACCCCTTGCGCTTGGCCTACAAAAGGCGTAGTGTAAACAACTGTAAAGGCCCCGTACGGCTTCCGGTTAAGAGAACCCGGCGGGTAAAAGGGGAATGATATGCGAATTTTCGCCACGAGCGCACTCTTTTTGTCGTTGACAGGATTAGCTTTAGCCGCCGGAAACTCCACGCCGTCCAATCATCCGGGTATGACGGCCTTTAAGAACAATGATTACGCAACGGCGTTCCGCATCTGGAACCAACTGGCGAATCAGGGCGACGCGAACGCCGAGATGAATCTGGGGATGATGTACCTGAGAGGGGTGGGGGTTACCCGCAATCCGGAGCAGGCGCTGCAATTGCTGCAGGCGTCGGCCAGCCAAGGAAATGGCGAAGCTCAGTTCCAGCTGGGTTTGATGTATGCGAAGGGATTCGGTGTGGAGCAGAACTATGCCGAAGCGATGCGGTTTTACGCGATGGCGTCCGAGCAGGGGGAAGGCAACGCGGATTACGGTATCGGCCGGTTGTTCGAGGACGGCTACGGTGTAACGCAGGACGATAAGGTTGCGGCGACGTGGTACCGCAAGGCGGCCGCGCAGGGCGTGGCACCGGCGCAGTTCAATCTTTCGCAGATGATCGCGAAGGGCAAGGGCGGTGAGAAGAAGGATCTGACAGTCGCTTATGAACTTTGCCGCAAGGCGGCACTGCAGGGTTTCGGGCCTGCCGAAGCTCAGCTGGCGACGATGTATGAACGCGGGGAAGGCGTGACGGCCAGCCCCGAGCAGGCACTTTTCTGGTCTACGTTAGCGGCTCAGCAGCGGGAAAAGTTTGCGGAGAGACAGCGCGCTGCGCTGGCCGCGAAGCTCTCCCCCGAAGCCGTCACCCGCACCCAGAAGCTGGCGAGCGAGTGGAAGCCGGTTTTGGCCGCAGCCAAATAGGGCTCTGACGATAGGCCGCGTGAAGGCCGGCGGATGACCCGGAGGGGGGTTGTCCGCCGGCCTTTTCATTTGCGCGGGCGGAAGCGCATTCGCGATAAGCTCTTACTTATATCCGGGTATGCAGCCGCTTTCGATTAACTGGGGCGTTCTCCTGCTTTGCTTCGAGAAGATCGCTCTCGCCTGGCTGCTGGTGCTGCCGACGGGATGGTTCAGCGAAAAGCAGGGAAACTCCGTCGGCATCCGCACATTTCCGCTGGTAGCCATGGCGAGTTGTGGCTTTCTGATGATTCTGGATAACGTGGATGGCGATGGCTCGCGCGTGCTGCAGGGCCTGATTGCAGGAATTGGCTTCGTTGGAGGGGGCGCGATCGTGCGCGATGGAATTACCGTCCGCGGCACTGCTACGGCGGCGAGCATCTGGGCTGCCGGCGCGATCGGCGCCGCGGTGGCACTGGGACGCGTGGAAATCGCGATGGTTCTCGCAGTCATGGACGTGGTCACCATGGTTTGGCTGGTGCCCATAAAAGATCGCCTGGATCGTGCGCGGGAGAGAGAGGAAAAGTATGGCCCGACGGGTCGCTCTGGCAACACGGAGTGAAGAGAAGGCCGAGCCGTATCGGGATGCTCTGCGGCAGGTAGGTCTGGAGCCCGTGGATTTTACGCCGGGCTGCGGGCGGTCGCTCGATGAAGTCGATGGACTGGTGATGACCGGAGGCACGGATGTGGATCCTTCGCTCTATGGCCAGAGCGCGCATCCCGCCACGGATGCTCCGGATCGTGAGCGGGACGATCATGAGTCGGAGTTACTGCGGGAGGCGCTGGCGCGGGATATGCCGGTGCTTGCGATTTGCCGCGGGATGCAGTTGTTCAATGTAGTCCAGGGCGGAACACTGATTCAGCATCTGCCGGAGACGGAACGACATCGGAAGCCGAGCGAGGGAGACCCGGTCCATCACGCAGTGCTGGAGGGACCGATGGCGGAGGCGGTGGGCGCTTCGAACGTTGCGGTGAATTCCCGCCATCATCAGGCAGTCGGTCGGCTTGGCGAGGGACTCGTAGTGACGGCGCGCGACAGTGAAGATGGCGTAGTTGAGGGATTCGTCTATCCGGCAGCGCGTTTTGCCATGGGCGTACAGTGGCATCCGGAAAACATGATGGAAGACGAGTATCAGGCAGGTCTGTTCCGGTCGTTTGCCGCGGCGGTTGCCGGTGAGTGATCGGCCGGTCGTTATTGGTCATACAGCGCGCGTTCATCCCGATGCCGTTGTAGGTCCCGGCACCCGGATTGGGGAGTTCTGCATTGTTGAGCAGGACGTTGTCATGGGCTCGGACTGCGTCCTGGAGTCGGGGTGCATCGTTAAGCGCTGGACGACGATGGGCGATGGCAATGAGATCTCGGCCGGAACGATGCTGGGTACGGATCCACTGGATAAGAACTTCACCGGCGAGCGCAGCTATCTCCATATCGGTAATCGAAACAGAATCCGCGAGCACTACACCGTTTCGCGCGGCACGAAGCCGGAATCCACGACGCGCATCGGCGATGACAACTACATCATGACCAGCGGCCATATTGCGCATAACTGCACGATCGGCAGCAATGTCGTAATCGCGAGCTGTGCGCTTGTGGCGGGATATGCCGAGGTGGAGGATCAGGCGTTTATTTCCGGCGGAGTGGTGATCCACCAGTATTCGAAGATCGGGCGGCTGGCGATGGTGGCGGGGAATTCGCGGGTGAATCTCGATCTGCCGCCCTTCTTTACTTATGCGGGATACGACGCAAGACCCAATGGGTTGAACGCCGTGGGGCTTCGTCGCGCCGGTTTCACTGCTTCGCAGGTTGCGGCGATCAAGAAGGCGTACCGAACGCTATACCGTTCCGGCCTGAAGCTGGAGGAGGCATTGGCTGCGCTGGAGCCCGATACGGATGAGAATGTTCGCGATCTGGTGCGCTTCATTCGCGGAAGTCATCGCGGCATCTGCCGGGAACGTAAGAGCAGGTAAATCCGGGGGGCGGCTTCGCGCGGTTGTGATACGCTTCAAGACATCTGAGGCCTTGAACACATGAAGCTGATGCGGCTCCTGATTGCGATTGCCCTGCTGTTGTCGCTGAGCCTCGGGCTTTATGCGTGGCAGCGCGGGCGAGGCCAGCTTTCGTTCGGATACGAATCCACCACCCCATCGGAATTCTATTTCAGCCGTTTGCGGTATAACTCGGGCTACACGAGCGGCGGCAGCTTCGGGTACCGGGGCTTTCGAGGCGGCTGGAATCAGGATTATCCTCGGGCCGATAATGACTGCCTGATCGTTCTCCGCCGTCTCACGCGCATTGATGCGCCCTCTCCGCTGAACGTGGTGGATATCGATGACGACCAGATGTACAACTATCCCTGGATGTACGCCGTGGGAGTCAACACGTGGGCTTTCGATGACAAGGAAGCCGCGCGTCTGCGCGACTACCTCGAAAGAGGCGGCTTCCTGATGGTCGATCACTTTCACGGACCAGACGACTGGGCGCGCTTCATGACGGGCATGAGCCAGGTGCTTCCCAACGCGACCGTCGAGGACATCGCCGATAACGATGAGATCTACCGCGTTCTCTACACCATCACGGAGAAATTTCAGATTCCCGGCGAACAATACGTCAACAGCGGCCGCACCTATGAGAAGGACGGCTACGTTCCCATCTGGCGCGCGATACGCGACGAACATGGCCGCATTGTCGTCGCCATCTGCGCCAATATGCACCTGGGTGATGCGTGGGAATGGGCCAACACTCCGGAGTATCCGGAGAAGTTTTCCGGCCTCGCGTTTCGCGTTGTCCTCAATTACATCACGTACGCGATGACACATTAGAGAGGTGACCGGCTGGTTGCTTCTTGTGGTCCCGGGACTGATCTGGGGCGCTTCGTTCCTGTTCATGGCGGAGGGGCTGCGTTCAATCGGCCCGGCCGGAGTTGGCTTTGTACGGATTCTGGTGGGCTTTGTCACGCTTGCGTGTTTTCCGGCAGCCCGCAGACCTGTGGCGCGCGAGCGCTGGGGATCAGTTGCGTGGCTCGGGTTGCTTTGGTTCGCGTTTCCGCTCAGCATGTTTCCTTTTGCGGAGCAGCGCGTTTCTTCGGCGTTGACAGGAATGCTGAATGGAGCCAATCCCCTGTTCGCGACTTTGGTAGCCTGCTGGATTGCGCGCCGTGTTCCTTCCAGTGGAATGACGCTGGGGCTTGCGATCGGACTCAGCGGTACAGTGCTCATTGCGCTTCCCGCGATGGATGCGGGGCAGAGCAGTTCGATCGGGATTGCATTGATCCTGGTGGCGCTGGTCTCCTACGGTTTCGCTTTGAGCATTGCGCGATCGCTGCAGATGCAGTATGGAGCCATTCCGGTGATCTGGCGGGCGCAGGGTGTGGCTTTGTTGCTTACTGCCCCGCTGGGTATTCCCGATGTTCTTGCTGCTCACTGGACGCTGACGCCGCTCCTTTCAATGCTGGCGCTTGGTGCGTTTGGGACCGCGATCGCAAACGCGCTGATGGCGTCGGCTGCCGGAAAGTTTGGGGCCGCGCGCGCTTCCGGAAGTACATTCCTGATCCCGGTCGTGGCGCTGATTCTGGGAGTTGTGGTGCGCCACGAAAGCGTGGCTTTGCTGTCAGTAGCGGGCTGCTTCGTTTGTCTTACCGGCGCGTGGATGATGAAGCGCGCGTAGGCGGAGGCTCGGCTATTCGCCGCGGAAGGCGGCTTCCAGCTTCGGACCGTCCAGCTTGATCATCTGCATCATCGCCGCCATCATGCGACCTTTGGCGGCAGCATCCGGGGAATTCAACAGTTCGAGAAAGACTCCGGGCACGATCTGCCAGGCGAGGCCGTACTTGTCTTTAATCCAGCCGCAGGCGAGAGTCTTTCCACCATCAAGGAGCTTCTCCCAGAGGGTGTCGAGTTCCGTTTGATCGTCACAGCGAACCACGAACGAGATGGATTCGTTGAATTTGTAGACAGGGCCGCCGTTGAGGGCGGTGAAGTCCAGACCCGCGAGCCGAAAGGAGACGGTCATGACGCTTCCCTCCGGTCCGGGGCCATGGGCTCCATACCGTGAAATGCCATCGATAGAAGAATCCGGCAACAGGGAAGTGTAGAAATTGGCAGCTTCTTCCGCCTCGCGATCGAACCAAAGAAATGGGGTGACCTTCTGGATGATCTTACTCATATTTTTATGTTTTTATCACGCCGCCTTAGTGGCGATGTCCGCGACTGAGGATTACATTCAGCAGGCCGAAGGCTCCGATCGCGACTCCTGCCACGTGGTTCATCACACCCATAGTCTTATCGGTGACCTTCGAACGGAGCATGTTGGCTCCGGTGGTGAGGACAATCCACCAGAGCATGGAGCCGGAAAAGATTCCGCCCACGAGAACTGTCGTTTCCCAGAGCGGACGCTGCTGACCAAGGCCGAGCGCGGCGAGCACCACCAGGTAAGAGAGGATCGTGGTTGGGTTGGTGGCAGTCAGGAAGAATGTGGAGGCGAGGTCTGAGCCGGGCGAGGAGTGCTGCTTGTTACGTTCGAGCGATGCCGGCTCTTTAAAGTAGTAAACGAACCCAATCGCCATCAACAGAATGCCGCCGATCAGGCGGAACCAAAATTCTTCGCGGACCAGGAAGCTGATGACGAGACTGATGCCGAACGCCGCGATTGCGCCGTAAACGGTGTCGGCCAGTGCGGCGCCGAACGCGGAGAGAATTCCGGAGCGCCAGGATTTTTCGAGCGTGCGCTGAATGCAGATGACGTTGACCGGCCCAACTGGCGCCGCGATGATCAGCCCGGCCGCGATGCCACGCAAGGGCAACACAAGGTGCATCATTCGGCCTCCCAGCGGAAGCGCATCACAGCGAGAGTGCCGAACACGGCGGCGCTCAGTAGTAATGCGGCTATGGGGCCAATGGCGTCACTGAAGCCGAGTCCGCGCCAACTCATAGCATCAAGACCGTCCATCGCCCAGCGGGTCGGAACGAACAGCGTGACCGTTTGCAGCCATTGCGGGAAGATGAATGCCGGGACCCACGCACCTCCGAGCATCACCATCACAAGGGTTATGAGAATTGACATGCCGCGCGCCGCTTCGGGCGTCTTGCCTAAGGCTGCGATCAGTAATCCGAAGGCTGCCGTCATCAGCGAGAAAGCGACGCAGACTCCGAGGAAGCCAGGCATACTGCCTTCGATCTTCACGCCGAATGCCACGCGGGCGAAGCCGAACGAGACAGCGAGGATCAGCATCGAGATGAGGGCTGAGCTGACGGCGCGACTGCCAAGCAGCAATCCTCGGGAAAGAGGAGCCGCGCGGAGGCGCGTCCAGAGTCCACGCTGCCGCATCAACAGCATATTGATACCGACATCGACGCCCATGAAGAGAATGAACTGTACGCTCATGCCGCCGAAGGAGTGCGCATAACCGTTATATTGCACTCCCGCATGCGCAGTGACGGCTTCGGATTTGATTTCGTAAGGAACGGTGATACCGCTTTTGAGGATCTGCGAGTTGCCGGCACCGGTTTGATTCCATTGCTGCACGCTTTGGAGAAGCGCTGTCAGGGATTGTTTCTGATCCGATGGCAGTCCACTGCCCGCGGCTATGCGGTCGAGCGATTCTTTCACCGGCGCGTTGTTGGCCGAGCCGAAGGCTTCGCGACTGACCACCTGCATGACCGATCCGGTGAGAATGCCGGCCACCATGCTTTGTTCGGCGGCGTGCGATGGGTCATAGAGGAGTGTGAGATCGGGCTTTTGAGTAGGCATGAAGAATGCCCGGCCCGCGGCGGCGCCGAAGTCCTTCGGGATTACGACTCCAACCGAGGCCGAGCCTTTCTGAACTCCGGAGCGGGCGTCGGCCAGACCTGCCGATTTTACGTCCAGGGAATCACGCGCTTTGAGATCGGCGAGGACAGCCCTGGAAATGGCGCTGGAATCCTGGTCCACGACAAGCACCGATATCTTACTGGTCTCAGTCTTCCCGCCGTTGCCTCCAAAGATGTAGCCGAAAAAGGTGGCGATGACGATTGGCGCCACAAAGCTCATAATTACGGATCTGGTATCGGCGAAGAAGAGGCGGAGATCTTTTTGGATCAGCGCTCGAAGAACGGTCATCATCAGTCGCGCAGGCTCCTTCCGGTAAGAGTGAGAAACACGGTTTCGAGGGTGGGGCGCTCGGTGACGACGTGCCTGAAGCTGAGCCCCCGCGCGGATATCCACGCAAGTACCGGCGGTGCATCTGCCAGAGTGTGAACGCCTGCACTCAGAACGCCGGCGGACAGCTGAGCCGATTTTACGTATCCAAGGGCTCGGAATTCCGGTAACCAGGTGGCGCCGTCATCCTCTCGGCACTCCATCTCTATCGTTATCAGATTGGTGACCGGCAACAGACCGTAAAGACCGTGCAGGGTATCGTTAGCGATTACTTTGCCGTGATCGATTACCACCAGGCGGTCACAGAGTCTTTCGGCCTCTTCCATGTAATGAGTGGTGTAGAGAAGAGTCTTGCCGCGCTTTTTCAGAACTTCGAGATTCTCGAAGATGGCGTTGCGGCTTTGGGGATCGACTCCGACGGTCGGTTCATCGAGGAGTATCAATTCGGGATCGTGGAGGAGCGCTGCGGCGAGGTTTAGGCGTCGCTTCATACCCCCGCTGAAGGTGCGGACCTTTTCGGCGGCGCGGTCGGTTAATCCGACAAGGTCGAGGGCGGCAGCGATGGCCCGGCGGAGCGCCGCGCCCTCCATCTTATATAGAGCGCCAAAGAAGGCGAGGTTTTCGTGGGCGAGGAGTTCGTCAAAGAGGGCGATGTCCTGAGGGACGAGGCCAATCCTATGCTTTACAGGATCGGTATCGCGGGTGATTTTCCTGCCTTCGATCAGAACTTCGCCGGCGTCGGGCGCAAGCAGACCGGCGATCATCGAAACGGTAGTGGTCTTACCGGCGCCGTTTGGACCGAGCAAACCTAAGGTTTCCCCGCCGGCGGCGGTGAAGGTAATTCTATCTACGGCAGTAGTTTTTCCGTAGCATTTTCGGAGCTCCTGTACTCGAAGCATGCTGGAGTATATCAGGGTTGAGCTTTATTGGCATGGGGGTGTAGTCTTTCGTCGAGATGGTACTGGAACCGAATGGGTACCAACGAGTTTATTTCCGCTCGAATATGGCCCTAAGGGTAAGAAAATACGGCACCAGGTACTGAGTTAGCAGGGACATCGGCGTGTCGTCTCCGCCCCTTAGGGAAGACGCAATAGTCCTGTACTGTAACCGGAATACCTCCGGGTCGCTGGCCTTTATTCCTCGGCCATGGGATCCTTGGATCATGAATGGTGAAGTGAGAAAGGCCACATTTCGGGCAGGGTTAATTTTAACCCTGGCCTTGGGATTGGCCGCCCCCGTCTGGTGCGGGTCGACTGTAATTTCCACAACAGGGCAGGTTCAGTTGGTTGGCCTACCGGCTTCCCTTACAGCAGGAGCCGATGAGAGTGATTCTTTAGCCGTTGCTTTCACGGAACAGCGCGATTACACACTTCGAAGCAGCCTGACCATCGACGCCAATCTTAGTGGTACGTACGACACGCTCGCAACCCTGACTTCGGGGACCATCAACGCCGGAACGACCATCACGGATACGTATCTGCACATTGATCCGGTTTTGAATTCCGGCATTCGGTTCTCCGGTTCACTTACATTTGGCAGTGACATTCTTGGCGTGATTGCCCTGAACAAGACACTGAGCGCGACGGACAGCATCCTGGGTGCAGCGGGCAGTGTATATCCGGATGCCAATAATTCGCGCGGCTTTGAATTTATCTCCGGGCAGGATCAGTTTTCGATCTCCTCTGACCTGCGCACACTGAGTTTCAGCAGCGAGACATGGTCCAGCGTGGATGACCTCCGGGTTATCACCAGGGGTTCGGCCGCGTTTGTGAGCGCAAGCAGCGCGACGCCGGAGCCAGGAACTCTGCTGCTGCTTCCGGCAGGTTTTGCTGCGATCTTTTGGTTCCGCCGCAAGCGGCAGCAGACGGCCTGATTTCGGTCTTACCGGAGCGTTTCCGGTTCCGGGCGCACCTGCTTCCAGTCGATAGCGTTTTCGAGCGTTCTTCGGAACGATTCCCAATCACATGGATATCCTTCCGCCGGAGCGCTGCATCCGGGAATGAAGAGCGCAATCCTCATCGGCGGAGTTGCGAGCGTCGGCGCAACGCCGTCGTGAATCTGCTGAATTGTCTGACCCACAATTGAGACCCGCACGCTGAACTTCTCCGATGGACGGTCGCGAAGAACTTCGAATATCATCTGCGCTCCAGGCGGTGTCATCTTCGGAGGAAAGCTTTCGAGGATCCACGAGAGGTTTAGCAGTGTTGCCAGATGTCCGAGGTCGGAATCGTGGCCAAGGATGAAAAGCCCTTTGTCGCCGGCGTTACCCACTGCGCCCAAGACCGGGTGCCCGGCGATCGCCTGCTGCATCGACTGCAGGATGTGCGCGAGCAGATTTGACCCGCGCGCTCGCGCGATCATGGGCACGTCCCACAGTTCATCGGTAGTTGCCTGATGTAAGGTGAGCAGCGCCGGGAGATTCGATTCGTTGAGGCGTCCCCATCCAGTTTCGCCGGCCGGGTAGCCTTCTTCGTATTGCAGCAACAGAGCATCGGTCACGCTGGAAATGTTGGCGACTGGGCCCGTTGTTTTGGAGTACAGATCACCGGTGACCGCCTCGGCCCTTGCGAGAGCCTTCCTGGGAGCGGGCCCATTGCCGGTGAGGATCTTCTGTACAAGTTCAACCTCCACCTTGTGCGCGTCGAGAATTTTATCCGGCGCGCCGCCCGTTCTTCCCAGAATGGCCGCCACCGCTGCGTCGCGATCCAGGAGGCCGGGCGCCGCAGCAGAGAGGAACATGGGATCGGGCGCATCGAGCGGCACCGCGTGGATGGGAACGCGGCAATCGGGGAACATGCCGAGGGCTATGGCGCGCGCGCTTTCTACATCGCGCTGGATGGAATCGGCGCGAAAGTAGATGTGACTTGCATCTGCGCAATCGTTCGCACGAAGGAGCGATTGGCTGGCGAGGTACTGCGCGTCCCACGAGCCGGTCATCTGCATGCCCCAGCGGCCATGCGCGGTGAGATAACCGATTGGTGAATCAAGCGGGTGCCAGGGTTGCGAAGCATAATCATTCAGATACTCAACGGACTTCAGCGCTGAGCGTACACCGTGGCGACTGAGGATGAGTACGTATTCGAGCCTGGGGCCGGCGGGGTTCGTCTGTGCGGCAACAGGCGTGGCGAGCAGAGCGGCGAGCAGGCTGGTGCGTATGAGAGCAATCACAGATATGATTCTCTTACGAGAAGGGGCGAGCCGCAAAATCGATTAGCTCCGTCTCCGGAGCCGCAAACAAAAAAGGCTCCATCTCCGGAGCCGCAAACAAAAGAGGCTCCGTCTCCGGAGCCGCAAACAAAAGAGGCTCCGTCTCCGGAGCCGCAAACAAAAGAGGCTCCGTCTCCGGAGCCTCTGTCAGCCATCAATTGTCTGCGCTCCTGAGAACGCCGCGCTGCTACTTCTTTTTCTTCGCAGCGGCCTTCTTCTTCGGAGCAGCTTTCTTCTTTGTTGCCATGGATGTTTCTCCTTCAATCGAATTTGCGATCTCACAAAAAATCGCAGCGTGATTCATATATAGAGTTACTGGAGAAAAAAGTCAAGAGAAAAATGCCTCCTCGCGACTCTTCGCGCACAGCGTCATCCGAATCACGCGGCACAACGTAATCAATGATCGTGGGATGGGAATCGATGACCGCACGCGGACCGCGGTTCGACGCCGCCAGCGACTACTTCGCCGCACAACCGCGCTGTGGCCATCGGAGTGAATGCGGCTCTCGCGCTGATGAATGCATATCGCTTCCATGGGACGCGATGCCAAGCTGATGTTCGAACATCCTTCATTTTTTCTATGTTGCGAGGGACTCTCTTGAAACGAGATAGCGGCACGCATGAATCAGCCTTTGGGAACCATTAAGACCTGGGTTCGCAGAGCACTCACGGTTCCACGTCAGGAGTTCGACAAGCGGTAGCGGCATGACGTGCGACGAACTGCGCAACGATTACTGCGTGTGGGCTCGCTACACGGCCGAGGATCCGAACCGATCAGGGATTACTGCACCGCTGGTGTTCGAAGCGCGATGACCACGGTCGCGGCGCTGACGGACGCGGTGAAAGAGGTCGAGCCGCCCAGGGCTGCGACGCGCGCGATCGCTTGTGACTCCGGAGGGTAATGGATTTCTGCATCTGCCGTGAGCAGTGTCTGCGTTGATCCGCTCCATGGCGAAGGGGATTCCACCGTTGTTTCTGTTCGTCCGCGTCGCCGGGGAACGCCACTGTGATCGCGGTCACCTTCGAATGGGAGCAGGGCTCGTCTCCGCGCGCCACGAATCCGTTTATCGTCACGAAGCTCTGAGCGGTGTGACACGATAGGTTCGTGGATCCAATTGACGTAAGAGAAAAGGGTGGCCTGCGCGCCGGAGTACAGCAAACTTCCGACCGCCGCCTGTTTATGCAGTTCCTCGCGTTTTCCAATGCCGGCTCGGGAGGAGATACGCCCTCGCTGATTGCGGCGCTGGATGCCTCGGGACTGGATGCGGTTCTGTATGAAGACGCTAACGATCCCTGGGGTATCGGCCTGCTGACCTGGAGCGATGATCCCGGTTTTTTCGTGTCCAAAGTTCGTCCGCTGTTCGTACGCGGAGCAGGCGCATTCTCCGGACTAACGCTGAAACCGGAGTACACCATGATGGGGCGCACTTATGCGCTCGGCCACGAACCAAATCTGGACGACTGGCTTCTGCATCGATCGCCGCGCGCGGTAACCGATCCCGAGTGGTTGTGGCACGTCTGGTATCCGTTGCGGCGCAAGGGAGAATTCAACGCTCTGCCTCCTGAGGATCAGACTTCGATTCTCCGCGAACATGGGCGCATCGGACATGCTTTCGGCGAAGCGGGTCTGGCGATGGATGTCCGCCTGGCTTGTTTCGGAATGGATAAGAACGATAATGATTTCGTGATTGGTCTGGTGGGCAGAGAACTGTATCCCCTCTCCGCCTGTGTGCAGGCGATGCGCAAGACGCGCCAGACGTCATCGCTCATGGAACACATGGGGCCATTTTTTGTGGGCAAAGCGGTGTGGCAGCGCAACAGCGCGGCGGTATAACATGTTCCAGGTGTTTACGAAGAAGATTCTGTGCGGAGCGGCTGCGCTCACTTTCGTCGCGATTGCGTGCCTCGGTCAGGCGCCGGCTCCTTCGGGCGGGCGCGGAGGATCGGGTCGTGGCGGGCGTGGAGGCTCCGGTCGCCCTCAGGCCGTTAATAACGATCTCGGCTACACTGATACGCCGCTGGTGCCCGGACAGCAGTGGCATGTGCATGATCCGGCGCGCCCTCATCCGCCGGTCGTTACACCCGGTGAGAAGCCAGGCGATCCGCCTTCGGACGCAATCATATTGTTCGATGGTAAGGATCTCTCGCACTGGCTTCCCGCGACGCAGCTTATGACCTGTACTCCGGAGCCGTGTCAGACCGGACCGATTCTCCGACAAGGTGCGCCCGGCTGGAAGGTTGAAAACGGGTATATGGAAGTTGTGCTCGGCAGCGGCGACATCATGACGAAAGAAAAATTCGGCGACGTGCAGCTGCATGTGGAGTTCGCCAATCCGGCGGAGATTCGGGGGAACAGTCAGAACCGTGGTAACAGCGGCATCTTTCTGATGGGGCGTTTTGAAACCCAGGTACTCGATGGCTGGAACAACCCGACGTATGCGGACGGACAGATCGGCGCGATTTACGGGCAGTTTCCGCCGCTTGCCAATCCGGCGCGAAAGCCCGGCGAGTGGCAGACGTACGACATCATTTTTGAAGCGCCGGTGATGGAAGGTGCGAAGGTGATCAGGCCGGCGATTGAAACGGTGATCCTGAACGGAGTAGTGATGCACAATCACAAGGAGTTGCTGGGTCCTACCCTGCACCGGCTGGCGACGAAGTATCTTCCGCAGCCCGCCGAGGATTCGCTGTTACTGCAGAATCACAACACGCTGGTGCGCTATCGCAATATCTGGGCCCGCAAGCTCGGAGCTTACGACACACCGGAAAAGAAGTAGCGCCGCGGGAAGAAATCCGCCCTTACTTCCGTCCAAGGGACAGAAAAGGAGGCTTCATGCCACTTCGCTCCGTCCTTGGTATCGCATTTGCATCGGTTGTCGCTGCCCCGTTGTTTGCATCGGATGCCGGCGTCACGCCAATGGTTACCGTTCACGAATGGGGAACTTTCACTTCCGTTGCGGGGCCTGATGGCAGCGCCGTTCCGTGGGCCGCGCTGGCCGCCACATCCGACCTGCCTTGCTTCGTTCACGAACTGGGCAATCGCAATTTCAAATTTATCTCCAGAGGCCTGGAGCGAATGGAAACACCTGTTGTCTATTTCTACTCACCCGTTCCGGCAACGGTGTCTGTACAGGTGGGTTTCCCGCAGGGCTGGATCACGGAATGGTATCCACGCGCATCGCGAACTTCACCTGAGCAGGCTGTGAGCGGCATCCCGCCCGATTCAGGGTTTCTGATCAAGGGACTGATCGAATGGAGCGGGCTGACTCTTCATCCCGGCCTTAGTCTCCCGCTACCTCACGGTATGGGCGACAGCCGCTACTACGCCGCGCGCGCCACCGATTCGGTCATGTTGCAGTCGGGCAACGAACGCGAAAAGCTTCTCTTTTATCGCGGCATTGGAAGTTTTCCGGTGAAACTGGAGCCGGTGATTTCCGGCAACAGCGTGGTACTTCGAAACCGCGGCGACGCACCGTTGCCGCTTGCCATGATCTTTGCGAACGAAGACGGGCGCATCGGTTATCGAATGGTCCGCAATCTCGAGCAAAGCGTGACAGTTCCCGCTCCGGATCTGACCGCCAGTCCCGATCATCTGCGCGCCGATCTGGAAGGAGCGCTGGTGCAAGCCGGTCTCTACCCGAAAGAAGCCGCCGCCATGCTTGACACCTGGCACGACTCCTGGTTCGAACCCGGCATGCGGGTCTTTTACCTAATGCCGCGCGAAAGGGTCAACTCGGTGCTTCCGTTGACGGTTTCTCCCGCGCCAAAAGAGACGCAACGTGTATTCGTTGGCCGCGTGGAGGTTCTTTCACCCTGGACCGAGCGCACTTTGCGCGCCGCTATCTCGTCCCAGGACGTCGCGACTCTGGATAGATTTGGCCGCTTCGCTGAGCCATTTCTTTCTCAGATGGCGATATCGAGATCCAGCGAGCCTCAGGCCTGGCTTACACACTTGCAGCAGGCCGCCAGTGCGGAGGGATTCAGCGCCTGCATCAAATAAGATTGAACCGATAAGTGGCAGACCAGGAAATCGACGCGGCCACCCTCGAAGCCTGCCGCCACGGCGATCGGGATGCTTTTCGTGTGCTCTACGAAATATATGGAGCGCGGGTCTATTCCATCTGCCTGTACTTCTTCCATGGCAATGAGGCAGATGCATCCGATGTCACTCAGGAGGTGTTTCTGAAGCTTTTTGCGGGGGTGGCGGGATTTCGCGGCGAGGCGGGCTTTTCCACGTGGCTTTACCGGCTGGTGCGAAATGCCTGCCTCGATTCCGCGCGGCGGAAGTCTTCGGCAGAGAGACGGACGGCCCCGCCAGGTGTTGATCCGGTGACGCCGGAAGAGCGCCTTCTGGATAATCTGGATTCGGAGTCTGTACAGTTCGCCGTCTCGTCTCTGCCTCCAAAGTTTCGCCTTCCGATTTTGCTTCGTTACTTCGACGAGCTCTCCTATGAGGAGATGTCGAAGGCGATGAATTGCTCCATGGGGACCGTCGCTTCGCGGCTCAACCGGGGGCATCGCATGCTTTCGCAGTTGCTTGCACCATTGAGAGAGCGCCTGCTTGCAGGGGGGGGAAATGTTTCGTAGGCGAAGCCGGGAGGACGACAACCGGGACGCACTGTCGCGACTGACCCTGCGGCAACCGCCGCAGCGTGTATGGCTTGCAATTGAGCGTGGACTTGATCGACCTGCTGTGCGCCCGACACCGTGGATGCGCTGGTTGCCCGCCGCAGCCTGCCTGATTGCAGCCCTGTCTGCCGCGGTGTTCTTCACACAGAGCTCGCGAGTGCGCTGGCACGTGGTTCGCACGAGCGGCGCCCAAACCGAAACTGAAGCGATCTCGGCGGGGGAGTGGCTGCAGACAGATTCTTCGACTACGGCGCAGCTTCAGGTAGGTGACATCGGATCGGTTCGTATCGAACCGGGCAGCAAAGTCAGAATTATCGCCACTCGCGCCGACAATCACCGATTGCTGCTTGATCGGGGCGAAATCTCCGCAACGATTTCAGCGCCACCGAGATTGTTCTTCGTGGAGACAAAGTCGGCCACCGCTGTCGACCTCGGCTGTCAATACACGATGAAGGTCGATGCCGAGGGAAACGGCACACTTCGTGTCACGAAGGGCTGGGTTTCGTTCGAGCGAGATGGCCAGGAGTCGCTTGTGCCGGCCGGAGCAAGCTGTAAGACGCGTGCTTCCGCGGGCCCAGGCACGCCATATTTTGACGACGCGTCGCGGGAATTCGAGATGGCGCTCGATGCGTATGATTTCGGAGGCGGATCCGAGAGTTCGCTTCGGGCAATTCTCAATGGTTCCCATCCAAGAGATACACTGACGCTCTGGCATCTGCTTTCGCGCGTCGCTCCTTCCCTTCGTCCACTGATCTACGACCGAATGGTCTCTTTCGCCGCTCCTCCGTCCGGGGTCGCGCGCGAGAAGGCTCTGGCGCTCGATCCAAACACGCTCAAAGTGTGGAAAGATGAGTTAGCGTGGACGTGGTGAGGAGCTATAAGTTGAGATACACATTTCTTGTGACTGCCGTTGGGCTGATCATATCGTCGTTCGCCGCAGCTCAGGGACTGTCGCTTACCGTCGGCAACTCCGTTGCGGGTCAGGATTACCTGACAAAGGGTGCGCAGTTCGTCTTCCGCGTCAATGGCTGTTCCGATCCGCTCAAGCTTCAGGTGAGCGCGGTCGCCGAGGGGGTGGTTAGCGGGACCCGCAGATCAGTCCCGTTAACCCTGCCGCCTTCACGCTCCAACGGGATCTACGCCGTAACACCACAATGGGGTAACGAAGGAAAGTGGCTGATCGCAGTTTCGGTCAGCTGCCTCCGGGAGGCTGCGGGCGCAATCGTTCCGGTGACAAAGAATGGCTTTGTTCGCGAAAGTACGCAGCTGCTTCAGCAGGCTCCAACCCCTGAGCAGGTGGAAACCGCACTCCACGCCTACACTCCGCCGCCGACCCTGCAATAACCTGCTTCCGCTATAATCCCGGAAGATGATCTGCTGCACTCTCAGAGAGTTAGACAGGCGGAGTGTCCGCCTCCTGCCGGTTCTGCTCCTGTCCCTGACGATGGCGGCGGCATGTTTTGGTCAGTCTCCTCCCCCGGATGCCGCGCTGCAGAATACGCTGAAGGGCCTGAGTCTGGAGCAGCTTGCGGGTATTGAGGTTACCAGCGTTTCGAAGTCGCCCGTAACGGTCACCCGGACACCTGCCGCAGTATTCGTAATCACGCAGCAGGATATCCGGCGGTCCGGGGCGACGACGCTTCCCGAAGCTCTGCGACTGGCCCCTGGCGTGGAAGTGGCGCAGATCGATTCGGTGAAGTGGGCGGTTGGTATTCGTGGCTTTGAGGGCCGTCTTTCGAAAGCCGTTCTGGTGCTGATCGATGGCCGCAATGTTTACTCTCCCCTCTTTCACGGTGTGTATTGGGAAGTTCAGGACACGCTGATGGAAGACATTGACCGGATTGAAGTCGTGCGCGGCCCGGGCGGCACAATCTGGGGGCCCGACGCGGTCGATGGTGTGATCAGCATCATTACAAGGAACAGCCGCGACACGCGAGGTGCGTTTGTGCAGGCGGGCGGGGGCAGCGTAGATCAGGGCTTCGTCAGCATGCGTTATGGCGGCGGCAACGGGAGAAATTTCAGTTACCGCGTTTATGCCAAGGGCAGCACAGTCAGCCCTCAGTTCCACTGGGATCGGAATGAGTTCGACGACTGGCGCAGAACGCAGGGCGGCTTCCGCATGGACTGGGACGTCACCGGCCACGACTCCGTCACGATTCAGGGCGATGGCTATGACGGTGATGCAGGCGAAAGCGTTCGCATCACGACAATCTCCCCACCCGGCGCTCAGATCGTCAACAAGAATGCGGAACTTTCCGGCGCCAATATTCTGGGCCGCTGGAAACACATTTTCAGCGGCGGTTCCGACCTTCAGGTTCAGCTTTATTACGACCGCGCCAACCGTCTGCAATCGAATCAGGCGGAGTACCGGAATACCACCGATTTCGACCTTGTGCATCACATCACTCTGGGTGCCCGGAACGATGTTGTCTGGGGTTTCGGAGCACGCCTCAGCCCGGCCAGTTTGCCGGCTGTAATCCCGACGTATGTATTTACCCCCAGCGCCCGGGTGGATCAGCTATACAGTGGTTTCGCGCAGGACGAGTTTCAGCTGGTGCCGAATCGCCTGTCGGTGACCGCCGGCGCCAAGCTGCTGCATGGCTCATTCACAGGGTTCGATCTGGAGCCCAGCGGGCGGCTGCTGTGGACACCATCGGAACATCAGTCGTTCTGGGCTGCGGTGACGCGTGCCGTCCGTACACCATCGGACAACGAAGATACGATCCGCTCCGTGACGCTGCGCTCACTAAGCCCTCTCACCGTCAGTCTCACGCAGGGCGATGGCCTGTTCACTTCGGAGACCGTAGTTGGCTATGAGTTGGGCTACCGTCAGCTCATTACGCCAACTGTATCGCTTGACATCGCGACGTTTTACAACCGGTATAACCACCTCGCCAGCCTGGAACCGCAGGCCTCCTACTCCGCGACTGACAGCATTACCGGACAAACCTACATGGTCAATCCGTTCGTCAATCGCAATGGACTGCGCGGAACAACGAAGGGATTCGAAATCGCTCCCAGCTGGAAGCCGGCAACATGGTGGCGCGTGCAGGGTTCATACTCCTATCTCGACATGAATCTGCAGACGCTGCCCGGCAGTTCCGACATCAGCACGGTGACAGTGAGCGAGGGTTCGAGCCCACGACATCAGTTCGGAGCGCAGTCGTTTCTGGATATTCGCGGTCATCTTGAATTCAGTCAGACAGCGCGGTATGTCAGTCCACTCCGTATTCAGATGACGCCGGGTTACGAAACTGTCGATCTCCGCCTCGCATGGCAGGGCATTCCTCATCTTGAGGTTGCGATAACCGGCCAGAATCTGCTGCAGCCGCATCACGTGGAATATGGCGGCGATCCAGGCGCACTGGTGGGTATTAAACGCAGCATTCTCGCATCGGTTACGTGGCGAAAATGAACCGCGTCCGGTGCAGATATCTGAAGTCCGCAGCGCGCCGCATAGGCTGCGCGGTCGCGGCTATGTGTCTGCTGGGCGTCTATTCGCTCCGATCCGAGGCCCCGCTACAGGCTGGGAGACCCACGGAATATCAGCTCAAAGCGGCCGATCTGGTAGCTTTTGGTCGCTTTGTCGAGTGGCCGCAAAGACCGCGGACGCCCGATGAGACTTTCGATCTCTGCGTGCTTGGACAGGATCCATTCGGCCCGGCACTTGACGTGGCAGCACGGGGCGAGGATATTGGCGGCATTCCAGCGGCGGTGAAGCGCATCGCTCGTCCCCACGATGCCCTTGCGTGCCGGGTTCTCTTTATCGCCTCATCGGAAGAGAGCCAGCTTGATTCGATCTTCGGGGCACTGGGCTCCTCGCCGGTGCTGACCGTCTCCGATATTCCCCGTTTCATCAGACGCGGTGGAATGATTGAGTTTTATCTGGAAGAAAGCCGGGTTCGCTTTGAAGTGAATCTCGCGGTGGCGAAGAGCGCCGGCCTCAATATGAGTTCGGAACTGCTGAAGCTCGCGCGCGTGGTCAGGAGGTCTCGCTGATGTTCAACATGGGGCGGTACTCCATCCGCAAGAAGCTGACGTGGATGAACCTGCTTGTCAGCAGCGCCACCCTGGTAATTGCCTCCACAGCTTTTGCCGCGTATGAACTGGCGGCATTGCGGCTCGCGATGGTGCGCGACCTTTCCATTCAGGCCCAGATCGCGGGCGCGAACTGCGCGTCGGCCATCGAATTTGGCGATCCGGATTCGGCTACGGGAACTCTTTCGGCGCTGAACGTAGCGCCCAATATTGTTTCCGCCGCGATCTATCTTCCCAGCGGCGAGCCCTTTGCCGCATACTCTCGTCAGCGCGGTGAGATCCCCAAAGCGCCGCCGCTGAAGCCCGCATCCGGCGAGGTCGAGGCTCACCAGTTCACAAGCGGCTCTCTGGTCCTGGTTCGCCCTATCGTATTTCAGGGAAAGACGCTGGGCGCGCTCTACGTGCGCTCCGATCTCCGCGAGATCTCCGATCGTCTGGTGCGGTACGCGGGCATTGTTGCGGCTGTGCTGTTGATGTCGGTTCCGACGGCACTGCTTTTCTCCGCGATCTTTCAGGGCGCAACCGCGCAGCCAATCATGCAGCTTGCCGGCGTGGCGCGCATGGTTTCCCGCAAGAAGATTTACTCAGTGCGCGCGCCTGCCAGCGGTAGTCAGGATGAGATCGCCATCCTGATCGAAGCCTTCAACGAAATGCTGGAGCAGATTCAGCTCCGCGATTCGGCGCTGCAGGAAGCGCACGAACGTTTGAATCTGGCGCTGAGGAATTCCGGCGTGGGCACGTGGAGCTGGGAAACGGATAACACGGTGGTGTGGGACGACTTCATGTTCCCGCTTTTCGGCCTTGTTAAACAGCCGGCGACGCCCGATTTTGAAACGATCATCGGTATCATCGACGCGCGCGACCGGGATCATTTCCGTAATTCTCTCGGAGAAGCGGTGCGAACGGAATCCGCCTACGACATTGACTTTCGCGTAATCTGGCCCGACGGCAGCACCCACAGTCTCAGCGCGCGGGGACGCATCTTTCGCGACCGTCCAGGCGAATCTGTACGGCTTACGGGAGTCTGCTGGGACGTTTCGGAGCGCCGCCGTGCGGAAGAGGAGCGCCAGAAGTTCGTCTCTCTCGTGGAACAGACGGACGACTTTGTCGGCATGTTTGGTCTCGATGGAAAGGTAATTTTCATAAACCGCGCGGGCGGCCGCCTTGTCGGACTCGACGGATCCGGCGCGATTGGCAAACCTTTTGGTGGCCTGTTCCCGGAGACCTGGCAGCGCCGTCTGGAAAGCGAAATCCTGCCGTCTATCATTCGCGAAGAAGGGAACTGGGTCGGAGAGGCGCAGCTCAGCCACTCCACATCGCAGCAGCCAATCGACGTATTGATGAACGTGTTTCCGGTGAACGATCCTGAATCCGGCCATCTGCGCTGCTTCGCGGCCATCATGCGCGATATTACAGGCCGCAAGCAACTCGAACAACAGCTCCTGCAGTCCCAGAAGCTGGAAAGTGTCGGGCAGCTGGCGGGTGGCGTTGCGCATGATTTCAACAATCTTCTGACAATTATTTCGGGATACTCTGAGTTGATTCTCGGGCGCATTGATCCCAACGATCCGGTATGTGAGCCGGTCGAGCAGATTTCGCGAGCGGCCACACGCGCGGCCGCGCTCACTCGCCAGCTGCTGGCTTTCAGCAGCCGCCAGCCAACTGAGCAGCGGGACGTGGATCTGAATGACGTTGTTACCAACGTGCAGAAGATGCTGCGGCGTCTGATCGGCGAGGACGTCGATTTGGTACTGAGCCTGGACAGCAACGCCGGTATTGTTCGTGCCGATCCGGGACAGATGGAACAGATCGTGGTGAACCTCGCGATCAATGCACGCGACGCGATGCCGGGCGGCGGCCAGTTGCTGATTGAGACGGCACATCTTTATATCGACGAAGAGTCGGCGCAGGACCGATTTGCAGTGACACCAGGTCATTACGTGATGCTGGCGGTCAGCGACACCGGTACCGGTATGACGCCGGAGGTCCGCAGCCGAATCTTCGAGCCGTTTTTCACAACGAAGGAACGCGGGAAAGGCACCGGCCTGGGGCTTTCAACCGTGTATGGCATCGTGCAGCAAAGCGGCGGGTCGATAACCGTGCAAAGCGAGCCGGGCCGGGGAACCACATTCCGGATTCTTCTGCCGACGATTCAGGCTGCGGCGGGCGATACCGGACAGGAGGAGCCCGAGATTGCCGTCACTCATCGCTCGGGTAGCGAAACCATACTCCTGGTTGAGGACGAAGCCGGCGTTCGGGGCTACGTCCGTCACATTCTGGAGCGCAATGGTTATCGGGTTGTGGAGGCGTCCAACGGCCTGGAAGCGATTGAGACCCTTCACCGACTCACGGTGCCGATTCATCTTCTGCTGAGTGACGTTGTCATGCCGGAGATGGGTGGCGTGGAGCTTGCCGGCCAGTTCACCACACTTCATCCGGGAGTGCCGATCCTCTTCATGTCGGGCTACAACGATAAACTCTGGATGCAACAGGACCTGAGTGTGAAACATATTCAGAAGCCGTTTGCGTCGGTATTACTTCTCGCGCGAATTCGCGAAGTGCTGGACGCGAAACGGGCGCGCCTGCCTCAGGGATCGTAGCGGCGCCACGCAATCAGCGACTTCGTGAAGAGGAAGAACCTCTCGCGAACGATTACCGCGTCCGGAAAAAGACGCCGCATTTGCGCAGCTGAGAGCAGGTGGATATCGGCAATGAAATGTTCGATGTAGAACCGCTTTTCGTCCGCGGCGGGACGACGGACCCAATCCCATACGGTAAAGCGCCGAACAATAGCGGCTCGCAATCGACGTGGAAAAAGGTGCACAAGGGGCGTCAGCAGATGCGTTTCGATCGGGAAATGACGATTCGGCGTCTGAATCCAATATGCGCGACCCACGCGTGCCACCTCGCGGGCGAATTCCTGTTGAGCTTCCTCGCTTCCAACGTGTTCGATTACGGAGTTGCTGAAGACGATATCGAAAGAGCCGTCTGCGAAAGGCAGGCGGCAGCCATCGCCATGGACGTAGCGGAGCCCGACAGCCGCAGCGGTCTGCCCCTCGCCGGCGCGGGGCATATTGAGTAGCACGACATTGCGGACCTGAGGTAAGAACCGCCAGATTTCAGCGGACCCACCGACGTCAAGAATTCGTTGCGAAGAGGCAGGTCTGAGAGCGGAGGCGAACCTTCGCATCCTTTTCATCCGAAATGACTTCTGAATATCTGCCAGCCAGTCGGGTATGCTCATCGCAGAGGCCTTTTACGCATTCTTACCGCCCGCCTGGCACCAAACGCGGACCGCCGACAATCCCATTTGCGACGGCTCACCATATGCGCATTCCCGGGCAAATTTGGCTTTGTTTTTTCATTTTCGCGCTGAGCGGCGGCGATCTTCGAGCTGCCCAGTATTCCGGCTCGGTTCGCGCCGCAGATCAGATGGTGCCAGGCGCCATGATCACCGCAAAACAGGGCGACGCCAAAGTGATCGGCTATACCGATGAAGCCGGCCACTACTCCCTCGATCTGACCCGCGGCGTCTGGGATGTTTCCGTAGAGATGTTCGAGTTTACAACGGCGACCTCGAAGGTGACGATTGCCGAGAATCCGTCGCGGCAGGAATGGACACTCGAAATGCCGAAGCTCCGCGAGCGCCTGGGCGGCGCGGCGGGTTCGGAGACCACAGACCAGGCGACCGCGGGGGCGGTTGCTGCTGCGGCGGCGGCCCGGCAGACCGGTGCTCAGGCCGGCGGTGGTCGCGGAGGGCGAGGTGGCGGTCGTGGAGGATTTGGTGGCAGAGGAGGGTTCGGCGGCTTCCCGCAGCAAGCAGGCGCGCGCGGAACACGCGGCGTGGCTGGCGCCAGCGGAGCTGCGGGTGCTACCGGGTCAACCGGTACACAGATTGCCGCGGCCCCGGGTCGGGGGTTCCAGAGCGCCCAGGTGCGCGCGACCGCGGAAGGTCAGCAGACGTCGGCTCCGGCGAGCAATCCAAATCTTCCGCCGCCGGTACCGACCCCTTCAAACCTCCCATCGGAATTCGACGATAACGCCGGCGACGAAGCGCTTCTGGTTAACGGCAGCACCAGCGGCGGACTGGCGCAATCCAGCATCGATGAGGCGACTCGTCAGCGCCTGATCGCAGCTGCAGGCGGGCGCGGCGGTGGCGGCGCTCCGGGTGGAGGAGGTATCGGAGGGACATCGGCAGCGCTCGACAGCGCGTCGCTCGCAGGCAATCTCGGGATGCCGGAGGGTATGGTGGCGCCCACAAACGACTCTCTCGGGCTTGGGGGTTTCGGTGTTGCGGCGCTCAACGGTGGATTCGGTGTTGGCGCCGGGGCAGGACCGGGCGGTGATGCTCTCGGTGGCGGCTTCGGTGGAGGTGGTGGCCGTGGCGGCGCCGGCGGTGGAGGTGGTGGCGGTGGGCGTGGCGGTGGTGGTGCGGGCGGGGGACGCGGTGGCGGACGTGGCAACACGACCGGCGCGAGTCTGCGTGGTGCATTCGGCGGGCAATTCAATCAGATCGGAAACCGGCGGCGGAACCCGTACAAACCCACTGGCACCATCTCGTGGAATGGCACAAATTCGGTATTGAACGCAGCTCCGTACAACCTCAACGGCACTCCTGCACAGAAACCGAGCTCAATGACGAACAGCTACACGGCTACGCTGGGCGGTCCCCTGGTGATTCCGCATCTCGTCAAGTGGCCGCGGGCTCAGTACAGCATCAGCTATGGCGGCTCGCACAATCTGGGGGGCGTGGATCAGCTCTCCACGGTACCGACCGCCGCCATGCTCGGCGGGGATTTCAGCACTCTCAGCAAACCAGCGATCATCTACGATCCGCTGACCGGCCAGCCTTTTGCAGGCAACGTCATTCCGCAGTCGCGGATCAGCCCGATCGCCGCCGCACTGGCGAAGTATTACCCCTCGCCGTCTTATTCGAATCTTCTGGTGCAGAACTTCCGGCTGGTGGCGAACAATCCTTCAAACAGTCAGAACATCGGAGTGCGTCTGAATGCGCCGTTGAGCAATAAGGATCGGCTCAACTTCAACGTGCAGTATCAGACGCGCAATTCCTCCAGCCTGCAGAATTATGGCGAATTCCAGGATGCAAGCACCGGCAGCGGCACGAGTGAGTCGATTGGATGGAGTCACAGCTTCCGGGCGCGGGTAAATAACAGTCTGACTTTGAACTTCAGCCGCAATGTAAATGACTCCACGCCGTATTTCGCGAATCGAACGGATGTTGCCGGAACGCTGGGAATTTCCGGGACCACGCAGGATCCTCAGGCGTGGGGCCCTCCGGCGATTCGCTTCACTAATTTTGGCGGCATCAGCGATGGCTCCGTGAGTTTGTCCCGTCCACAGACGGCGGGCCTGACCGACACGTTTACGTATGTGATTGGACGCAGGCACAGCCTGTCGTTTGGTTATACATGGCAGCACCAGCAGTTCAATAATCTGAGCTATGCGAATACGCGGGGATCCTTCAGTTTTACCGGTCTCATGACCAGCGCGGTTGGCGCCGGCGGGACTCCGCTCCCCGGCACCGGATACGACTTCGCAGATTTCCTGCTCGGCCTGCCCGCTTCGAGTTCGCTCCAGGTCGGCTCGACCAATCGATACTTCCGCCAGCACAACATGAGCACGTATGTGCAGGACGATTTCCGTGCATCTTCGGGGCTCACCCTCAACATCGGGCTGCGCTATGAGTATTTCTCGCCCGACACGGAACTGCGGGGCGCGCTGGCCAATCTTGTCATCAATCCGGCAACGTCGGCCATTACCCTGGTGACGCCGGGTATGACCAGCCTGCCTGGCGGCGGAAAACTGCCATCGAGTCTGGTGAGACCGGATAGGCTGGCGTTCTCGCCTCGCCTGGGCCTGGCGTGGCGCCCATGGCAGAAGCACAGCCTCGTCACACGCCTGGGCTACAGCATTTTTTACAGCGGCTCGGCCTACAACCAGATCGCCAGCCAGATGGGTTCGCAGCCGCCATTCGTGGACTCCGAGGCGTACAGTACGCAAGGCATCGCAAATCCGCTTACGCTGCAGAACGGCTTCTTCGGTCCCTCCACCCAGACAATTCGGGATACATACGCGATCGACCCGAACTATCGCCTGGCTTATGCCCAGTCGTGGAACGCAACTCTGCAGGAGTCGCTGAAGTGGGGCCTGTTGCTGGAGACCGAATACATCGGGACGAAGGGAACCCGGCTTGGCATTGTGGAAGAGCCGAATCGCGTACTCACCGGTGTCGTACCGTTTCCCACGGCCGCGCAGTTTACTTATCAGACTTCAAACGGGAATTCGATTTATCATGCCGGCCAGGTGCGCCTGACCAAACGTCTGACACGCGGAATGGCGGCCACGGCGCTATACACGTTCTCAAAATCAATTGATGATGTTTCGAGCTTCAACGGACCCGGGGGGCAGGTAGTGCAGTATATCGATAACCTCGGGCTGGAGCGCGGGCTTTCCAACTTCGCTCAGCCGCACAATCTTTCGACGACCTTTCAATACACGTCGCCCGTAGGTGTGAGTGGGCGTTTTCGTAATACGAAGTGGTACACGACGTGGATGCGAGGCTGGGCGACGAACGGTTCGTTCAACTTCACCTCCGGAACACCCTCTACGGCGACGGTCTCGGGCAATCTGTCGAATCTGGGCTCCGGCGGCGCTATCGGCGGTACGTTACGCGCCGAGGCTACGGGGTTGCCGATATCGGCACCCGGCTATCCATTCTTCAATCCGGCAGCCTTTACCACGCCGCCCGCCGGACAATTCGGCAATGCGGGACGCAACACGATTCCGGGATTGCCGCACGCGTCATTCAACATGAGCCTGCGGCGTACCTTCCGGCTGGGTAACGAAGCCTCGCAGCGAACGCTGGCGTTTCAGCTGAACACGAATAACGCGCTGAACCATCCGACGATCTCGAACTTCGGGACCGTGGTGAATTCCAATACCTTTGGCATCGCTACCGGTGCATCACAGATGCGGACCGTTTCCATGAATCTGAGGTTTACTTTCTGATGCGAACTAACGGTGTCGCTCTGGTTGTTACATCCACTGCTTTCCTTCTGCTGCCGGCCCTGGCCCAGGAGAACCAGAAGAACGCTTCCGGCACCGCGGTGTTTAAAACCAACACCACCCTTGTTATTTCAGATGTCACAGTGAAAGACAAGTCGGGCAATTTGATTCCGAATCTGAAGCAGGACGACTTCACGATCTATGAAGACGGGAAGCCGCAAAAGATTTCGGTGTTTCAATACCAGGAGATTACACTCGAGCCCGAGCCTCCCGAGGAACTGAAGCTCAGCGACGAACTGAAACTGCCCGAAGCTCCGAAGAAAGAGATCTCGTCACCAACGCCAGGGCAGGTTCATTTCAAAGACAAGCGGCTGATGGTGTTCTATCTGGACTTTTCGTCAATGGCGATTGCCGAGCAGCTTCGCGCGCAGGATGCGGCGCTCGACTATCTGAAGAAGTACATCACGAAAGACGATCTGGTGGCGGTGATTCTCTATGCCAGCACACCAGTGGTAATGACCGACTTTACGGATGACCGCGAAGTGCTGACGAACGTGATCCGCCAGCTACCAATTGGTGAAGCCAGTGAACTCGCAGGTCTTGCCGACACCGGCGACGACAGCGGGCAGGACACCGGCGCGGCATTTGTGGCCGATGAAACGGAGTTCAACGTCTACAACACGGACAAGCAGTTGAACGCCATCGGGCAGGTGGCGAAGATGCTCAAGAGCTTTCCGGAAAAGAAGGCCCTCATTTACTTTTCCTCCGGCGTGTCCGGCACGGGAATGGAAAACGAGGCTCAGCTTGAGGCCACGATCAACCTCGCAGAGAAGGCCAATATGGCGGTATATCCGATTGATGCCCGAGGGTTGATGGCCGACCCTCCAGGCGGTGGTGCAGGCACGGCTGGTCCGCGCGGCAGTGGACTCTTCAACGGCTCGGCTTACAACTCGCAGCGCAGCAAAGTAAATCAGTCGCAGGACACCCTGAATTCGCTCGCAGCCGACACCGGCGGCAGGATGTTTGTGGACAGCAACGATATCGCACTGGGCATTCAGAACGTGCAGAAGTCGATGACCAGCTACTATCTCATCGGCTACTACAGCACCAACGGGGCGGAAGACGGCAAGTACCGCAACATCACATACAAGCTCAACAGCAGGATTGCCGGTGCAAGGGTTGAGGGGCGCAAAGGCTACTATTCCGATAAAAACTGGCAAAAGATGAACGGCGAGGATAAGGAGTATCAGCTCACCCAGGCGCTGTCATCGGGCGATCCGGTAACTGATATCCCACTTGTTCTGCAACTGGACTACTTCCGGGTTTCACCGACCGCGTACTACGTCCCGGCTTCGATCCGCGTGCCTGGTTCCGTGGTTGCGGTGGCGCAGAAGGGCGGCGCGGCGGAGACGCAGCTTGATTTTGCCGGTCAGGTGCAGGATGAGACTCATGCCGCAGTCGGTAATGTGCGCGACAACATCAAAATCAAGCTGGATGGCGCGAATGCCGAACGCGCCACGAGGGGCACGTATCAATACGATGCCGGGTTCACTTTACAGCCCGGCACATACCATTTGAAATTTGTAGTGCGCGAGAACATCTCGGGGAAGATGGGCACTTTCGAGGCTCGCTTCGTGGTGCCCGATCTCAGTGCCGATACCCACGGCCTCAAGCTCAGCTCCATAATCCTCAGCAATCAGCGCAATCCGGTAAATGACGCCGTGGGATCCGCCGAGCGGGCTTCACGTCAGACCCTGGCGGCGAATCCACTCGTCGTTGGAAACGAAAAGGTGATTCCGAATGTCACTCGAGTATTCCGGCGCTCGCAAACACTCTATGTGAACTTCGATGTTTACGATGCGCAGCCCGATCCCACGGACACTAAGTCACGTCGCGTAAAAGTCAGCATGAGCCTATTCAATCGCAACGGCATGCGCGCCTTCGATGTTGGCCCCATTGACGCCACCGCTCTTATTTCAACCCGGCCGGAAGCGGTGCCGGTGCAGTTCCAGATTCCGCTCAAAGACATCCCGGCGGGTGATTACATCAGCCAGATCACGGCGGTGGATGAGGTTAGCCGCAAGTTCGCGTTCCCGCGGACCCACATCGTTGTGCGCTGATCGGATTGCTAGAATCGGGTGGCGCAAGCCATGTCCACCCGATGGCGTATCTCCATTCTCATCGCGCTCGCAGTCGTGGCGTATCTGCCGTCGCTTCGACTTCCGTTCATCGTTGACGACTATCACCAGATCGGGCTCGCACGCGATTACGCGGCACAGAGCTGGACTCCGTTACTGCACAATCCAGCGCTGCGCTCACGCGCGACGTACATGTTTCTCAGTGCGGCTCTCGACCGGGCATTCGGTTTTGATCCCGTCGCGTTCCATGCCGCCGGAATCGCGCTCCATGTCATTTGCGTATTGCTGGTCTATGGCAGCGCGGTATGGCGCGAGATCGGCGAGCGTACCGCCTTCTTCGGCGCGGCATTCTTCGCAATTCAGGAAGGCCATCAGGAGGCGATCATGTGGCCAGCCGCAGCGGGCGATCTGCTGGTTTTCCTGTTTGGGATGGCAGCATGGCTTTGCTGGGTGAAATGGCTGGAGCGCGGTGGGTTCATTTGGTACGGAACGGCTATAGTTAGCTTCTTGCTCGCGGTTGCGTCCAAGGAATCGGTGTGGGCCTTCGCCGTGTTCTTTCTCCTGCCGGTGCTCCTGGATCGGCGCTACAGTCTGCGCGCCTTGCGCGGCGCAGGTCCATTCGTGCTCATCGCAACCGGCTACGTTATCTGGTCTCTTGCAACCCGCGTCGCAGGACCGGCCACTCCGGACATTCGATTTTCGCTCTCCGCGCCCTGGCTGCTCACTCTGTTCAACAGCTTCTGGCGTCTGGTTCTTCCCTGGGGATTGGTTGCGGCGGCAGTGCTCACATGGGCGAAGCGGCCTGGCGATCGCCAACTGAGGTCCGCAGCAGTCATATGGATGCTGGTGGGTCTGCTGCCATTCAGCTTTTTGACGTACATGCACCAGATTCCCAGCCGGTTGACCTATATCGCGACGGCCGGCCTCGCCTGGCTTGTGGGCGCCGCGGCTCAGCGCCTGCTCGAAGAACGGCAGACTGCGGTCTTCGCAATGATTGCCTTCGCAGTCGTTGCCGTTAATCTCGAAATCACCTGGGTCAAGAAGATGGCGCAGTTTCGCGAGCGAGCGGAAGCATCGGAGAGGCTCAGGCAGGCGGGGGCGCAGGCAAGCGGACCCGTCGCCGTTCACTGCATCGGGCTTCCCGACTTTGTTGCCGTGGAAGTTCTGAAAAGCGTCGGCGCTACGGGTACATTCGACCGGTCGGCGGGTGCTGCGGCGGATGAAGCCTGTCTCTCACTCGATTATCGAAACCGTGCGGGCGCGATGATCTCCGTTTCTGGCCGAATAAGACCGGCGCACCACGGCACATTCTACTGAGGCTCACAAAAACGCGCGGCGAAAGAGCCCATGGTCTTCCGCCGCGCCCCGGCTTTGAAGCTAACCCAAAAAGCCGAGATTTGAAACGGTGAAGTTCCCAATCGACGGGACGACCTGCAGCATGCTGTTCGGATCGGTAATTCCGAACCAGTTCGCCAGAGTCGCAGCGTACTGTGCGACCGAGGTCGTGGGAATCGTGGTGCCGCGATTATCGGCATCGTCATGACCGCCAAGCGCGAGCGAGGGATACGTCCCATACATGTCGCCGCCCTTGACTGCGCCGCCAATTACGAAGTGATGGCTGCCCCAGGCGTGATCCGTACCACCGCTCGAATTCGGGACCGCGGTGCGGCCGAACTCCGAATTGGTGAAGGTGGTGACCTGATTCTGAACGCCCAGGTCGGTACCCAGGCAGTTATAGAAGGCCATCACAGCCGGGCTCAGTTGCGAAAGAAGAGCGTCCTGATCGGCAAGTTGATTACCGTGCGTATCGAAGCCATCGAGCGTGCAGAAGAACACCTGGCGGCTCAGGCCCAGTTGCGTGCGCAAACCAATCAGCTTCGCCACCATGTTCAGCTGCTGGCCGATTTGGGTGGCGGGGAACGCGGTGCTGAGATTGACCGAACCGATCATCCCGTTCAGCGTTGTTGCGTAGTTCTGACCACGGTTCACCACTCCGTTAGCGGCCTGCACCAGCGACACACCGTTGCTAAACTGCAGCAGCTGCTGTGTGCCGTAAGCCACTGCGGGATCGGAAACCGCGTTCAGCGAAATCGCGCCCGTTGGCGGGACTGTGGTGGGGAACGAAACCGACCCGCTGCAGAATAATCCGCAGCTGGAAGTCGTCGCAACCGTTGGAAACTTCGCGGATGGCGCTGCATAGACGTCGGCCAGGCGTCCACCCCAGCCGCTCGTTGAGAAGCCGTTGGGAGCCGTTGTTTCCCACTGGTTTTGCTGATCGGAATGAGAGAAGAGGTTGGCCGGCACCGCCGCGCCGCCCAGATAGCTCTGGCGGCCGTTCACGAGAGGCGCGGTCAACATGCCCACGTTCGCCAGGATCGCTGCGTTGCCGGAGTTGAACAGCTGCTGAATCTCTTTCAGCTGCGGATGCAATCCGTACACATCGCCGTTCTTCATGCTCACGGTGTTCAGCGAACCCTGCGACAGCGCAAGGCCCTGCCGAATCTTCGCGTAGTCGCTATACATTTGTGCGCCACTCGCCAGATTCGTGCTGATCGGAATCACGGTATTGTGGCCATCATTGCCGCCCAGCAGAAAGATGCACACCAGGGCGTTGTAGCCGCCGGTATTGTTCGCCGCCAGAGCGCTCATCTCTCCGAATTTGCCCAGCATGCTCGCCGCGCCCAGCGCCGAGACGGATTTGAGGAAGTTTCTTCTGTTCATTTTCTTGTCTCCTTGTTGAATTGGCGCGTTAGTGCCAGACGTTGTAGTATGCCGAGCTCGCGATCAGATAGAGGGCGGTCTCAACCCGCTTCAGGTTGCCATTGGCTTCCTGCCCCACGGCCGTCACGATCGCGCCCTTCATCGTGGTGGGATCGTTCGCGGTTCCGGGCATGGTCCCATGCGTAAGAGCCAGATCGAGCGCGTTCACGAGAACTGTCGGATTGCCGGCCAGCGCCACGTAGGGAGTCAGGTCAATGTTCGCGCCCGGACCCCAGTTCGCAATCGGATTGCTCCAGGCGCCGAACAGCGATGCAACCATGTCTGCGCGATACAGCGCGGTGAACGGCGTGTAGATCTGCATCTCCTGACCCGGCAGGTAATAATTGAAGACGCTCGGCGGATTGAACATATCCTGCGTCATCTGGACCATATCCCAGCCGAAGTAGGCCTGATCGGACATTGTGCCGCCAAACGCGCGGAAGAGGCCGGGGATGAACAGCGCCGGCTCCTGAAGGTGGCCGTCACCGGGCTGGTCGTTTCCACCCGCATCGTTCGCGCGGGCTTCGGGATCGAGCAGCACGGCGGCGATCACGGCTTTCATATCGCCGCGAACGCCCTGACCGTTATCGTTGAAAGCCGCAGCCACGCGGCTGATGTACGCGGGGCTCGGGTTGCTTTTCACCAGATGCTGAATGAGCTGCTTACCAACGAACGGGCCAACGTTCGGATGATTGAAGATGTTATCGAGCGCCTGCTGCAGATCCTGCTGGGCAGTCTGGCCGGCCGGAAGCACTACGCCGTTGAGCAGGGTCTTCGAGGTTGTGTCGTGATACGCCTGCAATGGCACCATGGGGCCCTGCGCACCGTACGTGTTATCCACGTTCTCACCCCAATAGGGTGTGACGCCCGGTCCGGCATAGAATGTCCAGCCAGTGAAAACCTTCGCGAAGTTCTGAATGGTGGGCTCGAGATAGGTCGGAATCGGATTGCCGCTCGCGTCGTTGATCGTGCTGCCGTCCTGATTCAGCATTGCGGTGCCGATGGTGAAGAGCTGCATGATCTCGCGGGCATAGTTTTCATTCGCGGCGAGCGTGCCGGAAGCGTTGCCCCTGGCGTTGTTGCCCATATCGAGGTAGTAGCCCATGGCGGGACTCAGCGTCACGTCGTTCAGTATCTGCCGATAGTTGGCGAAGGCGTCGGTAAGCAGCATCGATTCGTATCCGCCCACCAGATCGTTCCAGATCAGTTTGTTGATTGAAACCACTTCAATCTGGCTTAGCGCGAGCGCCACGCGCTGCCGGAGCTGGTCCGGATTCATCACGGCATTCGTCAGGAAGTGCTGTCCCAGACCGCCCTGGCTTGAAGTGATAGCGCTGTAGTCGGACGCCTGAGGCATCGTGAACTGCTGATTCAACCAGCCCTGAAATCCCAGCTGCTGGACGTTCGCGGCGTCAGCGGGCGAAGGACCAAACGCGGCCTGTTCGAGGAAGCGCCGCGCAGCCGCGGAGGAAACCTGGGGGTTCGCGATGCCGATCGTCAGGGTGAACGGTGCGGACTGCTGGCCGCCGCTTGTAACGATTAGATTGGCGGGACCGGACTGGGTCGCGCTGCCCGTGATGTTGATCTGATTCGTGGAAACCCACGTCACGGAAACGGACGAACCTGCGAGAGTGACCGTGGTTCCGGTCTGCAGGAAACCCGTTCCGTTCACATTCGCGGTGAAGATGCCAAGCGGCAGGTTAGTGGGATTCACACCGGTTACCGTCGGCGGCGGCGGAATCAGGGTAACAACGGCCGACGCGCTGCCATTGGGTCCGGACGCTGTAACCGTATCGGTGCTCGCGCTCGCCGGCATCTGCGCCGGAGCAGTATAGAGACCGGCGGACGTCACGGTGCCGTAAGTCGCAGCCCACGATGTGGCGCCTGCGCCGGTGAACTGCTGAGTAGCACTGAGCTTTAGTGAAACCGCCGCAGGAGCGATCTGCTGCGCGTTCGGATTAATCAATGTGATCTTCGCGGTTGCAGACCCACCCGAGCTCGTCACCGTAACGGTAGCCAGGTTCGATGCCGGCATTGTCGCTGGCGCAGTATAGAGACCGCTCTGCGTAATCGTGCCGGCAGTCGCCGACCAGCTCGATCCGTTCGAAGTCGAGAACTGGAATGACGCTCCGAGGTTCACATTTGTCGCAGACGGTGCAATCGTCGGAGGCTGGGGCGGGCCGGCTGCCACGAACGGCACGTTGAACACCGGGCCCCAGAGTGTGCCGGGATTTTCGATCTGCACAGGAACCAGGCCGGCGGTTCCTACCCACGTACTCACCTTGATCGTGGTGGCATTGACGAAGGTGGTGTTCGACTGCGCGCCGTTCACGAGTGCATAAGCACCCTTCACAAAGCCACTGCCCGTGAGGGTCAACGTGGCATTGCCAACCGGAACCGGGTTAGGCGCAACGCCGGTAATTGTCGGTCCCGGGGGCGCAATATTCACGTAAACGGTGTTCGACGTCTTGTCCGCCGCAACGGCTGTGATGGTCACGCCGTTGGCGGGAATGGCAGCGGGCGCAGTATAGAGTCCGCCAATCGTAATGGTTCCATAGGTCGAGTTACCGCCGACTTTTCCCGATACCTGCCACGTCACAGCCGTATTGCTCAGGCCTGTGACAGTGGCGCTGTACTGCAGCGTCTGATTAACGCCGATGCTCATGTAACCGGGACTTATGGTTACGGTCGTCGCAGCCGCGGCGACATTTGTTAATGCCCCCAGGGTGAACACCAGCGCCATGGCTGCGTTCGCTACTCCGCCCCCCCAAAATGCTCTTTTCATAGTTTTGTTACGATCCTCCAACTGCCGGACAGCGGATTCGTCCGCGCACGGCGTTACGAAGATAGAGTGGTGCGAAGTAGTACTCGTATTACCGAAGGTCCAAAAAAACTATGGACCTATTTCGCGAGCGCGGGGAAAAATGCGGCGTCGAGCTCGTTGATGGCGGAATCCGGCATCGGCTCCATGGGTCCAAGAGCGCGCGAGTCAATGATGGCTTGTGCCGTGGATTCAATGACTTCGAGGCGATCATAGGCTTCGAGGACGTCACGCCCCGTTACCAGAACACCCCCATTTTCCACGAGGAGCGCCGGAAGGTTGGGGGACAGCAGGCCTGCGATTTCGTCTGGATCTCCGAATTGCGCTGCGTACCGTGCGATACCGGGCTTGCGGACCACGATGTAGCTTTCCGGTATTGTGCGTGTATCAAGTTCGGTGCCGGTCACGCTGAACGCCGAAGCATTCACCGGATAGGCATTGATGATGGCGCCGACATCCGGATGCGCGCGGTAGATCGCATGATGCAGCACGGTGGCGCGGCTGGGAGTCGATCCGTCTTCGGCAGCTCCGTTTCCCACCAGCGCCAGATCTTCCGTCCCGGTACGCTCTCGGTCTGCCCCGGAAGACGTAATGAGGAACGAATCGGGGCCAAGCCGGGCAGAAAAACTTCCCTGCGTACTGATGAACAGTCGATGCCGGTACGCCCGATGCACGAAGTCCCGAAGGCGCGCGCGTAGTTCGGTTTCCTGTGGAGCGACTGAGCCTCGCCGGAACGATGCTACATCGCGGGGGCGCGACCCGAGATCGAGCTCTTCGTCGGTCAGATATCGAACGGGCGCTTCCAACAGCCCAGCTTTCGCGATCGTTCTGGCGGCGAACTCGAACGTCTCAAAACGACGGAAAGCATGTTGCAGATCGGTTCCCGCCGTCACGACGCCGTGATTCTCCAGGACTACGCAATCGTGCCCGCTCGCGAAGACGGCGGCGATGTTATCCCCGAGCTGGCGAGTTCCTGGCAGCGCATAGGGCGCGAAGCCGCCGGCTCCGCACACCTGCCACGCCTGGTGAAACAGTCTCGTATTCGGTACCAGGTGCGCGATACTAAAGGCCACCAGCGCTACAGGATGTGCGTGAACAATGCCGCTTAAGTCCGGACGCGCTTCATAAATGGCCCGGTGCAGCGGCAGCTCGGAAGATGCCGGATGCCTGCCTTCCGTGGTGCCGTCAGCGCGCACCAGAACGATATCGCCGTGCTGAAGACTACCCTTATCCACGCGGGCCGGCGTGATCCAGATGTCGCCATTCGGTTCGCGGATCGAAATATTCCCTCCCGACGTGGTGGTCATGCGATAGCGATAGATGCGATCCATCACCTGGAGTATTTCGTCGGGCGAGTGCAGCTGTGTCGTCATAGGCCCAGTGGGCGGATTAATTTCAGTGCGGGCCGCGTATTGTATTCACGGCGGTATCGCTGATGGTCCGGGTCGTCGGGAAAATGTTCCTTAGAAGGATAAGGATACACGGTCATTGCATGGAATGGCAGTGGCTCTACGGTAGTTGAGAATGCGGTATTAGGATCACGATCCTTAGCCCAGCCATCGACCTTCAGCAGGTAATCGCGCGTCCAGCCTTCCGGCAGCCCGGGGAGGACGTCGGCGCGGAATCGCATCGTGAGTTCATCGCCGGAACCCATGATGATGAGCTTGTCGTCTGTCTCTCGCGCCAGTTCTTTCACATCGCCGTAGCGCGTGTACATCCCCGATGTGGGGTTCCAGAAAGATGTCGAAGAGACCGTGCCGTAGCGATAAGTGTCCGGCTGCGTGCGTGCGCCGTCGATTACCGCCGCCGAGAACCCGCGGAAGTGCAGGTCGGCACTTTGCAGGTCTGCTTCAGTCTGGATTGCTCGCGGCGCCTCGTCGTCTTCGCTGAGAAACGCCTCATCCCAGTAAACGCAGAGATTCGTCACAATTCGCAGTTTTCGCCTGCCGGAGAGGAACTTCAACGGCACCGCGATAGTCTTGGGTTTGCCCGAAGGCATACCCATGTCTTCATTGACGGTGCGCCATTTTCCGGCAGCATCCTGCATTTGCAGATAAGGCATGACGAGGCCGGCCTTGCTCTCCTGCGACGCCGCGCGGAAAGTGCTGCCGTCCGGCCAGTCTACCCAGCCGTGCAGCAGCAGCACACCGTTGCCGGATTTTGCCGCGCCCGCGAAATCCATTTCGAGCGTGTGCATCTCTGCGATCCCGGATTCCCTGCGGACGAACTGATCGGGATACTTCTGATCCGTGGCGAGGAGCGCTGGCAGTACATCGAAGGAGTTTGAAGGAGCGGAGAACATCCGCGCCCCGGAGGGGTAGACGCGGCGCCTCACTCCATAGAGGTGGTCTTCGGGATACGGTGGCCCTTTGAATTTTTCGTTCGTATAGAGTTCTGTGTCGGCCGGGTGATCCACCGCAATCAGACGCAGCTGGTCGAGGTAGGAAACCTCGCTTAGTTCTTCTGTGACACGCACCTCGTAGAATCCGTCTTTCGCAACAAGCGCCCGCCCCGGTATCGAGACGTACTCATCATGGTCCACCGGGAAGTACGAACCATCGCCGTCTGCGGCACCGAGTGGGGCCACGCCCAGCACATCGGTAATGAATTCGAATCCGTTGCCATTCCAGGTCCAGATCATCGGACACGACCCGGAGAGCCGCTGGGCCTCCTCGTATTTGTAGGATTTGTCCGCAGCCTGACGAATCTCGTTCTGGATCAGCCCATTCGGCCACGTGATGCGCACCGTGTCAACGCTCGTGTAGCCGCCGGTATCGAACGTGAGCGGCGCGCCCGCATAGAGCTGCTTACGATACAGCGATCCCGCTTTGATTTCCACTTCGGCGTCCTGCGCCAGCTTCGGGCTCTTCACCCCCGTCAGCTGAACGCGAATCCAGTGGGATGCCGGGGCCGTGCGATTCCGCATCAGATGGAGGGAGCCATCCGTCGCAATACGCGCCCGATCCATGCGCCCGCGCGCCGCAAAGTCGGCTTCGATCTGAAGCGGGTCGCGCGCAACGCCGGCGAATTGCTCAGTTCGATAGTGGCCGCCGAGCTCATCGCGATACACGACACCGGCATGATCGGAATAGACTACGGCGAGATCGAACGCCTTCGAGTCGAGAACAGTACGGAGCTTCCATGCATCTGTCGGATGCCCCTTTTCAAATGGAAAATCGGCGGTTCGGTCTGTAAATCCGGCAGCGCCCTGATTCCGATAAAGCGCCGGTGTATCGCCGAGCAGGATCAAATCGAGATCGTAATCGTGGTCGTAATCAATCCACACGGCGCGCGTGAACGGCCCATGCGGAAGCGTAACTGGCGACTTCACAAATCGCCCTCCGACATTGCGATACAGCGATGCGCCCTGCTCCGTCACTACGCACAAATCCATCAGCCCGTCGTTATTGAAATCGCCAGGTGCGACGAAAGCCACATTCTTCACCGCCCCCAGGCCCACGGCTGCCTTCTTCGAACCCTGCAAATACAGCGACACACCGGTGCTCGACCACACGAGCAAATCCGTTTGCCCTTTGCCAGTCGAATCGACCAGCGCCATTCCGGCTGTCTTTGCGTCGAGACCAGTCTGCAGAACAACATCGCTGAAAACCGGAGCTGGCGACGCAACTGTCTGCGCCGGCCGGGGAGGATCGTAGATCTCGGCATAGTCGCACCAATCCACCTGTTCAGGAATCGGCGCGCCCGCCTGCTTGTCTTTGACCGTCTTCCAGACTTCCAGCTCTCGCGCGGAATCATCCGCCCGTCCCGCCTGGCGATACATTCCCGATAACTGAAAATGCGCCGCCGCCAGATCGGGGTTCAGCTTCTCCGCCTGCTGGAACTCGCCAATTGCTTCCGCTGGATGATCCGCCTTTAGCACAGTGGCTAGTTGATAGTGCGCAATGGGTTCGTTCGGCGTGAGTTGAATCATCTGCCGGAACTGCGCAATTGCCTGTTCCTCCTCACCCGAATTCTTATAAAACAAACCCAGATTGAACCACGTGTGCGGGAGCGACGGATCGTGCTTCTGCACCTCCTTCAGGATCGGCACAGCTTTTTCCGTCTCCCGGGCATTCAGCAACGCGAGCGCATAATTCAGCTTTTCGCGATCGGAATCCGGAGCAAGGTCCAGCGCCTTGCGAAACTCCGCCACAGCCTCCGTCGCGGTAGTTTTGTTTTCAAAAAAAGCTTTGCCCAGGTTGCGCGCCTGTTCCAGCTGTTCGGAAACATTCGGAGTCTGCGCCGCGAGCGCCACCGCAACGCACAAAAACAGGGCCTGACGCACCTTTAGCACTTTTTCAGGATGGCACGTACCGCATCGAGGCACAACACCGCCGCATGCTTTGATTCATTGGATAAACCGCCCACGGCGTCTTCAACTTCCGCCGCGGTAATCGAAGCCAAACCAGCACGATCACGATCGCTCAGCAGTTGCGTCAAAGCGGACCCGGTCCCAATCGAAGCCGCGCACCCTCGCACCTTGTATCCCACTTCGGAGACACGCCCGTGTTCCATTCGTACCGACAGCCGCAGAATATCCCCGCAGACCGGATTCGATGCTTCCACCGTGATCGCAGGCGGCGCCAATTCGCCTACATTCCGGGGATTACTGAAGTGATCAATCAGTTCCGGGCTCATGGTACAGCCCCAGTGTAAACTGTCCACTAACCGATGACTACAGTCGTAGCCGGCATACTCCAGCGCGGCGATGCCATCCTGATCTGCCGGCGCCGCGCGGACCAGCCACACGCACTTAAGTGGGAATTCCCCGGCGGAAAGGTCGAGCTGGGCGAATCCCCCGAAGCGGCGCTGGGCCGGGAATTGCGCGAAGAACTCGGCATCGAAGCCCGGATCGGGTCCGAAATAACTCGCTACGAATTCGCCTATCCGGCAAAGAGTCCCATCCTTCTGATCTTCCTCAGGGTGGCAAGCTGGCAGGGCGAAATCGAAAACCGCATTTTCGAAACCTTCCGGTGGGAGCCCGCCGAATGCCTCCCTGACTATGACTTCCTCGAGGGCGACTTGCCCTTCCTGGCCGCGGCGCATCTGTGAATTTCTCCACCCGTAGCAGAGCCATATATCCCAAAGTGAATCTGTCGCGGCAAACGCATTCGGTGCTACTACTGAATCAAGAGTTCTCCGCGTTATGCCGCTCGATAACAGACGCTTCGATCCGCAACGTCAGGCCCCCTGGCCCTGGCGCGCGGGACTCGTTGTCGACGATCCCGGCCTGACCGCCGAAATCGCCGAAGCGCTCGCCGAAACCCGCGCCGCCTGCGTCTTCCAGGTGTCAGCCGCGGCTCCGGTGTCCCGGATACTGGACCTGATCGAGCGCAACGGTCCGGATCTGCTCTTCGTCGAGCTTGCCACTTCATCCGAGCCTCCCCGCGAGTGGATCGCCGCCATCCAGAGCGCCGCCGGAATTCCCCTCGTAGCCGCCGTGCATCCCACGCCGGACCCGGACAGGATGATCGAAGCCCTCCGCGCCGGCGCCATTGAATTCCTCAGCAGCCCGATGCACCCGGCTATCTTCGATGCCATGGACCGCATGAACGCGCGCCTCGAAGCCACGCGCCCGGCCGATACGCCGCAAGGTCGTATCGTAGGTCTTGTCTCAGCAAAAGGGGGCTGCGGCGCCAGCACACTAGCCTGCCATCTTGCGCTGGCTCTTGAACGCCATGATCCCGCAAAGAAGATCATCCTGGCCGATCTGGACTATCAGTCCCCCGCCATCGAGCGCATCTGCGGCGTTGAGCCGAAGTGCCGTGCCGCCGAAGCCTTTGAAGCCGTGCGCCGCCTAAGCTCGGCCAACTGGGATGAATTTTTCATCCGTCTTACCGACTCGGTCGACGTCCTCGCCGGGCCAGACCCGGGGGCTTCTGCCGCACCTTCGCCCTGGCGAATTGAGAGCCTTTTCCGCCACCTGACCCGGGGATACTCCTGGGTGCTGGCCGATCTGGGCCGGCACCTCAGCCCGACAACCTGGTCGTTCCTCCAGTTCGTTGACGAGCTTCTCGTAGTCTCCGCCCCGGACGTTCTGGCGCTTTATCAAACCCGCTATATCCTGCAAACCCTGACGAGCCGTGGCTTTGATCGCAGCCGGATTCGTCTGGTATTGAACCTGAGCGAGTCCACGCCGCGCGATTTCTGGATCGAAAGCGTCGAACAAATGTTCGAAATGCGCGTGTTCGGGGTGATTCCAAAAGACAAACCGGGGCTCGCCTCCGTGGCGCGAAGTAAGCCGGCGCTTCCAGCGGAAACCCCCTTCGGCCGATCTGTCACTCGGCTGTCCCGAAGCATCGCAGAGAATGCCAGCTCCGGCGCTTCCAGAAAGGCCGCCTGACGTGTACGCGCCGGAGGAGAAAGGGGGTTATGCTGGTAAGAACTTTCCTGCAATGAGCGAATACGCGGTACTACTGATCAGCGCCGATGACCAGGCGGCGGCCACGCTCGAAGGGCTGCTCCGCGACAGTGGCGCAGGCCAGCTGGAGTGTGTCCGGGTCGAATCTCTCTTCGATGGTCTGCGGGCGATTCAGGATCGCGCGTTCGATCTTGTGGTAACGGAACTGTTTTTGGCTGACGGTCAGGGCCTTGCCACGCTGAATCACCTGAAGCAGCATGCGCCCAACACCCCGGTGATTCTCGTTTGTCACGCGAAGGATCGCGATACCGCAGTCAACGCTGTAAAGAAGGGTGCGCATGATTTCTTCGTTCACGAAGATATGGATGCGGCCGGTTTTAAGCGGTCGGTCGCCGGAGCACTGAAGAGCAATGACGGCGAATCGTCGAATAAGGAAGCCGAGCGCCGCACGAACGCGCGGTTCGATTGCCACCTCGCCGTCAGTTATCAGACTCTCGAAAAGCCGTTTCTTTCCGGCCAGGGCGTCAGCGAAACGCTGAATATCAGCAGCAAGGGCGTGTTGTTCCGCGCGGATGAAGCACTGGAAGCAGGACAGCTCATTCAGGTTTCCGTGGATTGGCCGGCGCGGCTCGACAACGGAATTCCGCTGAAACTGGTGGCGGAGGGCCGTGTGGTTCGCAACGTGAACGGAATCGCGGCGATGACGATTGAGAAGTACGAGTTCCGCACCCGCCGCGTACCGGCGGCACCCCCTGCCGGCGCAAAGCAGACGGAACAGAAGACACCAAGCCGCTCGTAGAAGCGGTATCAAACATAATCTAGCCCGGCCGGTTACGGCGGCGGGAGGATGGCGCAAAGCGACCATCCTGTGAGCTGCAAACAACCGGAGGAATAGTGTCACACGTTCTATTAGTCAGCGATCAGCCCGTGTTGCTTCACGGCCTGGAGCATGTTTTGCGCGAGCGCGGCTTCGCAGTTTCCGTGTCTCATGGCGCGCTGCCGGAGTTCGCGCCGACGGCGAGGCCCGATCTTGCGCTGCTCGATCTCACCGCCGGTCTTTCATTTGGAGACCTCGCGGAGTTGGGCGGCAAACTGCCGGGGTGCCCGGTGGTTCTATGGTCCGATCTGCTGCCGCTCGATACCGTATTCCGTGCGCTCAGCTTCGGCGTGCGCGGGATCATCGAGCGCTCTTCCACCGCCGGGCAACTCGCCAGTTCCCTGGAGCGGGTAGCTGGTGGCGAAATTCAGATCGGGCTTGCCGCGGGTCCGGATACGACGACCGATCGCCGCAGTGCGGAACTCACTCCGCGTGAACGGCAACTCGTCGGCCTGCTGCAGCAGGGTTTGCGCAACAAGCAAATCGCCGACGCGATGGACATTACCGAAGGGACCGTCAAAATCTACATCTTCCGTCTGTTCCACAAGCTCGGCGTGCGTAACCGCTTCGAGCTGGCGCAGTATGGACTGGCGCGGCACCCGGTTCACCATTCGCCATCGCGCGTCGTGTAAAACTCGGGTTATGCCCGGCCGACTGTCCGTCGTCTCCACTCCAATCGGGAATCTGGAAGACATTACTTATCGCGCGGTCCGAGTGCTCAAAGAGGCGGACTGGGTTGCGTGTGAGGATACACGCACCACGCGCCGACTACTCGATTATTACGGCATCACGACGCCCACCATCAGCTATCACGATCACAATGAGGCTGAGCGTGCGGCTGAGCTGGTCGAGCGGATTGTTCAGGGCGAGAACGGCGCACTGGTTTCGGATGCGGGCACTCCGCTGTTGTCCGATCCTGGGTACCGCATTGTCCATGCGGCTGCGGAAGCCGGGATTAAGATCGAACCCATTCCGGGACCTTCGGCGCTGCTCGCCGCTCTGGTTGTGTCGGGGCTCCCCACCGATCAGTTTCATTTCTGCGGGTTTCTGCATGCAAAACAGGGCCAGCGCACCCGGCAACTGGAAATCCTTGCGGACGAGCAGGCGACTCTTGTGTTCTACGAGACGCCGCACCGCATTCTCGAAGCGCTGGAAGATATCGGGTCGGTTCTGGGCGATCGGGAAATCGTAGTGTGTCGCGAGCTCACGAAGATGTATGAAGAAGTTCTGCGTGGCTCCGCCAGGGAGATTGCCTCTTCGCTCGCTTCTCGCGATGCAATTCGTGGCGAGTTCGTGATCTTGATTGGCAAATCCCGTGCCCCTGTCGTGGAAGAAGTGCCGGTCGAGGAAATGATTCGCGGACTCATTGCAGCGGGAGTTGAGCGCATGGAAGCCATGAAGACGGTTGCGCGGGAACGCGGGCTTTCCAAGCGCGAAGTCTATAAGCTGCTGAGTGGACCCGCCGGACCGAAGATTAAGAACCGCTCGGAGTAGGGAGAGAATGAAGGTTGTCCTCTCCTGTCCTCATCGCCGGTGGTGGCCTCGCCGGAACGGAAGCTGCATGGCAGGTGGCTTCGCGTGGTTTCAACGTGCGTCTCTTCGAGATGCGGCCCGTACGCACCACCGATGCGCATCAGACTGATCGGCTGGCTGAACTGGTCTGCAGCAATTCGCTGAAAAGCGATCAGCATCCTTCAGCCTCCTGGCTGCTGAAGGAAGAACTTCGGCAGCTGGATTCTTTGCTCCTGCGATCCGCGTCCGTGGCGCGAGTGCCCGGCGGGCAGGCGCTCACGGTGGATCGCGAAGTTTTTGCCGCTGAAGTGACTGCCGCAATCGAATCTCACCCACGAGTTGAAATCGTGCGCGAAGAGTTCTCCGCCATCGATCCCGATCAAACCACGATCATCGCCACCGGGCCCCTGACGAGCGGCGCGCTCGCGGAGAATATCGGAGCGCTGACCGGTGCTGGCCGATTATTTTTCTATGACAGCATTAGCCCCATCGTCGACGCGCAGACTCTCGACCGCTCGATTGTCTTTCCCGCCTCGCGCTACGACAAGTCGCTCGATGGTACGGGCGACTACCTGAATTGCCCCTTCAACAAAGCCGAATACGAACACTTCGTCGACGAGCTCATGGCCGCCCAAGCGGTGGAGTCTCATATTCCGAACGACGTGCCCTATTTCGAAGCCTGTCTGCCGATTGAAGAGATAGCACGCCGGGGGCGCGACACCCTGCGTTTCGGCCCCATGAAGCCGATGGGGTTGGTCGATCCGCGAACCGGTCGCCGTCCCTGGGCGGCGGTTCAGTTGCGCCAGGAGAATCTGCGCGCCGATAGCTATAATCTCGTCGGCTTCCAGAATCACCTGCGTTTCGCCGAGCAGAAGCGCATCATGCGTCTGATCCCCGGCATGGCGAATGCCGAGTTTCTGCGCTTCGGCCAGATTCACCGCAATACTTACATCAACGCGCCGTCGCTGCTGAACGGTACTCTGCAACTGCGCGATCACACAGGCGTTTTCTTCGCCGGGCAGATCTCCGGGGTGGAAGGCTACGTCGAATCCATCGCAACCGGTCTCGCTGCCGGTCTCTTCTGCGCCGCGCGGCTTGGCGGCGGAACTCCTCGTCCATTTCCGCGCGAAACCGCGTTGGGTTCGCTTCTGCACTACATCTCGCACGCAGACCCCAAGCATTATCAGCCGGCCAACATCGCATTCGACCTGTTTCCACCGCTCGAAGCTCCGCTCCGCGACCGGCGCGAGCGCCAGATCGCTGTCTGCAATTTGGCTCGCGAAAAGATGGCGGAGTATGTCGGAACTCTCTAGTGCAATCACGGAATTCCTCGCCGCGCGGGAACGCGCCAATGAGTCTCCGCACACTATCCGCAATTACGGAGCCGACCTGCGCGAGTTTCTCGATTACTTCTCTCCGCAGCGAACCGAACCGCCGGCACTTGCGGATTTCGATCTGCTCGCGTTGCGGGAATGGCTGGCCAGCCTATACGAACGCGAGTTGAAGCCAACTACAATTCGCCGCAAGCTGGCCTCTTTGCGCGCGTTATTCCGCTACCTCTCTCGCGAGAGACGCATCGCCAAAGATCCGGCTCGTCTTCTGCGCCTCCCGAAGATGCCGAAGACAATTCCGGTTGTCCCGAACGCCGAACAGGTCAACGCACTTGTTGACGGTGCAGGCGATGAGAAGTTCGAGCGGCCGCATCCAGCGCGGGACCGGCTGCTATTCGAAGTCCTCTATGGATGCGGCGTGCGCATCAGCGAAGCGGTTGGCCTCAACACGCTCGACATTGACCGTACTGAACAATGGCTCCGCGTCCGAGGCAAGGGGAAGAAAGAGCGTCAGGTCCCGTATGGATCAAAGGCCGCCGAGGCACTGGATCGATATCTTAGTAGTCCTGATCGCGTTCCTGCCGACGAGTCCCTCGCGCTGTTTCTGAATCATCGCGGCAAACGTATCACCGCGACTGGCGCGCGCGGCATCGTAAAGTTCTACGCCACCTGGGTTGCGGGCGATTCTTCCATCCATCCCCACACCCTGCGTCATGCCTTCGCTACCCATCTGCTCAGCGACGGCGCCGATCTGCGCTGCATTCAGGAGCTGCTCGGCCATGCGCGCCTTTCCACTACCCAGAAATACACAAAGGTTTCGCTAACCGACCTGATGCGCGTCTACGACAGCGCGCACCCGAAAGCGCCGGGCAATCGCAGCGAGGCTTAGGCCCGCGAAGATCGCCAGCAGCGGATCGGTCGTTTCTGCCACATGGCCCCGAATCTGCGTTTGCGCCAGTTCGATCAGCAGCAGTACGGCAGCGACCAGAGCGATCGCGTTCCGCACTCGCATACCGGTGGCGCGGAAGAGCCAGATTGCCGTTCCGTACCAGAAATACTTCTCCGCGATTACTTGCACGCCGCTCTGCCAGCTCATATTCAGAAACCCCGTAAACGGAATGAGCAGGAAGGGGCTGGAACCGCTCACAAACTGAAACGGAGTCAGGCCACGCACAACAATTGTGGCTAAGAACACCCCGGCGAGAACACGCCTGGGCGCGCTCTTCCAGACAGCAAACAGAGCCGCTCCGGAAAGAGCGCCCATGGTCTCCGAAACGTCCGGCTGCCGATCCAAAATGAATAGCTGCAGCGGCAGGAGAGCAACCGACGCGATCGCGAACCGCGCGGCGGGGCGCAACCGAGCTGCGTGCATCAGCACGCCAACGGCGAACCAGGCCACAAACATGGAAAGAAGCGAGACCGGCCGCACACCGGCCTCGCTCACAAAGCGCTCCAGCTTCTGCCCCAGCACATGGCGCCCCATCACGGGCATCAGCGGAAACCACAGCGCCACAAACCAGCAAACGAGCAGCACCAACGCCGTCATTTGAGGCCGCTTCGTGGACTGGAACACCCGCTTCGGAGCAATCGCCGGCAACGCCCCGATCATGGCGCCCGCGATATTAGTCAGCAAATCAACCGCGCTGCAGTTCCGTGAAAGCACAAATATCTGCGCCATCTCGACCGAAGCCGAGAACACGCCGCAGATCAGTACCGGCACGGCCACGCTGATCCAGGGTCGCGCAATTCTACGGAACGCCAGGTGCCCGGTGAATCCGGCGGGTATATACAAAGCCACATTCACTGCGATATCGCGAAAGATAAACCGATCCACCGAAGCCGGCCACGCATGCAGCAGCACCCACAACGGATTCCCGGGAATCGAAGCCGGCCCGAAATGCCACGGATACAGGGACCCATATCCAACCAGCGCAAGAACGGCGATAAACAGGGCAAACAGACTCCGATCTTAACAGCCGGTTTTGTCAGCAACGTTCAACCTCTGCGCCGCATTTCGATATAATCGGCAACGCACAAACTCCTATGAAGAACCTGCTCTTCGCCTTTCTCGCCGTGGCCGCATCCACCTTCGCCCAGCCCACTCCGCTCCCGATTCAGGACGGTCAGATTCTTCCGCTTTGGTCGGGCACCGCCCCTGGTCAGCAGGGCACTGACGACAAAGACATCCCCACCATCACCGTCTATCTGCCGCGCAGCACAGCTGCGGGAATGTCCGCGGTCATTGTCGCCCCCGGCGGCAGCTATCTGAATCTCGCCTCGAATCATGAGGGCCGTCAGGTGGCTAATTATTTGAATTCCCAGGGGGTCGCCGCGTTCGTGCTGAAGTATCGACTTGGCCCGAAATACCACCACCCGGTCGAAATTGGCGATGCCCAGCGTGCAATCCGAACCCTGCGCGCCAACGCCGCTGCGTGGCACATCAATCCTGACAAGATCGGCATCCTCGGCTTCTCCGCCGGCGGACACCTCGCCATGACCGCCTCCACTCACTTCGATGGCGGCCAGGCCAGCGCCGCCGATCCGATTGACCGCGTCAGCAGCCGCCCCGACTTCTCGATCCTCGGCTACCCCGTCATCTCCCTCGTGGAACCGTGGACCCATCAGGGATCGAAGAATGCCCTGCTCGGACAGAATGCAGACCCTGAACTCGCAAAGAGCCTCTCCGGCGAGAATTCCGTCACCAAAGAGACCCCACCGACCTTCATCTTCCAGACCAACGCTGACACCACCGTGCCTGCGGAAAACGCGACCTACTACTACCTGGCGCTTCGCAAAGCCGGCATTCCCGCCGAAATGCACATTTTTGAAAAAGGCGTGCATGGCGTCGGTCTCGCCATGGACGACCCTGCTCTCTCCGAGTGGTCAAAGCTGCTGACGAACTGGCTTCGAATCCACGCCATCATTAAGTAGTGCGCTCCCGGAATTGACGGGCATTGCGCTACGCTGGAAATTCATGTCTGGAATACTGCAGGGGAAAACGGCGGTCATCGCCGGCATAGCGAATCGATGGAGTCTGGCTTACGCCATCGCGGAATCGTTTCACCGTGAAGGTGCGGAGCTGATCCTCACTTATCTCAACGAGAAGCAGCGGGACGCGATCCAGTCGATCACATCCGAAATGCGGGTGATCAAAATGCTCCCTCTCGATGTCACGAAGGACGAAGATATTCAGGGTTTCGCCACAAGCCTCGCCGATCTTGCGCGCCCCATCAATATCGTGGTCCACAGCCTGGCGTTCGCCAACCGTGAAGATCTTACGAATCCGTTCATTGAAACTTCGCGCGAAGGCTTCCTGTTAGCGCAAAACGTCAGCGCTTATTCCCTCGTCGCGATGGCGCGTGCGGCTGCGCCGGTAATGCCCAATGGCGGTTCCATCATGACGCTGTCGTATCTCGGCGCCACCCGCGTGATGCCGCACTACAACGTGATGGGGACTGCGAAAGCTGCTCTTGAATCCTCTATGCGCTACCTGGCGGACGACCTGGGTCCGCGCAATATTCGCGTCAATGCGATTTCAGCAGGCGCGGTGAAGACCGCATCTGCACGCGCGGTAAAAGATCTCACGTCGCTGATGGAAGTTGCAAAAGAATGGGCGCCCATGAAGCGCCTGACCGAACCCGCAGAAGTCGGAGACACCGCAGCTTTCCTGGGCAGCGATCTCAGCCGTGGCGTTACCGGCAACGTCATCTTCGTTGATGCGGGTATGCAGATCGTCTGACTTGCTAACGGCGCGGCTTTGATTTTGTAGCGGGAGCCGCGGACACGGTGGCGCCCATCGCGGTCAGCTGAGCCTTAGCTTTCGGAGCCTCATCGCTGGATGGAAACTTCGCAGCCACTTCGCGAAAGCTGGCGATGGCATCACGGCTCTGATTCAGCTTCTTGAGCGCCATGCCTTTCATGTAGTAGGCGCTCGGCAGCACTGCTGTGTCGGAAGAGCACTCAATTGTTGAGTTGAACTCATCCTTCGCCAAATCCGCGCGTCCCTGCCCATAGTGAATATTACCCATGTTGTATTGCACGTTGCACACACTGGGATCGTTTGGATACAGCTTCAGAAACGAAGCGAACTCCTGGAGAGCGAGGTCGTTTCTGTTAGCGTTCATATCAGCGACGGCGGCCTCGAATAGAGTTCGCGGAGCCGGCGGTGGGCCTGCGACAGGCGCGCCGTTGCTCGCTGTATCCGTCGGTGACGGAGCAACCGGAGGCGCCTGAATCAGCTTCACCTGATTCAGAATGTCGTTCAGCATTCCCTGCTGCTTTCGCTGGTTGTCCGCAAGAGCCTGCATGTTGCTCCGAAGATCGGAAACATCATTCGCCAGATTATCGACCTTCACCGACAGACCACCCACCGTACTCAGCTCACTGCGGAATCCCTTCAACTCAGTTTGCAGCGACTGCAGCAGCGCGGCATTCTGGCTGCTGGAGGTGGCAGCATTCTTATCGAGCGCTGATTGAATCTGCTGCTGCAGTCCCGCCATCTTGCCATCAATAGATTTCTGCAGGTCCTGTACCTGCTGCTCCACCTGCGCCACGTCGCGCTGAAGGTCCTGCATCTCTTTGCTGGCCGCCGCGGGCGCCGGAAGCGGAACCAGCAGCGAAGACGCCAATGCTGTGAGTGCGAAGTATCGTGTAAGCCGCATTCGATTCTCTCCCCTTCTATTGCCCGGCCGACAGGTGCGCGCGCCGGTTCTTCTGATAGCAGGCCTCATCCGCCTCGGTGCATTGCGGACGCTCTTTGCCATAGCTGATCGTGCGCAGCTTATCCGCCGGCACGCCCAGCTGCACCAGGAGATCGCGCGCCGACGAAGCGCGGCGATCGCCCAAACCGAGGTTGTACTCCGCCGATCCTCGCTCGTCGCAGTGGCCTTCCACATTGATCGTGGCAGTCGGGAAGTCGGCGAAGATTCGCTTTAGCGCCTCGGAATCCGCCGCCAGTGCGGCACGCGCATCTTCACGAATGCTCACCGCGTCGTAATCGAAAAACGCATCGCGAAGATCGGACTGCACCCGCGACTCCAGCGTCCCCATAGGATTCGTTGGCCGCGAAGGCGTCGTGACCGGAGGCGGAGCGGGAGCGACAATCGTAACCGTCGCAGTCGCAGTCGTAGTTCCATTCGGACCCTGTGCCGTCAATGAGTATGTCGTCGTCTCCGTCGGACTCACATCGCGGGAACCGCTGGCGGGCACTGTCCCGATTCCGTTATTGATGGCAACGTCGTTGGCATTCGTAGTCGACCACGTGAGCCGCGCCGACTGCCCACGCTCAATGCGGCTCGGCTCCACGGTCAGAGTCGCGGTTGGCCGGTTCGGGTTAGTATTATTCGCCGCAGGCGCCTGCGCCGGCTGCGAAACCGGAGGCGGAGGCGGAGGAATCGGCGTTTTCTTACCGCAGCCCGCAGCGGCCAGAGCCATTGCCGCCAGCATCACCACGCCAGGCATCAGTTCACGATTGCGAATTGAAAATCTCGTCATAATTACCTCACCCCCCACACCGGATAGTTGTTGATGCCCTGCGACTTGTTGGTCAGCTGCGTTACGTGCGTGCCATCTGACCACATTGTATAAATCTCAGATATCCCCTGTTTTGCCGGGCGTGTCGACGCGAAGACAATGTGCTTACCATCCGGCGCCCATACCGGACGCTCATTGCGTCCTTCGCTGTGCGTGAGCTGAATGTATTGATCCGGTGAGTTGATGTCGGCCACGAAGATATTGAAGTCGCCAGATTGATACCCTCGGGTCCACGCCCATGCGAAGTGCTGCCCGTCGGGATTCCATGCCGGATTGGCCGCTTCACCCGAGCCATCGGTCACGCGCTGCACCGCAGTTCCTTCCGAGTTCATGCGGTAAATCTGTTCTTGTGGCGAGCCTTCCACAAACAGAATGGAGTTCGAATTCTTTGGGTTTACCTTGGGCTCCGTTGGATTGCCGCGCCGCTCGGTAATTCGCGTAAAGCCCTGCCCATCGATATTTGCAACATAGATTTGGGGCGTGCCGGAAGCCGATGACGAGTAGTAGACCTTTGATCCATCCGGTGAAAAATTCGGCACTCCGTTCAGTGATGCCTGTTGGTTATAGAAGCGAATCGTACGCCCCGTGGTGGAATCCACCATGGCGATCTGAGGTTGCCCGCCTTTGCCTGGCCAGATGGTAAACACGACACGCGAGCCGTCGGGCGACACACTGGGATAGGCGATCTGCCCTCCCAGGTGCGTCAGTTGCTTCTGATTCTGACCATCCCAATCCATGACCCACAATTCAGCGCCGAATTGCCCCACCGCCCCTCGCGAAGAAGCGAAATAGATACGTGTATTCAGCAGCGGCGTACCGCCGAACTTCACAATAATGTCATTGGCAAATTTGTGCGCCAGCGCAATCGCTCCCGTCTCATCGGGATTGCCCGGATAAGTCTGCGCCAGCATCTGCGCCGACTGAATCGGCTGCCGCACATCATAGAGATCACCGCTAAGCGCGAGCACGCCATTGGCGGTCACTGTAAGGAATCCGAACACAAGATGCGTAGAACTTGTGGGAGCGCCCGCCCAGTCCTGCAATGCGTATCCGCCCCCTGCATCCTCCGGACGCAGATCGCTCACCTGACGCGGCGCACCCACCGGGAACATGCTCTTCGGACGCATGTCAAACAGAGCCGAATTTTCCAGGTCATTCTTCAGCGTGGTGTTGAATACCGACGATAGATTCGCGGGTGCGCCACTGAAGTCGATTACCGCGAGTGCGGGCTTGCGGCCCGAACCCGAAATCCAGGTCTTGATGTCCTGTGCATACAGAGCTCCGGCGACTAATCCGGCTGCCACCAGGCCAAGTGCAAATGCGGTGTATTTTTTCATCACTTGTTCAACTGGAACACCAGTTCCACTGTTGCCTCATTGCGATCGAAATCGGACGGCAGCGGCGGCAGAGTCGCGTCCATCACCGCTCGCTGCGCGGAAGTATCCAGCAAAATGTTGCCGCTGCGCTGCGTCACGCGAACGTCCCGCACCGCGCCGTTGCGCTGAATTGTGAACGCCACAGTTGCCTTCTGATTCGGCAGCGCGCGCGCGTCCGCCGTATTCCACTTCGCGCCGATCGCATCTCGCATCTGGTCCGCATACCAGCCCCACTTGTAACCAATTGAAGACGCAGCACCCACGTCGATGCCGTTTGAACCCTTCACTCCATACATCTTCGAACTGGCCGCCTGCGGCGTCTGCGAATAAACCTGATTCGCCGCATATTGCTGCGCGGGCCGATACACCGTGTGCGATTCCGGCTTCGGCGAAACCTTACGCAGCTTATCCGGCAGCGCAATGGCCTTCGGTTCCGGTGCCTTTACCTGCCGCTGCATCTTCACCGGCGCGGGGGCCTGCGGAACATTCGATTCGGAATCGTTCGCCAGCGGATTTTCCGGCGCGGATTGATGCGGAATCGGAATTGTTGACACCATGTTTACTCCGATCGAACCCGACGACGCGTGATCCGATCCCCAGTTATTCTTCGAAACTTTCCACAGGCCGGACAAAACCACCAACCCCACAGCCGCTACATGCAGCCCCACGGATCCGGCCAGGAATTTGCCAATGGGATCGGGCTGTGCCATGGTCTGCATGTTTATCGTGACGTGCGGGAATCGTCTGGCTTCATTACGAAGTTGATGGCGAACTTTCCCGCGCTAAGTTCACTCGCAACCTGAGCGAGCGTGTCCCACGTTGTCTTGCGATCAGCGCGAACATATACCGCAGTCTGCCCGGGATAACGCGAATGAATCTCGGAAACCAGTCGACCGATCGATACCGGCGTGCTCCCCAGTAAGAGATCTCCCTTGTCCGATAGATTCACAACTGCGGGTAGCTCTTTCACCGTCGTCGCGACGCTTTTCGTTTTCGGGACGTCCACCTCAATCCCGTACTCCATTACATGCGCGGTGATCATAAATATGATCAGCAGGACGAGTGCCACATCCACAAATGGAGTGACGTTAATCTCAGCCATCGCGGGCAACCCTCGCGACCGCCGTCCACCCACGCCGCCTGAAAGGTTGAAAGCCATGGTCGTTACTCGCCTGCCGACCGCTCCACCATGTTCATGAACTCAAGCGCGAAATTGTCCAGCCGGTCGCCCATTTCTTTCAGACGACGGCCGAAGACGTTATAAAAGATCGCCGCCGGAATCGCCGCAATCAACCCCACCGCGGTCGCAATGAGCGCTTCGGAAATGCCCGGCCCGACGGAGCTTAGGCTCGTACTCCCCGCCGCGCCCAGCTGGCTGAATGCGCGAATGATTCCCAGCACTGTGCCAAACAAGCCAATAAAAGGCGACACGGAAGCCGTGGTCGCAAGCCAGTTCAGATTGTGCTCAAAGCGCGCAAGCTGTTCGCTGATGGCAATCTGCAGACTCCGTGATATCGCTTCCTTATTTGTGAGCCCGCGCGCCGAACTCATTTGCCGCGACGCCTCCGCATAGCCCATATCGAACAGCTTCACGAGCGGAGCCGGGCGAAAGTTTTCCGCCGCGGCAACAACCGTCTCCAGTGAATTCGCCTTGCGAAACGCCCGCAGAAACCGCGCATCCATATTGGCCGCCGAACCGAACGCCGACCATTTTGAAAGCGCAATGGCGAACGAGAGAATCGAGAAACACGCCAGCACTCCCAAAACGCTGTAAGTGAGCGCAGTGCCATGGCTCACCATGTCCAGGATTCCAGTCTGCAGCAATAGGGAGGTGGATGGACCCGGCAACGTATGTCCCAAATTCAAATCTAGCACGCAAACGCAATGTTTACAGCGTTGGTCCACACATATTGTGACACCGTAATTACACAGATTTCCGCGCCAATTCGCCATTCTCGGCGCAGGCTATAATCGCAGTCGAATGCTCCATGAGCTCGTCGTCGAAAACTACGCGGTTGTGGACAGGCTGCGCGTACGTTTCCACACCGGCCTCAATCTCCTAACCGGCGAAACCGGCAGCGGCAAGTCGATCGTCGTTGACGCCCTCGGCCTGCTGCTGGGCGGACGCGCCTCGGCCGATATGATCCGATCGGGCGCAGATCGCGCGCGCGTATCCGGTCTGTTTGAAGGCGGAAAGCGTGCGGCACAGGTGCTCAGCGCAGCCGGCCTCGAACGCGGCGAAGAAGACGACGAGCTGCTTATTGAGCGCGAAATCCTCTCAAACGGCAAGAGCCGGGTCTTCGTGAACAGCCGCCCCGCGACGGTAGCAGTCCTGAAAGATCTGGCGCCGCACCTTGGCGATATTCACGGACAGCACGACCAGCAGCTACTCTTCGATCCCGCAGCCCAGCTTTCCATGCTGGATGCCTTCGCCGATGCCCGTGATCATCGCGCCAGGGTCCGTGAGGTCTTTGCCGCGTGGAAGCAGGCCGCAATAGCGATTGCGGAACTCGAGAGCTCGGAACGAGAGAAAACCAGGCTGCTCGATCTCTGGCAGTTCCAGCGGCGCGAGATCGAATCCGCATCGCTTCGCCCCGGCGAAGACGCCGAACTCGAAGCCGAACGCCGCGTTCAGCAAAACGCGGGCAAGCTTCTCGAAACCGCCGGTGCCGCGTACGAGGCACTCTATGAAGCGCCCGAATCGGCCTGGACCACGGCCCGCGCAGTAGCGAAAAAGCTGGATGAACTGGCCCGCATCGATCCGGCGATGGAGCCTGTGCGGCAGGCGCTCGAACCCGCGCTGATCGCCATGCAGGACGTCTCATACTCCCTGCGCGATTATCTCGGTCACATGGAGGCCAACCCGGCGCGCCTAGAAGAAATCGAACTGCGTCTCTCCGTGATCGAAAAGCTGAAACGCAAGTACGGCGCATCAACCGATGAAATCCTGGCCTTCCTCGAAGAAGTCACGCGCAAGGTCAACGAAGTGGAAAATGCGGGCGAACGCCTGGCCACACTCAAAGCCGAACAGACGCGTCTCGCCGGCGACTACGAACGTGCCGCATCGGCGCTCACGGAAAAGCGGAAATCCGCCGCCGCCAAACTGGGCGCCCGCGTGGAGCAGGAACTAAAACCGCTCGCGATGGATCGCACTATCTTCCGCATCGCGATAGACCCGGCAAGCGAATGGAGCGAGACCGGAGCCGATCGCGTTCACTTCCTCGTCTCTGCCAACGTGGGCGAAGAACCCAAACCAATGGAACGCATCGCATCGGGCGGCGAGCTTTCTCGCATTGCCCTTGCGCTCAAGACCTGCCTCATTGGACCCGCCAGCAACCGCCATTCTGCCACCCCGCGCACGCTCGTCTTTGACGAAATCGATACCGGTGTGGGCGGCCGCGCCGCCGAGGGCGTCGCCCGCCGCCTCAAAGGACTCGCCTCCGAAAACCAGGTAATCTGCGTAACTCACCTTCCACAAATAGCCTGCTTCGCCGATCACCACTACGTAGTCGGAAAGCTCGAACGCGCGGGCCGTACGGTAGCCGGCATCTCCGAACTTGACGCAAAGGCCAGCACCGAAGAAATCGGCCGCATGCTGAGTGGCGCCACCCTCACCCCCGAAGCGCTCCGCAACGCCGAAGAGTTGGTACGCGCCGCCCGCGCATAGCGTCGCGCGGAGTTCGCTAAACTAGTGAGCGGAGGAATGGCAGAGCGGTTGAATGCGCCGGTCTTGAAAACCGTTAGAGTCGAAAGGCTCTCGGGGGTTCGAATCCCTCTTCCTCCGCCAACTCACTCTGTGCCCCATCCGCGATAGTTGCGCCGAACTTACCTGCTGGCCAGTACCGCAGCCGGCGCCATGGTCGCCGCACTCTTCCTCGCATCTCGCTCCGACCCCCTGCCGTCGCTCCCTTCCACCATCGTCTGGGCCTGGGATCGGCCCGAAGATCTCCGCTTCGTCCGCACCACCTCCGTTGGAATCGCGTTTCTCGACCGCACTATATCCATGGACGGAGATCGCCTCACATCCCGTCCGCGCCTGAACTACCTGAGATACAACCCCGGCACACCGCTCATGTCCGTCGTGCGCCTCGAATCCGCGGGCCGCGGCCTGCCCAATCCGAGCAATGTCATTCCCGAGCTCCTTGAAGCATCTCGCATCAAGGGCATCCGCGCACTCCAGATCGATTTCGACGCCCGCGAATCCGAACGCGCCTGGTATCGCCAGTTGTTGGTCAGCCTGCGCCAACAACTGCCCTCAACCTTGCCCCTCACAATCACATCCCTTGCGTCGTGGTGCGAACAGGATGCCTGGATCCGCACCCTCCCCATCGCTGATGCAACACCGATGCTCTTTCGCATGGGCCCCGAAGATCGCGCACCGCTCGACGACTTCGCAATTCCGCTGTGCCGCTCGAGCGTCGGTTTATCTACCGACGAATTTCCCGCCCGTATCCCGCGCGGTCGCCGCCTGTTCTTTTTCCATCCAGCGCCCTGGACACCCGCCGCGTTTCAAGCCATCATGGCTGAAGCATCAAGGTGGCAATGAAGCGACTTTCTCTCTCCCTTACCGTCGCGGGAATTCTCATCCTCGCAACTCCCGCGGGCGTGGATAGCTGCGCCATCGGCCCACCGGAGCCCGTCTTCGCGACCCAACAACGCCCTGCCGACATCGCGGCGTTTCTAAAAGGACGGATCGGAGTTATCCGCCCGTCATTCCAGCGGAAATACTTGATCGGCGCGTATCGAATTCTTTCGGGCTCGCAGATTTCCGATCACGAAGCACAATCGCTATACCTCTCTCCCCCTCAAGAGGGCGCCGACCCTGAGTCCTCGGAACTGACCCGGTGGATGGAAGCGCGATCGCAACTGGCTGCCACCAGGGTCGCACTTTACAGCACCTCAAAATCCATAAGCGCCGACGGCCACTTCTGGTACTTCGAAAACTGCCTCGACGACGCGTTCCGCATTGCACGCCTGACGCTCGAAAAACGCGCCGCTCTCTGGGGCACATCGGACCAGCGGACGAAAGAGTGGCTCGCCGCCCAGGATCAGGTCTTCGAAAACTGCACGGAACGCCCCACCCCTTCCATTCCACCAACGCCTGCGGCCGGCATGGACCCCCGACTCGCGCAGGACCGCGCCTACCAAATTGCGTCCGCGTGGTTTTATGCAAGCAACTGGCAGAAAGCGCGCGATGCCTTTACGGAAGTGGCGAAGGATTCCGCGTCCCCATGGCAGGCCGCTGCGCCTTATCTGATTGCGCGCACCTTCGTGCGCGAGGGAACCGTCGAGGAGAAGACGGATGCGCTGCAACAAGCGGCTCGTTTGCTCCGTCCCATCGCTGACGACTCGGCCTCTCCATTCCAGGAGGCCGCCGCCCATTTGCTCGATTACGTTCGCTTGCGGATCGATCCCTCTACGCGCCTCGGCGAACTGGGTGCGCTTCTGATGAAGCCGAATTCCGCCACCCATTTCGCCGCGACTGCGTCCGACTTCATTTATCTATACCGACGCGAAACCGAGCGGGCCCATCCGGATGAACTACGCAGCCTCGCCTCCTCAAGCGATCTGGCGGACTGGATGCTCGAATTCGAAGATCGCGCACCCGCAAACACAAACCACGCATTGGAGCAGTGGCAAAAAACAGGCAGCCCGGCTTGGCTGATCGCGGCTCTCAGCGGCCCTGGAACCAGCGGAGATCCGGAGTCGCTGGTTAAGGCCGCTCGAATGATTTCTTCGGTCAACCCGGCATATGAATCGGCCAGCTATTACGGCCTGCTACGGGACATTCAGTCTGGCCACCGCGACGATGCCCTCCAATGGGCTGACGAAATTCTTCGCGCCTCGCTGACGGTGTCGGGGCGCAATCTGGTTCGCGCCGAACGTTTTCGTCTGTCCCGCAACTGGGACGATTTCCTCCGTTTCGCTACACGCGTTCCAGAGCCGAAGGTCGAACTCGACGATATCGCTGAAGTGGACGTCAAAGAGCCGCCCGTATCTACCGGAACCGCCGCATTACTGGATCAGGACGCAACGCAGACCCTGAATCGACGTGTGCCTCTGACCCGGTGGATCGAAGCCAGTCAGAATTCCTTACTCCCGCCTCACATCCAGCTCGAAATTGCGGAGGCCGCCTGGGTGCGCGCAATCCTGCTTTCCCGGGACCGCGAGGCGAGGACTCTGATGAACCGAATCAGGCAGTTGCAGCCCCAGGCAACGGCGGTGACAAAGGAGTATTTGGCCGAAAACGATTCCGCACGGGCGCACTTCGATGCGATTTTCCTGCTGCTCCGCCGACCATGGCTGCGGCCCGTACTCCTGCCTGCTGATGGCGACCCCATTGATTTCACCGCTACAAGCGATTCCGGTGCGGACCACATCGACTCATTTCCGGTTTGCCGGTGGTCTGGCGAAAACCAGGCGCCCGGCGCCGGCGATCCCGGTTTACCTGCCGACTCACCGTTCCTCAGTGCCGCCGAACAGAAGCAGGGCGAAGACGAATGGCACGAATGGAACCGAAAAGCTCATGCCAGCGCAACCTACCTCGGCAGCGAGACCGTGACCTGGGCACGCGCTCACCGGGATGATCCGCGCGTACCGGAAGCGTTGCATCTCGCCGTGCAGGCCAGCCGCCGCGGGTGTAAGGACGCTGACACCGGCACTTACTCTCGCCAGGCTTTTGACCTCCTTCATCAGCGGTACCCGCAATCGGAATGGGCGGCCCGCACGAAATACTGGTACAAATAGCGCCTCATCGGGAGGCGTAGACTGAAGGTAGCCCGCGTGCAAATTTTCCCTTCATTTACGGTCGTGGTGTGCACGCACAACCGTCCCGCCGAACTGGATCGCTGCCTCCGTTCACTCCGTAAACTTAGTTACCCGAACTTCGACGTCCTCGTAGTCGATAGCGCGCCACACGACGGCACTGCGGCCGAAATCGCAAGCCGCAATCATGCGCGCTACCTCGTTGAACCGATCCCTGGCGTCAGCCGCGCCCGCAACCTCGGCGCGCGAGCCTGCACCTCATCCGCAATCGCATTTCTCGACGACGAAGCAATCGCTGACCCCGGCTGGCTCCGGGGACTCGCGCGTGAATTTGAGGATCCCCAGGTAATGGCCGTCGCCGGACGTATCCAAAGCATTCCCGGCTCACAACCCGATTTAGAGGAAGCCCGCCTGTGCGCCGTCCTCGGCGGCGCAGATTGCGGCGGCGACTGGCGCGCCATTGATCACCTCACTCCGCACTGGTTCGAACGGGCGTCTTTTGGCGGTCTCGGCAATGGCGGCAATCTCGCCTTTCGTCGCAGCGCGTTCGAAGTCTGGCCGGGCTTCTGCGAATCGCTTGGAGCGGGTGCTCGCATCGCGGGCGGCGAAGAACACTACGCGTTCTTTCAGTTGGTCAATCTTGGCTATAGGGTGGTTTACACCCCTGCCGCCGTCGTCCGCCATCCTGTGCCATCAAGCCTCCATGCGGTTCGAACAAGGCACCGGCGTTACCTCGCCGCGTCCGCGGGCTACCTGGCGTTGTTCTTCGCGGAGCAGCCACGTTACCGCTCGCAAATACTGAAGTACGTATTCGAAGCCGCCTGCGGAGTCCCAAGAGGATGGCGCGATGAATCCACACCGCGCGTGAGAGCCGTCGTTTCTCCGTATCGAATTCTCCAGGCGCTGCTGGCGGGCGTCACAAACTTCTGCCTCGAAATGCTAATTCCTCATAAACCGCTGCCGTCGCCGCAACCATCCTCTCCGCGGAAAATAGCGCCTCAGCGCGAGCACGTCCTGCGGACCCCATCGCTTGCCGCAGGCGCGCGTCGACAATAAGTTCGCGCAGTCTGGAGGTCAGACCGGACACATCGCCGGCACGCGTCAGAAACCCCGTGTGGCCATCTGCCACAACCTCGGCCAGCCCTCCTGTCCTCGTAGCCACCACGGGCAGACTATTGGCCATTGCTTCGGCCACGGCGATACCAAATCCTTCGGAATGCGACGGCATCGCGAAGATATCCCAGCCCCGGAGTACAGCGTCCATGTCCCGCCGCCACCCCAGAAAGACGGTGCGGTCTCCCGCGCGACTCTGCAGGTTATCGCGTTCCGGACCCTCGCCAGCCACTTCCAGCCGCAGCTCCGGAAACTCGGTCGTGAGAAGATTCACGGCCTTCAACAAATCATCCACCCCTTTCATCGGAACCAGGCGACACGCCGCGCCGATCACAATGTCGTTTCGCTTTCCGCGCTCGTGCAACGCCGGAAGACGCACTCCCGGATAGATTACCCGCGCATCCGGAATCGCCGCAGCAATTGCTTGTGACGCCGCAATCACGCAATCGGCATCAGTTACAGGACTTGTCGGCGCTGCATGAAGGTGAACAATCACGCGGGCGCCCCGACTCATGCGGGCGACGCGTCGAACTGACCGCCACCCAAAGTGCTGGTGAATCAGAATGCGCTCTGCCGATCCAAAGTCCTTGTTGAACAGCCGGAGGAAACGCCACATGCCAGCCGGATCACGGACGCCCCTGCTCCAATCCATGACTCGGACTGTGGCGCCGGCGCGCTCGAGCATTTCCACCAACGGGCCGTCTCCGTCAAGAAACCATGCATTCACCCGATAGCGGTCCCGATCCAAACCCGATGCCAGGCCGGCGACAATGTGCGCGATTCCCGTGCCCTCCGGTCGAGCTGTTCCCAGCAGATGGAGAATCCGCGTCACACCTGGTTTGCCCCGGCAAGTCCGAAGATCCGTCTGATGCGTGTACCAAGTTGCATTCGCGCGCGCGCGCGGTTCAGCCAGCTATACCCATATGCGGCTCTTAGTGCAAAATCCACCCAGGTATCGTTGGGCTGTGTCATCGTACGTCTTTGCTCCAGCAAATCTGTCGTCAGACGGTTTAGGCCTTCTTCGCACGTGAATGCGATCGGAAACGCCGTTCCGACTGCATTCTTTACTCTTGCATCGTATTGACCGTACGGGTAAGCGAAGGCCGTGGAATCCAATCCGTAGTTTCGAAGGTCTTGACGCGACAAGGCGGCTTCGTCTGCGATTCCTTCGTCCGTCAGGGAAGTCAGGTCCGGATGAGTTTGTGTATGCGCTCCGATTTCAACACCCCGAGCTTTCCATTCCACAAGGCTCGCCACTGTCATTACCGGCATTCCTTCCCAGCTCAGCGCCTGAGCCGACTGTCCGCTGATGACAAAAATGCAACTCGCGAAACCGTACCGCTCCAGCACCGGCAGCGCATAGCGCGCAATGTCTGCGAAGGCGTCATCGAATGTAAGAATAACCGGCTTTCGCGGCAGCGGCTCCCCGCGCGAACACCACCCAAGCCACCGGGCGGGGGTAACGGGCGTATATCCGCGCCACTTCAGCCACCTCATCTGACGTCGAAACTTCGCCGGTGAAACCGTCAGTGACAGATGCTCTGTTCCTGGCGCCGGATAGCCGATGTGGTGATAAAGCAGGACTGCAAGACGCCGCCCCATCATGCCGCGCAACTGATGCCACGATCCTGCCTCTCGCTTTGCGCCGATCAACGTGGCGGTTGCCCGTATCCGCCGTTCCCCGCCAATCAGTCGAACCGGTATCGGCAATATCGTCGCCAGCCATGCCGCATAATGCTTCCACGAACGTTCAGACAGCAACCCTGCAAGCCCACAGTGTTGTCGATACTCCGGATACATCCGGCAGAGCTGCACTATGCTCCGGCCCGTCCCGGCATCGTCTATCCACGCCTGCCGGGCAGATTTGTTCCAGTAATGCGATGTGACCGCCCGCCCGCAATATCGAAACGGCACGCCTTTCCGCCAAAGACGGAGCCCGAACTCAACATCTTCGCCGCGCCGCGGAAATTGCTGCGCGTCATACCCTCCGCTCTCAACAAAGAGGCGTCGGGGCATGGACGTATTTGGCCCAACCCACGTGTCCTCGGGCCACCGGCACTCGCCGCCGGCATCCAGCCGCGCATAGTATTCCGATAGTTCGCGAAACGCCGCATGCTCAGCGATCATGCGACCGAACACAACACCTGGCGTGGCTGCGGCTGCGTGCATTTCCAGATGCGCTCGCAACAGATCGGGTTCGCAGATCAGATCGTCATCAAGGAGAAGGACAATCTCGCCGCGAGCTTCGCGCACACCGGCGTTCCGCGCACCGGCAGGTCCGCTGTTCTCACGCTCAACTACGACCAGATTCCCGGCATCGCGAATCGAAGCCAGCATTTCAGCCGTTCCATCGGAAGACCCGTCAACTGCAATAACGATCTCGTAATCAGCAACGGGCAGGCTCTGCGCAATGAGGCTCTGGAGGCACACCTGCAGGCGTTCTCTTCGGTTGAGAGTCGCGATGACGACAGAGAGTTTCAACTCCCACCAGCCTTTCGGCAAAGCAGGATTGAGTAGGTCTCCGTTTCTTTCACTTTGATAACCGTGAGCCCCTCGATACCTGACAGGAAATTGTTGATCCATTTGCCGCGCACAAGCAGTCTTGCCCACCAGGCATCTTCCACCACGGCATGGACCCGAGTTGTTTCCAGCAGGAGATAAGCTCCGGGAGCCAGTGCGTCGAACAGCTTTTTCCGCAGCCGGCGAAAAGTTCCTCGCCGGCTGAAGTACTCGAGCACACCCGCAATCACAATCAGATCGTACGTGCCCGTGATCGGCTCGGCGCTCAGATCAAATTCGTGAAAGGTTACACGGTTACCCCACGCGCACCGGGCTTGTGCACGGGCGAGCGCTGTCGCTGAAATATCCAGAACGGTAAGCGATTCGCACCGCCCCGCCAGTACCTCCGTATACGCGCCCTCCGCGCACCCAATCTCAAGGCCACGAATGAACCGTTCGTCGCGGCGTACTTCATCCAGCATTGCAGTTTGATCCGAAAACCGCTGTTGTTCCATCGGGCTGGTTTCATAGCGCCAGGGATCCATATGATCGCGGAAATATTGATCCACCACTGCGCGAGTCATCGTAAACGGTTCGCGCCAGGACTTACCGATTTCGATCGCAAGATACAAAGAGCTGCGCAGGAGCGCAATGGACTTGAGCGCCCGCCACAAGGCGCTTCCGCGAAACTCGTTGAACAACCGGTTCAGTCGCATCCTTCGTCGCGTACCCACCATAATCCGCTATCCCGTTATGTGAGATATTCGGACAAATGCCCCCGTCACCATGGAGAATCCTGCGCATTGTGCTCTGCGTAGGCGCGATGTGGGTGATCGGCCGTACGATCTACTTCCTGTTCCCGGCGGAAATGGCAGCGGCGGCCATGCTCGAACTGCTGTGTGTTCTCGCAGTAGCTACGCTCGGCGACCGCCTGCTGGCGTTCACAACTTCTGTGTGCGCAAGCCTGTCCTTCAGCTACTACTTCATTGACGTAAAAGAGAGCTTCAGCATCACATCCACTGAGGGTGCCGTGTCCTTCATTACGATGGTTGCAACGGCTCTGACCGCGAGTCAGTTGTCGGTACGCCTGAGGCTGCGCGCGGAGGAGTCCGAAAGGCGGCGCGCAGAGATGGAGCGATTGCAGCGACTTGGCGCGTCGCTTCTCACCGCGGACACGTTTCATGAAGCCGCACAGCGGTCTGTTAATGAGATCGTGGATCTTTTCGGCGGCCGAGCGGCCCTGAAAGTCGAAGGCAAATCCGTCCTCTTCGAGGCAGGAAGCATGGTTCCGGACGAGACCGAGCGCGTGTCGCTGGAAACCATACACCGCGGGAGCGTGTTGGAACTAAGCGGCGCGCACCACTCCATTGAAGTCCGCAAAGCGCTGGCAAATCTCGTTGGACTTGTTCTCGAGCGCGCCACCGCCGCAGAGGAGCGCGCTCGTGTGGAATCCGCGCAGCGAGGCGAAGAGCTTCGCAATACCGTGCTTAACGCGCTCGCTCATAATTTCCGGACGCCGCTGACTTCCATCAAAGCCGCGGCATCGATGATGCGGAGCTCCATGGGTGAATCGCCCGATAGTGCGGGTTCCCCTGCCGCCGCCTACAGCCGCGAACTTGTTGAGGTCATCGACGAAGAGGCCGACCGGCTCGATGAGCTCCTTCGCGACTCGCTCGATCCCATGCGCAGCGATTCCCGTCAGGTGAAGCCCAGGCGAGAGGTCTGTTCGCTGGAAGCGATTGTTTCGGGTGTGGTGGAAAAAGCGCGCCGCTATCTGACGCAGAATCCCGTTACCTTAAGGTTCCCTGAGGACCTTCCCGGCATCATCGCTGATCGATTTCTGCTGGCTCAGATGGTCACGCAGGTACTCGATAATGCCCGAAAGTACACCCAGAGCGGCGCAAGGATTGAAATTTCGGCCCGCCGGGCGGATGATGAAGTTGTGCTCGCCATCTGGAATCAGGGCAACCCGATACCGGATGAAGAACGTCTATTCGTGTTTGACCGGTTTTACCGTGGTGCTTTGACGCGTGCTACGGTTGCAGGAACAGGATTGGGACTGGCGATAGCCCGAACGATCGCCGAAGTTCACAATGGCCGGGCGTGGGTCGAAGCCTGGACGGACGGGCCCGCGTTTTGCTTTGCCCTCCCATTAGGGGGGCGGGAGATCGAAAATGATTCAGAATCGTACGATATTGCTGATTGACGATGAACCGCAGATTCGGCGCGTGCTGCGCACCAGCCTGAATGCAAAAGGCTCCCGTGTGCTCGACGTTGGCAGCGGCGAGGAAGCGCTCGATCTGCTTCGCCGCGAAACGGTTGATCTCATTTTGCTGGATCTCAACATGCCGGGAATGGGCGGGCTGGCTGTCTGCCGCGCAATTCGCGCCGGCTGGGACGTACCTATCATTGTGGTGTCTGTCCGCGAATCGGATCGCGATAAGGTGGAAGCGCTCGACGCAGGGGCCGATGATTATGTCACTAAGCCCTTTAGTTTCGATGAATTAATGGCGCGAATCCGGGCAGCACTGCGCCGCTCCGGCTTTGCCACCGATGCCGTGGTCCAGAAGGTATCGGTGCCTGGTCTTGAAATCGATTTCGCCAACCGCCGGGTGATTGCGGGCGGCAATCCGGTGCGGCTCACGCCGACGGAATTCGATATCCTGCGCTACCTGGTGTCGCAGGCCAACAAGCCCGTTCCCCATAAGCGGCTGCTCCAGGCGATCTGGGGCCCCGAGTACGGCGATCAGATCGAATACCTCCGGGTATTTATCAACCAGCTTCGCAAAAAGATCGAACCTGCTGGCAGCAAGCCGGTGTTTATCGCGACGGAGCCGCGAATCGGATATCGCTTCGTCCTGCCGGAGGCTCAGGCCGCCGATCCTGAGGAAGCGAGGGCCGAGGTAGTTCAGGCCTGAACTGCCGCCAATGAGCGAAATCCAGCCCGGCGAGGAGATAAAACTCGAATCGCCGGAGATTCCCGATAAGCTTTTCTTCCGGATCGGCGAGGTCAGCCAGCTGATTGGCGTGGAGGCTTATGTTCTGCGGTATTGGGAGTCGGAGTTTCCCGGACTGTCGCCGCGAAAGTCTTCGAGCGGGCAGCGAATCTTCCGGCGAAAAGATGTGGAGTTGCTGCTCCGCATCAAGCATCTTCTTTATGGTCAGAGATTTACGATAGAGGGGGCCCGTAAGGCTCTGCAGGAAAAAACCAAGCCAATCGGGGCGTCCGGCCCTGCGAAACGGAAGGTACCCATGGAGCAGCCATCGCTTTTCGGGTCAAATCCACTGCCGGAAATCCGGAAAGAAATTTCCGAAATCCTCCAGCTACTCTCTTAGTGCCCGCCAGCGATCAGGGTGTAGAGACGGTCCAGATCGTCGTCGGAGTAGTACTCGATTTCGATCGATCCTTTGCCCCCAGATTTTTCCATAATCCTGACCTTCGTTCCAAGCGCTCGCTCGAGTTCTGTAATGGCGGCCCGAACGTTGGGGTCCTGAACCTTAGGGGCCTTGACCGGAATCAAAGCGTCGCTGGGCTCAGGCGCGGACTTCGTGTACTTTTCGATATCCCGGACTGACCAACCTTCAGCGATGCATCGCTCGGCGGTGCTCTGCTGAACTCCGGCGTTCTGGATCTTCAGGAGCGCCCGGGCGTGACCGGGACTCAGTTTCTTCGCGGAGACGAAATCTCGGATGGAATCCGGTAGCTGGAGCAGGCGGATTGAGTTGGTGACTGTCGCCCGGTCCTTGCCGGTCTTCTGACCGATCTCTTCGTGACTGAGGGAAAGCTCGGTGGCCATTCGCTCGAACGCCAGTGCGAGTTCGATCGGGTTGAGATCTTCCCGCTGGATGTTTTCGACAATCGCGAGCTCCAGTACTTTTTGGTCGTCGGCATCCCGAACAATGACTGGAACTTCCTTCAGGCTGGCGATCGTTGCGGCCCGCCAGCGGCGTTCGCCCGCGATGATCTGGAATTCGCCATTCGGCATCCGTCTGACAATGATGGGCTGGATGATTCCATCGCGCTCAATCGATTGGGACAGTTCGAGGAGAGCTTCCTGATCGAACTCTCGGCGTGGTTGATTTGGATTTGGCTTTATTTTTTCCAGCGGGGCCTTGAGAACACTGCCGGCTGCCACGGGGTCCGTTACAGGAGTTGGCCCGGTGGAACGGCTTGGGAGAAGGGAATGGAGTCCCTTGCCGAGCGCCTTCTTGGGTTCATTAGCCGGCTTTCGCGGTTCTATGGACATTGGCCAGCACCTCCTTTGCAAGCTGAATATACGCTTCTGAGCCGCGCGAGCCTGGATCGTAGGCAAGAATGGACTTGCCGTGACTGGGAGCTTCGGCAAGGCGTACGTTTCGGGGGATCACGGTCTTGAAAACGTCATCGCCAAAGAATTCCCGAAGGTCGGCAGCTACCTGGCGGGTGAGGTTGGTGCGGTCGTCGTACATCGTCAGCAAAATGCCTTCGACTTTAAGCGGGTGGCCGAAGGACTCACGGATTCGGTCGATGGTGTCCATCAGTTCGGAAACGCCTTCCAGGGCGAAGAACTCACATTGAATCGGAACCAGGACCGAGTCGGCAGCCATCAACGCGTTCAGGGTTAACAGATCGAGGGCAGGCGGACAGTCGATCAGGATGAAGTCGTATTTCGAGCGAATAGCTTCCAGGCGCCGCCGAAGGATTGATTCCCGTTCTTCGACTCCTACGATTTCCAGATTTACCCCGATCAGGTTCTTATCGGCTGGCAGGACATCCAGCCCTTCCATGCTGGAATGGCAGATTGCGCTCTGCATATCCCGGTCGTGAACAAGGACATCATAGACCGTTGCCAGTTCGGGAGTCTTTTGGATTCCCAAGCCGCTTGTGCTGTTTCCCTGGGGATCAGCGTCTATAATCAGGACTTTCACGTCGCTGACAGCGAGCGCCGCGCCGAGATTAATGGCGGTCGTAGTCTTGCCAACTCCGCCTTTCTGATTGGTTATTGCGATAACTCGATTCACGTTTCCAGAAGCAACTCTAGCACATACGCCGGATGTTTCACGTGAAACATTCGCCGATGGAGAGACGCCGCTCTGTGTCCCAAGGGAAGGGGACTGGATGCCACTGAAAACGTGCCGCCTGGCTGCGTTTGGATGGATTGGGATCGAGCTCCCCCAGAAATGCGGCATTCCGGGCCATCGGGCCCCCGACCGTCTTGGAAAGGTTGACTGCTCGCGAAATCAGCCAGTCGAAGTCATCGTTTACGGTCTCAAACCGAGCGGTAACAACTTTGACGTTGGTTAGACTCCGGGTAGCCTCGCGGAGGAAAACCCCCTTCCGAACATCGCTTTCCACTAACACGACTTCGCAGTCTGTACGAGCGATTGCCACAGGCACACCCGGGAAACCTCCGCCGGACCCCAAATCGCAGATTTTCAGACGCCCTGAAGGCAAATTGGCAGCGAGAAACAACGATTCTGCGATATGCCGCTTCATTGCCTCGTCGCGATCCGTAATGGCCGTGAGGTTTACTGTCTTGTTCCAACGGAGAAGGAGGTCAATGTGCGCCTCTAAAGTCGGCATCTGATCGGCGTACTGGGCCAGAAAGCTATTCAGCACGGGCGGACAAGCTCACATAGACATCAATAAGGGCCACAGCTGCGGGAGTAACACCAGGAATCCGAGCCGCCTGGCCAATCGTAGCAGGCCTGACACGTTTCAATTTCTCCCCTACCTCACGGGAAATGCCGGGGATCCCCGAAAAATCCAGAGACTCGGGGATAGATCGGGTGTCTGACGTCTGCAGCCGTTCGATTTGGCGGCGCTGTTGGTCCAGATAACCGGAATACTTGATCTCGGTCTCAACCGTCATCAACACCCCACGCTCGAACGAACCCGAAACGAAATCTTCGATGCGCGACTCCGGACGGCGGAGGACAGCCGAAACCGGGCTTGACCCCAACTCATGCAGGAGCCGGGCAACCTGCACCCGTTTACGTTCGAAGAATTCCTGCCGTTCACGCTGTGCGAGCCCGATCTCGATGGCTGTCGGCGTCAGCCGCTCGTCGGCGTTGTCGATCCGCAACCGCAGGCGATACTCCGCTCGAGACGTGAACATCCGGTATGGCTCGTCGGTGCCTTTGGTGATCAAATCGTCGATCATAATCCCGATGTAGCCCTCGGAGCGGGGAATTACCACAGGCGGCTGGCCCAAAACTGTGCGCGCCGCATTGATCCCGGCCATCAGGCCCTGTCCGGCGGCCTCTTCGTAGCCTGAAGTGCCATTGATCTGGCCTGCGAGGAAGAGTCCCGGCAACTTGCGAACTTCCAACCGGTGGTCAAGTTCGCGCGCGTCGACGGCGTCATACTCAATCGCGTAGCCCGGACGAATCATTTCCGCTTGCTCAAGCCCCGGAATGGACGCAACCACTGCGGCCTGAACGTCAATCGGCATACTGGTCGACATGCCGTTCACGTAAATCTCGTTGGTATCGAGCCCTTCCGGCTCCAGGAAGATCTGGTGCGAGGTCTTGTCCGGGAACTTTACAAACTTATCCTCAATCGACGGGCAGTATCGGGGGCCGACGCCTTCGATTTGACCGCTATATAGAGGCGAGCGATCAATGCTGCTCCTGATAATCCTGGCCGTTTCCTCCGTGGTTCGGCCGAGGAAGCACTGAATTTGAGGACGGTCGATCTTCTCCGTCATGAAGGAGAACGCGGTGGGATTTACGTCACCATCCTGGGGCTCGAACCTGGACCAGTTGATCGTTCGGGCGTCCAGCCGGGGCGGGGTACCGGTCTTGAGCCGGGTCCAACCCAGCCCGAGCCCTCGAATCTGATCGGCGAGTACTACCGAAGGCGGCTCGCCATTGCGCCCACACTCAAAGCGTTTTTCCCCGATGTGGGCCAAGCCGTTGAGAAACGTGCCTGTCGTAATGATGACCGCTTCGGAGTGGATTCGGCGGCCATCCACCAGGCGGAGGCCACGCACCCTACCACCATCGATCAAGAGCGAGGCTACTTCGCCCTGTTTGATCTTCAGGTTGGGTTCACGCTCGAGGACTCCCTTCATGCGAACCCGGTACTGCTTCTTGTCGCACTGGGCCCGGGGAGACCAGACAGCGGGGCCGCGACTAGTGTTCAGCAAGCGAAACTGGATACCGACAGCATCGGCAACCTCGCCCATGACCCCGCCGAGGGCGTCGATTTCTCGGACGAGGTGGCCTTTGGCGATACCGCCAATCGCCGGATTGCAGGACATTTGGGCGATCAGGTCCGCGTTCATCGTGATCATGGCCGTTTGTAAGCCCATGCGGGCGCAGGCGCGCGCGGCCTCGCAGCCCGCGTGTCCGCCGCCCACTACGACGATGTCGAACGACTGATCCATTGCTACTATTGTAGCCGGGCTAACAAACGTGAAAGTGCTGGTAATCGGTAGTGGCGGGCGCGAGCATGCCTTAGCCTGGCGGCTGAGTAAGTCACAGTCGGTGAAGGACTTATTCTGTGCGCCGGGAAATCCGGGGATGCAAGACCTGGCGAAGTGCTACTCATCTACGGATTATGTCCACTTCGTGGAGTCGCGCGGGATCGACCTCACGGTGGTTGGGCCCGAGGCCCCACTGGTAGCCGGAATCGTGGATGAGTTCCGTGAGCGCGGACTGGCTATTGTTGGGCCTACTGCCGAGAATGCAGCGCTTGAAGGAAGCAAGGTCCACTCAAAGCGATTCATGGAGCGGATCGGCGTGCCAACCGCTCGGTTCACGACCGTCGAGAACGAAGCCGATGCGCGAGATGCACTGAAGTCATTTCGACTGCCTGTTGTTTTGAAGACCGACGGACTGGCTGCGGGTAAGGGCGTCATCATCGCTACAACCGCGGCCGAGGCCGAAGCCGCACTCAGCGAACTTGCGTACCCGATGGTGATCGAAGAGTTCCTCGAAGGTGAAGAGGTGAGCTTCATCGTCCTGTGCGATGGAAAGCGCGGCGTTTCACTGGAGCCTTCGCAGGATCACAAGCGCATCTTCGACAACGACCAGGGGCCGAACACCGGCGGCATGGGAGCTTACTCCGACTCCCGAATTATGGGCGCCGCCATGCGATCGCAGGTTATGGACAAGATCATCAATCCGGTGATTCGCGCCACGGGGTTTACTGGCTTCCTTTATGCGGGACTGATGATGACGCCGGATGGACCGAGCGTTTTGGAATTCAATGTGCGCATGGGCGACCCTGAGACGCAGCCGCTGATGATGCGCCTCGAAAGCGATTGGGGGGAAGCGCTCATGGCTGCGGCTCGCGGGGAGCTTCGTGACGACGCTTTGGAGTGGTCGCCCGATCCCGCAACATGTGTTGTGCTGGCTGCCGCGGGTTATCCTGGGACACCAAAGACCGGAGATCGAATTAGCGGGCTCGATGCTGTTCACGGGGCACAGGTATTCCATGCCGGCACGAAGCGCGACGGCGATGAAATCGTCACCGCAGGCGGTCGCGTGCTGGGAGTAACAGCGCGCGGTGTCGATCTCAGAGACAGTATCAACCGGGCTTACGCAGCAGTCACGCAGATTCAGTTTGACGGGATGCAGTTCCGGAAGGATATCGGCGCCAAGGGTCTGCGGCGCTGGTGAAACGGGCTGGTGGGCACGGGCAGATTCGAACTGCCGACCTGCCGCTTAGGAGGCGACCGCTCTATCCAGCTGAGCTACGTGCCCGTACTTCAATTATTGTATGACGAGCGCGGCGAGTTGCTCCGCCAGTTCATCCGGCACGTTGAGATTGTTGCGACAACCAGTGCCAAGTGAGATCAGCGGCTTATTAGCACCGTGGAAATCGGACCCGCCGGTGATGCCGAGTTTGAAGCGTTCGGCCAGCGACTTGTAATAGGCCACGTTCTCAGGGCTGTGATCGCTGTGATAGACCTCAATGGCCTGCATCCCCATGCCGGCAAGTTCACCCACGTAGCGGCCGAGCACGTCCCATTGATTCTTCGCGACCCGAACCGGATGCGCAAGCGATGAAACGCCGCCTGCGGCGCGGATGCGGTCGATGGCTTCTTTAATCGGAATATCGTGGCGCTGAACGTAGCCACGGCCTTTTTCGTCGAGATACTGATCGAAGGCGTCCTGGAGGTCTTTGGCGAAACCTTTATCGATGAGAACGCGTGCGAAGTGCGGCCGCGCGGTGAGGGTTTTTCCGTAGGCTTCCACTTCTTCGAGCGTGATTGGAATGCCGAGCGAGTTAAGTTTCTCGATCAATCGGCGGTTGCGGTCCCGGCGGCTTTCCAGCAGAAAGGCCAGCCAATCGCGGAAGTCGCCTTTCGGAGCCTGAGTGGGGAAGTAACCGAGCAGGTGAACCGATACACCCTGGTACTTCGTGGAAAGTTCGATGCCGCAGATGAGACGAAGCCCCGCAGCCTGAGCGTGTGGTATCGCCTGGTCGTAACCGAGCATCGTGTCGTGATCGGTGATCGCGAGCGCGTTGAGCCCGATGCGCTTCGCCTCCGCGACGAGTTCGGCCGCAGTGAAGGTGCCGTCGGATTGGTCGGAGTGGCTGTGGAGATCGATCACTCTGAGATCCAGCCTCGCTCGGTGAGGGCAGTCCAGACTTTGCCAACGCTTTCATCCAGAGTTTCGCGATCGGTTCGGACGGTGACGTCGGGATTCCGTGGTGGTTCGTAAGGATCGGAAATCCCGGTGAAGTTGCCGACTTCGCCCGCGAGCGCCTTTTTGTAGAGGCCTTTCACGTCGCGCTTTGCCAACACTTCTACCGGGCAATCGACAAAAACTTCGAGGAAGCTGCCGATCTTCGCTTTGACCTCATCGCGTGTATCGCGATAGGGCGAAATGGCCGCCACAACGACGATGACTCCGTTGCGCGAGAGCAGTTCCGCGACGAACCCAATGCGGCGAATATTGATGTCGCGATCTTCGCGCGAGAAGCCAAGGCCCTGAGAAAGATTGGTGCGGACCACGTCGCCATCGAGCAATTCGACTTTCGCTCCCGCGGCACGGAAACGGTCCATGATCTGGTCCGAAATGGTGCTTTTTCCGGCGCCGGACATGCCCGTCAGCCAGAGTGTGAATCCCTTATGAGTCATACCCTTTTTCAGTCATACCGCGGTACGTTCCAGTATTTCACGCAGCAGTACATCGACAGTGCGTTCGACCTTGCCTTCCGGAGTGAAATGCAGGCCGCACTCTTTGTCTTCATCCGACTCCCACCACCAGCGGCCGGCTCGCTCGTCTTCACCAGGCGCGACGGCGCGCGTACAGGGGTCGCAGCCGATGCTGGTGTAGCCTGCGGCGTAGAGCGGATGCTCCGGGAGTTGGTTGGCGCGGCTGTACTCGAGAACTTCGGCGTGAGTCCATTCTGCCAGCGGGCTGATCTTTACCGGCGAGGAGGATCTGTCGAAGATTTCGATGTCTGCGCGCGTATCGCTTTGCGAGCGGCGAAGGCCGGCAAAGAATGCGGGGGTGGTCGCGAATCGCCGGGCCAGAGGGCGCACTTTGCGCACCTGGCAGCACAGCAGACGGTTTGCGTAATTTTCGCGGAACAGATTCAGCCCGTGCGTCCGCACCATCGAATCGACTTCGGCCGGGTCGGGTTTGATGCGTTCGATCTGAATTCCGTAGCGCTTCTCCACCTTCGCCAGCATTTCGAGCGTGGCTTCGGGCAGACGACCGGTATCAATTGTGAGGACTGGTGCGCCGGGTGCGAGTTTCTGCACCATATCGACGATTACTACGCCTTCGCGCTGAAAGCTCGTCAAAACCGGGGTAGCTGACCCGAATTCACGCAGCGCCGACTCAATGACTTCGATTGCCCGCGACATGAAACTGGAGGACCTACTGCTGGGATGATCCCGGATGGGTCGGGGATTCTACGAGGGAAAAGATGGAGCGGGAGACGAGATTCGAACTCGCGACATCAACCTTGGCAAGGTTGCACTCTACCAGCTGAGTTACTCCCGCTTGGGAAAGCAGACCGGACAATTTCCATATTACAGTATGGGTACCGCTGGCGAAAGGACCACCTTAGTGCCTCAGGCTTTGCGCACCAAATAGTAGGGTGGTGTGGAATAATCTCGCGTCAGGCCAGGGGAAACTGTGTTGTGGCCGGAATCGAGATGTACTTCAAAGTAGTACTGCAACGGGTAAGGTGAGTTCGTGTAGGCTGCCGGGATTGCGGCCCGAAATCCTTCTGCCGTCGCTTCCATGGGAAGTTCGATCCAGCGTTCGGCCTGGCTTACGTGACGGTAGATCAACTTTAGTTCGCCCGCCGTACCGGCCGGGAGCGCGGCGTCAATTGTCAGCGGGGTGCCTGCGCGGAACTTCCTTATCGGTGTATGGTTCAGGGTTACTTCCGCGCGTGCGCCACGACTGAGAGCTGCTTCGATGGCTTTGCCTGCGGATGTTGGCGCGGTGCTCACTATTGCTGCTTCCATCGCGGCGAGATCCTGCTCAATTGCTGGCAGTCTGTTTTGCCAGGAGCCACGCAGGTGGGGAAGATATCCGAACGAAAGATCGGGACGATAGACATTAAATGCGATATCGGAGACGGTCTTCCACGCATCGCGTGCTTTGCGGTACTGCGCCAGAGCTTCCTTTAATGCGTTGGGATCGGCGCTCTTTGCATAGATTCCATACAGCACTCCCGCGCGGAACTTCGCGGCAAAGAAGCGGCCGAGGCCATTCTGGATCCCAATGTCAATCGCCCAGCGCTCATGATCGGGCGTCTTCTTTGCGCCGGCAGCGCCGGCGGCGGCATTCAGATTGGCTTCTGAATCACGTGCGAGTTCTTCCAGCCACGCCGCTACTTCCACCGGCGAATAGGCGGCGCGGGATTCGCCTTTCAGAAGATCGTCGGCGCATTCATCTATCGTGCAGAAGAGGCGCGAATCCAACGGACTGACTGTGCCGAACCGGCGCGGCGCGGGCGTGTCGCTGTAGGGATCGGAACCGTTGATTTTGGCGATCGACTGATTGGTATAGATCTCCGGCCAATAGTTGTTGTTAGCGGCGGAGGGCATGTGAGCCGTCGTGACGGTGGGCAGAATGCGGCTCGATAACGCGAGCGCGGCAGCAGCCGACTCACCAGCGGCGCCCAGCGCCTTGCGCAGGAACCGCTTGCGGGCTTCGGCGTCGGTTGCCGGATTGTAGAGGCCGCGCCCCCAAACTCGATAGGTGTAGCGATACTTGTCCCAATCGCGCTCATCGGGGGAGTGCGCACCCTGATAGCCGTCGCGGCCGCCGGGAAGTCCGCTGCCCTTCCGGCCCTTGAAAGAGAGCGGCTCCATCCACTCGACGCCATTGCTGCCGGAGAAGCTGGAAGCATTCCCATAGGCGGCGGCCATGAGAGGATCACCCCAAAGCAGAAGGCGCTGCGTGCCGGGCCAGATTCGGTGAACGATCGAGTAGCGCCGATCTTCGCGCAGCAAGTCACCGTAGCCGTAGCGCAGGAAGCTACGCGAGCCCGTGCTGAGCGCCATGAGCGCTCCCTTTGTATCGGCCGCCCCGGCCTTCGGCATTTCCGTTGGACGGATATCAGCCTGGTGGTAAGGCAAACCCATGTGCTCCGCCCAGAATTTGGGGGAGACGGCCGTTGGCATGTGCGTCGCCTGCGCGAGGCCGATCATCTCGGCGTCGATGCCTTTGGCGTGCTGGTCGATTTCGATGGGACGACCAACAGCCGCGATGCCGGAGAACACGGTCTTCCAGAACGGATAACTCTCTTCCGGCACTCCGCTTTCTCCATGCGTTCGCAAGGTGACGCCGCTGATTGCCGGACATACGGTGAGCAGCTGCGTAATCGCGTCGCGACAGTAGGCGGCATGGGTGGCCGGTGTGAGTCCGGTGATACGGTGGCTGGCATAGGGCGTGGCCTCGAAGTTCCAGGCGTGGGTCCAGATACCGAGCTGAAAGTCGAGTCCGCGTTCCACGGCGGCGGCGCTGATGAATTGCAGCAGATCAAGGTTGCGCGCGCGTTCGTCGTTCGAAACTTCATCCGGCTTCGCACCGGGGAAGGGCGGCGAGATCGTCACTTTGACGTTGTAGCCGGGCACGTTCAGCAGAAAAGGATAAGGGAAGTGGAAGTAGGAGTCGCGAACGTCGGTGACGAAGTCGTAGCCGATGCCGAAGCTCAGGTTGATGCGGTTGAAGCGATGCGTGGCGAGCATCGTCAGGTAGTCGCGCCATGCTGCGCGGTCGTAATACCAGGGCTTATCTTCCACCTCGCTGACAAAGGCGCGAAGCACACTGCGGACTTTGTTAACCGGGGCCTCTTTGATGGGCACGGCGATCTGGAAGGCGGCGACGGGTTCGTCTTCATATTCGACTCGGTCGCTTAATTCGAGTAGTGCGTAAACGAGTCCGCGGGCATCGTGGCCGGAGGCGACGGTGACACGGCGTCTTGAAAGCGTGACAGTTGAAAGGCAGAACGATTCCGCCGCTACGGGCGGACGCGCGCTTACAGGCATTACAGCAGGCGGCGTGAGAAGTGGCCCGGTGGCGAGGACACAGAGATCGGCGGGGGCGGCCTGGCTGAGAGCGGGGACGATGCGTCCCTGAAGTCCGCGGGATTTCAGGCGATCTATCAGTTCCTGAACAGCCCATTTGGCCGGAGCGGCGTTGGCGACCTGATCGATGGGGTCGACGACGATGGCGACGCCGGGCGACGCGGCTGCGTCCAGGTCACCCAGAAGTCCGAGGCTTGCGCCAAGTCCTGCCGCCTGAATGAATGTACGCCGCCTGAGCTTTGCCGTGCCAAACCTTTCCATGTTCAGTATGATATCGCCGCAAAGAAGAACGGGCCGCCGCAATCAGTGTGTTATCAATGGTGAAAAGGCTGGGAGCAAACCTGTTGGCCTCCACGCGTCCCGTCATCCGCGTTCATGCAGGTGGAGCGGCTTCCAGTGCGAAAGGAATGCCGTGGACTCCCCCAACCGCAAGTTGATCCGCCCATCGTTTAACGAAGCAAAGGAAAAGATGGAGCAGCCTCGAAAGGGCGCGCCGCCTCAGAAGCGCCCGACGCCACCGGATCAGACCAACGCGGAGAATTTTTACTACGTCAAGCAAATGCAGGCCAGGACGCCTATGGTGATCACACTCAAGGACGGCGAAGTCCTTAAAGGCAGCATCGAGTGGTACGACCGCTCATGCCTCAAGGTGAATCGCGATGGCGCGCCAAACGTTCTGGTCTACAAGAGCAACATCAAATACATGCATAAGGACGAATAATCGTCCGGATTTAGAGAATAAGTTTAGCCGCAGGGCGGTGCTGGGCTCGCTGGCAGCACTGGCAGTCGGGGCGCGTGCGCGTGCGGATGTATTGAGCGCCAGCCCGCGGCTGCGTCCGGTCACGGTAGCACCGGAGCGGCTGATTCGCACGATTGTGGGGTTGCGGCCTTTTCGGCCGTCGGGGTTTGTGGTGCGTGGCGAAAGTCTTGGGGACAAGACGCTGGTCCACAACTATGGGCACGGCGGCGCAGGAATCACGCTTTCGTGGGGGACCGCTCATCTGGCCGAGCTCGAGGTGCGGAAGACCGGGCAGCGCGACGTTGCTGTGCTGGGGTCGGGTGCAGTGGGGCTGGCTGCGGCGCGATTGCTGGTGGAGCGCGGGTACAAGGTTTCGGTTTATACGAAGGATCTGCCTCCGAATACGACCTCGAATATCGCGGGCGGGCAGTGGTTTCCTTTTACCGTTTATGACGTGGATCATCTGACTCCTGCATTTGAGGAGCAGTTTGCCGACGCCACTGAATTTTCGTATAAGCGTTACCAGACGATGGTGGGCGAGTACTTCGGGATTCGGTGGCTGCCGAATTTCCAGATGGCGGATACTCCTCTGCCTACTAACGGGCTGATGAGTAAGACGGGGATGTTATTCCGCATGCTGCCGGAGTTCACGGAGCTTTCGCCGGCGCGCCATCCGTTTCCGTTTCGTTATGCTCGGCGATTCGACACGATGTTTATTCAGCCGCCGATTTATCTGGACGCGATGCTGCGGGAAGTACGGATTTCGGGCGTTCCGGTGCAGATTCGTGAGTTCTGCGCGATGGAAGAGCTACAGGCTTTGCGTGAGCCTGTAATTGTGAATTGCACCGGGCTTGGCGCTAAAGCGCTATTCAACGATGATGAGCTTACACCGATTAAGGGGCAGCTTTCGATTCTGTTGCCGGAAGAGGACGTCACGTACGCCACGATGGCGCCGGAGCTGTATATGTTCCCCCGGCGCGACGGGATCGTACTGGGTGGGACACATGAGCGCGGAGTTTGGGATCTGGCTCCTGATCCGGATGAGCAGGCCCGAATACTGAAGCAGCACGGCGAGATTTTTCGGCGCATGTATTCGAAGCGCGTGCCTGCTTAATTTTTGGCCTAATTGCGGCGTCTTTGCGCTAAGCGGTATTCGCGGCGTTCACCGGCTTGTTCGTAGCGGCGCTTTTCGTCATCTGTTTCCGGGATGACTGGCGGCGCGGGCACGGACTTGCCTTCCCGCGTCACGGCTACGAAGGTCAGGAACGCCGAGGAGACGTGCTTCAGCTCACCGTGGATCAGATCTTCCACCCACACCTTTACACCCACTTCCATGGAACTGTGGAATACGCGGTTCACGCTGGCTTTGAGGCGAACGAGTTGCCCGATGCGCACGGGGTGGATGAAATCCATGTGATCGACCGAGGCCGTCACGACCGGGTTGCGGCAGTGCTTCATGGCGGCGATGGCGCCGGCGAGATCGACGAGGTGCATGATCTTGCCGCCGAGCAGATTGCCGAGGCCATTGGCGTCGTTGGGAAGCGCGAGCTCGGAGTATTCGGAGACGGACTCTTTGACGTAGCGTCCCTGCATAGGCGGTTAGTCTCTTCTCCAGTGCCAGTAGTCTTCGGCACAGGCGCGCGCCTGGCGGGTGAGGGTATCTTCATCCTGCGCCGCGCCCGGTTTTATGGTTTTGATCCCAACGGCTACGGGATGGTGGTCGCGTTCCATCGACCAGGCTACTTCTACGGCACCGTTGTGTTCGCGCTTTACGAGGAAGCGGACGGCGTCGGCATCGGACTGCGCCGCATGATGACACTGCCCTCGTCCGTAGCCTGTGGCGCAACAGTCGCGCAGGGAATCGCCGGAGAGGCAAATTCCGGCGTCAAACTCTCGCGCGGGAATGGACGGCAGGAAAAACGGGCACGGCATGACAGACTTTGTTCGCTATGGTAGCAATAGCTTATGGCACGCGCAGATATTCTTCGGTCGATGTTGGAGCAGAACCCTGGCGATGCATTCGCCCGATACGGGCTGGCAATGGAGCTGGTGAATACCGGCGATCCGGCAGGCGCGGTGGAACAATTCGCCCTGCTGCTGCTGCACAATCCGAACTACACGGCGGGCTACTTTCATGGCGGGCAGACCCTGGAGAAGCTGGGGCGTACTTCGGAAGCCAAGGAAATGTATACACGCGGAATTGATGTGGCGCAGGCCTCGGGCGATGCGCACACGCGGGCTGAACTGGAAGGGGCTTTATCCCAGATCGGCTGAGCGTTCCTGGATTGAGAGTTCGATAGCTTCGGCGACTTCGTTGATGGAGCTGCCCAGGCGGGGGCGTTCGACAATCCTGATGGGGACGCGTCCGGCGATCAGGCAGATTTTCACGAGGGCTTGCGGCCAGTTCTTCATGATGCCTGGAAAACGCAGCTTGTAGAGATGCGGCTGGATTTGCATCAACCTTTCATTGCCGGTGAGCGAACGGATGCGGATGCCGGATTCATTTGAGGGCTGCAGGATATAGATGGCGCGTAGTGGCTGCGACTCGGCGCAGAAGCGGTCCTCGACCGGATAGTGGTATTTTTCGAGTTCCGGGCGGAGTTTGCGGAGGCTGGCGGGGTCGATGTTGAAAGCTTCTACCGTGGCGCGCCAAAGTTTGAGGCGGGGGAAGCCTGGGCGGACTGTGGGTTTGCCGCCGACCAGTTCGATGGCGCTGATGTCATCGGCTACCAGCCTGCTGCCACGTTCCAGCAGCGCCAGCGCCGTGGTGGATTTCCCGGCGCCGATGTTTCCGGCAACGATGATCGTTCCGGCTTTGGTGGCGATGGCGTTTCCATGTATTGGAACCAGGCCCCGTTGGTAGAGGATCATGCCGGTGCAACTTCCAAGCAGGTGAAGCGCTGCGAGTGGGTCAGCCTCCGGGGGCGCGTCGAACCGGATCTCACGCCCATCGGTGATGTGTGCGGCGAAGGGCATTCGGGGGAAGCGGATCATAGCCTGCTGGTCCCGGATGCGGAAACGGCCGCCATGGCTGGTGATAGCTTCGCCCTGCCATTCCGGTATGGAGCCGCGACGGATTGTGACGTCCGCCGGGGCGTCTGTCAGCGGCAGACCGGGCAGTTCCAGCTCCGAGCTAAATGTGAGCCCGAAAGCCCGGTAATTCGCCATTCCTCGCTCAATCTAGCATGGGCATCGCTTAAATCCGACGGGGCTTCGCCGGCAGCGAGTGTCATACTTGGTTCAAAGTCAAATGCCTGTTGCCATGGAACGCCTGGAGGAAGTTCCGGTTCGTTCCGCTCTGGATTCGCTGATCGCAGTCTTGCACACGCCGGCGCTGGCGGGCGACATCTCGCGCGGCCATCCGGCACTGTGGGCTGAGATGAAGCGCATCGCGGAGATTCACCGGCTGGCGGGTGAACTGGCGTTTTCGACAGCGAAGTGGCTGCCCGCGGAGGAGCAAACGTGGCGAAACCAGGTTCTGTTCCGGCATCATCGGAGTCATGCCCGGCGGCTTGTGGCGCTGCGACGAATGATCGAGGCATTTGGTAGGGCCGGAATTCCCTGTGTCTCACTGAAGGGGCCGATACTGGCCGAAAGGTTTTATCCGCACCCCTGGCTGCGGCCGGCGAACGATCTGGACTTGCTGATTTATGAGCGTGATGGGGAAGCGGCTACGGCTTTGATGCTGCGATTGGGATTTCCGCTGGAGCGCGCGTATCCGTGGAATGTACAGCGGCAGTTGGTCCACCACGTTAATTTCTGCGCCACGGCGGATTCCCCCCGGGTGGAGATGCACTACAAGTTTGAGGGCGGCGGGCGGTTCATCGGCGGAGCCGAGTTTATGGATCGCGCCGTTCCCTGGCGATCGGCTTCGGGATTAGACGCGATGGTCTTATCGCCCGCTGATGAAGCGTTCTACGTGTGTGTTCATGCCGCCAGCCATGCGTTTCATCGATTGCGCTGGGTCTATGATTCTGTGGCGACTGCTCGCGCGCTGACTGACGCCGAGCGGAACGCGGTCCATGAACTGGCGAAACGGCTTGACACTGTGGGTGGAATTGCTGCAACGGCTATTGCCGCACGAGAGTTTCTGGGGGAACGGCTTGAACTGGGTGCGGCGTTCCCTTCGCCACACCTGTTCGGAGAACTCACCGCTGTTCAGGTACGGCGCATGGTGGAGCGGCTGGAAGGAAACACAACCACCCTGGCGGAGAAAGCTGGCTTCCGGCTTGATCTTTGCCGCATGGCGGGATCGCCATACCGCGCGGCCCGGCAACTGGCGCATTCGGCGGCGCTTGAAATACGCCGCCGGATGCACCGCCAAATTTAGACGTCGAGATTCTTGACGTCGAGAGCGTTGTCTTCGATGAAGCGGCGGCGGTTTTCCACATCTTCACCCATGAGCGTGGTGAAAATCTGATCGGTAGCGACCAGGTCTTCCACGCGTACGGAGAGCATGGTTCGCTTTTCCGGATCCATCGTGGTGTCGGCAAGCTGTTCAGCGTTCATCTCGCCCAGACCTTTGTAACGCTGGACGGAAATATCGCGCTTGCCTTCGGCCTTAACATGCTCGAGAAGCGCGCGCCAGTCGTTCAGCGCATCGCGATGTTCGCCCTTCAATACCGTGAACGGCGGATGATTGGCTTTTGCAATCTGCTTTGCCAGATGGCGGTATTTGCGGAACTCGGGGTGATGCGAGAGCTCGATATCCACCTTGCGGAGCGCATTGGTGGCGTCGTGGAAAGCGACGTAATGCGCGGAGTGTTCTTCATCCGCGCCAACGGTGGCATCCACACCAGCCTTGCGCAGAGCCTCAGCGAGTGCATCGATGTTCGCCTTCTCGGTGAAGTCCGCTTTGGTATCGATGTGGAGATCGGAGTTGGACAGCACCTCAACTACGCGCTCATCGCGCAGGCGGCGTTCGAGCTTGTGAAAGATCTGCTGGTAGTCGTCGAGAGCGAGCAGAAAGGCGCGCAGCGCGCCGCGTTCGAGCTGGCCGCTGGTCCCATTGTGGCCGTACTGCACGGTCAGATTCTCCGTGGCCCGGCTCATGATTTCGCTCGTGAACTCCTGCTCGTTCTTGATGTATTTCTCGCTCTTGCCGCGCTTAAGCCGATAAAGCGGTGGCTGCGCGATGAAGACATTGCCCTTCTCTATCAGCTCCTTCATGTGCCGGAAGAAGAAGGTCAGCAGAAGCGTGCGGATGTGCGAACCGTCCACATCGGCGTCCGTCATAATGATGACTTTGCTGTAACGGAGTTTGGAGGAATCGAAATCGTCTTTGCCGATGCCGGTTCCCATCGCGGTGATGAGAGCGCGAATTTCTTCGTGGCCCAGCATGCGGTCGTAGCGGGCCTTTTCGACGTTGAGAATCTTGCCCTTCAGCGGGAGAATGGCCTGGAAACGGCGGTCGCGGCCCTGTTTGGCTGTGCCGCCTGCCGATTCGCCCTCGACCAGAAATAGCTCGCAGCGGGCAGGGTCGCGCTCCTGGCAATCGGCCAGCTTTCCAGGGAGGCCGCCGGAATCCAGCGCGCCCTTGCGCCGCGTCAGATCACGGGCTTTGCGGGCAGCTTCGCGGGCACGCGCTGCATCGATCGCTTTGGAAACAATCTTGCGCATTACCGACGGATTCTTCTCGAAAAACTCCGTCAGGCGTTCATTTACCAGTTGCTGCACCGGCCCGGCAATATCGCTGTTGAGGCGGCCCTTGGTCTGGCCTTCGAACTGCGGTTGCGGAACCTTAACGCTGACGACTGCTGTGAGACCTTCGCGGACATCATCTCCGCTGAGGTTGTCTTTTTCGTCCTTGATGAGGCCGGCCTGCTTACCGAAGAAGTTAATGGTGCGGGTCAGTGAAGTACGGAAACCCTGCAGGTGCGTACCGCCATCGATGGTATTGATGTTGTTCGCAAAGCTGAAAAGCGTTTCTCCGTAACTATCGTTGTACTGCAGCGCAATTTCGATGCCCACTGTGCCGCTGGGGCCGGGGCGCTCGCCTTCCACATAGATCGGGTTATCGTGCAGGACTGTTTTGCCGCGATTGAGATGCTTTATGAATTCGGCGATACCGCCGTTGTAGAGAAATTCGGCCTGCTTTTCGGGGTCTACGCGTTCATCGGTAAGCGTGATCCTCAGTCCCTTATTCAGGAATGCGAGTTCCCGCAGACGCTGCGCCAGCGTATCGAAACTGAAAACGCTCGCTTCCATCACTGTAGGGTCGGGATGGAACGTTACCTTTGTTCCGGTCTTGTTCCGGGGAGCTTTTCCGGTCTTTTCGAGACGCTTCAGCGGTACGCCGCGCGCGTATTCCTGTTCCCACGTTGCGCCATCGCGCCAGATTTCGAGTTCGAGTTTGTCCGAGAGCGCGTTGACGCAGCTAACCCCCACGCCATGAAGACCGCCCGACACTTTGTAGCTGTTGGAATCAAACTTACCGCCCGCATGCAGCTTGGTCATAACGACCTCCGCCGCGGAGACGCCTTCTTCCTTGTGGATGTCCACAGGGATACCGCGACCGTTATCCGTCACCGTAATCGAATTATCGATATGGATCGTGACGCCGATCTCCGTGCAGAAGCCCGCGAGGGCTTCGTCTACTGCGTTATCCACCACTTCGTAAACGAGGTGGTGGAGTCCTGCTTCGCGCGTTGAGCCGATATACATCGCGGGTCTCTTGCGGACGGCCTCAAGACCTTCCAGGACCTTAATCGACGATGAATCGTATGTCTCAGGCGATGCTGCTGCTTCGTTAGCCATAGGTGGTCAAAAATCCAAACTTCGTCTTACCGATACATCAGATGCGCATAGGCATCACGACGTAGCGATACTCGTCGCGCGCGTCGGTACCGGCGGGCTGTAGTTCGCCTGCGCTCTTCTGATCCTTGAGCGAGAAGGCGACCTGTTCCTGCGGGACTGCGCGCAGGAAGTCGAGCAGATATTGCGCGTTAAATCCAATCTCCAGATCGGGGCCGTTGTATTCGGACGGGATGCTCTCTTCCGACTCGCCTGTTTCGAGCGCCGAGGCGAAGACCCGGATTTCGCCGGCTGTGAACTGAACGCGGATTGCCTTCGATCGTTCGTCGGCGAACTGGGCGACGCGTTCGATACCGGCTTTGGCCTCGTCTTTGGAAACCACTGCGATATTCGTGTTGTCCTGAGGCAGGACGCGGTCGTAGTCCGGGAAGTTGCCGGTCAGCTTGCGGGTGATCAGCAGACGAGGACCGAATTCGAAGAACAGATGATTGTCGTCACCCGCAAAACCGGCCTGACCATCTTCGCCGACGCCATCGGCAAGACGCGTTATCTCCGTCATCGCCTTGCGCGGTACCAGCGAACGATAGGAACCCTGTCCGGTGGTCTCTGAGTGCGTGTAAGCGAGCCTGTGGCCATCGGTTGCCACCATCGTGAGGCCTTTGTCGCTCATCAGCAGAAGTGCACCGTTCAGCGTAAAGCGGCTCTCTTCCATCGAGATCGCGAAGATCGTACGCGAGATCATCGCGGTCAGGTTCTTCACCGGAATGCGCGCTACGCTCTCGGGCATGGCAGGCAGTTCGGGAAAGCTCTCGCGACTCATGCCGGCAATTCTGGTGCGCGACCGCCCGCAGGTGAGCGACGCCCATTGATTCTCTGCAAACTTCACCGTGATTTCAGCATCGGGAAGCAGCCGGACATAATCGAGCAGCTTCTTTGCCGGAATCGTGCCCGAACCCTCCTTCTTCACCTTTGCAGGGCAGGATGTTCGCATGCCGAGTTCAAGGTCGGTTGCGGTCAGAACCAGCCTGTCTCCACGCGCCTCCACGAGCACGTTTGAAAGAATCGGAATCGTCGTCTTCTTCTCGACAACGCCATGCAACAGGCCCAGTTCCCGGGCAAGATCCGCTTTACTGACTGTGAACTCCATATGGGTCCTCTTCAGCTCCTCTTGTGAACTGCCGTAGCCTCCAGGCAGGGCTCTCGCTTTACTCTGACGATAGTAAACAGATACGTATCCAATACCGTATTAGTAGGCGGTGTCGAAATGTGGAAGTCTCTCTAAATTATACAAAAAAAAAGATGTTCTGGCTATTCCGGGTTGTGCATTGTAAGCGCGGCGATGGTGCCAAACCGACCGTGTCACTCTTTTTAAACAGCGTTCCAGAGGTTTTCTTTTGACCCCTCTGTGGAGATCCCAGTAACCTTACTGGAATGAATCGATTACGCTGAGGATCACTTTGTTCATATCGGGATTGCGCTGGCGCTCTTCGCCGATTTTGTCGATCGAGTGGATCACTGTGGTGTGGTGCTTGCCGCCGAATGCACGGCCAATCTCCGGCAGCGAGGCAGGTGTGAGCTCTTTGGTGAGGTACATCGCCACCTGACGCGGCACTACAATTTCCTTTCGGTTGCTCTTTTCCTTCAGCTGCGTTGGTTTGATTCCGTACTTTTCCGCTACGGCCTTCATGATGGAATCAATCGTGATGCGGCGCTCCTGTTTCTCGAGCAGGTGCTTGAGGACCTGTCGCGCCATCAGTGGCGAGATGGGAGTCTGGATCAGTGACGAGTAAGCAATAAGCTTCGTTAGCGCGCCTTCGAGCTCGCGCACGTTCGATTTGGTCTTTTCCGCGATGAAGGTGCAAACTTCCGAGGGGAGCTGCACCCCGTCCGCTTCGGCCTTCTTCTGAAGGATCGCCATGCGAGTTTCCAGATCTGGCGCCTGAATATCGGCCATGAGTCCCCACTCGAAACGGGAACGAAGCCGATCGACGAGGCCGGAAATGTCGCGGGGAGGACAGTCGCTTGAGATTACAATCTGCTTCTGGGCGTCGTGCAGTTCGTTGAAGGTGTGGAAGAACTCTTCCTGAGTGCGATCCCGCGAACCGAGGGACTGGATATCGTCGATCAGCAATACATCGGCGGAACGATAGCGCTCGCGCAGTTGCGGCATACGTCCGAGTTTGATTCCACTCACCACTTCGTTTGTGAAACGTTCACTCGTGGTGTAGATGATGCGCATCTTACCGCGTGCGATCAGGGCTCTGCCAATCGCGTGCATGAGGTGCGTCTTTCCCATGCCGACACCGCCATAGAGATAGAGCGGATTATAGCGGCGCGATGGATCGACGGCAACGGCCTGCGCCGCAGCATGCGCGAACTGATTGCAGGAACCAACCACAAAAGAATCGAACGTGAACTTCGGATTCAGCGTGATCGGAGATTCGAGCTCTGCGGCACCGGGGCTGGCGCTGCTGACCGCGGCATCATCCAGGGTGAACATGACGCGCTCAATTCCGGCGCCCATCGAGCGCGCCAGCGAATCGATCAGCGGCTGGTATTCGTCCTGGAGAAAAAGAAGCGTGCCTTCATCCGGCGCCGCAACCGTGAGAACTTTATTGGCGAGGCCGACGAAGCGCGTGCGCAGTATCCAGTTCTGGTAACTTTCCGCGCTCAGCTTTTTGGAAAGCTGCTCCCGAATCGAATTCCACGGCGTTCGCTGATCGTCGCTGCTCACAGACAAAAATCCCCTCATACCCGCAGCCCGCTGGACCGTCGGGCAGCTGGTTCCTCAACTTCAGCTAGTCATGGTTACTGCAGGAGTGTCCAACGGTTTACTATCGGAACGATAAAGAAACGCGGGTCCTGCGATACTGCTGAACAGGTCGTAGTCTAGCACAGAACGCCATTGTTTCAGCCGTGTTTTTGTGACGTTTTGAGCGATCGCGCGGCCCGGATTCCGAATTGTTTTTGTTTCAATGGCATGCCCCGATTGAGTTCAAAAACATTTAGAATCGGGCCTGATTTGGGAAGAGAAAGCTACAACGGTAGGACTGCGAGAACGGGCTGGAGCCGGGGACTCCTGCTGGAGTCCCCGATCCGCACCGAGCGCGTCAGCCGCCCCAGGACATATGCCTGCAGACGATCAGACGGCGAGCCTGAAAGCGACGTATCCCAGCGTGGCTCCCATGGCGGAGCCGACCAGGACGTCGCTCAGGAAATGCATTCCGACGACAACTCTTGAGACGGCCACGTTTGCCGCCATTGCCAGCAGCAGCGGTTGCGCCTCGGGATAAAAAGAACCGAGCGAAAGCGCAACGGCAAATGCCGTCGTGGAGTGTCCCGAGGGAAACGAGAAACGATCCCGCGTCACGATACAAGCCCAACAGTGAGGCTCAATATCGCGCGGGCGAATGCGGCCTACCTTGTGCTTAATCTTGTGGAAAATAATGATCCCCACAGCCACAGCGGAAACACCAGCCTCAAGCGCGTGATACCGATTCGGATCGCCCGATGCGAGCAGCGCAATTCCAATTGCGACCCAAAGCCAACCATCGCCCGCGCGGGTGGCGCCAAGCATCCACCAGCGAAACCAGCGCGGCGCGCGCCAACGATTGACGCGCCGCATAAGGCCATAATCCGGCGCGGAGAGAGTCTCTTTCATATGTGCCAGACGGAGTGTCATAGTTCCGCCGTTCTGAGAGCAAGCCCGGTTCCTTCGGGTTCCGCATTACGAATCTTCTGGCCCCAATACCATGCGAAAGCCTGTTCGCGAAAGTAATTCACTACGGCGAACAGCGGAACGAACGCAAAGAGCGGGGTCAACACCGCAGCCTTGCGATTCGAGCGCACCAGGGACCAGCCAATACCCGAGATCGCCTGCGTGAGCTTCCAGCAGTTGCCTGATTCTCCCCGTGGAATACCATAACCACGCCGGAGAGCTGTTACAAATTCTGACGCGCTGCGGACGCCTTCGATTTCAGTGAAGGTTCGCCCCACGCCGTGCAAAGTGTGCGAATCGCTACCTGCCGTTAGAGCTTTGCGATGTTTTTCCGCGAAGTCCGCAGCAAGGGCATTGGCGCAGGCGAGCATATGACCGTTGACTGCTTCCACTCCGGGGAAGTCTCGCGCGAAGAGGGCGAAGTCTTCTTCGGAACGACGACCGGTGAGACTCGAGAACGGATGATTCACGGTGACCAACAGGCGATTCTCCAGCGAGTAGGCAAGCAGGCTTTCAATGTCCTTTCGCCGGCGCTGGAGCTCGATGTGGTCCTTCTCGGCGATGCCGTAAACGCCTGCATGCATCTCGGCGCCGCTGGGAAGAGTGACCGTGACCTCCTCGCTGAGGAAGAAATCGGGAAACTTCCGCAGTTCTTCGCCGGCGTCGATTGAGTCGTGGTCGGTGACGGTTACGATATCCATGCCACGGCGCTTGAGGGTTTCGTAGAGCGCAAGCGGTTCGTTGTAGGATTCGAGGCACATTCGCGAGAGTCCGGGAACAGTACACATTCCGGAGTGGATCGTGTGAACGTGGAGGTCGCACCTCATGCTTCCGTTTTAGTCCCCGAAAGTTACAGGGCGGTGATCATCCTGCGACGTGAGCATGAAAAAAAGGTTTGTTTTGAGTGATTTGCTACCGGATTTACACAGTTTGAGAATTGTGGAAAAGCGCTGCGGGAACTTATGAATCTGCCAGAATCAATGCCAGTGATGTCTCTGATGAAGGTGTTCGCCGGCCTGGCCGCCACGTTGATCGCTACCGGAGCGCCGGCGCTGGCCGATGACGGGCTCTGGCTTTGGAATCAGCTGCCGAAGGAACCGATAGGGGTGGCGGGAGCGAGCGGAGCATCAGGGGCAATGGCGCGACGCGGGGTCTGGGCCATTCAACCATTTGGGGATAATCTTCGGCTCGCTACCGTTCGGCTCAGTGGAGGATCCGGTTCGGGTTCGTTTGTATCGCCCACGGGTTTGATTCTTACGAATCAGCACCTGCTTATGGGCTGTCTGGCAAAGCTCAGTGGCGCGGGACATGATTATGCGAACGACGGTTACTACGCGGATTCACCAGCCAGGGAGCTGGTCTGTCCTGGCCTCGATGCCAGTGTTCTGCTCAGCATAGAAGAAGTCACCGCACAGGTAAAGGGCGCCTCAGCTGTAAAGGGCGACGACACGGCGAAAGGCCTCGCGAAGGAACTTGCTGCATCGCCGCAGGTTCTGCGGGAGCGCAACGCGAACATCGAGAAAATCGAAGGCGATTGCGCGAAAAACACCGGCAACGTCTGCACCGTGGTACGGCTCTTCTCGGGGAGCCGCTACGATCTTTACCAGTACAGGCGATACTCCGATCTGCGTCTGGTATTCGCGCCGGAGCGTTCGATCGCATTCTTTGGCCGTGAACGGGACAGCCTCTCATATCTGCGTTATGGACTGGACGTGGCTTTCCTGCGAGCTTACGAAAACGGCCGGCCGGCAGCCACGCCTCACTTTCTGAAGTGGGCCGTCGGCACGCTGAAGGACGGCGACGCGGTCTTCACCTCAGGTAATCCAACGCCAACGTCGCGAGTGATTACATCAGGTGAACTCACGTTCCTGCGCGACATTCGCCTGCCGAAAACAATTCAGCGACTGACGCCGCTTGTCGGGGACCTGAGCGCCCTGGTGGCAAAGGGTGGCTCCGATCAGGCTCCCGCGCTCGCGGCACTAAGTGCGTTTCTGGTGGAATACAAAACAATCGCCGGCAAGCTGATTGGTTTGAAAGATGACCGTCTGGTTACCCGGAAAACAGCGTTCGATCTGAAGATCCGCCGCGCGGTTGAAGGCAATCCGAAGCTTGGGATGGACGCCGCGAAGGTCTGGGATGAGGTAGATGCCGCCTATCGATCATGGGGGCGTCAGGATGGCAACTACCAGGTTCTTGAAGAAGAGCCTGCGCCCGGCTCCGAACTCTTCCGTCTGGCCCGACAGCTGGTCCGGGGCGAACCCGCCGATAGCGATGCACTGGTGAATGAAGCAGTGGAAGTCGCAGTCCTGACGCGGTATCTGGATGAATTGAAAACCGTGAACCTCGCCGGAGGAATTGGCCGCGGCGGCTTTGGCGGGGGGCGCGGTGGCCTGGGCGGCGGACGCGGTGGACCTGGCGCCGGCATGGAGGGCAGGCTCGGGCCGGGGCCCGGTGGTGCCGGTAGAGGCGGTGGGCCGGAGATCAAGACGATCGATCTCAAGGCTTTTCTCACGGGCAAGACAACTGCCGAATCCGTGGCGGCGATGGTGAAGGCGTCGAAGCTGGGCGATCCCGCATTCCGTGCTTCGCTCAACAGCAAGGAAGCGGCGGCGAAATCGACGGATCCAATGATTCGTCTGGCACTGACAGTGGAAGCGCCGGCGGAAAAGATCCGCAAAGAATACCAGGACACAATCGGCTCCCTGGAGGCCTCAGCGGGTGAGAAGATTGCGGCGTACCGCTTCCGGTTGTTTGGCGCTTCGGACTATCCCGACGGCACTTCCACGCCTCGTCTTGCTTTCGGTGAGGTGAAAGGCTACACGGATCGCGCCGGTATGTCCGCTCCTTTTGCGGCAACGTTTAGTGGACTTTATTACCGCAGGAATAATGACGGTCCGTATCAGGTGTCGAAGCAGTGGGTCGATGCAAAGGACAAGCTTGATCCCGTAGCGACTTTGGATTTCGTTTCCACGGTGGATATCGGCGGTGGCGATTACGGAAGCCCGGCCGTTAACGAAGCCGGAGAACTGATCGGCGTGACGTTTGACGGAAATCTGGAAAGCCTGCCGGAGGTATTTCTGTATACCGACGAGCAGGCCCGGGCGGTGCATGTATCGACGCAGGGGATCACGGAAGCTTTGATCGTCGTTTATAGAGCTGCGGCCCTGCTAAAGGAACTGGGCGTGAAAACTCCGGGCCTGTAGCGCAGCCTGAGCTGCGTCAGTTTTCCAGCGGGGTGCGATCCACTTTAACGCTGCGAATCACAGCAACTCTATTCGCCGAGGCTCAATACAGCTCGGCCGCCGACGGGACTACATCGAATAAAAGAATTCTTCGTAGACCACTTTTCCGTCTACAACCTTGTAAACGGCAATCTCTTCCATCGCGAAACGCTTGTTCTGAGGTTTGAATGTGACGTCGAGTTTGAACACGACGGAGAAGTGCGAACCGGCGATGAGCGGGCCCTCAACCGAGCCTGAATGAAATTCGTGGTTCGCCTGCCACCAGTCACCCTTGCCGGTTACGGCTTCAATGCCTTTCATCTCGCGCGAGCGGCCTTCGGGCGCGAAGGGTTCCACGCTCACGATGTCCGGCGAGTACAGTTCATTTCTGGCTTCCTGATACTTGCCTTCGCGGCAAAGTGCAATCAGTCTGTCTGCGACTTCCTGTGTAGTCATGGCTCCGCCTCCTGCGGACATTCTTGCACGTGCGTGATACCGTGGCGATGACGGCATGATTACAATCGCGGACATTCAGGCGGCGCGCAAAACCATCGGTGCGTCCGTGTTCCTGTCGCCATGCGCCTACTCGGAAACATTCAGCCGTCTTACCGGAAACAAGATCTTCTTCAAGCTCGAAAACCTGCAGATGACAGGGTCGTTTAAAGAGCGCGGCGCGGTGAATAAGCTGATGTCGCTGACAGAGGAAGAACGTTCTCGTGGCGTAGTGGCCGCATCCGCGGGCAATCATGCACAGGGCGTGGCGTATCACGCGACGCGGCTGGGAATCAGGTCCACGATCTGTATGCCGGTTGGAACGCCGCTGATCAAGATTTCTTCCACCCGGAATTATGGCGCGGAAGTCATTGAAGCCGGCGCTAATTTTGATGAGGCGAGCGAAGAAGCCGCGAAGCTGCGGGATTCGCGCCAACTCACCTATGTGCATGCGTTTGACGACGACGCGATCATTGCCGGCCAGGGAACAATCGGGCTGGAGCTATTGGAGCAGCAGCCCGATCTGGAGGCTGTAGTGGCGCCGATTGGGGGCGGCGGATTGATCGGTGGTATCGCGTGCGCGATGAAAGTACTCAAACCGAATATTCGGGTTGTCGGAGTAGAGACGGATCGAGTGCCGTCAATGAAAGCGGCACTGGCGGCAAACGCGCCCGTGACGGTTCCGGCAGCGGCGACAATCGGCGATGGCATCGCGGTGCGTCGGGCCGGAGTTCACACGCTGCCTTTAGTCGAGCGCTACGTGGATGAGATTGTCACCGTGGAAGAAGAGGAGATCGCCAACGCGATTCTGCTTCTTGTGGAGCGCGAAAAAACGGTTGCCGAAGGTGCCGGCGCGGCTGCGGTGGCGGCGCTTCTGAATCACAAGACCTCGCTTATCGGGAAGCGCACCGCGGTTCTGATCTCCGGCGGAAATATCGATGTCAACTTTCTTTCCCGCATCATTGAACGCGGGCTGGTGAAAGACGGGCGCCTCGTGCGGCTGCGGCTGCGCGCGCCCGATCAGCCTGCCGCGCTCTACAAAGTTCTGGGTCTGATTGCCGAACGCAGGGCAAACGTCATGGACGTGGTTCATGATCGCTCCCACTATGGTGTGCACCTGGGTGAGACCGTTGTGGAGATCACGCTGGAAACACGCGGCCGCGATCACGCCAACGAGATCATTGCAGCGCTGCAGGCGTCGGGTTATCCCATTGAGCAAATACTATAGGAGCTCCTACAGAATGAGCATGCAATCGCCGTAGGAAAAGAAGCGATAGCGCTGATCGACCGCGTGACGGTAAGCTGCCATGGCGAAATCGGCGCCCGCAAACGCCGCGACCAGCAGGAGCAGACTCGTGCGAGGCAGGTGGAAGTTCGTCAGCATCGCGTCGACACGCCGGAAGTTCGGCGCTTGCGGGTGGATAAAGAGATTCGTAAGCCCTTGAAGTTCACCGGTGGCCATAGCCGATTCGATTGTGCGAACACTGGTTGTTCCGGCAGCGATCACTCGCTTTGCCCCGCGGATTCGCTGCCACGCAGCATCTGAAATCGAATAGCGTTCGAAATGCAGATGGTGGTTCCAGAAGTCCTCGCGATCCATGGACTGGAACGTGCCGAGTCCGACGTGCAGAGTGACGCGGGCCGTTTCCGCGCCCGCGCTTTCGCACCGCGCCAGAACATCCGGGGTGAAATGCAGGCCCGCCGTAGGGGCCGCAACCGAACCGCGATTCTCGGCGAAGACGGTCTGATACCGCTCCCGATCTTCCGGGCGATCCTGCCGCCTGATGTAGGGCGGCAGGGGCATGTGTCCCAAACGGTCGAGCGCCGCGTAGACATCATCTGCACCGAAAAGGCGCACTGTACGCTCCCCGCGCTGGCCTTCGGAAAGAATTTCTACCGAGAGTCCCTCACCGAATTGCAGCGTCACGCCAGATCGGAGTTTGCGTCCGGGTCTTACCAACGCGCGCCATTCTCGAGCATCCGGTGTGAGCGGTTCGAGCAGCATGACTTCGAACCGGCCGGTCAGCAGCCGGGACGGAATCACCCGCGAATCGTTGAGCACCAGGCAATCGCCGGGATGAATGTATTCGGGTAGATCGCGGAAGGTTCGGTCCTGCCAGGTCTTCGATGCGCGGTCCAGCACCAGCATTCGCGCCGCATCGCGCCGCGCGGGAGGTTCCTGGGCGATCAGTTCTTCCGGAAGATGGTAATCAAAATCGGAAAGCTGCACCGAGGGCCGTTTCAATTCCTCTCCGACAAAGCGAACACATAGAGCGCATTGCCGCTTGTGGGAACGTGAATGTCCGGCGCGATGATGCTGGGCCCGAGACGCGGGCTGCCGCCGCCATTGCCGGTAGAGACGGCAACATATTGTCTGCCGCCCACACTGAATGAAACCGGAAAGCCCTGGACGGTCGCGGGCAGGCGTGTCCTCCAGAGTGTGGCGCCGGTCCTGATATCGATAGCGCGAAAGGTTCGATCCAGATCGCCAACGAAGGCAACGCCACCGGATGTGGCGAGCACCGCGGTAAGAAATGGTGCGCGCTGCTGGAAGTGCCAGAGTTCCTTCAGAGTTTTCACGTCGAATGCGGCGAGGCGGCCCAGATTTCCATCTGTGCCGGGCATTTCGAAAAAGCGCCGATCGCCTGTCCCGCCGCCGCCCTCCTGGAGGTTGACGGAGCGCCCGCGAACTTCGCCACAGCTCTGACTCAGCGGGACGATCAGGATGCCGTTTTCAGGACTATAGCTCGTGGCAGGCCAGTTGTGTCCACCCTCCGTGCTGGGACACGACTGCAACCACTCTTCGGACTTTTGCTCTAAAATCTCGCTGCGATATTGCACGGTTCCTGTGGCGCGATCGACGCTGGAGAACACGTTTTGAAAAACCGTTGGGGCAAGGTCGAGGTACTTGCCGCTACGCCGATCCAGTTTCCAGAGGATGCCGTCTTTTCCAACCGTTAGCAGCATCTTCTGATTGGCAGCGTCGATCAGCACGCGCTCGAAAACCACGTCCAGATCGAGCGACTCACCGGGAACGTGCTGGTAATACCAGACGAGCTTGCCTGTGTCCGGATTCAGCGCGAGGGTTGAGCTCGAATACAGCGCCTTCTCGCCGCCGGTGGCGCGGGTGGCTCGCAGCCACGGCTTGGCCTGTGCCACACCCCAATATGTAAGATTCAGATCGGGATCGTAGCTTCCGGTTATCCACGCATCCCCTCCGGCGCGAAACATATTGGGCAGTTTGTTCCACGTGTCGCCGCCGGGCTGGTCGTCACGCGCGACGGTGTTAAACCGCCAAAGCTGAACGCCGGTTTGCGCGTCGAAGGCAGAGATATAGCAGTTCTCTTCCCGATAGAGAGTGCATCCGGTCAGGCCTTCAATGACCTTGCCATGGATTACGATAGGTCCACTCGTGGTGGTGAAGTCGGGGGTTTTCGCTGAAATCGGGGTATCCCAGATCGTCTTCCCGGTTGTTGCGCTGAGCGCGACCACGTGGGCGTCGGTTGTGGAAACGAAGACGCGGTCCTGATAAAGCGCCAGGCTGCGCATCGCGATTGTGCCGCCCTGCCCTACCGTGGGTCCGACCTGATTCTGCCAGATGAGATCGCCCGTGCGCGCGTCGAGCGCCTGCACGATGTTGCTGGTGTTAGCGAGAAACATCACACCGTCATGAACAATCGGAGTGGGTTCGTTTGCGCCGCTTTCATCCATCGCCCAGGACCACTGAAGCTGCAGGTTCTTCACGTTCGCAGTGGTGATCTGAGAGAGTGGCGAGTTGCTCCACGCCTGATAGTTGCGTCGGATCATGAGCCAGTCGGCGGGATCGGGATGGCGCAGCATTTCATCGGTGACCGGAGTGTAATTCTTTACCGTGCCCTTGACGGTGAGCCCGCGAGCGGGGCCGAGGCCCCCGCGTCCATATCGGCCCGTTGCGCCGCCGGATACTGGGGCAGTCTGTAGTGGCATTGCCGAGCCGGTGGCCACGCTTCGAACCAGGAACGCAGAATCGGAAGTGAGTCGCTGACCGGCTGCGCGCCCTCCATTTGCCTCGAGGATGAACGATGCTACGTTCAGATAATCTGCTTCCGAGAGGCTTCCCGCGTTGAGCGGCGGCATAGTGGCGCGGATAAAGGCTACAAGATCGCGTGCGGTCCGGCTGCCCCACTCGCTCCTGAACTGGACGCCCGCCAGTTGCGGCGCTTCGCCGCGGCCCTGGAGCGTAGGCATATGGCAACCTGCACACCGGGTTTCATAGACAGCGCGACCGGCGACGGCCTGGTCCGCTGTAAAACCGCCGGATGTCGTCTGTTGTCCGAAAACGACCCACACTCCGGCCTTCAAAACCAGCAGGGCGAAGCCAACTTTAAGCGCGCGGTTCACTTGAGCAGCCAGCCCCAGAGGTTTCCATCCGGCGCTTTTTCGCTGGCGATCTCGAGATAGAAACGACCCTTACGAAGCGCATCGATTTGATCGGCCGAGAGTCTGAACGTACCTTCTACCGTTCCCGCCACAGCCTGCGAGATCTTCACATTGAACAGGACAGGTCCGCGCACGCCGGTGAAGGAGCCCATGTGAAGCTGCGCAGTAGTTGCGGGCGAGAGCAGCCCTTGGAATTTTCCGGAGATCGATACCGTATTGCCGTCGAGCGACGCGGTTGCCGAACCGGAGCCTTCGATGTTGATCTTCATCGCCGTATCCATCGAAACCGGCGAGAGGCGAACTTTGAAGACATCGCCGCTTTGGGCTATCGCGCTAAAGGCGAGAATCGAGGCGAGAAGCACGCCCAGGCTTGTGCGACGGAGCAGCGATTCAGCCATCGCCCAATCATACAAAACCCGCCGGGATTCAATGCGTGAGAGTTGCGGTCTTTACCGTGTGGCCAGCCGTGTCAGTAAGCGTGAGCTTCCAGCCACTGCCCGAGTGAACTATTGATGTGAAACCAAACTCGCGCGCGTCCTCACTCGAAAGAAGCGTTGCGCCACGCAGTTTGAGATGACCCAGGGTTCCGAGGTCGTTCGCCATCTCCGTGCCCCCGTCGCCGGCCACAAGCTGAGGTGGCCGCCCGTTGTCGAAGGTCAGAAGTTCGAACAGGTGGGTATGACCGGAAACGATGAGATCGATACCCTTGACCGGAGCCTGCTCCCAGGCTGCGGTGACTTCGGTCGGGGATTCTGTAGGCAACGAACCCGGCGCAGCAGTGGCGGCAATCTTTAATCCCCAGAGCGGATGATGGAGGATCAGCCACGAGTTGCTCGTGCGGATCGTTGCGAGTTCCGATGCGTACCGTTGAACCGCCTCCTGATCAGTTTCTTTATCCGAAGCGGCGGATGAATCAAAGATTACCGCTTCAAACAACCCCAGCCTGACCGGATACGGAACCGTGTAGGCCTCGCAGCGATTCGTGAATGGCCGCGGATCGAGATAGTAAAACCACCCACGCCAGGAGCGATCGCAGGATTCGTGGTTGCCCCTGGCGAAGACCCAAACCGAACTCATGAGAAGGTCGCGGGCGGGTGCGAAAAAGTCCGCATTCCACGCTTCCCAGGTATCGCCGGCAGCGGTGCCACCGCAGCTTTCGTGGGCTTCGACCGGGCAAGGCTCCTCGCGGTATAGGTAGTCGCCAACATGGATGACGAGATCCGGCTTCGTTGTAGCCGCGCCCGAAGCGACGCGGGCAAATGGCCACTTCGCAGGATCGTTGCAATCCTGAACCTTTACCCCTTTTACGCGGCAGCCGGTGTCGCCGATGACGACGACGCGTGCAGGTTCGCTATGGGGCAGCGCAATCTGTTGCCCCAGCGAAGCGGCGGACGACGTACCTGTGGGGATCGCCAACTCACACGCGGGGCGAAGCCCCACAGGAACCGGGAGCCGCACAGTCATGGACTGTACAGTTCCGCCAACGTTGATCGCAGGGCAATCCGTGGGGTTGCTCACCACAACCCGGGCAACCGCTCCGTGTTCGCCCATTTCAGTCCACACGGGAGTAAGAGGTTGGGCAGCGCCAGCTACGGCGGCCAGGGAGAGAATCGACAGCCGAAAAACCATGCTTCGAATGACTCACCACAGTAGCAGCGGATTGTTTCAACGGTATAACAAGGGTGTCGGATGGCGTCTGCAGTATGCTGAACAGGAATGTTCAGACTTTCGCGGGTTCCGGTTCGCTATAGAGTTGTGGGGATAACCGCCTCACTCGCAGCGCTTACTTATCTGGATCGCGTCTGCATCTCGGTTCTTGCTCCTTCAATCACGAAGGAGTTTCAGCTCACCAAGGTGCAGATGAGCTACGTCTTCAGCGCCTTCACGCTGGCATACGCGGCCTTTGAGATCCCGACCGCCTGGTGGGCCGACAAGATTGGCAGCCGGAAAGTGGTGACGCGAATCGTCGCGTGGTGGTCGGCTTTTACGATGCTGACCGCGGCGGCATTCAGCTATCCGTCTATGCTGGCGCTGCGGTTTCTTTTTGGTATCGGTGAAGCGGGTGCGTGGCCGAATGCCGCGCGAGTGTTTTCGCGCTGGATTCCGGCGCGCGAACGTGGAATCGTGCAGGGAGTCTTCTTCGCGGGAGCGCATTTATCGGGGGCTATCACTCCAGCCGCTGTCCTGTGGATGACAGGTTTTCTTTCCTGGCGTCAGATTTTCCTGGTCTGCGGATCGATCGGCTTCGTCTGGACCGCCGGCTGGTACACGTGGTTCCGTGACGAACCGGCCGACCACAAATCCATTACTCCGGCGGAGCGCGACCTCATTCTTCGCGAGCGAAACCTGCCGGCGCAGGAGAAGCACGACGCGAAGTCGTTTCAGGCAGTTTTCCGTCATCCAAGCTCCTGGGTGCTTTGTCTGATGTATGTGGCGAACACCTACGGGTTCTACTTCCTCATCACATGGCTGCCCACGTATCTGGCGGAAGTTCGGCATTTCGCCAAGTCTGAGCTGGCCGTCTATGCCAGCCTGCCACTAATGTTGAGTGTTTTCGCGGACCTGTTTGGCGGCGCTACCACCGATTGGTTGACGCGCCGCTTCGGTACGCGCTTCGGGCGCTGTTTCGTGGGCTTTATCGGATATGCCGTTGCCGGCGTAACGATGGTGATTGCGGCAGCTTCACAGGTGGCGAGCACCTCCGCGATTCTGATCGCGATCGCCGCGGCTGCGTCCATGTTTACTCTGGCCCCGAGCTGGGCGAGCTGCCTCGATATCGGCGAGCACCGCGCCGGCGTGCTAAGCGCCGCGATGAATACGTCCGGGAACATCGGCGGCATGCTCAGTCCCGTTGTGCTGGCGTATCTCGTGCGCGCGTTTTCCAACTGGGCGATTCCGCTGTACGTGCTGGCGGGCCTGTACTTCATGGCTGCGGTTTGCTGGCTGGTGATCCGCCCGGACCGCCCGATTTCGAAGCTGATGAAGAGCGAACCCTCTACGTCGTTCTAAAGCTTGGGGCGGGAACGGCCGATGGAAGGCCATGTCGTTGATCAGCGGTCTTGGGAGCACGGTGGTGCATTCGGTTCTGGGGATATCGCCGCCACTTTCGGCTGCACGGACGCCCCGGCCGACTAACCTCGCGGCGAACCCCGTAGATCGCGGTCGTGTCTCGCCGTTTGGCGAACTGGTCGGTTCGCTCCAGCAGCTACAGCAAACCAATCTGCTCCGATTTCAGAAGGTGGCGCAACAGGTCGCGGGAGATCTCAACAAGTCGGCGAGTTCCGCTCAGGCGGCCGGCAACGCTGCCGCAGCGGTGCAACTGGGCCAGCTGGCGTCGGATTTCACCTCAGCCGCTATATCCGGGCAGATGCCGAATCTTCAGGACCTCGCTACCGCCTTCCGGGCTACTCACCCCACTTCGAGCTCCGTCGACCCTTTCGCGATTATCCAGACTGCGCTCGCACGCGCCAAGTGACGCACCTCGCGTGCGAATCTGCGCGAGACTGCGCGGCTTTCCGAATTTCATCCCGTCAACCTGCTCGATTCTCGTCAAATGGCCAGGCCCGCAAAATGCAATTTCACGTTCATGCATCATTCACCACGGGACTACTCGAAAACGCCGGTTAACGTCTACTGGGAGACAACGCGAGCCTGCGCTCTCGCCTGTCGCCACTGTCGCGCGGAAGCCGTCCCGCAGGCGCACCCGGACCAGTTGACGCTCGACGAAGGAAGGACATTCCTCCGGCAAATTCTCGATTTCGGCGATCCCCTCCCTCAGCTAATCCTGACGGGCGGCGATCCTCTCGCCCGTTCCGATCTGTTTGAGTTGATCGATGAAGCGCGCAAACTCGGAATCGGCGTTTCCATCACTCCTGCTGCAACCCCTGCGCTCTCGCGCGACGTTCTGGTGAAGCTGAAAGAGCACGGCGTGGAAGGCCTCGGACTGAGTCTGGATGGCTCGAACGCGGCGCGCCACGATTCGATTCGAGGTGTGCCCGGCACGTTCGATATCACCGTCAGAGCAATGGACTGGGCCCGCGAACTGGGCATTCCGCTTCAGGTCAACACTCTGATCTCCACCGAGACAGCGCCTGATCTTCCAGCCATCTGCGAACTGCTGAAGACGAAAGCAGCCGCACGCTGGAGCCTGTTCTTTTTGATCTCCGTTGGACGTGGCAAGGTGCTGCAGCCTCTGGCCCCGGCCAAGGCGGAGATGCTGATGCAGTGGATCTATCAGACTTCGCTCCGCGCGTCTTTCATAGTCGCTACCACGGAAGCTCCGTCTTACCGCCGCGTCGCCCTCGAAATTATGAAATCCGAGGGGATGACCGCCGATGAAATTCGTCGCAGCGGGACTTACCGCAGCTTCGGAATCCGCGATGGTCACGGTATCGTCTTCATTTCACATACCGGCGACATTTGTCCGGCGGGATTTCTGCCTCTTGTGACGGGCAACGTTCGCACTGACAGGCTCGTAAACATCTATCGCGATTCGCTGCAGTTCCGCCAGTTGCATAATCCGCTTGAGTTCGAAGGCCGATGCGGACGCTGCCAGTACCATACCTTGTGCGGCGGCTCAAGGTCCCGTGCGTTCGCCGCGACGGGAGACCAGCTGGCCTCCGACCCACTGTGTCCTTACGTACCCTCGCCTAACGCCACCCGCGCGAGTTAAAGCTAAACTAAAGATGTGCGCATAACGGGGTGTCTGCTGTTGCTTGCCGCAACTCTGACGGCGTCTCCGGATGTAGTCCACCGCGCCACGACTCTTTTTCAACACACGGATTACGATGGCTCGTTGAAGGTTCTCGCGCAGGATCCAGCGCCCGATGCGGAGACGTGGATGCTGATCGGCAAAAATCACTTCATGCAGGGCGACTATAAAAAGGCAATTGAGTTCTTCGAAAAGGCGGTAGCGCGCCAACCTTCGAGCTCCGATGCCGTCCTTTGGCTCGGCCGTGCCTGGGGGCGGCGTGCGGAGACCAGCAACCCGTTCTCGGCGATGGGGTACGCCTCAAAAACGCGACAGGCATTCGAAAAGGCCGTGGCGCTCGATCCCAACAACCATGAAGCGAAGAACGACCTCTTTGATTTTTACCTGAATGCGCCTGGCATGATTGGCGGAGGTGTCGACAAGGCGGAAGCGATCGCGAAGAGCATCGCAAGGGAGCGACCCGCGGAATACGAATTCGAGGAGGCGCAGGTTGCCGAGAAGCGCGGTGATCCGGGGTCGGCTGAAGCGCATCTTCGCCGCGCCATGGAGTTATCACCGAACGATCCCGGACGCGTTGTGGATGTGGCGAAGTTCCTTGCGAAGCGAGGGCGCCTCGAAGAAAGCGACCGCATGTTTGAGCAGGCTCACAAGCTGGCGCCGCTAAAGCCTGGCATCGCGTTCGCGCAGGCGAAGGCGGATGTGGACCACCATCGGAACACGGAGCAAGCTCGCAAGCTCCTGGAAAGCTATTTGAGTGCGAATCTAACGCCGGACGATCCGCCCCGGGCAGAGGCAGAAAAGATGCTAAAGGCCCTGCGAAACCGTTAGTTGGTTGCGCGTACCGGCGCGCCTGACGGCATAGAGCTCACCGGGATGAGCTGCCCGCCCCGAATGTAATAATCGGCGCCGCGCCAGCGGATCGTGGAGCGCAGGAAGCTTCCCAGCCAGATTCCGAGGGCCACGGCATCCCACACCGGGATAAGCGGCAGCTGTTTCCACAGCATGTTTTGACTTAGGCCACGAATCCCGATTAACCACGCCATCGCCATGCGAAGGAGTGCGTACGTACCGAGGTATCCCCAGGCCATGGAAGCCACCGGATGAGCCGCGAAGGCCAGCAGCGCCCAGGGCAAGCCCAGCGTGAAGATAAGACCCAGATGACCGGCGGGACGCATGTGGCGCATCACTACCATCCAGCGCATGCGCTTATGCAGAAGCTCCGAGAAAGTGTTGTAGTCACAGACCGTCTGGATTGGATATTTAACAAGGACGACTTCAAGACCTTGCTCAGCGATGAGGCGGCCAACGAGAAGGTCGTCGGCTGGTCCGTTTTCAAGACGGGCATATCCGCCAAAACCGTTCAGATGGGTCCGCGTGGTGACGATTGACGGGCCGAGCGCGAACTTGATGCCTTCGAGCTGCCAGTCGACGAGGACACCCGCATAAAAGTCGGACATCATACCCACCGTTTGAATGCGGTCCGTCAGCGTGCCAACTTCGGACGGAACATACATGCAGGTCGTGGCCCCGACTTTAGGATTGCTGAGTGGTGCGACCACATTCCGCAGGTAGTCAGGACGCACGCGAACGTCGCTGTCGCTGATCACGAGGTGCTCATAAGCAGCTTCCTGCGTGAGGCGCACCAGTTTGGCGACCTTGTCGTTAGCGGCAAGGCGACCGGAACCGTAGAGAATGCGAATCCGCGTGTCGGGGAACTCTGAAACCAGTCGGTCCAAAACCGAGACAACCGCGGCGTCGTCGGCATCGACGCAGAACACCAGTTCGTATTCCGGATAATCCTGCGTACAGAAACCAGCCAGATTCTCAAAGGCACCCGGATCGAGGCCGCGAATCGGCTTCAAAATACTAACGGGCGGAGTGAACTCGGCGCTGACATCCGTATCGGGCTTTCGAAAAAAACGCCAGGAGCTGAATAATGCAATGAGGTAATAAATAAACGGGATAGCTGCGACGACGAAGAGGATCTCCCGGGGGACAAGCATATCCCCAGTCTAAACCCTAAAAATCGATAATTAGTTGCGAATCATAACCTTACATTAGCGTAAGTGTTACAAACAGCACACGCCTCAGTTGGTTTCATGTTTTTTCGTAAATTAATCGTCAACAAAAGCACGAAAACATGGCCAATGGCATTTATGATATTTTTATATTAATGTGCAAGTGGAAGGTTGGTGAGTATAACCTTCCCCCCGCTTCGGCTGGCTACCAATAGTCGGTCGGCGCCGACAATGGACTGGAGGCGCTCTACCGCTGGTTCGGTGATGACCAGGTAGCAGCGCTCCGGACCGAGCCACAGCTTCTTCCATTTTTCGTCCGTTACAAAGACGTCAGGCGCCCCCGGGGCGTATGATCCGTAGACCAGATTGTTGAACCGCCCATTGAGCAGAAGTGCATCTCGGCCGGTGTAGAAGAAGACCGAGGAAAACGTGTAGTAATGATGATCGATGATCAGTTTCCCCGGCGGCGCGTTATTCAGCGCTTCAGCCAGCGGGCGGGAAGAGAGGAATGGATCGAACCTCCCCATTGCGATCCGCGCCGCCTGGAAGAAGAGTATCGACATAACGGCGATGGCGAGGAATGCATTCCGGCCGGACGCCCGGAACGTACCGGCTGCGCCCACAAGAAACGCTGCCGCCGCCATGAGCAGCGGTAGTCGCAGATACGCGAACGACGCGATTGTGAGGTCTTCCATATGCCCAAGCGAGAGCTTGTAAGCCCCGGGGTTGGAGGTCAGAGCGGCCGAAATGTCACCGGGCGTCGGAAGATTGGCCGAAAGCGAGTACAGCGTGATCACTGCCGCTGCTGCCAGGATGAATATCCCGCAAAGCACCCGAGTGCCGTACAAAATCCTCTTACCGCCCGCGACCATGGCAGAGCCCAGCAGCAGCGCAAGTGCGGGGTAGCAAGGCATCGAATAGTATTCCTGCGTGGTGGAGAAGGTAAAGAAGACCAAAATGAAGCCCGCCCAGCAGAGAGCAAGCAGGCGCATCCGCCCTGCGCGGTCCACCGGCTTAAAGCTAAGCTTTGTGATAGCCGGAAGATAAACGCTCCAGGGGAACAGCCACAGCAGGTGGAACAGCCAGAAATAGAGCCGCGGTACGGTGTCGTAGTCGCGTGGATAGCGCATATTGAGGAAGCGCAGCAACTGTTCATTGATGAAGTAGAACCAGAGAAAGCCGTGATACTCACCCGGTGCGCTGCGCATGGTGAATTCGAACAGGGGCGGATTGCGGATCGCAGCCAGGATGTGCCACGGCGCGGCAATCAAAAGCGCGATGAAAAGCCCGCTGCCCGGATGCAGGCGCTTCCACACCCGGCGCTCCCGCCACTGACCGGTGATTCCCAGATAGAGCAGCGCGGCGGCGATCGGGAATACGATTCCGATAAGACTCTTAAACAAGAGGCTGACCCCTATGCTCGCTGCCATCACGAAAGCCCACCATCGCGGTCGCGCCTCTTCGTCATCGATCGCGCGAAGGAACGCCCAGAGAGAAAGGGCGATCGTCGTTGTGAGCATTACATCCGGAATCAGGATGCGCGTGAACAAAAAGAGCCCAAAGCAGGTCGCTACGCAGATGCCGGCGTACATACCGGCCCGGCGCCCGAAGGCCCAGACGCCCATTGCCACGGTCAGCCAGGCGAGCCCGATGCAGAACAACACCACCGGAATGCGAGCGACGACGTCAGAAACACCGAAAATCTTATAGGAAACCGCAATCAGCCAGTAGATCAGCGGCGCCTTTTCGAGATACGGGATGCCGTCCAGTCGGGCCGTCACCCAATCGCCGGAAGTGATCATGTTGCGCGCGATTTGGGCCTGTACGGCGTCAACATCGTCCATCAGAGACGGAGGAGAAAAGATGCAGCCTCCGAATACCGCTGCTGCGATCAGCAGAACGGCAACAAAGGCACTGCGTCTACGCGCTTCTTTCACCATCAACCGTTGAATCCCATCAAAATGTATCCCCCAACACTTCCTAATCTAACGCGCATCCCAAAACGGGGTTCACGGGCGAACCAAAATCGTTGCAGAATAGTCACATGAACGTATGGCGTGGATATTCGTTGGCGATCTTTTCGGGATTGCTCGCGTTTGTCGCGCCTGGTACCGCGCAAACAATGCGGGTGGAAGATCTCGCCCAGGGGAAGATCCTCGTTGCACCCCGCGCCAACCCGGACGTTCACTTCGCGAAAAGTGTGATCCTTCTGGCGCAGCACTCTTCGACTGGTGGCCTGGGTCTGATGCTGCAGTATCGCGCCGACGTAACCATTCAGAAAGCCCTCGATGGCGTTAAAGGCGCGGATGGCCGGCGGGATCCCGTTTACGTTGGCGGACCAGTTGAGCTGCCAATTGTACTGGGCCTTGAAAGGGCCGCGGCCCCTCCGCTCGGTGCAAAGCACGTGATTGGCGACCTCTACCTCATCACGGCAAAGCCGGTTATCGGCGCAGCAATCAGCGATGGCCGCCCGGCGTCTGAACTTCGCGTATTCCTTGGATACTCAGGATGGGGCCCCGGCCAACTGGAGCGCGAAGTCCGGCACTCGGGGTGGTACATTTTCGACTTTGACGAAAAGCTGGTGTTTGACGAACATCCAGAAACACTCTGGGACCGCCTCATTGAACGCACTGAGCGGCGAGTAGCGCGTGCACAAATGCGATAGTTTTACATTGCCTTTAGCACCGCCGCCCCAAACGCGGACTTAAAATTGTAACTAAGCATGTCTCGCTTCAATTCCAACGTCAGGGTACACGTGTACCTGTGTGCGCTGGCAACCGCCGCACTGGCGTTCGCTGCTACCGCCGACCCCGCCGCCGATACCCTGCCCTCAAAAGTACGGACGGCTATCAAAACCGACATTGCCGAGTCCACCGGCGTTACGTGCATGCTTTCGGTGGAACGCACCCGTTATCAGGCGCGCGCGGCCGCGACGCCGAGCTGCGCCGGATGGATCACCGCTTCAGCACAGGCGCCACGAGGACCGGTGCTCTGGCGCGATCGAATTCGCCTTGACGTGACCGGGACGGCGACAGGAGAGCAATTCGCATTCACGGGCGCGAGCCCTTTCGAACGGGCCGACATTCTGAATATGCTGGGCGATGCCACCGCGCGCGCCGGCGAGTTTAGTACCTTCCTGCGGACCGCGATGGATGCGGGCCAATTTCAATCGCCCTCACCGCAGAACGGCCTGCTATCCATCGCGTTCACTCTACCCGGTCAGCAGGCGCGCGGCACCCTATATGCGCTGCCGGATTCCGGCGATATTCGGCGCCTGACGCTCGAAACCCGGAACGCAGGCGGAGCCTGCCGCACGCAATACGCTGTCGATTATGCGGCTACACGAGCCGGAGAGCGGCAACTCATACTTCCGCTGAGTTCCGTCATGGAGACGATCGCGGCGGATGGCACGGAACTGCATAGCGAAACCTTTTATTCGAGCTGCCGACGTCCTGCCGCCCCCGCGAAACCCGCATCTCTTCCAGGTCCGCAAAAGCCGCTGCCACCCAATACGAGAATACGTATTCGGTTCGAACCGCCGATCAATGGTCAGACTGCCGCAACGGGTGATCCGGTCGTTGGTCAGATTCGAAACACGATTAAAGACAAACAGGAAGGCGTCCTCATACACGCGGGTGATCGCCTGCACGGCCGCATTGCACGCATCGAACAATTCACCGGATCGGACGCGAGATGGAATGTTGCAATCGTTTGGGAGACAATTGAGCGCGGGGTGGGTGATCACGGTATCGACCAGGGGATTGAACAACCGGTAACTTTGGTGCCCCTCTCCGAAAACGATGTCACTCTCCGGCCGCCGGGTGGCGCCTGGTTCACACTCCGCCAACCGAGTGTCGTACTGGATCAGCGCTTCGAAACAGACTGGGAAATCCGCTGACGTACCCCAATTGCCGATGGCAAACACGATTGCCTCGTCAGGGCTCCGGGTTCTTCTGCTCGCCCATCATCCAGAAGAGATCGATAACGTAGATGGAAACCACCACGTCGCCGGTCAGGGTCGCCAAACGTCCTGCCGGCAGCAATTGATCTACCGCCCATAACAGAAACGCAAGAGCGAGTAACAGGCGCCTCCACAGCGTGGTCCGGCCGGGCTTCAGTCCGACTTGCAGCAGCGCGTAGGCAATCCCAATCAACGCCAGAGGCAGCGCGCCTAACCTGGCATGAAGCCCCTCGGAAACGCCCAGGACATTCGACGCCATCAGCGCGCACGTGGCAACCACCGCGCACACGGCAACGGAGGATGAGAACGCCTTCATCGCCTAATTGAGGAAATACGTGCGATACAGCGTGTCGCGTTGTTTGGGAACGAAGCCGGCATCCCGAATCATCCGGCGCAGTTCCTCTTCCGTTGCGCGATGATGAGTGCCTGCGGCGGAAACCACGTTTTCCTCGATCATGATGCTGCCAACATCGTTGCCGCCGAAACGCAAACCCACCTGACAGGTCTTGAGGCCCGGTGTCACCCAGGAACTCTGAATGTTGAGAATGTTGTCGAGGTAGATTCGCGAAATCGCCAGCGTCTTCAGATAATCGACCGCAGTCGCCTCTTCCTTAATGAATCGGCCAAGCGAGGTCAATTCGCGCTGAAAAGCCCAGGGGATGAAAGCCGTGAAGCCACCGGTATCTTCCTGAATCCGGCGCACGATGTCGAAGTGGTTCATCCGCTGCTCAATCGTTTCGCCGCAGCCGAACATCATCGTAGCGGTCGTGCGCATCCCGAGAGAGTGAGCGGTGCGATGAACATCCACCCAGTCCTGCGTGCCGCACTTCAGGCGGCTGATGCGATGACGAACGGCTTCATCCAGAATCTCCGCGCCCCCTCCGGGAATGGAATCCAGGCCGGCATCGCGAAGACGAGCAATCGTATCGCGCAATGTGAGCCCGCTGACTTCCGCGATGTTGATAATCTCCGGCGCCGAAAAACAATGGCACCAGATATCAAACTTCGCCTTGATAGCGCGCAGCAGATCCTCATACCACTCGATCTTCAGGTCCGGATGCAGACCGCCCTGGAACAGCATGCCGGTGCCGCCCAGATCGATCGTTTCCTGAATTTTGTCAAAGATCACCTCACGCGGAAGAATATAGCCTTCCTTGTGGCCAAGTGGCCGGTAAAACGCGCAAAAGCTGCAGTACTCCGTGCAAAAGTTGGTGTAGTTAATATTGCGATCGATAATGTAGGAAACCACGCCATCCGGATGGAGCCTGCGGCGGACCGTATCGGCCTGCGAGCCGATGCCGATCAGGTCGCTCGACTCAAACATCTCGATCGCTTCTGCCCGGGAAATCATAGGGAAACTACCATTCTAAACGGTGTCCGACGTTACCCCTGCACCATCTGCTTCAGATTACGCCCGCAAATTTTGCTGCCCTCCAGCTTGTTGCCGCCGGGACCGGGCCAGTGCGTCTCCAGATGGATAAATCCGCTATATCCGTCTTTCTTCAGCGCCGCGAACTGTCCCTTCCAGTCGATAGCGCCTTCGCCGATCGGGCACCAGATGGGCCTGTGGCCCTCCAGAACGCAATCCTTGGCGTGAACATGTGCAATGCGCCGCGTCTCCAGCATCGCGTATCCGTTTGGATACGGCTCTTCGCCCGATACATAGGCGTTCGCCGGATCCCACACCACCTGCAGATTTGGGTTATCCACCGCCGCCAGCACCCGCGCCGTATCCTGCGCGGTTGCGATATTGCAGGCGTGCTCGTTTTCGAGTCCGATGATCAAATCGTGCTCGGAGGCCTTCTCCGCCAACTCCTGCAACGCATCCACCACACGCTCGAACACGGCCGGAGGATCGACTACCCGCCAATACGAAAACACGCGCACGATCTTCGCGCCCGCGCGCTTCGCAATTTCGAACGCATGCTGAGCGAGGCCGGGCTGATCCTCGAAAGTATGGCGCGATGCGAAGACATCCTGCTGGAATCGTTCGTCTATGGGAGGAGCGTCCGGCAGCGTGCATTTCAGCAGCGGAGAAGCGATCGAGACGATATGCATTCCACCAGCCTTCACAACGGCAATTGCCGCATCCAGCTCGGGACCGCTCAGGTCCATGATGTTTTTGCCGTTTACCACGCGCAACTCCGCGCCGTTCATCCCAAGCCCGCGCATCGCATCCACGGCGAGCGTGATATCCGGTGAAAATTCGTCGGTGATCGCGCCCAGCTCAATCCCGGCCATAAATTACAGTTTCATCCTCTCCAACTTACGATACAGGGTTTTCCTCTCGATTCCGAGAACCTGTGCGGCGCGGCTCTTGTTTCCTCCGGTAGCGGCGAGGACGCGGCGAATCTGATCGGCCTCGGTTTCCGCAAGCGTTTCGCCGCCTTCTTTCGTATCCATTGCAGCCAGCGCGTCCTGTACCGACTCCGAGTCGATGCGGTCATTTGGGGCAAGGATCGTCAGGCGTTCAATGAGATGCTGCATCTGTCGTACATTGCCGGGCCACGTGAAGTTGCTCAACTCCCGCAGGCCCGAGTCGGTCATCTTGACGCGGCGCGAATAGCGAGTATTGTACTTATTCAGGAAAAAGTGCGCGAGCAGAGGCACGTCCACCCTCCGCTCGCGGAGCGGTGGAACTGTCAGGCGGACCACGTTGAGCCGGTGCCAGAGATCTTCGCGGAACTTCCCTTCTTCCACCATCTTCTGCAAATCGCGATTAGTGGCCACCACAACGCGCACGTCCACAGTCTTCGCGCGCGAGCCGCCCACCGGCCGCACCTCGCGCTCCTGCAGGAAGCGGAGCAGCTTCACCTGAAACGCGAGATCGATTTCGCCGATCTCATCCAGGAATACCGTACCCCGATGGGCGGCCTCAAGCACGCCGACCCGGTCACGATCCGCACCGGTGAATGCGCCGCGCATCACACCGAAGAGCTCGCTTTCCAGGAGGGTTGCCGGAATGGCGCCGCAATCCACCGGCACGAAGGGAAAGGGCGCTCGTTCGCTGTTGCGATGGATCATGCGCGCAATCAGTTCCTTTCCTGTGCCGGTTTCGCCGAGAATCACAACCGTGGCGTCGGTGGGCGCCACACGCGAGACCGTTTTATAGATTTCCACCATGCCGGCGGAACTGCCAATCATCTCGCTCTCCGGCAAGTCTTCGGCTTCCACTTCGTCATCATCGGGATGCCGGGCCGCTATTGCGCGCTTCACGGCTTCCAGCAGCGTGTCGAGCTCAAAGGGCTTGGCGAGATATTCGAATGAGCCGTTGCGCGTGGCGGCCATCACGGTTTCCATCGTGCCGCGGGCGGTCATCAGAATTACCGCACAGTCGGGATCCTGTTTTTTCGCGGCTCGCAGAATATCAAGACCGGTTTGGTCGTCGATATAAATATCGGAGATTACCAGCCGGCAGCCGCCGCGTTCCAGCCGGGCCATAGCGCCGCGCGTGTTGGAAAACGCTTCCACATCGAAACCTTCCATTTCGAGAAAGGTCACGATTGTAGTTCGCACCGACGGATCGTCTTCCACCAGAACTATTTTTTCTTTCTCCGTCATGCTCTTTTCAATACCAGTGTGAACCGCGATCCCCTGCCCGGTTCGGATTCGACGTGAATGGTGCCGCCATGCTGCGCAATGATCTGCTCCACGATCGAAAGTCCGATGCCGGTACCCGCCTCGCCCGACTGCTCCGCCCGCTTCGTCCGGTAAAACCGTTCGAAAATCCGGCCAACCTCTTTCCTGTCCATGCCGATTCCCTGGTCCTGCACCGAAAGTTGCACCTGCGCTTTATCTGCCGCGCCGAAAATCTGAACCGTGGTGCCGGAAGACGAATACTTCACCGCGTTCGTGAGCAAATTGTAGACCGCGTACTCCATTAACTCACGGTCACCGGCGATCTCAGCCGCCGGGAGTTCGCGCACATCCACTCCGATCTGCTTGGCGCTCGCAAGGGGTCGCGCTCTATCCACGCAGCGGCGAACGATTTCGGGAAGTGCGAAACGCTCCTGCTTCATCTCCATCTGACCGGCAGACAGGCGCTCCACGCTGAGAAAAGTCTCGATCATTCGCGCCAGTCGCTTCGATTCGGCGTTAATCAGATCAGCCATTTCTTTGCGCTTTGCTTCGGGCATTGCGCCATAGCGACTGATGAGTTCACTCGATCCCTGGATCGCCGTAAGGGGCGTGCGCAACTCATGAATTGCGAACTGCATCGATCGCTGATACCGCGCCTTTTCGCTTTCGGCGAACGTGAGTTGACGGCGCACCATCAGATGCCGCCACGCAGCTGCCGTCCCGACGGTAAACACAACAGTAAGTGTGCCTGGCATCCACGGCCACACCACACTGCGCGAAAACGCGAAGAACGGTACAACCTGCGACATGCCGATCGCGGCTGCAACCGTGAGATTCGTGTAAAGCGCGCTGCGAAACACGAAGGCGAATCCGGCAGCGATCGCCAGCAGAACGCACATGCCGGAAACTCCGAGGAGCGATGCGTCTACCAGGAACATCCGCCGCGAAATCGTTTCGTACAGATTCGCATGAAACTCGATTCCAGGCATAAATGCACCGTTCGAATAAGGAGTCATCCAGCGATCGCGCACAGCAGTTTGCGCCGTCACACCCGCAAAAACGGCCTTACCCGCGAAGCGCGCCGCCAGTTCCGGCTGCTTATCCAGCGTCGCGATCGATATCCGCGGAATTCCCCCCATCGACGGGGGCGTATAGCGCACCCGAACAACCCTGCCGTTGCGGCTTTCCGAAGGAATTCGCACATCGCCGGCCATCAAATCTTCGGGCGACTCCGTGATACTCACACCCTTCACGGCAAGATAGGTTTGCAAAGCGAGCGCCCAGCGCCGATCGTGCTGCGCTACTTTCTCCAGCGGCAAATCGCGACTTACAGCGTCGAGCTTGTCCAGATCCGCATAGACTTCACCGACGCCCGCCGCGTGCCGCCCGAATCGCTTAATGGGATCTTCCCAGCCACTACCATCCGGGAATAAATCGCACGAAAGCACCAGATTGCGCGTGCGCGCAAATGCATTCTCCAGGGCATCATCGGAAGGACTGGAGTCAGGCAGGATGATATCAACCGCCACCGCGGCCGGCCCCGCGGGCGCTATCTTCTCCAGCCCATCGGCAAGCGCCGCGCGAATTCCGGTCAGCCCGCCATACTTCGTCAGCGTTTCTTCATCGATCGCAAGGATAATCGACTGAGGCTGCCATGGCGCGGGCGGCTCCAGGCGGAACAGGAAATCATAGGCATAGGTATCAAACTGATAGCCGAGCGCAGTCCAGCTCAGCGCGATTCCGGCAAGGGCCGACACGATGATGAGCACAGCAAGGACTGCATAGGCTTTCCGTTGCATCGACTGGCGCCTGAGGAATTCGCTCCGACTTGAGTATAGCGGCGAATCGAAAGATCAGGCAGGCTCTTCACCGGCTTTACGCGCACGCCGCCCCATTACCGAGTAGTAAATAGTCAATGCCGGTCCAATCAGCATGTAGGACATCCCCGCGTATCCGCCCCAGCGCGCTCCGCCGAACAGCAATACCGCAGTGGAGATCACCCCTACACCGATCAGACACAGATTGGCGCCGAGGCGCTCAAGTGTCTGGAATTCCTCCCGCGGCGTCAGTTCCAGCTGAGCCCTTCTGCGCCAGGCATGCAGATAAAGGAGCACGAAGATCGCAAAAACGGCGATGAAGCCCGCGTTGTAAATCAGCATGAGCGAGAACGCTTCGTTATCCCGCAGCAGCGGCTCAAGGCGCCCATCGGGCAACCGGACCATTCCACTACCGCCCAGCATCCTGTCCACCACATACGTGAACAGGAACTTCAACGGATAAACGTAGAACAGAACTGTAAACAGCAGGATCGCATTGAGCGTGGCCGTAAGCGCATCCTGCAGTCCGTATCGCCGAAACCAGAGAAACTGCGCATACCAGATCTGGAACAGCATTGCGAAGCTGATGGCGAACGGCAGAAAGCCGCGCAGACTTTCGTGCAGCTCCGCGAACGTGCGCGGAACTTCAAGCGAGACGATCAGCAGGGTAACGGCAAACGCGAACACAGCATCGCTCAGGCCCTCGAGCCGAACGATCTCCACGCTGCGCCAGCGGAATCCCCGGTCATGCGGGTGTTTGCTTTTAGCCAGTGTCTCGCGCAGCATCTGGCTATTGTACGCGGAAAAGCCTGCCTATTCTTCGTCGGTCACGCAGCCGTTGCTGGCGCTTTTCACCAGGCGAATATATTTCGCGAGCGTCCCGCGTGACGCCTTGTATGGCGGCATCTTCCACGCCGCGCGCCGAGCCCTCATTTCGTCTTCCGGAATATCAACATCGAGCACGTTCGTCGATGCGTCAATCGTGATCGTTTCGCCGTCCCGCACCAGAGCGATCGGACCACCCTCCTGCGCCTCCGGCGTGATGTGGCCCACGATAAATCCATGCGAGCCGCCTGAAAACCGACCATCGGTTATCAGCGCAACGTCCTTGCCCAGGCCTGCTCCCATGATTGCCGAAGTGGGCGTAAGCATCTCCGGCATACCCGGTCCGCCCTTCGGACCTTCATAACGGATTACCAGCACATCGCCCTTCTTAATTTCTCCGCGCTCAAGCGACGCGAGCATGTGCTCTTCGGAATCATACACGCGGGCCGGACCGGAGAACCGCAGGCCTTCCTTCCCCGTGATCTTCGCTACCGCACCTTCGGGCGCCAGCGTTCCGCGCAGGATCTGAATATGGCTGTTGGGCTTCAGGGGCGCTGAGAACGGCTGCACAATTTGTTGACCCGGAGCGAGCCCGGGGAGGTCCTTCACGTTCTCCGCGTGTGTCTTGCCCGTAACTGTCATGCAGGAGCCATCAAAGCGTCCGGCTTCGATCAGCATTTTGATCACGGCCGGAGTGCCGCCCACCGCATGCAGGTCTTCCATCACATACTTGCCGGAAGGCTTGAAATCCGCCAGCAGTGGCGTGCGGTCGCTGACGTTCTGGAAATCTTCCAGCGTCAGGTTCAGACCCACCGAACGCGCCATTGCGATCAGGTGCAGCACAGCGTTCGTGGAACCGCCAAGCACGCTCACGATCACCATGGCGTTTTCGAACGCAGCGCGCGTCATGATGTCGCGAGGCTTGAGATCAAGCTCCAGCAGATGCCGCATCGCAGCGCCGGCGCGAACACATTCATCCATCTTCTGCGGATCAACCGCCGGCGTAGAAGCGCTGTAAGGCAGCGACATCCCGAGTGCCTCAATCGCCGAAGCCATCGTATTTGCCGTGTACATGCCGCCGCACGCGCCCGCGCCGGGGCACGCGTGCTCAACGATATCCTCACGTTCCTTCTCTGAAATGTTGCCGGCAATGAACTCGCCGTAGCATTGGAACGCGTTGACGATATCCAGAACTTTGCCGTGGCTGTGACCCGCGCGAATCGTGCCGCCGTACACCATAATGGAAGGGCGATTCAATCTCCCCATCGCCATTACGCAGCCCGGCATATTCTTATCGCAGCCCGGCAGTGCGATCAGCCCGTCATACCACTGGCCCCCCATGATCGTTTCGATGGAATCGGCAATCAGATCGCGCGACTGCAGCGAAAAGCTCATGCCATCCGTACCCATGGAGATGCCATCGCTGACGCCAATGGTGTTGAAGCGCATACTCACCATGCCAGCGCCCGTCACGCCCTCTTTCACCTTCGCGCCGAGGTCAAGCAGGTGCATGTTGCAGGGATTGCCTTCGAACCATACGCTGGCAATTCCCACCTGTGGCTTGTTGAGGTCTTCCCTCGTGAGGCCTGTTGCGTGGAGCATTGCCTGCGACGCGCCCTGTGACTTGACCTGTGTGATGCGGGAGCTGATTTTATTGAGTTGGCTGGACATACCGGGTTCGATCTATTAGTGTATCGATCCTTTTGTGCCGCGCTAGGATGGATTGATGCGCCGACTGGCCGCGATTCTCCTCTGCGCTCTGGCAGCACTTGCCGGATGCGCGAAGAAGAAAGCACACGTTCCTGCACCACCGCGCGCTGGCGCTCCGGTATTGCCGCCTGGAACGATCGAGCGCGGAGTCGCCAGTTGGTATGGACACCCCTACGATGGGCGCGCCGCTGCGGATGGCGAGACTTACCACATGGAAGAAATGGTGGCGGCCCACAAGACGCTGCCGTTCCAGACCATGGTGCGCGTGCGTAATCTGGCAAATGAGAAGACTGTGGATGTGCGCATCATTGACCGCGGACCGTTCGTCGGCAATCGCATCATCGACTTGTCGCACGCCGCCGCGCAGACGATCGGGATGATCGGGCCGGGTGTAGCGAACGTAGAGTTAACGATACTCTCCGCGCCTGTCGGCGCTGCCCCCGCACAGTTCGGTGTGCAGGTGGGAGCATTCCGCGAAAAGGCAAATGCCGACCGCATGCAGCAGAACATGGCGGTGCTATACGGCGCCGGCAAGGAAATCCTGCGTCAGGGCGATCCGCCGTTGTGGCGGGTAGTAGCCGGGCACGAGCCGTCTCCGGAAGCTGCGGAAACCCTGGCTCAGCGCATCCGAACCGAGCAGAACGTACCGCAGGCGTTCGTCGTGCGCCTCGATCCATAACTGAGAACTTTCTCCCGTTTCCGCACTAACATCCCGTGGGACTCCTCGGCGACTCACCGCGTATTGCTCAAATCCGCGCCCAGCTTGAAAAGCTTGGGCCCAGTCGCACGCCCGTCCTGCTGCACGGCGAAAGCGGAACAGGGAAAGAAGTAGCCGCCCGAGGCCTTTATAACGCCTGTCCACGCGGCCACTTCGTTCCCATCGATTGCGGCGCAATGGTCGGCCCGCTCATGGAAAGCGAACTCTTCGGCCACGTTCGCGGAGCATTTACCGGCGCCGGCGAAGCCAAGAAAGGTCTGATCGAACTGGCGAACGGCGGCACGGCCTTCTTTGACGAAGTCGGAGACCTGCCGCTGGAGCTACAGGTCAAACTCCTGCGCGTCCTCCAGGAGCGGGAATACCGCCCTGTTGGCTCACTCCAGCGTTTTCAGGTAGATATTCGCATTATTGCGGCAACGCATCGCGACCTTCCGCGCGAAATCGCGGCGGGCCGTTTTCGCGAAGACCTTTACCATCGCCTCAACGTAATTCGCATCACGCTGCCTCCGCTCCGCGAGCGCAAAGAAGACATCCCTCTCCTTATCGAACGCTTTCTCGCGGCCACAGGCAAGCGATACACCATTGAGGCACACGCCATGGAAGCGATGCTCGCCTACGACTGGGAGGGCAACGTTCGGGAGTTAAAAAACTGCATTGATCGAATGGTCGCGCTCAATTCCGGGCCGTTACTCCATATAGCGGACCTTCCGAGCGCGGTTGTGAACTTCATGCGTGCCGGCCAGCCATTGGCTCTGGTTGCTGCGGCAGGGGCCGGCGGATCGTCGCTTCGTCCCATGTCTGCACCACAGTCGTGGCCCGGCGGAATTGCGCCACTTCACGAAGTGGAACGCCTGGCCATCGAACAGGCCCTCATTTACACCCGGGGAGATCGTACGGCTGCATCGCACCTGCTGGGGATCGGCCGCACCACACTTTATCGAAAACTGAAGGATTATGGCTACGTCGCCAACGACCTCGGGCCTGGCGAACCGCCCAACAGTCCCGTTTTCCCCCCCGCTGCCTGATAGTCTCGGTATTTGCGAATCGCGCTTGATGCCACCTATAGCCTCGGCGACTCCCTTTCGGGAGTGGGGGTGTATTCCCGCGAACTCCTGCGGGGCTTGGCGGCCACCGACTACGCCGAAGGCTGGGACTGGTTTTACCGGTCTCCCCGGTATTGGAAAGCGTTATTCGAACAAGTCCCGCAAAATGTAAGGGTTAGGAGGCTTTCAGACTCCGGTGGCAACCGATTGGCTCCGTTTTTTCATGGGCTCAACCAGCGCCTGCCAACGAAGAAATTTCGCCGCCAGATCGCTACGTTCCATGATCTCTTCGTGCTCTCCGGCGATTACAGCGCTCCTGACTTTCGCGAACGGTTCGCCCAACAGGCTCGGTCCGCGGCAGAAGCAGCCGATCTGATTATCGCCGTCTCGGCCTTCACTGCCTCCCAGGTTGAAAGCTTGCTTGGTGTCCCTTCTTCCCGGATTCACGTGGTCCACCACGGAGTTTTGCCCAGACCCGTCCTGGAAACCCGACGGGAGGAGGTCATCCTATGCGTGGGGGCAATTCAGCGTCGAAAAAACCAAGCCGCCCTGGTCCGTGCCTTCCGCGCGGCGCCTCCGGAATGGAAGCTGGTGCTCGCGGGATCAGCGGGCTACGAAGCCGAGGCGGCACTCCAGGCAAAAGCAGCCGCGCCATATTCCGACCGCATCGAAATCACGGGCTACCTCCCGGACGCGGAAATCGGTCGATGGTATAGCCGTGCCAGCGTGTTCGCCTTCCCGTCGCTCGATGAAGGCTTCGGAATGCCGGCTCTGGAGGCGATGGCAGCAGGAATTCCGGTGATCGCGGGAAATCGTTCGGCGCTACCCGAAATCTGCGGCGACTCCGCACTGCTGATCGATCCTGGGAATGAAGGCGAACTCTCTTCCGCTATTGAGCATCTGACGTCCAGTGAGTCCGCGCGTCAGGCTTTAGCCCAAAAAGGCATCCGTCACGCAGCAAACTTCACCTGGAAAGCCGCAGTCGAAAAGACGTTGGCGGTCTACAACGAGCTGAAGTGACTAAGCTTCTTCTTCAACAGTGATCCGCAAGGCCTTAAGAAACCGCTGGTCCTGGCTGGTGAAGTGAATCTTGCCGAGCGACGCTGTTTCGGCATGCTCTTCCGCCAAATCCTGAGCAAGGTCCACCCCCTCGCCGCCATCTTCACGCTTGTTGAAGCCAATCGTAGCCTCAATCACCAGATAGATGTCGTAGCCCGCACCCTTGATCTCGCCGATTGCTTCCGCAATGCGCTCAGAGTCGGAGAGCGACTCGTTGATCGCGTTTCCCAGATCCTGCATCAAGCCTTTCAGACGTTCTTCCAAGTCGGACCCCTTTCCCCTGGCTGCGGGACATCCCTTTCACTTCTAAAGATGCAAACACCGGGCCAATCGTTCCAGACCGGGTCGCATTATTTACATCGGCAGGTTTCTCTTGATTGTACAGGCCGCATCGCAGCAGCTACAACCGTTTGTTTTGGTAGTATGAAGCTGTGGATAACGACCAAATCCGCGCCGCTGGCCGTATAGCGGGCAAAATGGTGCGTCAGGCCGGCAAGGACTGGCAGCCAGTCGTCCGCAACTCCGGAACATTCGTTAAACACGTGGTCCCGGCAGCCGTGAAACCGCTTCACTCGCTGTGGCATGAGTTCCTCGGCTTTATTTTCCTCGTGTTCGCCGGCGTTGCCGCGTACAAGATGTGGCGAAACTCCGCGAACATGTCGCCGTTCGCCTTCGGCTTGCTCGCTTTCTTTGTTCTGATCATGGCGATCTACGGCATTTCGTCCATCATCAAAGCTCGCCGCATTTCCCGTTCGTAGATGAAACCCGGCGAGTTCCCGTACACCCGCGGCATTTACCCGGGCATGTACCGCGACCGCCTCTGGACGATGCGCCAGTATGCCGGCTTCGGCTCAGCGGAAGCGAGTAATTCGCGATACAAGTACCTGCTGAGCCAGGGGACCACCGGCCTGTCGGTAGCCTTCGACCTTCCGACTCAGATGGGTCTCGATCCGGACCATCCGCTCGCCGCCGGTGAAGTGGGGCGCGTAGGCGTGTCGATTGCGTCCCGGGAGGATATGCGCCGACTGTTTGAGGGCATCCCGGTGGATAAGGTCTCGACGTCGATGACCATCAACTCCACGGCCTCCATTCTGCTCGCGTTCTACTACCTCGTTGCGCGTGAGCAGGGCGTGGATGTGCGCAAAATCAGCGGCACTATTCAGAACGACATTTTGAAGGAGTACATCGCGCGCGGAACCTACATTTATCCACCACGCGCGGCCGTCCGAATCGTCACAGACATCTTTGCCTGGGCTGCTCGAGAAGTTCCGGCGTGGAACCCCATTTCGATCAGCGGCTATCACATCCGCGAGTCGGGCTCCACTGCCGTACAGGAGGTAGCGTTCACGTTCGCGAACGCGATCGCCTATATCGAAGCCGCGATCGGAGCTGGTCTGGATATTGATACCTTTGCTCCGCGCCTCTCATTCTTCTTCAATGCGCAGATGGATTTCCTCAGCGAGATCGCCAAACTGCGGGCGGCCCGCAGGCTCTACGCGAGGTTGATGAAAGATCGATTTGGCGCAAAGAATCCACAATCATGCATGCTGCGGTTTCATACGCAAACAGCGGGATCCAGCCTTACCGCGCAGCAGCCCGACGTCAACATCGTTCGCACCACAATCGAAGCCATGGCTGCAGTCTTAGGCGGAACGCAATCCCTGCACACCAACTCGCGCGACGAGGCGCTGGGACTGCCGACCGAAGAATCCGCCCTCCTCGCGCTGCGGACGCAGCAGGTGATCGCTTACGAAAGCGGCATCACGGATGTGCCTGATCCTTTTGGCGGCAGCTATTACATCGAGGAACTTACTGACCGGATTGAAAACGAGGCGATGGGCTACATCGCGCAAATCGATGAGATGGGTGGCGCGCTGGCGGCCATCGAATCCGGTTTCCAGACCGCGCGCATTCAGACGTCCGCCTATGAATTCCAGCGCGAAATTGAATCCGGCAAGCGAATCATCGTGGGAGTGAACCGCTTTCAGTTAGAGTCCGAAACGGAAATTCCCGTATTCCGGATCAATTCGGCAATCGAGAAATCGCGAATCGAGTCAGTCTCAAAACTAAGGCGCAAGCGCGATACCACCAGATGGCGCGGCGCTCTGGACGCAATCGAAGCCACGGCGCGAGCGGGTGATAATCTTATGCCCGCAATTGTCACCGCCGCGGATGCTGACGCCACACTCGGTGAAATCTCCGACGCGCTGCGCCGGGTCTTCGGAGAATACAAGGATCGCGGTTGACTTTGGTCAGGCTGGGGTAACGCGCACTTCCACATCCACGGTCTGGCCGCCGCCTCCCAGTGCAACACCCTTCAACGGTGTAACATCGCCAAAGTCACGCCCCCAGCCGACGGTGACGTGCCCTTCAGCGGGCATAACGTCGTTCGTTGGATCGAAATCAAGCCAGCCAACGCCAGGGAAAAAGACTGACACCCACGCATGCGAAGCCTCCGCTCCCTGTCCGCTGCGCAGGTATCCACTGACGTAGCGAGCGGCCAGCCCCATGCTGCGCATCGCGCCGATCATCACGTGAGAAAAATCCTGACAGACGCCGCGCCGCAGTTTCAGTAGCTCGGTTGTGGAGACACCAATGTCAGTCGATTCCGGCTTATAAAGAAAGTCGACCCGGATGCGGTGCATGAGATCCTGCACGGCGTCAAACATAGAGCGCGTCGGTGCGAAGGAAACACGCGCGTACTCAGCGACTGGCTGCCCGAGCCCAACGTAAGGGGAATCGAAAATGTACTCCGACGCCATGAGGCTGTCTTCCGCTAAAGGCGCGGCAAGCTCGTCGCGCACCGTTTCCCACGGGACAGAGGCCACGTCGGGCTTAGGCAACAGGCCGGTTTCAACCAGACTAGTCGCGGTCACGTCGAAGCGATCATGGGAGCCGAAGACAGCAATTGTCGTGGCAACATTACCGAAGTAATCCACGCGTGTGGAAAGGGTTGCGAAGCCCGGATCAATACTCAGCCGGGTCTCATATACCTTCTGCCCCGCCGAAAGCCGCGGCGTCATATGGGCTTCGCTGATGCTCTGCGATACCGGACGCTCGTATCGATACTTCGTGGTATGAACCGTGCGGTAAAGCATTACGATGCCGTCAGCCTCGATTGCGTCAGGTGGCTGAGATAGCGGGCGGTGAGTTCGTCGGAAAAATCGTAAAGAGTGGCCTGCAGTTGCTGCGCGAGCGCGCCGAGTGCCCCGAGCAATCCGTCTTCGCCCGGTCGCGCCAAATCCTGCATCCACGCCTGACGAATCGAACCCAACGCCTTCGATACCAGGCGGTGCTCCGGTGAAGTACTTTCGTCCGTGTCGCGTCCCGGCAGATGCTGAATATGCTCAATCATCGTCACCAGCTGGAAGGCGGCGGAACGTGGATTGGCCTCGTCCGCAAGCAGCAGCTCAAGCACATACTCGACCCGAATATCAGTCAGGTGCCGCGTGCGATAGGTAATCGAGCTGTCGCAAATCTGCAGCAGCATCTCCAGGCTTGACTCCAGCTCTCCCGGATCCTCCGCCTGCTTCGACCGCGCCAGCACCGCGTCCAGCAGATTCACGATCTGCAGCGCACGCTCCAGCCGTCGTCCGATATCGAGGAAGCGCCAGCCATATCCACGCGTGGTGTTCTCCATCAGCAGACCGGCAAAAGCCGACAGCGTGACGATCGCGCGATCCAGCAGATTCATCTCGGTAATGAACGTAAGATCGGGATTCGCCGGCGCCGTGCCTGAAAATTCTGTATCGAGCTGCTGCAGCACGCGCCACGTATCCTGCGAGAGGCGCTCTTTCAGAGGCCAGGCCACACGCCGAATCTGCTTCAGATTCCAGCCAATGCCCGAAGTCCGCGACGGGTTGTAAACCATGCCCGTCAGCAGGCGCTGCATTTGCCACCGCTGCTGCCCCAGCGACGCGGTCGGAAACTCATCCGCCAGGTAACGCAGGTTTGCCAGCAGCGTGGCCATGCATTCGAGCGATGCTGTGCGGCCAAAGTCAGCCTCGCTCGAAAGCCCCGGCAACAGGGCGCGCACCAGACGTACACTATCCTCGACGCGCTCGGCATAGCGCCCCAGCCAGAAGAGATTATCGGCGGCGCGGCTGGGAAGCTCACCAATGCCGCGAGGTGCAACGGAATGTTCCTGTGTGTGGCGAGTGAGTGATTCGGACTCCTCCTCAGTGTCCTTACCGGTCCCCATCACCCAGGTGTCTTTGCTGCCGCCGCCCTGCTGCATCGAAACAACCAGCGATTTATCGGCGGTGGACACACGAGTCAGCCCGCCAGGCATGACCGAATATCCCTCGCCATTCCACGCGGCAAAGACGCGCACCACAATGTGGCGCGGCGCCACGCCATACTCCGTCCGTACCGGCGCGGTAGAAAGCGCCACCTGCTCCTGGGCCACAAACTGTTCCGGATGCGCCTCGATCCGCCGCGCCAGATCGGCGCGTCCATACTTATCGAGCAACGCCGGGAATTCCACCTTCTTTCCGAACATCGGAAACGCAGGCTTTATCACCACTTCATCCAGATGATTCAGCACGTACCTGCGAGGGCCTTCCTGGCCACACCACCACGTAGCGACCGACGGCATCCGCAGATTCTCGCCCAGAAGGTCGCGGCAGAGTCCGGGCAGAAACGCCATGTGCGCCGGCGTTTCCAGCAGTCCGCTTCCCAGCGCGTTCGCAATAACAACGCTTCCGGCGCGGACCGCCTGCAGCAAACCAGGAACACCCAGCAGCGATTCGCCGCGCAGTTCCAGCGGATCGCAGAACCCATCATCCACGCGACGCAGGATCAAATCCACAGGCTCAAGCCCCGCCAGGGTTTTCAGGAAAACCTGGTTGTCGCGAGCAATCAAATCCGCGCCCTCGACAAGCGGAAAACCCCACTGCCGCGCGAGGAACGAGTGCTCAAAATACGTCTCGTTGTGCGGACCCGGCGTCAGCAGCACCACACGCGGACTACGGCGCGGATTCACTGCGGAGTGCGGCGCCAGCCGCAGCAACCCTTCCCGCTGCACTTCCAGGAACCGATTCAGCGGCCGCACAGGACACACACTAAAAACCGAAGGCAACGTGCGCGCGCTCACAAGCCGGTTCTCCAGCGCGTATCCAACGCCGGAGGGCGCCTGCGTGCGATCCGCAATCACCCACCACTGCCCATCGGGGGAGCGCGCCAGATCGGCGGCGTAGTTGTGCAGGAATACACCGCTCGGCGGCTTAATGCCAAAGCACGGCCGCAGGAAATGCGGATTCGCAAACAGCATCGCCGGCGGAATTCTGCCGGTGTGAAGCAGGCGTTGCGGGCCATATAGGTCGGCCAGCATTTGATTCAGCAGCGTTACCCGCTGACAAATGGCCTCTTCAATCGAAGCCCATTCGTTCTCCGCCATCAAAAGCGGAATCGGATCCATCAGCCACGGCCGTTCCTTGCCCTGCGGATCGCCGTAAATGTTGTAAGTAACACCATTGGCCTGAATCAGCTGCTGCCCGCTGCGCCAGCGGCTGCTGAGCTGCCGGAAACCCATCCGCCCCAGTGATACCGAAAGCTGCCGCCAGGCATGCCGAGGGAATCCGGATTCGAGCAGCGCCTCATCCCAGTGGCCTTCTATCGGAACGTACTGACGCACCATGCCGTGAATGCCGGAAGGCGCAGTGGCTGGTTTCATGTGCGCGCTCTTTAACACGGTGTGGCTACCTGGCTCTTCGTCTCAGATCCAGAGTGGAGGGGAACTCCGGATTCATTTCAGGAGGCGGAACCCGCATCCTGCCAGGCGTGTGTCCGATCCCGAGAAAACGGGCTCGCCGCCGGGCTTCGGCTTCATTCGAGTTTACCGCGAACGTATCGTAATTTCTGCCTCCCGGATGGCCCACGTGATACGTGCAGCCACCCAGCGAACGACCGGCCTTTATATCCAGGAGGTCGAATACCAAAGGGGTGTGAACCGGTATCGTGGGATGCAGACAGCGCGGCGGCTGCCAGGCGCGGTAACGAACACCGGCGATAAACTCACCCTGAGTCCCGGTTGATTGCAGGGGTACGCGGCGACCGTTACAGGTCACGCAGTACCGTTCCTCAGTCAAACCAGTGACGCGAACCTGCATGCGTTCCACGGAAGAATCGACGTAGCGCGCCGTACCGCCGCCACCGGGCTCTTCGCCCAGAACGTACCAGGGCTCAATCGCCTGCCTGAGTTCGATGCCGACACCCCGGTAATCGACGCGCCCATAAACCGGGAATCGAAACTCCACATGCGGGGCGAACCAGTCCGCATCAATCGGATAGCCTGCCTCTCTTAACTCTTCGCAAACCTGCGCGAAGTCTCTCTCCACATACCAGGGGAGCAGGAAGCGATCATGAAGTCTTGTGCCCCAACGGATCAGCGGTTCATCGAAGGGATTCTTCCAGAACCGCGCCACCAGCGCCCGCACCAAAAGCTGCTGTGCGAGACTCATCTGCGCATGCGGCGGCATTTCGAATGCCCGGAGTTCGAGCAACCCGAGCCGCCCACCCGAAGTATCGGGCGAGTAGAGCTTATCGATGCAGAACTCCGCGCGATGCGTGTTCCCGGTGCCATCCGCCAGCAAATCGCGGAACAATCGATCCACGAGCCACGGCGGACACTGTTCACGACTGGCTTCCGCCTTCGCGCTCAGCAGACTGAAAGCAATCTCAAGTTCATAAATCGAATCGGGACGAGTCTCATCCACGCGCGGCGCCTGACTCGTTGGCCCAATGAACACGCCCGAGAACAAGTAAGACAGCGACGGATGATTAACCCAGAACCCGAGCAGGCTGCGCAGCAAATCGGGTCGCCGCAGGAATGGACTGTCAGCGGGCGTAGGCCCGCCCAGCACCAGATGATTTCCGCCACCGGTGCCGGTATGACGGCCGTCCAGCATAAACTTCTCCGTGCCCAGTCGCGTCTGCCGCGCGTGCTCATAAAGCGTCGCGGTATTCTCAACAAGCTCGGCCCAGGTCGACGCCGGCTGGGTATTGACCTCAATCACGCCGGGATCGGGTGTCACTCGCATCTGCCGAAGCCGCGGATCGGCGGGCGGGGTATAGCCCTCGATCAGGACCGGCATCTCCAGGTGCGAGGCCGTGCGTTCCACCGCTGCGATCAGCTCAACATACGCTTCGGTCGTTTCCACCGGAGGAACGAAAACATACAGGCGGCCATTCCGCGCTTCCACGGTGAGTGCTGTTCGAACTACTGGTCCGGCCTTGGCGTCGGCATTCGGCTTAGCCACCTGTCCACGATCGGGCCGTCGCGTCATCCGCGGCGCGGGTAGCGGGCCGAGCGGCGCCATCGGATCGGGCTCTTCAATCTTCTGCCGTTCCGCCGGTGGCTCCCAGGGCAACGACGCAACCGGCAGCCGAAAGCCAATCGGCGAATCGCCGGGCACCAGATACAAATGCCGCGCGCGCAGCATCCATAATCCGGACTGCCACTGTTCGCCCTCCTTTTCCTTCCCGTGCTGCAAAGGCAGAACGAACCCGGTGGGCGAACCAAGCCCGCGTTCAAACGTGCGGCGCATGCGTTCGCGCGCTTCCGCACTATCCAGTCTGTTATCGAGAGGATCGACGTTCGCCGGCAGCTTTCCTTCCGCCTGCAGATACTCAAGCGGATCCTCGTAAGCCGTGATCAGATACTCGATGTCCAGTCCCAGCCAGTTCGTGAGCTCTTTCGCGAAGCGCTCTGCGTGCGCGGATCCGTACCCATAATCCCTATCCGGTTCGCCTACCCATCGCGGATCCCGCCACAATGGAAGGCCGTCCGTTCGCCAATAACAGGTGTATGCCCAGCGCGGCAGCGACTCGCCCGGATACCACTTGCCCTGCCCGAAATGCAGCAGGCCACCAGGCGCAACATCATCCCGCAGACGGCACAGCAAAGTTCCGGCGAGCTTGCTCTTCGTGGGTCCGATCGCGGCCGTATTCCACTCCTCGCCATCGCGGTCGTCAATCGAAACAAACGTGGGCTCACCACCCATCGTGAGTCTCACATCCCCATCCGCAAGCTCAGTATCGATCTTTTCGCCAAGCGTAACGATGGCGTCCCACTGCTGCTCGCTATACGGCTTTGTAACGCGGGGATCCTCGTGAATCCGCGTCACAGTCATCGTATGATCGAACTCCACTTCGCTCGGCGTTACACCACCCGATACCGGCGCAGCCGATTGCGGGTCCGGCGTCGCCGCCACCGGAATGTGGCCTTCACCGGCGAGCAGTCCTGAAGTGGGATCCAGCCCAACCCATCCGGCCCCTGGCAAATACACTTCCGTCCAGGCATGCAGATCAGTGAAGTCCGAATCCGCGCCACTCGGCCCGTCCAGCGACTTCGTATCCGGCTTCAGCTGAATCAAATACCCCGACACAAAGCGGGCCGCAAGCCCCAGATGCCTCAGCGTCTGCACCAATAGCCATGCCGAATCGCGGCAGGACCCCGTTGCAAGTTTCAGCGTCTCTTCCGGCGTCTGCACGCCCGGTTCCATGCGAATCAGATATCCAACCGCGTTCTGAACCTTGCGATTCAAATCAACCAAAAAGGAGATCGCCTGCCGCGGTGCCAGATCGATTGTGTCAACGAACTCCAGGAAGTGTCCACCCGGATCGGGCAGCGTTTCGAGGAACGGCGTCAGCTCACGCCTGAGCGAAGCCTCATACTCGAACGGAAACTGCTCCGCGTAAGGCTCCAGAAAGAAGTCGAACGGATTGAGCACGGTCATCTCAACCACAAGATCCACTTCCAGAGCAAAGATTCGGGTAGGTTCCGGCACCACAATCCGCGCCAGATAATTGCTCTGGGGATCCTGCTGCCAGTTGATGAAGTGTTCCTTCGGCCTGATGCGCAGCGAATAGCTGGTGACCGGAGTGCGGCTGTGCGGCGCAGGCCGCAATCGCACCACCTGAGGACCCAGCGTCACCAGCCGGTCGTATTTATAGACAGTCTCGTGATGCAGCGCGACGCGAATCCCCATCTATCGCGATCCGCCCGACGCTGAAGTCTGCGATTGCGACTGCGCCACTTCGGCCTTAGCCGCCGGCCGCCAGTCCACAAAATCCGCCAGAACCGCATCATCAATCTCATTGATCTTGATCTGCAGTCCATCAAGGTATCCATGCAGGCCGGACTTCAGAATTTGATCCACCGGTGTGAAATCCAGATCGGCGCGCAGCAGCCCCATCAGCCGTTCTGAGGTGTATTTGAACGTGCCGGGCATCGTGCCCGTAATGGCCCGCAGCGAAGCATCGGCGTGCGTAATGCAGTAATGGATCGCGCGCGGAAACTCGCGATCCATCACCAGAAATTCCACGATGTTGCGAGGCTCCAGCGGCCCATACTTCTTTCGATACATCTCCAGCCCGCTCACCGATTTCAGCACCGCCGACCAGTGAATATCGTCATATGGAGTACCGACGTCACTTACTGAGGGCAGCAGCATGAAGTACTTCACATCCAGAATCCGCGACGTCTTGTCCGCGCGCTCCATCTTGCGCCCCAGCCGAACGAAATGCCAGGCTTCGTTGTGCGTCATCGTGGCGTCGGTAATGCCCTGAAACAGATGCGAGCTCAAACGCAGCTGGCGGAAGAAATCCGGATGCCACTCATACCCCGGCATCAGCTGCTGCGCCGACATATCGAGATACATCGCATTCACCTGCTCCCACATCTCGGAGGAAATCGTCTCGCGGACCGACCGCGCATTCTCCCGCGCGGCTTTCAAACACGACATGATTGAATTCGGATTCTCCGTATCGAATCCCAGGAACTCCACCACGTTGTGCTGACTCGCTTCGTCATAGCGGGCGCGAAACTTCTCGCCATCTCCGCTCGTGTCGATGAGCGACTGCCACTGTTGCGCGGGATCCTGCGGAAGATCGAGCTGCAGGTTCATATTCACGCCGATATACCGCGCCACGTTCTCAGCGCGCTCGATGTAGCGCGCCATCCAATAGACGGCATCCGCCACGCGGCTCAGCAGCGGCCTGGTTTCCTGCGCTCTCATTGCGGATCTCCCGCCAGCACCCACGTATCTTTGCTCCCGCCGCCCTGCGAGGAATTCACCACCAGCGATCCCTTGCGCAACGCCACGCGAGTCAGGCCGCCCGGCAGCACTTCAATCTCATTGCCATAGAGGATGTAAGGCCGCAGGTCCACATGCCGGCCTTCAAAGTGATCCTCAACCAGCGTGGGCACTCGCGAAAGAGCGAGCGTCGGCTGCGCAATGTAATTCCGGGGCTGCGCCTTGATGCGATCCGCGAATTCTTCCCGTTGCTTCTCGGTCGAGTGTGGACCGACCAGCATTCCATACCCCCCCGCTTCGTTCGCCGCCTTGACCACGAGCTTGTCCAGATTCGAAAGGACGTGCTGACGGTCCGCATCGCGCCAGCACAGATACGTCGGAACATTGGGCAGAATCGGGTCTTCGCCCTCGTAGTAGCGGATCATATCGGGCACGTACGCATAAACAACCTTGTCATCCGCCACACCATTGCCTGGTGCATTCGCCAGCGCGACATTCCCCGCTCGCCACGCATCCAGGATGCCCGGGACGCCCAGCAGCGAATCCGGCCGGAACGCCAGCGGATCGAGAAAATCGTCATCGATGCGCCGATAAATCACGTCCACCTTGCGCAGACCCTTCGTGGTTCGCATCCAGACTTTACGGTCCTGCACAATCAGATCGCTGCCTTCCACTAACTGGACGCCCATCTTCTGCGCCAGAAAGCTGTGTTCGAAGTATGCCGAATTGTAAATTCCGGGCGTCAGCAGCACCACCGTCGGATTCTCCGCCGCTCCACCCGGGCCAATTGTCTGCAGCATTTCAAGCAGACGGCTCGGATAATCGTCCACAGGCCGAACCCGCAGTCCCTCAAAAACCTGAGGAAACGTGCGCTTCATCAGATCGCGATTTTCGAGCACGTACGACACGCCCGAAGGAACCCGCAGATTATCCTCCAGTACGTACATCTGCCCGTCGCCATGCCGCACCAGATCCGTGCCGGTGATGTGACACCAAACTCCGCGAGGCGGATTCACACCGATACACTGCGGCCGGTAGAAGATCGCAGACTTGATGACCTCTTCCGGAATCACCCCGTCTTTCAGAATCTTCTGATCGTGGTAGATGTCGTCAATGAACAGGTTGAGCGCGTGGATGCGCTGCTTCAGCCCACGCTCCACCCACGCCCATTCGCTCGCGGTGATGATACGCGGAATCAGATCGAACGGGAAAATCCGCTCCGTACCCGCCGAATCGCCGTATACATTAAAGGTGATGCCGAGCTGCAGCAGAATCTGTTCAGCCGAGTGCTGGCAACGCAGGAAGTGTCCCGAATCAAGCGACTGGATCGTATCCACAAGCAGCTTCGCCTCGGCGCGCGGAATACCGGAGGCGTCAAACATCTCGTCATGAAAGCCGTCGGTTTGGTAATTGGCGAATTGCATCGGACGCGTCCAGGGGCCTGCTCTCAGGTTAATCCTCTATTGTGTCCTGAAACCCATTCCGTGTGGCATTCAAAGAACTTATAGGACGCATTGACCCGAAATCCGTGCGAAGCTGATGAATAAGGAAAGCATAAGATGGACGCCGCGAATGCACCAGCACCTAACGTCGAGCAGCGAAAGCACCTCTTTTACGAAACCTCGCATTCGCCCGCTCTGGCGGACCTCGTCGGCTACGAAGCCGCCAGCAGCATTATCGATTTCTGTTTTATCGCCAACCCCTACTACCCAACTCCGGAGATGCTGGACGATCTCAAAGAAAACTTCCCGAACCTCATCAAGTCTTACCCGTCGAGCAGCCCCGCAATCAGCCAGCAGCACCTGGGTTCCGTCCTGCATGTCAATCCGGAAAACCTGATCATCGGCAACGGCGCCACCGAGTTGATTGTTCTGATCAACACGATGTTGATCGACCGCATCGCGGTGCCGGTGCCGACCTTCGGCGAATACATCGAAAAGCTGCGCGACCAGCGCGACGCCGAACTGTTCGTGCTGAAGCCCGAACGGAATTATCAGCTCGTCCTGAAAGACTATCTGACATGGGTTCGCTCCCGCGGATTGAAGTCGCTGCTGATCATTAACCCCGGAAATCCCACGGGGCAGCTGTTCTCGCTCGAGGAGATGACAGACTTCCTCCGTCAGGCAAAGGACATGGAACTCGTCATCGTAGATGAGTCCTTCATTGATTTCGCCGGCGACGCCATTCCCAGCCTGCTGCCGGTCGCCGATCGCTTCTCCAATCTCCTGCTGGTACGCAGCATGAGCAAGCATTGCGGTGTGCCGGGACTGCGTCTCGGCTACTGCTACAGCCAGAATCTCTATGTATTGAATCGCATGCGCCAGTTCATTCCCACCTGGAATGTGAACACGCTGGCGCAGTATTTTCTGTCTCAACTGCCGAAAACGGACGCCGCCTATCAGGCCAGCCGCAAACGCCTCATTGGTGACGTGCAGTGGCTCTACAACGCCCTGAGCGGAATTCCCGGCATCGATGTCTATCCCACCGGCGCTAATTTCGTCCTCTTCAAGATACGCAGCGGCATGACGGCGGTGGAACTCCAGTCGCTTCTGCTCCGCGAACACCGCATGTATGTGCGCGACTGCTCCAATAAAATCGGTATGGATACCTTCCACATCCGCGTCGCCTCGCAGGGACGTGAAAGGGACGCGAAGCTCGTCGCCGCATTGCGCGCGGTCCTGCCGTGAAACGACCCGCGGTAGTGGTGGTCACGCGCCGCACCATCCGCAAAGATCGATACATTGATTACGTAGCGGAAGCTCATCTCGAACTTCTCCTGAGATTTGGTTTGTTGCCAATCCTCGTGCCAGTCACCGATGGCGTCGCAGCCTGCCTGCCCAATTACCAGGAAGAAATGCGCGGTCTTCTGCTGGTGGAGGGCGAAGATATTGAACCAACCCGCTACCGCGCTCGTCCGGCAAACCGCAAGTGGCTGGAACAAATCCATCCGCTGAAGGATGAAATCGAAATCCGCCTGCTCCGGAAAGCACTGCGCCGCAAACTGCCCGTTCTCGGAATCTGCCGAGGCTCGCAGCTACTCAACGCAGTCTGCGGCGGCACGCTCTACGGCGATGTGCAGAAGGAAAAGAGATCAAACCTGAAGCACATCGATTTCACAAACTACGACGGATACAGACATCCGATATCCGTCGTTCCGGGAACGCCGCTGGAAGGCTGGTACGGACGCGACCGCCTCAACGTAAACAGCTATCATCACCAGGGAATTTTGCAACTGGCTCGGCGTTTCCGCCCAATGGCCTCAGCGGATGACGGCCTGATTGAAAGCTTCTATGATCCCAAAGCCGCATTCGTAGCGGGATTTCAGTTCCACCCCGAACGCATGGCTGAAGAAACAGACGGCAATCTGCGCCTCTGGAAGGCCTTTGCCAAAGCCGTCAAAAACCAGGCCTAGCGCAGGTTTCCGGCGCAGCGAAAACCGAAGCTGTTCACATGGTCGCCGGGAGGATTCGTCAGACGATAAGAAACCCGCACATTAGCGGGAATACTGCTCCATGCTCCCCCCCGCAACACTCGCTGTGATCCGATCGAGGGCCCCACAGGATCCTTCGCGGGACCATCTGCGTAAGCAGTGGGCGAATAATAGTCCGCCACCCACTCCCACACATTCCCCAGCATGTCGTATAAACCCCATGCATTCGCCTTCTTCAGCTTCACCGGACGCGGGCCGTTCAGATTCGACAGCAGCTTTCTCGGAAAGCGCGAAGGATCGTCACGATAAGAAGCTGAACTCTCCAGCGGTTTCCTCCCGCTGTTGTCCGCGAACCAGGCAATCGGCTCAAGTTCACCGTAGCCCTCATAAGTCGAACGGCTGGTTCCCGCGCGTGCAGCAAATTCCCACTCCGCTTCAGTCGGCAGCCGCAGACCTGCCCAATGGCAATAGTCCGAAGCCTCATTCCAGCTCGCCCCAACCGCCGGCTGCAGGTCATTCTCGGCGGCTTCGTTCAGTTTTCGCCCGAATTCATCCGCGGGCATCAAAGCAGGCTTGCCCGTCTCCCCTCGATAGCGCTTCCACGCGGCAACCGTAGCCGGAGTCTCCGCCATCCAGAACCCGTGCGTGATCTCAACGGTGCGTGCCGGCGTCTCGTCGGCAGCGCAATTCCGGTCATCCTGGGAGCAGCCGAGCGTAAAATTACCGGGCTCAATCCAGACGTAACGCTGGGCATCCTTCGGATTCACCTTAACCAGCGCCGAACCGGAATTCGAAGTCTGCTGCGCGAAGATGCCAAGCGCAACCAGCGCGGAGGCAGAGATCACCTGTATTAGCCGAAAATATGAACCTGATGCCATCACGAAACCAATTACGTTGAGACGACCAAAACCCTGAAGCCGTTGCCTTTGTATTGCAACCAGTGTAGCTTTCGTATCACTCCGTTCAGATGCCCAGCAGCTGTTCGATTTTGCACTGCAGAATCACAACATCCGGCGATTCCTGGATCGCAGCATAGTATCGGCTCTGGAAATCCGTACCCTGCTCGCGCGGACGCAACATTTGCCGGGCCTGCGTTGCCAGCGCATCGGCATCCGCCTGTCCCGCGGTACTTCGGCGAGACAGCGCCTCATCGATCTCAACCACAAGTGTCGAAATATACTTCAGCCACGCGAAATACGGATCCCCCATCACCAGCCCCAAAAACGGACCAGGACCCGCAATCGGGCCGTTCACCTTTTCATAAGCCGCGCGCTCCATCTCGAGCAGCAGCTTGTGCTGTTCGAGCAGAAGATTCCGGAGATCGGTGAGCAGGCGGCGGGTCTCGGAGGCAATCGGCTGGTGTTCCATACCTGATTCGATTGTTACCTGGCATCCCCAACCGCTCGGAGATAGACTGGAGAGCACCCCACATGGCGGACTTCATTGGCGCGATCGACCAGGGCACCACCAGCACGCGCTTCCTCATCTTCGATCGCGTTGGCCGCATCGTCGCTTCTGCGCAAAAAGAGCATCGTCAGATATGCCCCGAACCCGGCTGGGTGGAGCACGACCCGGACGAAATCTGGCTTCGAACCCGAGAAGTGATTTCCGATGCCATGGAGCAGGGCGGGTTGCGCCCCACGGACCTCGCCGCCATGGGTATCACGAATCAGCGCGAAACCACTCTTGTATGGGATCGCCGCACAGGCCGTGCCATCTCGAACGCGCTCGTCTGGCAGGATACGCGTGTCGGAGACTACGTCACCGAGGTCGCGCGCGATGGCGGCCCCGACCGTTTTCGCGCCGCAACGGGCCTACCGCTCGCCACCTACTTCAGTGCGCTCAAAATCCGCTGGATTCTCGACAACGTCCCTGACGCGCGAAGCCGAGCCGAAGCAGGCGAGCTCGCCTTCGGCACCGTCGACACCTGGCTGCTCTGGCACCTGACAGGCCGGCACTGCACTGACTGCACCAACGCCAGCCGCACGCAGCTGATGAATCTGAGAACGCTCGACTGGGATGACGACCTTCTCAGAGCCTTCGATATCCCGCGAGCGTTACTCCCGACGATCCGCCCCAGCAGTCACGTATATGAACTCGCTCATCTCGATCCCGTGCGCGGGGTGCCGGTAGCCGGGATCCTCGGCGATCAACAGGCCGCTCTTGTAGGCCAGACCTGCTTCCACGTCGGCGAAGCCAAGAACACTTATGGCACGGGATGCTTCCTGCTGCTGAACACCGGCCTCGACGCCACGCCTTCGGCCCACGGATTAATCACCACCGTTGCCTTTCAGTTCGGTAACGAACCCGCGCGCTATGCCCTCGAAGGCAGCGTCGCCATAACAGGCGCGCTCGTACAGTGGATGCGTGACAACCTCGGTTTGATCTCCAGGAGCTCCGAAATTGAAGCCCTTGCCGCATCAGTCCCCGACAACGGCGGCGTCTACTTTGTACCGGCGTTCTCCGGTCTTTATGCGCCTTACTGGAAACACAATGCACGCGGCATAATCGCAGGTCTGACTCGCTTCTCGAACAAACACCATCTGGCGCGCGCTGTGCTCGAAGCCGCGGCATTTCAAACCCGCGAAGTAGTGGAGGCAATGGAAAAAGACTCGGGGGTTCCCGCAGGTGTACTGCGGACCGATGGCGGCATGGTGGAAAATGAACAGCTGATGCAGTTCCAGGCCGACATTCTGGGTCGCGACGTCGTCCGGCCCGCAGTCAAAGAGACCACCGCTCTCGGCGCCGCTTATGCCGCCGGACTCGCAACGGGCTTCTACTCAGGCATCGACGAGTTGCGCGAGAACTGGGCCGTAGACCGCCGCTGGGTTCCGCAAATGGAAGCCGAACGCCGCGAGAGCCTCTACGGCTACTGGAAAAAAGCGGTCACGCGAACCTTCGACTGGCTGCCGGAGTAGATATGGGACACGGCATGTTCGGAGAGTTTATGGGCACGCTGGTGCTGGTCCTCATGGGCAACAGCGTTGTGGCCAACGTTCTGCTGAAAAAGTCTAAAGGCGAAGGCTCCGGCTGGATCGTCATCACCACTGGCTGGGGCCTCGCCGTAATGTCCGGCGTATTCACTGCCATGGCCTGCGGCACCGAAGGACAACTGAATCCCGCAGTCACCATCGCCGCGGCAATCGTCTCCGGCGACTTCAGCAACGCCGCGGGCCATATCGCTGCTCAATTCGCCGGCGCCTTCCTCGGAGCTTGCCTCGTCTGGCTCCACTATCTTCCGCACTGGCGCGAAACGACCGATCCCGAATTGAAGTTCAGCTGCTTTGCCACCTCACCCGCCATCCGCAGCCCATTCGCGAATCTCATCAGCGAGGCCATCGCCACTTTCGTACTGGTCGTCGTCGCTGCAGCCATGTTCTCGAAAGGCGTCGCGGCCGGAGGGCCCGCGCCCGGACTCGGCGCCTGGCTCGTAGGCTCCCTGGTCTGGGGAATAGGCCTCGGCCTCGGCGGCACAACTGGCTACGCCATCAATCCCGCCCGCGATCTGGGCCCCCGTCTCGCCCACACCCTGCTACCCATCGCCGGCAAAGGCAGTTCAGACTGGAGCTACGCCGCCGTCCCGCTGCTCGGTCCTTTGATCGGTGGCGCATTCGGCGGCCTCTTCATCCGCATGGCACACTTTTAGAGAGCCATGCAGGCAAGCGCGATTTCCGGCTTTGCGATCTGCCTGGGACTCGCTGCTACCCTATTCGCTCTCGACCAATTCCCGCCCTTCCGCGAATACCCTGGCGTGGAATATCGCGTGGGCGATATCGAACTCCCGCCCGACTGGCAGGACAGAACCGAGTGGACATTCGCTCGCCTCATGTATCCACCCGCGCCCAACGTGCGCGGCAGAGGTTTCGGCGGACGCAATGGTAACGGCGTACGCACCTCAGGTAATTCCATCTGGACCCAGGACTATCCCCGAGCCGACCGCCACCTCGCAGAAGCAGTTCGCCGTCTGACCAGAATCAGCAGCCGCCCTGTCGAACAACCCATCAACCTCGACGATGACTCCGTTTATGAATTCCCGTGGCTCTATGCCGTACAGGCCGGTCACTGGCAGCTGGCCGATTCCCAGGCAGCGAAACTCCGCGAATACCTGCTCCGCGGCGGTTTCTTCATGGCGGACGATTTCTGGGGTCCGGAAGAATGGGATACCTTCATGGCATCCCTGCGCAGAGTTCTGCCGGGTCGTGAACCCGCCGATCTAACGGGAGCCGAAGCCATCTTCCACGTTGTCTATGACCTCTCGGAACGGTATCAGGTGGCGAGCGAAGGCTCCGCGCAGCGAGGCCGCACCTGGAAGTGTGAAGACTGCCCGGATCGCTGGCTCGGCCTCCCCGATGACAAAGGCCGTGTGATCGTCGGCATCACCTTTCAGTCCGATATCGGAGACTCCTGGGAATGGGCCGATGCGCCATACTATCCCGAAGTCTCTTCGCGTCTCGGTATCCGCATCGGAATCAACTACATAACCTACGCGATGACTCACTGACCCCGCTACCGCGGCGCGCGAATCGTAATCTCACGTTCCGTGCACTCGCTCGCATTCTCTGTACAGACGCGTGCGTCCAACTCCTTGCTGAAACACGCCCGAACCTCAGTAAGCGCGCTATTGCGGCACGCCACGCGGAACCCCGACCGCGAAAACCCAGGATTCGCGGCTGCAAACTGCTCCTCAATCTGCGCCGGATTCCACTGCTCATCCTGCGCAATCCCTGAGATCTGCACAGGAACCTGCACAGCTGCCCGCGCCAGCAGCAATGTCGTGAAGTAGGCAGAGGAATTCAATCCGCTGCAGCTGCCGTGAGTGATCCACTCATGCCGAATCAAGCCCTGGCTGAACATATACGGCAGCAGGGAGTTCATCACGCCCCGCGGCACAGACGCCGGTCCTCCGCAAGACCCCGGACTCGTCCCTGTCGCAGTCTGGGGCCAAAGCCCGTGTACAACGAAGCCAATGTGCCGCCCTGCCGCGCACTCCTGAGGATTCGCCGTCGCGTTCCCGCTTTGCGCGCAAAACCCCGGAGCCCAGGAAAGCGAAAGCACGTAGTAGTCAAACGGCTTCGTGGACGCATAAATTCCGCCGATCGCCAAAGCCAGGAACGCAACCGCCAGAACAGCTCGCAAGCCACATTCTATCGCCAAAAATCTGGCTCCTTCGCCGTGACTGACGAAATCCTGGCGCCGACCAAACAAGCTAACTTACTGAACACGCAGGGAAATCCAATTGGCAAATCGTCTGCATCGTATGTCCGTGGATTCTGCGGAGCCCCCCGAGCGCTTCGCGGCCCGCGCAGGAATTCCCACGGCACGACGCCGTGCAGGGCGAAAGGACAAACAACTCATGTCGATCTCAATCCAGACCAACGCGGCGTCGCTGAACGCGCAGTACTACATCGGTCTCAACAAACAGTTTCAGAACACGGCCATCCAGCAGCTTTCTTCCGGCTACAAAATCAACTCTTCGGCCGACGATCCCGCCGGCCTCGCCGTCGCTAACCAGTATCAGGGCGAAATCACGCAGCTTACCGCGGGCGTTCAAAGCGCGTCAGACGGCGTCAGCACGCTTCAGATCGCCGACGGCGGCCTTAGCAACATCTCCCAGATCATCGGGCGTCTTCAGACGCTCGCGACGGAAGCGGCGTCCGGCACCTTTCAGGGCAATCGCGCCACGGTGAACAGCGAATACCAGGGACTGCTCGCCGAACTCAATCGCCAGGCGGCGAACATCGGTCTCAACACCGGCGGCGTCAACAACGCCAACCTGACCGTCTATACCGGCGGCGGCAGCAACCAGGCGAACTCCCAGATTTCGGTTAACCTCGCCGGCGGAAACAATGCGGTGGACGCCACGGCGCTGGGCATCGGGACCACAAGTGTGGCTGGCGGCGGCACCGGAATCGCCGGCAACAATGTGCGCCTCGACAACACCGCCACAACCTTCCTCACCGGAACCAGCCAGAGCTTCACCTTCCATCTGAACACCGGCACGGGCGGCAACCAGGACGTCACGGTCGCGGTCGCAGGTGGCGGCAGCGGTCTCAGCGGTACGCAGGTGATTGACAGCCTCAACAACTCGCTCCAGGCCTACGGAGTCAACGCCTCTATCGGAAGCGCGGGAACCCTCCAGTTCGGCGGATCGACCGCATTCACGGTCTCAACCGTGGCGGCCGGCACCGGTCCGATCTCAACGACCGGCACCGCGGTGAATACCGCAAACTACAACCTCGGCAGCGGAACTTTCACCGCCATTACAGCCGGTTCGGAATCGTTCACGGTTCAGAACGCCGGCGGTTCTTACAACCTTACGCTCGACACCACGACGGGCGCCTCCCAGGCTTCGGCGCTGACGTATATCAACACGCAGCTCGCCGGGACCGGCATCACCGCCGTAACTGCGGCGAATGGAACCGACATCAACTTCCAAAGCTCCAGCGCCTTCAGTGTGAATGAAACTGCCGTCGCCGGCACAGGCGCGCTCTTCGGCGTGCTGGGCGCGCAGACCGTCACCGCCGCCGCGGCCTCGGCTTCATCAACCGGCAACGCTCTCGCCGCTCTCACCGCTCTAACCACCGCCGTCGGCCGTCTTGGACTCGTTCAGGGCCAGATCGGCGCAGGCGAAAACAAACTGCAGTACGCCATCAACCTCGCGCAATCGCAGATCACCAACGTCTCGGCCGCCGAATCCGGACTCCGCGACGCCGACGTGGCCGCTGCCGCCGCCAATCTGACGAAAGCGCAGGTGCTGCAGCAGACCTCGCTCGCCGCTCTCTCTCAGGCGAATTCGGCCCCCCAGGCCGTGCTGTCCCTGTTGAAGAACCTCGGATAGTGTGACCAGCGAGCTGCGTGATAATGGTTGCGCTGATCAATGCGGCGCAACCACTCTCGCGCGGTCGCCGTCACACTAACGAATGTTCCGCAGGCTTTTACCCGCTCTTTTTGCGCTGCTGATCGCACTCGCGCCCGCCCAGGCGCAGTTCGGTGGAGGCCGCTATCCAGGCGGCGGCGGACGTTCCGGTCGCGGCAATGGCCGGGGACAGGGTCAGCGCGCATCCGCCGATGCTCAGGTCCACGGAACTCCGGAAACACTCACCGGCAAAGTCCGTGAACTCAACGGCACGGACCTTGTCATCACCGCCGACGAAGACGCCGCCATCCTCATCCAGATTCAAAAGTCCACCAGGTACCTGTCCACCATGGGCAAGGTGAAAGCCGCCGATTTCGAGCCTGGCGACCACGTCACCGTAGAAGCTATTCGCGATGACAACGATCACTACTACTCGAAAACCATCACCCTGAACAAGAAGGGCACGCCGGAAGAAAGAGCCGCGGCCGTAGCCGCCACCAGCTCTTCATCGGGCTCCGGCTCATCTTCCGGCGATTCCGATCCCGATCGTCCCCGCCTCCGCCGCGCCGATTCCGTCAATTCGCCGGAAGCCTCGGCGTCCGAACCTCAGGCCCCCGCGCCCCGTGCGGCGCAGCCGGCCGACGTGGCATCAGCATCCACTCAAACCGCCCGTCGGAGACCAGCCGTATCCGAATCCGGCTCCGCCCCCGCTGCTGTCTCGTCTGCTCCGATCGGCGACGATTCCGGCCCCCCTGTCCTGCGCCGCAGCGCTCCCGCATCGAACGATTCCGCGCCCGCCGCGCGTCCCACGCTTTCTGCCGAAGACGCCAATGGAGTCACTCGCCTGCCGGTAATTTCGGAAACCGCAAACTCGCGCCCGCCCCAGCCTGCGGCATCCGATGATTCGGTAATCGACAGCGCTCGCGAGGCTGCGTTCTCCTTCACCCAATCATTGCCAAACTATGTCGTTAAGCAGAACACCAGCCGCTATCAGTCACTGAGCGGCGGACGTTCGTGGCAGCCGGTCGATATCGTCACCACCGATCTCGTATACGAAGACGGCAAGGAACGCTACACCAACACTCTTGTGAACGGAAAAGCCACGAAATCGGTCGATCAAACCGGCTCCTGGTCGGAAGGCGAATTCGGCAGCATGCTGCAGGCGATCCTGTCTCCCGTCACCAACGCTGACTTTCAGAACAAGCGCTCCACCACCATCGCGAATCGCACCGCCTGGCGCTACGATTATTCCGTCGAACAGTCCCGCTCCACCTGGTCGCTGCATTCCGAGGGACAGACATACTCTTCCGGCTACACCGGCGCCATCTGGATCGATAAGGAAACATCGCGCGTGCTGCGCATGGAAGTGGCGGCCCGGAGTATTCCCCGCAATTTCCCGATGGACACGGCCGAATCTTCCGTCGACTACGACTTCGTCTCCATCGGAACGCAAAAGGTTTTGCTGCCCGTGCATTCCGAATCGCTGAGCTGCACCAGAGGCACGCCGGACTGCTCGAAGAATGCCACCGACTTCCGCAACTACCGCAAATACGGCGCCGACTCCAGCATCTCCTTCGATCCCGCCGGAAAGTAGTTTTACCCCTGGTTGAGCGGATACCGGATCGAATCCATCAGCCAGTCCTTGTTCTCAACCACCGCGCCGCGCAGCGCCTCCACAAGACGTTCGCGCTTTTCGAACAACCGGTACGGCTCGCGCTTGCCATGTTTCTCCAGCAGCGCCTTCACAATGAACGGCATCATCATCGAGTAATCACCCGGCAGGCTCTCAGTGGACTGCTGATAAGTATCCTTATCGACCTTGCCCCAGGTAACAGCCTCAGCCGGAGGACAGGATGACAGCGAACCATCAGTCACCGGCGCAGTAGTGATCTGCACATCGAACTCATAGCCGCGCACTTCCGGCAATCCCAATACCTGCCCCAGCGCAGGTTCCGGCTGCAGATTGTAATTCTTCGGAACGCCGCCGCCAAGAATCAGCGTCGCAATCGATTTGGCGTCGCTCTCAAACAAACCCCAATGATGATATGCGCAGGCTTCAAAAACCTCCGCGTGTAAATCCAGATCGAACGCGTAATTCGGAATCAGACCCGCCTGCTTCATCGCCCACAGCTTCATGGAATTCAGAAACACGCTGCCATCTGCCGGCGCGCCAACAAACACAGGAATCCCCAGCCGATTGCAGGTAGCCAGCAGGCCCGGTGCAACTCCCACGTGCTTCTCCTGCGCCGCGTAATAAGCGCCCAGCCGGTTACGGAGCTCCGTGCCTGTCATCTTCTTTTGAAACTCCGGCCGCGAAAGCACTGCCGTCAGAAACTTGTCCTGATCGAGCAGCACGCTCTCATCGAAGCCCATGTCTGTCACACGAATGACATTCTCATCGCGTAACGCGCCATCATCACCGAATATCGGCACCTCATAAATCGGATCGCGCGTATGCTCATTCAGACTGCGGTGACCATCGTGATAACAAACCGCATCGGTTGTGCTGAGATAAGCGACCCACCCGGTTTCGAGCAGCGGAATCAGCCACGCCTGATGCTGTCCCGAAACCGTCACCGGCCCGGCAATCGAAATCGTCAGTGGACAGCCCGCCTCGATCGCGCGGTCCAGAATGCTGTAAACGCGCCGCAGAATCGCGCCGCCAAAAGCCGGCAGACAGTGCTCAAAAATCTCGTGGACCGACCGGCACTCATCGATGCGCCGAACGCGCACCGGTTTTCGCGAAGAGGAATGCATCACCTAACGAGTTTCGCATCCACACGCAACGAATCACCGTTAATCGATACGGAAATCCCAGATGCGCATTTCCACCTTGCCATCCAGATACTCCATCACCGCATACTCACCCTTCGGCAACGGCTCCTGAGGCCAGATCTTGTAAAGGTTATCGCCGTTTAGCTGTTTGGAAAACACAGGGACGGGCTCCCGCGTCTCAACATTTTCCTTCGTAATCGGGTCCGTCTCAATCTGCTCCACCACCCGCACCGTCTTCTGGGACTTCACCTTCACGATGGCAAAGCTTTCCTCTTTATCCATGCGAAAGATGAACTCCGGTCGTTCCTCGCCATGCACGACGTTTTGCGAAAACTCGCCAGGTAACTCCACCGTAGACTTGCCCCCCACGAACGGCAGTCTTGAAACCGCCTGAAATATCGCCCGCCCCTTCGCGGTTCGTACCGTGAAATCGGCAACCGGAATCGTTCGGACAGTCCCGTTCTCAATCCGATACACACCCGAATCCTGCGGAATACGAGCAATGTCCGCGCGCTCAGCCCGAGCCGCCTCCGCCTCTTCGGCAAACGCCTTATCCTGCCGATCCGAAACTGCCTTCTTCGACGCCGACTCAGCTTCCGTTCTTTTCAGATCGACGATCGAAACCGGAACCTCTTCCCACTCACTCCGGTCCAGGCTATAAAACTTCACGCGGTCGCCGACCACCTGATACTCACGAACCATCTGAAACTCACCGTCTGTTGTATAGAGCTTCAGATTCGCCGCCAGAAGCGGCCACGCCGAAATCGCGAGAAAGAGCACCAATCCCCGCATAGGTAACATCGCTGACTTCATTCTATTCCGTTGGCGGCATCTATAATGAAGGCGGATGCGACACAGGAAACTCGGCAGAACCGGCTTTGAAGTGAGTGAGATCGGCTACGGCGCATGGGGTATCAGCGGCGTGCAGTGGATCGGCGCGGGCGAAAAGGATTCGCTCACCGCTCTCCGCACCGCCATTGAGAATGGCATCGATTTCATTGACACCGCCCTCGCGTACGGCGACGGTATCAGCGAACGCCTGGTTGGCCAGGTGGTGAAGGAAGCCAATGGGCGCGTGCGCGTTGCCACGAAGGTTCCGCCGAAGAACCGCCTCTGGCCCGCGCGGCCCGGCATCGCCATCGAAGATGTCTTTCCCTACGACTACATCATGGCGTCCACCGAAGAAAGCCTCCGGAATCTGCGGCTCGACACGATCGATCTGCAGCAACTGCATGTCTGGAACCCCGCCTGGATTAACGATGACAGCTGGCGCCGCGCTCTCGAAGATCTGAAAACCTCCGGAAAAGCGCGCGCCGTCGGCGTTTCCATCAACGATCACCAGCCGGACTCTGCCATCGAACTGATCGAAACCGGCCTCATCGACACAGTCCAGGTCATCTACAATATCTTCGACCAGACCCCGGAGCAGAACCTCTTCTCCGCCTGTCAGAAACACAACATCGGTGTAATCGCGCGTGTGCCCTTTGACGAAGGTTCGCTCACGGGCCGCATCAACCGCAATACCGAATTCCCGGACGGCGATTTCCGCAATGGCTATTTCAAAGACGACCGCAAGCTCCAGGTGGAGCAGCGAGTCAAGGCCATCGTCGATGACCTCGGTCTCCCTGGCGTGGACTCGATTGCTGGAGTCGCCATGCGCTTCTGCCTTTCGCACCCCGCCGTTTCGACCGTAATCCCCGGCATGCGCTCCATCTCGAGCGTCACCAGTAACGTGATGGCATCCGGCCAGGGACCTTTACCCTCTGATGTTCTGGATATACTCCGCCGTCACGCCTGGACCCGCAACTTTTACGCATAACTAAAGCTCAGGCCGAGCCAGGCCGATAGTACGTCCTGAAGGACGTATCAAAATGACTCGTTGCGCAAGGCTCGTTGCTTTTTCTGTTTCATTTCTGTCTGCCGCCTACGCTTCCAGCGGACCGCGCATGCCGTTCGCTTTTGTGGAAAACCACGGACAGGCCAGCTCGCGCGTAAAAGTAATCGGTTCCGGGCCACAGTTCAAAGCCTGGTTTGACGATGACGCTGTCGTACTCCAGCAAGGCGCTGCATCGCTCCATGTCGGATTCGCCGGCGCACTGCCTAAACCACGAATCCAGCTACTGGAAGCTAACGGGGCCCGAGCGAACTTTCTCCATGGAAATGATCCCCGCCGTTGGCAAACGGGCCTTGCCATGTTCAATGCAGTCCACTACGAAGGTATCTGGCCCGGCGTTGACATAGAATACCGCCAGGAGAACGGGACGGTGAAGGCAGAGTACACTCTCGCGCCGGGAGCGGATCTTCGTTCGATCGCGCTGAGGTTCGACGGCAGCGCCGCAATCCAGGAAGACGGAAGCCTTTCCGTAACAAACCACACGGGCGAATTCCGTGAATCCGCGCCGGTCCTCTATCAGGAAACCGCCAGTGGTCGAAAGCCGGTCTCTGGTGGCTTCGGTTTACTCGGCGATGGTCTCGTCGGTTTTCAGGCCGACTATGATCGAACCCTCCCCCTCATCGTCGATCCCGCCATTCTATTCAGCGGCTACTTCGGTGGCACGGGACAGGACGCCATCACCGCGGTCGCCGTCAACTCCACCTACAACGTGATCGTGGCCGGATGGACGAGCTCAACGGATCTGCCCGCATCGGGAGGTGCCCGCCACTACACGGGCGGTGGTGTCGATGCCTTCGTCGCCAGCTTCAGCCCGGCCACTGGCCAGCTCGTCTACTGTACCTATCTCGGCGGCACGGGCGATGACCGCGCTTTCGGAATCGCCGTAGATGCAGCCAACAATACTTACATAACGGGTTGGACCTCTTCAATAAACTTTCCCGTGGTTGGCGCCCTTCAGTCAACGCTGAAAGGGGCCCGTGACGCTTTTGTAGCGAAAATCAATCCATCCGGCAATGCGCTCCTCTACAGCACCTACCTCGGCGGCGCCGGCGTAGACACCGGCAATGCAATCGCAGTCGATTCATTCGGACAGGCACTGATAGCAGGCGACACCAACTCAACCAACCTTCCAGTCACGGCAGGCGCCTTCCAGCGAACCTTCGCAGGGGGACAAGACGTTTTTGTCGCCAGGCTGACAGCCAGCGGCGCCGCGCTCTCGTTCATGACTTACTTCGGAGGCAGTGGAGCGGAACACGGTACCGCTGTCCAGGTCGATCCCACCGGCCCAATCGTAATCGGGGGAGGCACCCAGTCAACAAATCTGCCTGTCTATTCGGCTGTGCAGCCCGCATCTGCAGGCGGTCAGGACGGCTTCGTCGCCAAGCTTAATTCCACAGCTACCGCTTTGATATTCAGCACGTACCTCGGCGGGTCCGGTGGATCACCGGGCTTCCCGGAACAGGTGAACGGCCTCGTCCTCAGTTCGACCGGAAACGTACTCGCGGCGGGAATCACCAGTTCTTCCAATTTCCCCACGACCTCTGGCGTCGTGCAGTCCGCCTATGGAGGTGGCCAGACCGACGGCTTCGTTGTGCGCCTCGCCAGCGCGAACGGCGCGCTCCTGTCATCCACATTCATCGGTGGAACCATGAACGATGGAATCAACGCCATCGGCCTTTTCCCTCAATCCGGCCGCGTATTTGTCACCGGCTTCACCAACTCGCTCGACTTCCCCGTACATCACGGTTTTCAGAGTGTTTCCGCCGGGGGAGCCGCCGGCAGCATGGACGCATTCGTTGTGGGCTTTAACAACTCGCTCAGCCTGGCTCTCTACGCTACCTATCTGGGAGGATCCGCTGGTGACACCGGCAACGCAATCGCGGTGGATGCAATGGGTTCTGTTGCCATCGCAGGCCAGACCGGATCATTCGACTTCCCTGTATCCGGGGGCATGGGCCCGGTCCTGACCGATCCCCTCTCAGCGTTTCTTACGAAGGTCGCCCCGGACTGGACCCTTTCCGTGGTCTCAGCTCCCAACGGAAGTATCGATGCGTCGCACACAGGCAATATCGGCACGGCCAAAACCTTTTCATACGGGCAGACCGGCGACATCCCGGTCGCCGGTGACTGGACCGGTACCGGCATCAGACGCACCGGAGTCTTCCGCAACGGCCTCTGGATTCTCGATACGAACGGCGATGGAATTCTTAATGCCGGCGACAAAGTAGTCTCTTTTGGCCAGGCCGGCGATATCCCGGTTGTGGGCGATTGGAATGGCTCGGGCACGATCAAGCTCGGGCTTTATCGCGCCGGCACATTCATCCTCGATTTGAGCGGCCACCTGTCCGGCATTCCCACAGGTGTGGCGGACGCCCAATTTTCCTTCGGACTCTCCACGGATATTCCCGTCACGGGCGACTGGAATGCGGGTGGAACCACGAAAGTGGGTGTATTCCGAAACGGCTCCTGGCTGATCGACTATAACGGCGATCAACTCCTGAACACTCTTGATCCCGTTTACACCTATGGCCAGACGGGCGACATACCCGTCACCGGCTCATGGGATTCCAGTGGACTGACGCGCATCGGCGTCTACCGCGCCGGGACATGGATTCTCAACATAGGCGGCACCAACACTCCCGGCGCCACAGGCCAGACCGACATCTATGTCTCGTTTGGATCGGCAGGCATGACCCCGGTTGTGCGCTAAAACAAGCCTGTCCCGATAAACTGGGACTTACATGCTAAGCGCAGGAATCGTCGGCCTACCCAACGTCGGCAAGAGCACTCTATTCAATGCGGTGACCAAAACCCGCAAGGCAATGGCCGCCAATTACCGGTTCTGCACCATCGAACCCAACCAGGGTATCGTTACGGTGCCGGATGAACGGCTCGACGTTCTTTCAAAGATCAGCAATTCCCAGAAGATCGTTCCTGCGATCTTCGAATTCGTCGACATCGCCGGCCTTGTAAAAGGCGCCAGCCTTGGCGAAGGCCTTGGCAATCAGTTTCTCGGCCACATTCGGGAAGTCAACGCCATCATTCAGGTGGCGCGCTGCTTCGAAAACAGCGACATCGAGCACGTGATGGACTCCGTAGATCCCCTGCGCGATATCGAAATCATCAATACCGAACTAATTCTCGCCGATATTGATAGCCTCCAGAAGCGTCGCGCCAAACAGCAGAAAATGGTGAAGGGCGGAGACAAAAAAGCTCAGGCGGAGCTCGATCTGATCGATCGTCTCGAACCACGTCTCAACGAGGGTAAATTCGCCTTCGGCCTCGATCTCTCGCCCGAAGAGCAGGCAGTTCTGAAAGGCTTCTTCCTGCTGACCGCGAAACCCACCCTCTACGCCTGCAACGTCGCCGAAGAGGAATTAGGCAATCCGGACTCAAACCCGTGGGTCGCGAAGGTGCGCGATTACGCCGCCCATCATCATGGGACCCGAGCCGTCGTGGTCTCAGCGGAAATCGAATCCGAACTCTGCACTCTCTCACCCGAAGAACAGGCCGACTACCTTACCGGCCTCGGTGTAACTCAGTCCGGTTCCGGTACCCTGATCCGCGAAGCATATTACCTTCTCGGGTTGCGCACCTACCTCACCACCGGTGAAAAAGAAACTCGTGCCTGGACAATTACTGCCGGTGACAAGTCCCCTCAGGCTGCCGGAGTAATTCACTCCGATTTCGAAAAAAGTTTCATCTCTGCCGAAACCATCGCTTTTGACGATCTCGTAGCTTGCGGCAGCTTCGCCCGCGCCCGCGAACTTGGAAAGCTCCGAACCGAAGGCAAGGAGTACGTCGTACAGGACGGCGACGTAATGGAATTTAAGACTTTTCTTTAATCCTGCTCACCCGCAAAACAGTCTGGCTTCTCGGCCGGGCAACCACCGCGCTCTCGACGCAGAGGCTGCCCGGCTGAGGGCGTCAACGCAGCGTTACCACTCGACCCGCCCGACAAGCTGGCCATTCCGCTGGCCAGTGACCGTCGTCGCATCGATGCGTCCGAAACCCGACGTCGGTATTCCGGTCACCTTATCGAAGGTCTGGGTCTGAAGCGGATTCGAAGCGGAGGGATTCGGCATCACCGTTCGGTTGAACACGTTGAAAAACTCCGCCCGGACCTGAAGCCGAACGCGTTCCCGCAGCCGGAAAACACGGCCGAAGCTTAGCTGCTCACTGGGTGTCCGTGCGTAGCGGTAATCGTCGTAGTACGGCGCCGAACTGCCCCATGTGCCCTGTGGGACATCTGACCATGCCGCGGGGTTCAGCACAAAGTCTTTGTTCGGATTGATGCAATGGCAGTTCAGATCCTTCAGGAACAAAGGTTGCCCCGCCACCCGGTTCATCCGGGTCGATTGGAAAACCACCGCATTCATGTTCGCCTGCGATCCCGGAACAGGTATCGGCAGGCCGCTTGCATACCTCAGAATCCCCCCGAGCGTCCAGCCGCCAATCACCTGCTTTATCATCCTGTTCGCTGTGAATTTCGGGGTTTCATAGTTGAATCCCATCACGAATAGGAAGGGCTGCGAAGAACCAACCAGTGACTTCTGGTTCGCCCGATTGAAAACGTCATTGACCGCTTGCCCCGTCGCCAGTTCCTTTGACCAGGTAAAAGACGACGTAAAATCCAGACCATGCGACATCCGTTTGTTCAGCTTCATCTGAAGCGAGTCATACCAGTTATTCCCCAACGGTGCCCACATTGGACTCAGCCCGCTGCTGAACTGTGGGAACGGCCGTAGTGCCTGCGCGAGCGGCTGTCCGGTCGGGAAGGTCGCATAAGGAAGTTTAAAGCCCCGGCTCTGCGGCACGCCGGATGCGAACGTGGACGTCAAAAGCTTGATGTCGTCCGGATTCGTGCGGCTAAGCCCGAACTGCGCCAGTCGCGCATCGGAGAGAGCATTCAGACTAACCAGGCCCGTAGCCCCGGTAAGCCACGCGCCGCGATTACCTACATAGGCGGCTTCCAGGACCAGGCCCTTCACGACCTCGCGTTGCATGCTGAGGTTCCACTGCAGGATTCTTCCCGGACGCCCGGCGTTCGGGTCGATGTAATAGTTCGGGGAACTCACTGTATTCGGCGTCGGACGCGCACCCGGATCCAGCGTGACCTTATGCAGGTCCGCCGGATCGTAAATGAGACCCGTACTCATCTGAACCGCGGGCTCGCCGAAGTTCGCGTTCGTGAACGATAGCTGATCGATTCCCACTCCCAGAATTGCCGAATTCGTGAAATATTGATACGTCGGCAGGTTGGCATACACCACGCCCCAGCCGCCGCGGAACACCGTCTTATCGTCAATCTGCCATGCGGCACCCAGTCTGGGACCAATCGCGTAAGGATACTTTGCGATGAAATTGCAGTTGCAGCGCCCCGTTCCGTATCCCTCATACACCATGCCGCCAGGCAGTCCGCCCGCCGATGGGTTCGGAATCGTTGGACCGAACATGCTGTTGCGATACCAGATCTCGTGTCCCTGGTCTTCCAGATCCCAGCGCAGCCCGTAGTCCAGCGTTAGATTCCGCCGGATCTTCCAGGTGTCCTGAATGAACAGGCCCCAGCGCTTGTTGCGCCATTGTGGATCCTGCGGAGCGTTCACCGTCGCATTATCCACACGTCCCAGCAGGAAAGAAGCATAAGGGAATCCCACCGAACCGCCGCCAAGATTTTGACCCTGCGTCGAAGGCAAGCCAGTCTCCGTCGCGCTGAAGTTCAGCACGCCGCTCGACCCGCGTGTGTTGCGGTCGGTATAGCTTTCCTGCCGGAACTCACCGCCTATCTTGGAACTGTGGTTGCCGTGAACCCACGTGACGCTCAGCGGAGCCGTCAGCTTGCCGTACCAATAGTAGTTCGCGTTCGTCGGTCCCATCCCGATCATGCCGCCCTGAGCCGATGTAAGCCCGGCAATACGCGGAAACCCGACACCGATCGCGCTGCCTCTAAAGCCAAGCTGACCCGCGGCATCGTACCCGAGCACGCTCTGCGGAGAACTGTCCGGATTCAGGAAGCGAACAAACCCGGCGCCGGCGTTCAACAGAAGTCTTGGACTGATTGTCAGATCGTAGTTGAGACGAGTCGTATACGTGTAAGTTCGTTGATCGCGATAAGCCGTGAGCGGGGTCGGCAGCCCGTCCTGCCCGTTTGCGACGGTGTGATTCCAGTTCTTTTCCAGGTGGAAAGCAACCTTGTTAGCCGTATTGAACTGGTGATCGATCTTGGTTGCCGGAATCGCCGAAATCTTGTTGTACTTCGGAGCCTGTCGCCAGTTATTGATGTTGCCCGCGAAGTCCGGCTGCGGCATCAGATTCTGAATCTTCAGCGAGACGGGGTCCATCCGCGAGAGTGGAATGGCATTTCCCGGGAACGGATCGCGCACCACCTTGCCCCCTACCGTGGTGTTCGTCAGCGGATCATAGATCGTGTTCTCCTTGATGGGCCGACCCAGAGGATCGGTTCCCAGGGTGCGGCCCGTCAGGGCCCCGCTGAAATCGCCGTTTCGATAAGCAAGAGTTGGAACCGTATTCACGGCGCCATTGGCCGCCACGTCATTCCGATACTCTTCCCAGTTCACCAGGAAGAACGTCTTATTCCGGCCGTCATAGATTTTCGGGATCAGTATCGGACCGCTCAGCTGACCGCCAAAATCGTGCTTGCGGCTGATGGGTTTTGAGCTCACAAACGGCTTGGCGGCATCGAGCGCCTCATTTGCGAAATTCTCGTACAGACTCCCGTGCAGATTATTCGTACCGCTGCGCGTGGCAAACGTGAACATGCCGCCCGCAACCTGACCGAACTCTGCCGCAAAGTTGCTGGTCTGCAGCGAGAATTCCTGGATCATCTCAACAGAGGGCTGGCCGGCGGTCGACGTCGTGTCGTTGTTGTTCGTCGTATCCTGCCCATCGACGAACACGCGATAAGTATTCGATGCCTGCCCGTTAACGCGTCCGGTTGTGCCTGTTCCGGAGACGCCCGGCGAAAGAATCATAAACGTCAGCGGCCGCGCGGATCGCTCCGATCGCACCACCGCCGCCACCAAAATTCAGTGGCAGGTCGTTGATCCGGTCTCCGGTCACATTAATGCTCTGCTCCACGCTCTCCGTTTTAAGCTGTGGAACTTCGTCGTTGACCGTTATCGTGTCGGTCGCCGCACCGATCTCGAGATTTGCATCGATCCGGAGAACCTGCGCTACCTGAACCTCCAGATTGTTCGCCACGTACTTGCGAAATCCCGGTGCTTCAATGCTGACCGAGTACTTACCCGCCGGCAGCGAAGGCACCGTAAAGTTTCCGGTCGAGGTTGTGGCCGTCGGGTATCGCGCTCCCGTGTCGGTATTCGTTGCCACAACTGAGGCGTCGGGCACAACGGCCTTGGCCGGATCGATAACCGTTCCTGTAATAGTTCCATGGTCAGTTTGCGCGAAGGCAAGCGTGGCCAGCAAAAGACAAATACCAAAGCGTGACGCGGCAAATCGCATTTGCTTCTCCTTTTTGGATTTCGGCCGATAACGCGGTACGAAGCGCCCCGGCGACCAACTGCAACGAACTATGCGTGATTTACAAACGATGGAAGCCGGCGGCCGCGAAGACGACGAACCCATGCGCCCGAATACCCGGCCATGATCCCCCTGGCTGGAAGTAATCCAGCCAATTTCTCCTTGCGTAAAATCTATATCAAGCGTCAGGTTTTCGCAAGAGGAAATATTGAATGCGTATTATGCAATCCCTGTCGGCGCACGAAACGGAATCCGGCACGCTGTAAAAGTCCCGCAGAGATGATTACAGCGATTCGGACGATTGCCGGGAGATCTGTCCGAATGACGGCGGGGGACTGGTAATCAGCGCGCGAGAGTCTACCGATTAGCCCTCACCGAGGTTCCCGTTACTGCGGGGTTGCCGGGCCGAGGAGGCGCCGCTCAAGCAATAAAGGGCGCCTGCCCACAAGCCCGCCATTCCCGTCATCTTGAAGTTGGAGTAAGCGACCTTTGGTTCTTGGTTTAGGTCTCTTTCTCCACAGTTGCCAAGAAGCCGCTTGCAAGATTTCATTAAGCTACGTTAAGATAAAAATTCCTTAATCTTAACGAATGCCTTATCTATCAGCGAGCAATCGTCCGCGCCCATCCAGCCTTTATGCCTTGTTTATTGTTCTCCCTTCCGTGCTTTCTGCTGAGACCCTAACTCTCGCGCGCGCTCTGGAAGTCGCTGAAAAACAACATCCTGCGCTACAGGCCGGTCAGGCTCGTATTGACGCTGCTGAGTCCGCCATCCAGACCGCCCGAGGCCGACTCAATCCCGAGGCCGCCATACTGGCTGGTAAGCAAACGGAGCAAGGGCCGGGCGGCCGATCGAATGTCGTACCTCTGATGACGTTCAGCCAGCAACTGGAATTAGGCGCTCTGCGACCCACCAGAATTCAGGTGGCGGAAAGGAATCTGGCAACCACGCGATTCCTGTACGGCGAAACCCGGCTGAGTCTGCTCTCGCAAGTCCGCCGCAGCTTTTTTGAGGTGCTGCGGCGCGACGCGGAGATCGGTCTCGCCGACGGAAACCTGAGGCTCGTCGAAGACCTGCGTAATCGCATCCAGGTACGCGTCGATGTCGGCGAATCCGGTCGCCTCGAATTGGTCCGGGCGGAAGCGGAGGTCGCATCGGCGCGTACGCAGGCATCCTCTGCGCGGCTGCGGCGCGTCGCTTCGGCGGCACAGTTCAGCATCGCGATCGGCGGTTCCCTCGAGGACAACGTTCAGTTGCAGGGCGCGCTCGATCCGGCGGTTAAACTCAGTCCTCTCTCCGAACTGCGCACGGAAGTTCTGGGTAAACATCCCGCCATTGCCGCGGCGCGATCGGAAGTCGGCCGCGCGGAGGCCACCATCGAATACGAAAAGGCGCTGCGCCGCCCCCAGCCCTCGCTCCGCGTGGAAGTCGATATGAGCGGCCCGACTTATCGCGCCGGCCTTTCCATTCCGCTGCCCACGCGCAATCGCCGCGAAGGGCCGATCGCCGAAGCGGTCGCCGATCTTCGGGCCCTGCGGGCAATATCGAGCGCGCGCGAGCTGGAATTGATGACCGCACTCGATAGCGCCTACGAACGGTATGAACTCGCCAACCAGCAGGTCGAATTACTGACGGCCGGGCCGTTGCGCGCCGCGGAAGCCGCGCTTACCGCTGCGGAAACGGCCTATCAACTTGGCGAGCGCGGAATCCTCGAAGTCCTGGACGCCCAGCGTTTGTTGCGCGGCGTCCGCCAGGATTTTCTTACCGCCGAATACGACCGGCAGGCTTCGCTGATCGATCTGGACGAATTGCGCGTAGTGGATCTGAGGAACCGACCCTAAATGTACGCTTTGAACCGAAAGACTCTGATGGTGGCTTTCATCGCCGCAGGAGCCATCAATTATGGGTGCACGAAACGCGCGCCCGCTGTGGAAACTTCCGCTGCAAAGGACTCGAAGCCGGATACCAATCCAATGGAAATTCAGGCCGGAACCGAACTGCTGCGACAGCTCAAGGTAGGCCGGGCAACGTGGTCTGAGGTTAGCGCCGCGCAAACGGTGGCCGCCAGAATTGAAGTCGACAGCCACGGCACCACGCGTGTAGGTTCCTCCATGATGGGCCGCGTGGCTTCGCTCTTCGTACAGGAGGGCGACGAGGTAAAGCGCGGCCAGGTCATGGCGCTCCTCAATAGTCCAGGGTTGAGCGATTCGCAGCTTGTCCTGTTGAAGGCCCTCTCCGCGCAGCAGGTCGCGCAAAGAGCGGTGGATCGTGCCCGCGTCCTGCTCAAGGCCGATGTCATCGGCGCCGCCGAACTGCAACGCCGCGAGGCGGAACTCACGCAGACACAGCTCGAAATCGAAGCGGCGAAGGACCAACTCGGACTATTAGGGATGGCGCCCGAGGCCATAGCTGAACTCGAAAAAACGCGCACGATCAACTCCACCTCCCGGGTCCTTGCTACGAGTGACGGCATCGTTCTCGCGCACAACATCCGTCCGGGCCAGGTAATTCAGCCGGCAGACACCGTTTTTGAAATCGCTGATCTCTCCACGCTCTGGCTCGTTGCGGACGTACCGGAACAGAGCGGCGGAGCACTGCGGGTAGGTGAAACCGTCGATGCGGAAATCGCGGCTTTTTCCGGCCAACCGGTCCATGGCGCGCTCTCATTCGTCAGCGCGACTGTCAACCCCGATACCCGCACGATTCGCGTCCGCATGAATCTCCTCAACCCAAAGCGGCGCTATAAGCCGGCCATGCTCGCGACAATGACCGTTCGTGACACTCCGTTGCGTCGTCAACTGATTCCGGCCACCGCCGTAGTGCGCGACGATAACCGATCCTGCGTTTTCGTCCAGACGGCCGACGACAGATTCCTGCTTCGCGAAGTCACGCTCGGCGACGAGCAGGGCAATAACAGAATCGTTCAGGAAGGCATCGGTGAGGGCGAGAAAATCGTACTCGACGGCGCATTCCATTTAAATAACGAGCGTCTGCGGCGTCTTCTGCGCAGCAGCGAAGGAGCGTAAACGGATGCTCCATCGTGTAATAGACGCTGCGCTGCGGCATCGCATAATTGTCCTCGTAATTGCGGTGGTGGCGCTCGCCGCCGGAATTAGTGCGACCCTCAAGCTGTCGGTCGATGCCTTCCCGGACGTCACCAACATTCAGGTGCAGGTAGCCACCGAAGTTTCCGGACGTTCTCCGGATGAGGTCGAGCGCCTGGTCACCGTTCCGGTCGAAATCGGAATGACCGGATTGCCGGGAATGACGGAGATGCGGTCCCAGAACGAACCCGGCCTCTCTATCGTCACCCTCGTCTTCACCGACTCGACTCCGCAGTATTTCGCGCGGCAGATTGTCGGCGAGCGACTGAGCGATGTGCGCTCGCACCTGCCGGAGGGGATCAACCCTGTGCTGGGTCCGGTTTCGACGGCGCTCAGCGAAGTCTATCAATATACGCTCGACAGCCCCTCCGACGGAACGCGGCAGTTATCCCGGGAAGAGCTGCGTAAACGCCGGGAAATTCAGGATTGGGTGGCTCGTCCACTGCTCCGGTCCATCCCCGGCGTCGCCGAAATCAATTCCACCGGCGGCTATGTCAAGCAATACCAGATCCTGGTCGATCCAGTAAAGATGCGCTATCACGGCATCAGCATTCACGATGTGCGGAGCGCCGTTGCACTCAACAACGCCAACGCCAGCGGCGGCATTCTGCCTCAGGGGCCGGAGGTGTTACTGGTGCGCGGAATCGGTTTGCTGAAAACCGTCGATGACATCAAGAACGTCGTGCTGAAGGAAGTTAACGGCACGCCGGTCTATGTGCGGGACGTCGCGGAAGTGCAAATAGGCGATGAAGTCCGGTACGGAGCCATGTTGAAAGGCGGCCATACCGAAGCCGTTGGCGGAATCGTCATGATGATCGCGAGCGGCAACGCAAAAGAAATCGTCAGCGCGGTGAAAGCGCGCGTGGAAGAGATCAATAAAAGCAACATGCTGCCGGACGGTCTGAAGATCGCCCCATACTACGACCGCTCCGAATTGGTGGACGCCGCTATTGCGACGGTCACGAAAGTGCTTCGCGAGGGCGTGATTCTGGTCGTCATTGTTCTCTTCCTTTTCCTCGGCGATCTGCGTTCCAGCCTGATCGTAATTGCGACTCTGGTTCTGACTCCCGCACTCACGTTCTTCGTCATGAACCGCTACGACATGTCGGCGAATCTCATGTCGCTCGGAGGCCTGGCGATCGCGATCGGCCTGATGGTGGACGGGTCGGTCGTGGTCGTGGAGAACGTCTTTTCACGTCTGGGCGAGAAGCGCGGCAGAAATCGCCTGCGCGTTGTGCACGAGGCGGTGATGGAAGTGGGCACGCCGGTCATCTTCGGAATCTGCATCATCATCCTGGTGTTTTTGCCGCTGATGACGCTGGAAGGCATGGAGGGCAAGATGTTTGCGCCACTCGCTTACACGATTGCCATCGCCCTCGCTGTGTCGCTCGTCCTTTCCCTGACGCTTTCGCCGGTCCTGTCTCTTCTCTTCCTTAAAGGGGGCAATGAGCATGACACGCTCTTTGTGCGGCTCCTCAGAAAGCCTTACTCGTTTATTCTGGACCGTGCCACCCGGCATGCTTTTATCACCCTCGCCATCGCGCTCGCAGGCTTCGCAGGTGCCGCGTCCCTCTTCCCCCTCCTCGGAACATCGTTCATTCCCGAATTGCAGGAAGGCACAATCTCGCCCAACATGGACCGCGTGCCCAACATTGCGCTCGATGAATCCATACAGATGGAAGCGAAGGCGATGGAGGAGCTCCGAAAAATAAAGGGCGTTAAGTTTGTGGTCTCGCGCCTCGGTCGCGGCGAGTCGCCAGTCGATCCGGCGGGCTACAACGAGAGCGACATGATGATTCAGCTGCTCCCTCCCGATGAACGTGAGGGGATCACCCAGGACAATGTTGCGGACGAAGTCCGGAAGATCGTGAATCGCTTCCCCGGCGTGAATGTGGTGATGGCCCAGCCGATTTCAGATCGCGTGGACGAAATGGTGACGGGCGTCCGAGCAGACGTGGCGGTCAAGATTTTCGGAGACGATCTGGATACACTCATCGCAAAAGCGAATGAGGTTGCGCGAATCGCAAATGGGGTGAGAGGCGTCAGTGACATCAAGGTCGACCGTGTAGCGGGCCAGAACAACCTGGACGCCACCATCGACCGGGAGGCTATTGCCCGGCACGGCATGAACGTTTCCGACGTGAACGACGTTCTCGAAGCCGCGGTCGCCGGAGCGGTCGCCACTGATATTTACGAGGGTGAACGGCGGTTCCAGGCGGTCGTTCGCTATCCGGAAGAGCTGCGCAACAGCGTGCACGATATCCGCAACATTCTTCTGCGCGCCAGTCACGGAGAGGAGGTCACGGCCGGGAACCTGGCGCGCATTGAAGTGCACGAAGGCCTTTCGCAGATCAAGCGGGAAATGGGCAAGCGTCGTATCAATGTCGGGGTCAACGTGGCGGATCGCGATCTGGGCGGTTTTGTTGCCGAACTGCAGAGCAAAGTTCGGCAACAGGTGAAACTGCCGCCGGGCTACTACTACGAGTGGGGCGGGCAGTTCGAAAACATGCAGCGCGCGCGACGCCACCTGATGATTATTGTTCCAATCACGATCGCGGCGATCTTCTTCCTGCTCTACCTGCTGTTCCGGTCGCTGCGCTTCGCATCGCTCATCATTCTGGTCCTTCCGTTCGCGTCGATCGGCGGCGTGGTGGCTCTCTATGTTTCCGGAGAATACCTTTCGGTGCCCGCGTCCGTCGGCTTCATTGCGCTGTGGGGAATCGCGGTTTTGAATGGCGTGGTTCTGGTGTCCTACATCCGGAACCTGCGTGAATCCGGCATGGAATTAAGTCAGGCCATCCGCCACGGATCGGCCGCCCGGTTCCGGCCCGTCATGATGACAGCAACCGTGGCGGCGCTGGGTCTTGTACCGTTCCTGTTCGAAACCGGTCCGGGAGCGGAAGTGCAGCGCCCGTTGGCGATTGTGGTCATCGGCGGGCTAATTACATCGACACTGCTGACCCTGGTCGTGCTGCCCTCGCTCTATCGATTCTTCGACCACGAACCTGCGCCCCTGGAATACGCCGATAACCCCGTTAGCATGACTACGTGATAGTACGCCTGGCATACCGACCGCGAATTCGATTCGGCAGGTTCAGGCAGTTATCGCGAGCGGGGGCATGCTCCAGCGAATCTCGCTTCGAAGCGGTGCAAGTAACTGCCTGCATACGGATCCGCGCGGAATTGCCTGAAGGATGGCGGTGAGGGTGAGATTCGAACCAGGGGGCATATCCGCGAATGTGAAAGTTGCAGATTTCTCGTTGCCTCGCCGCCCGCGTTTGCCGCCGTTGCCGTCGCGCATTACCCAAAATTGCCCAAGGCGCAAACAATCACTGTCCCGATAGTTTCATCCGGAGGCAATCGCGCGGCAACGGTGGCTCGCCCAGAAAACATATAATCACAGAGGGGCCGTCATACAGTTTGAGGCGACGCGAAGATCCATGCTGTCAGAGCCAGAGTTGTCAAAAACGGACGGTTCCAGTGGCCAGCTGCGGCTTGGATCTCTCAAGTTGTACACCCGCGAACTTCCGTTAAGCCGCGCCGGCACGAGTGCAGTGGTGGATTTGTGCCGCGGGATTGTGTTCCGACTGAAGGAAATGTGGGAGGCTCGCCCGGCTTGGTTCGTACGCCGAAAGGGTATTCGGCGTTTCATCGTCAGAATCGCCCGCAACAAGAGAGAACTCCTCGAACCGCTACCGGTAGAAGCTGAACTTCGACATCAGACGCAGTCGCCACTTCGCCGCCACATTAATCGGCTGCTAATTCCACAAGTCAAATGCATGCGAGCAGCGCTTGTGGTTGTCCTCATGTGGCTTGCATTCGTTTACCCGCGATATCTCAGGTTTAAAGAGTCTGCGCATCCCTTCGCCGATCTTGGGCTCCTTGTCGGCGTTTCAGTGCTCGTTTTTCTGCCGACGTTGATCACCGATAGGCTGAAGATGAGTCGGTTGCCCTCAGTTGTCCTGATGGCCACCTGGACGGCACTACTATCTGCCGCTTACGGCTTGTGGCATTCTCTGCCAAGTCTACAGCGCCAACTCGGCGCGAGAACTGTTTGGGGTCTATTCGATGTCGCGCATGGGCTTGGAACGGCGTTCGCCTTTAGCATCCTCTTTTTCGCGCTCAGCTTGATCAGCATTCGCTACATCTTTATTGAACGGGCTAACCCGGATGCTGTTCTCGTGAATAGCCTCCTTGAGATTTTATCGATTCTTAAAGGAACTCCCCTACGATGGAACGAACTCAGCGTGAAGCGGGCCTTGGTCGCCGAGCTTGAAACCGCTGCCTCAACCCTGGAAGAAGGCATGCCGTCGCAACTCCAGACAGGCAATCTCGCTGACGACCGATGGCTCAAGGAAATGGCATCAAAGAATGCCGCAGCTTTAAGGCGCCTTAAGCGTTGGGTCCTAATGCCGAAATCGGACACCAAGGAACGCTTTACCGAACAAGTCACCACGATTCTGATCTCAGTGCTAAAGGGCGATTGGGACGGTCTGCCACGAGTCGAACCGGACTCCATTAGCATCTCGGAGAGGTGGGCGTTTCGCATTGGCGGCGGAGTTCGGATCGTTGTCACAGGATTCCTGCCAGCGGCCGCAGTTTGGGCCTGTTCGAAATTCGAGATCCTCACCCCAGGCCCATTCTTTGAGTATCTCGCCGGGGCATCTCTCGTATGGGCTCTGGTCGTGACGATCTCCAGTCTTGACCCGCTCTATTCTGCGCGCGTTGATGCATTCAAACATTTGTTCCAGCTTGGCGCGTCGATCAAATCCAAGAAACCTGAGTGAGACGGATTCCTGAATACGGTGCGATCCCTGGGGATTTGCCCTCTAAGCCAAAGTTTAAGCAACACTCTTTGCAATTGCAGGGCTAAACTCAAAACCAAGGTGTTCAACGCCGTCATTCGTGTTCAGCCTCGACAGTAATTCCTGACGGAGTTGAGTTTTAGCCCACGTTGACTCCTGCTTGCTACTGACGTGCCCCCAGTAAACTAAGCCAATCATAATTTGGAAAGCTCCGAAAACCAACGAGGAGTTTTTCAGATGAAGAAGACGAAGCACAGCGAAGAGA
>JBEHXG010000004.1:0-178686 GCA_048498815.1 Acidobacteriota bacterium | reverse complement strand
GCGCCAGGACGATGTCGAGATCGTGGATCATGAGATCGAGCACGACGTCGACATCGAGACTGCGGAACGTGAAGACGCTCATGCGATGGATTTCGAAAAACAGGGGAACTGTGGCTATGCGTTCCAGTTCCACGATTGCCGGGTTGAAGCGCTCAAGGTGTCCCACCTGAAGGATTCGATTGTTGCGGGAAGCGGCTTCGATCAGTTGATCGGCCTCAGCGAGGGTTGGCGCGATCGGTTTTTCGATGAGGACATCTATGCCGGCATTGAGCAGGCGGCAGCCGATCTCCGCGTGTGCTGAAGTCGGCGCGGCGACGATGGCAGCATCTGCCTTGCCGATGATGTCTTCGACGGTTGCAAAGGGCTGGGCAGCATAAACCGCAGCTTCCTTTTTCGCTTTGGCGAGATCTGCATCGACAACCGCCACCAGGTGGGCACGCGCATTCTCCGCAGCTACACGAACGTGATTGCGACCGAACGCTCCGGCTCCGATTACAGCGATACGAACGCTCATCCCAGCGTCTCCATGCCGGCAATGGCGATCTTCGCGCTGTTGGCCTTTGCGATCAACTCTTCCATGTCGATCAACAGCGTGCGGCCTGCATCAACCGCAAGCGCCGTGGTATTTGTTTCGATCATTACATCAATCGTGTGCGGGCCGATGGCAGGAACGTCGAAGAGCAGATGCCGGCGGCGGGCTGATGCCTTGACGAGTGAGAGATTCTTTCCGTCAACCAGACTCGCCGCGCGGCGCAGCATCGCATCGGTGCCTTCCATGGCTTCCAACGCAACGCAGGCGCGATCGGCAATGGCTACGCTCTGGCCGAGATCAAGCCCCGCCAGCGCGTGGGCAATACGCCGCCCGTAGTCAATGTCGCGCTCTTCAGCGGAGGCGAATCTGCGCTTCGTGAGCGGACCCAGCTTCGCGAGCAGCGGCTTCAGCAGCGTCGTGGAATCCACGAGCTCAATGCCCTCATCAAGGAGGGCTTTCTGCACACCGCCAATCAGCGAATCCGTATTCTGTAACGGAAGCGAAGCCAGGACTTTGATCAACTTCCAGTCCGGGCGGATCGAAGAAAAAATCTTTGCATGCTTCACCTGGCCCGCCATCATGATCTGGCGAAGCCCCTCGGCACGGCAGATTTCAATGAGCTTCCCGAGTTCGCCGAGCGAGATCCAGTGACACCTGGACGCCGCGCGTTCCACATCGGGCGACGCTTCTTCGCGTATCGCAATGGCGACGGCTTCGTCGCCCTGCCGGCGCGCGGTTTCGAGCGCGAGCACGGGGAACCGACCATTTCCGGCAATGATGCCGTACTTCATCCCTTAATCACACCGCGCTGCGAAGATGCAATGAAGGCGAGCAGTTCCTCCACTTCGGAGGAAGCGGGAACTTCCGCTTTGATCCTCTCCACAGCCTGGCTCGTATTAAGGCCCGCACGGGTCAGCAGGCGTAACGCGGTCTGCAGCGATTCGATTGCGGGTTTCTCAAATCCGCGCCGCGAAAGCCCGATCGAATTCGCACCGTAAACCTGAACCTCCGGCTGCACACTGGTGAGAGAGAAAGGCATCACATCCTGCTTAATCACGCTGTACGGCCCAACGAAGGCATGTCGGCCGATGCGGCAGAACTGATGCACGCCGCTATAAGGAGCGACGTCGGCCCAGTCCTCCACGGTTACATGTCCCGACAGGCCAACGCTGTTGCCAAGGATGACGTGGTTACCCAGTGTGCAGTCGTGCGCGACGTGAGCATAGGTCATGATGAGGCAGTCGTCGCCGATGGTCGTGTAGAGGCCGCCGCCGATGGTGCCGCGATGAACCGTAACGAATTCGCGGATGCTGTTGCGGTTGCCGATGCGCGTGTAGGCACGCTCGCCGCGATACTTCAGGTCCTGGGATACCGCGCCGATAGAAGAGTAAGGGTAGAAGACGTTGTCTTCACCAATGGTGGTTGGACCTTCCACATAGATGTGGGCCAGGAGCCTGGTGCGGGCGCCGATTTCCACTTCCGCTCCGATGACGCAAAACGGACCGATATCTGCGTCCGGGTGAATGCGGGCAGCGGGATCGATGATGGCTGTGGCGTGAGCCGGCATCTACGCCGGCGTCTCGCTTTTTGAATCAGCGGGGGCCTTGTCTTCCAGCTTGCACATCACTTCAGCTTCGGCAACAACCACACCGTCAACCGTAACGTTGCCAGCCATTTTCGCGACCGTGCCTTTGCGTTTGATCACACGCATTTCGATGCGAAGCTGATCGCCTGGAACAACGGGACGACGGAACCGCGCGCCATCCACTGCAACCAGGAAAACGAGCTTGTTTTCGCGATCGGGAATGCTCGACAGTACCTGCACACCGGCGGTCTGCGCCATCGCTTCCACGATGAGGACACCTGGCATCACCGGAAACTCCGGAAAGTGGCCAACGAAAAATGGTTCATTGACTGTGACGTTCTTGATGCCGACGACGTGGTCGTCATCCATTTCAACGATGCGGTCCACGAGCAGGAAAGGGTAGCGATGCGGCAGAATTCGCCGGATCTGGTTGACATCCATGATTGTCATCGGAATTAGGGCTGAAAAAGCCCAGTATAGCGCCCGATGCGGCTATTGGAGGATGGGCAGAGCGAGGTAATCCTTTGCAACGTAAAGGCTTCCTTCCGTCAGGCCGTCGGGAGCCGCTGCTCGCAGTTCCGCGCGCATTGCAAGGCCGGAGAGGCGACCGGCGAGCACCGACTGGAAGGCACGGGCGACGCGGGTGAGTTCGGCGCCGGATTCGTGGGCGAATTCCAGGCGGAAGTTCCGGATGCCGGCTTCGAGCCAGTCCGCGAGATGCTGACTGGCCTCCTGAGCTTCGGCGCCGAAGACCGTGTTTCGACAACCCACGTCGGCCAGCACCGGATGAGAGCGACCGTTATGGTCGCGCAGTTCCACGGTGTGTTTTTCGCAGGGACGGCCGCAATCCTTGTAAGAGGTGCCTGTAGAGAGGAAACGGCAGAACACGCAGTGTTCCGTGTGGAAGACCGGCAAATGCTGCCACGCAACGACCTCAAAGCGGCCGGGACCGACGCGCTGCGCCAGGTCAGCGATTTGTGCGGCATTGAGATCGTGAGCGGGGGTGAGCCGCGCAAGGCCTCGGGCGAAGTATTCGGCGGCCGCGATGGAGTTTGCGGCATTGAGGCTGAAGTCGCCGGTGAGATGCGTGCCCGAGTTCTGAAGAGTGTGCAGAATACCGGATGCGCGGACGAGGATCTGGCAATCGAGATCGCGCAGGAAGTTGACGATTCGCGCTTCGCCCGGCTTCAGCACGCGCGGGCTGGCCACTCTCGCAGCAATGCCCGAACGCTTCACGCGTTCGATAGAGGGGCGAAGGCCGTAGAGATCCAGATAATCGAGTGTGATGCTCGCGGGTTGCTGAGTAAGGGCGAGTGCCGCCTCGAGTTGTTCGGGAGTGCGGACCAGGAGGTGGAGCGCGGGTTCCTCCTTTTTTTCCAAGTTCGGAGCGTCTTGCAGAAGGCCGGCCAATGCCGCCTCAGGGTCGCGAACCTCGCCCGTCACCAGCGCTGACTGCGTTTGCTGCAGCAGTTCAACCGCCTGCCGACGAACCTGATTCAGCAGCGACGCCGGAGCGAATGGGTTGCCGGTAATTTGAAGATCAACTTCGCCAAGCTGATAAGGCGTGTTGCCGAGGCGCCCCAATTGATCCCGGATGAGGTCAGCCGTAATTCCCTGCCCTCTTGCAGTCTGCAGCGCAGACGGCGATTCCGCGATCACCTCATGCCCTCCGCATTTCCAAACCGTACGAAGTGGCTCGCCTTCATTGGCTTCGATCCGGACATTCACAGTCTGTCGACGCACCGGCGCAGTGGATTCGGTGAAGGGCCGGGTGAACTGCCGGATCTCCGGATCATCAGTTCTCCACAACAGATCGCCCACTCGAATCCGATCAAAGCGAATGGCTCCGTTCGCGAATGCCACTTCCAGATTTCGTCCGCGCTTCGAAACTTCGTAGACGCGTCCACCTTCCTCAGGTTCGCCCGGACTGCGCCAGTCCGCGGCATCAAAAACCACCCCATCACCCGGTTTGAGCGGTGAAATTGCCGGATCTCTTGCCGGCTCAATCACAACGCGGTCGAACTCAACCGCAGCGACTCTTCCCATGCGGATACCACGATGACGGGGAGCGCGTCCCCGCACCACGGTCTGATGGTTCGTGCCGGAAGCAAACCACGGCCCTAGACCCCGCGAATAAACCTGTTCCAGCCTCTGTGTCTCGCGGGAAAGTTCGACAGGTTGTGGCGCTGTGCCCGAAAGCGCGCGATCCATCGCATCGCGATAAGCATGCGTGGTGAGCGCCACGTAATCGGCATCTTTATAACGGCCTTCGATCTTCAACGCCCCGGCGCCGGCGGCGATGAGTTCGGGAACCTCTGCCACGGTGCAAAGATCGCCGGGCGAAAGCAAATAGCGCGCATCGCCTAAAGGCTCCTGTTCGCCATCGACGATCAGGTCGTAAGGCAAGCGGCACGCCTGAGCGCACTGCCCACGATTCGCGCTGCGTCCGCCCCACGCTTCGGAAGACAGGCACTGACCGGAGTAGGCAACGCAAAGCGCGCCGTGAACGAAAACTTCAAGTTCAGCACCAGTCTGCTCACGGATTGTCCGCACCTCCGGCAGCGAAAGCTCGCGCGCCAGAGTTACGCGGTCCACTCCCAGGTCCTGCGCGAAGCGAACTCCCTGAGAATCCGTAATCGACATCTGCGTGCTGGCGTGGAGTTCCAGCAACGGCGCAATCGCGCGGGCAAGACGCAGGATGCCGACATCCTGCACAATGAGCGCATCCACGCCGGCCCGCGCGGCAGCCGCAATCGCGTGAGCGGCGGCGGAAAGCTCGTGCTCGAAAACGAGCGTATTAAAGGTCAGATAGCCGCGTACGCCCCGGGTGTGCAGGGTCCGCATCACTTCCGGCAACTCCTCAATCGTGAAGCCGACCTTGGCGCGCGCGGTGAAGTGTTTCAGACCGAAATACACCGCATCGGCGCCGGCTTCAACGGCGGCGTGAAGCTGCGGCCAGTAGCCGGCGGGACTCATCACTTCGGGCTTGCGGGGCGTGGAACCGTGGGGCATCGGGGACCGTCTCTTTGATGGTGACACAGGGCCGACGGAAGGCGAGATTTCGCACAACGGCACATTTCCCCCGTGTTATCGTCAATTCATTGTGAAACCAGCAAGACTGATCGCTTTACTGGCCATTTCGGTGGTCGCATTCGGCGCCTCGGACAACATCGTGCTCGATACGATGAGCCAGGAGCTGCAGCGCAATTTCGACGCACTGAAAAAAGCCGATACGCCCCCGTACTTCATGGCGTATGAGATCACCGATCTTAACTCCCACGCTGTTGCCGCCACCCTGGGCGTTATGACTTCTACTTCCGAAAACCACAACCGCTATCTGGATGTCACCGTTCGCGTGGGCGATCCCGCGATGGATAATTTCCGGCGATCCCGTGGCGAGCAGGTGCAGTTTACTTCCGCGGCTCCCGTCTCGATTGAGGACGTTCCGGGCGCGCTCAAGCAGCGCATGTGGCTGGAGACGGATCGGGTGTATCGTGCCGCCGCCGATCGTCTGGTGAGAATCAAGACCGGCCAGCAGGTGAAGGCTGCCGATCGCGATCAGTCCGCCGATTTCTCGAAGGAAGAAAGCTACGCGCACACTGAAGCACTGGAATCGCCCCGGTGGAGCGAATCGAAGTGGGCGGACGCCGCGCGCGACTGGTCGCGCGACTTCCGGGCTTATCCGGATCTGTTGTCGTCCTCGGTTTCCGTATCGATTTCTCAGGATAACCGCTATTTCGCCAGTACCGAAGGCACGAAGATTCAGCAGGGACGCGGCTACGCGCGCATCATTATTTCCGCCAGCGCCAAGACCAAAGACGGCATGGATGTAGCGGACTTCGATTCGTTCGAGGCTTTCGACACCGACGGTCTGGCGAGCGCCGATAAGGTTCGTGCCGCGATAAAGAAGGTGGCGACGCATGTGGAAGACCTGCTGAAGGCCCCGGTGGCCGAGCCGTTCGTGGGCCCGGCGATTCTATCGGGACGCGCGGCGGGCGTATTCTTTCATGAGATCTTCGGGCACCGCATTGAAGGGCATCGCCAGAAGGATGAATCCGAAGGTCAGACCTTTACGCAGAAGGTTGGCGAGAAGATTCTGCCGGACTTCCTTACTGTCACCTTCGATCCGACGCTCAAGAACATCGCAGGCGTGGACCTCAACGGCTATTACGAATATGACGACGAGGGTCAGAAAGCGCGCCCGGTCGTTTCGGTGGACCACGGCATTCTGAAGAACTTCCTGATGTCTCGCTCACCGATCGAAGGTTTCGATCATTCCAACGGGCACGGCCGCCGCCAGCCAGGACGCGAGGTGGTTTCCCGTCAGAGCAACCTGATCGTCAGCAGCGCTAAGGCCGTGCCGGATGCGCAGCTGAAGCAGATGCTGATCGACGAGATCAAGCGGCAGAATAAGCCCTACGGAATTTACTTCGATAACATCACGAATGGTTTCACCACCACCCAGCGCGGTGGATTGCAGGCCTTCTCGGTAGTGCCCGTCATCGTCTATAAGGTGTATGCGGATGGCCGCCCCGATGAACTGATCCGCGGCGCCGACATCGTGGGCACCCCGCTTGCCAGCTTCGCCAAGATTCTCGCCACATCGGACAAGATGGAAGTATTCAACGGCTTCTGCGGCGCAGAATCCGGTAGCGTTCCGGTTTCCGCTGTCTCGCCGGCAATTCTGATTTCCGAAATCGAAGTCGAGAAGAAACAGCAGGGCCAGGATTTACTGCCGCTGCTGCCTTCTCCTCTTATCGCCTCGGCCGCACCCGCCAAATCGGGAGCCACAAACTAACATGACCATCAGGATTTCGCGCCTTGTGCTCGGCGGCATGACCGCCGCGGCGGCGCTCTTCGCGCAGAGTTCAGACTTACTCATGGACGCCATGAAGGCAGAACTGCAGCGCTCCATGACTCTCTCTCTTCAGAAGCTGGAGAAGCCGTATTTCATCAGCTACAGCGCCGATGCGGGGCACGAGTGGTCGGCCACGGCGGTGATGGGCGGTCTGCTGGGGACTTCGTCAGAGCCTTTTCGCTTTGGCGGATTGCAGTTGCGCGTAGGTGATTACAACTTCGATCAGACAAACTTCGGCGGCTCCGGCCGCGGCGGCAGCTTCGGATTTCCTCTGGATGACGACGCCGGCGTGATTCGGCAGTTCCTCTGGCTCCAGACGGATGCGGCTTACAAGGCCTCGCTGCAGGCGATCGCGCGAAAGCGCGCGGCACTGCGCAGTGTGACGGTGACGGAACAACTCCCCGACTACGAACCGGGCAAAGCCAACACTCTTCTGCACGAGCGCCCGGCAGCGAAGTTCGATGACAAAGCCTGGAATGAGCGAACGAAGCGTGTCTCGGCGGTATTTAACGCCTATCCGAATCTGCGCGCCTCGGTAGCCGATTATTCGGCGGTGGATGCCGTGCATCGCCTGGTGGATTCCGAAGGCACCACAATTCGCATCCCCCAGGCAGAAGGTCAATTCGAAATCCGCGCTTCGGCTCAGGCTCCCGATGGCATGATCCTGCGCGACTCCGCCCTCTTCTATACGGACGATGTGACGAAGATGTTCAGCGAGGCCGAGCTCACGGCCGCCGCGAAGACGGTTGCCGAGCAGGTCACGAAGCTCGCCGCCGCGCCGATGGGCGATTCTTATTCCGGCCCCATGCTGTTCGAAGGGGTAGCCTCACCGCAGTTGCTGGCCGAAATTCTGGGTCGCAATCTCCACATCAATCGCAAACTCGTGGGCGTGGGCGGCGCGGGCAATCCTACCGATCTCGAAGGCCGCCGTGGGGTCCGCATCATGCCCGAGATGTTTGACGTGGTGGACGATCCCACGCTGCCGATGTTCGGCAACGAGGAAGTAGACGACGAAGGCGTACCGAGCAAGAAGGTTTCGCTGGTGGAAAAGGGTGTCCTGAAAGATTTCCTCCGCACCCGCACTCCCGTACGCGGCTACAGCGATTCCAATGGACATGCGCTTCTTGCCGGCAACCCCACGCCGACCAATCTGATCGTAACGACGCACGAAACCACACCGCTCTCGGAAATGCGGCGCAAGATGATCGATCTCTGCCAGCAGCGCGGCCTTGCCTACGGAATCGTGATCCGCAAGATGGATTTTCCCTCCACCGCAGCCGCCGATGAAATGCGCCGGCTGGTGGGCAACACCGGAGGCGGCGGACGACCTGTCTCCATGCCGTTGTACATTTACCGCCTCTACACGGACGGTCACGAGGAAATGATTCGCGGCGTGCGTCTCCGTGGCGTGAATGCGCGCTCGCTGAAAGACATTCTTTCGGCGGGCGATGACAGGAATACCCTCAACTACCTCGAGAACGGCGCTACTTTCGCGCAGGTTGGCGCGGGTGCGTACACTACCGGCGTCGCCGTTGTCGCGCCCTCGCTTCTGATCGACGATCTTGAACTGACTAAGATGGAGGATGAGCTTCCGAAGCTGCCCTTCGCACCGTCGCCTATGCTGTCACAAGCAGCGGTGGCAACCGCAAGATAGCCCGGCGCCATCTCTGCCGCCACAATGAGGATCCTCGGTCGCTACGTCTTTCGTGAGATCCTCGCCGGTTCACTGCTCGCAACGATCATCGTCACGTTTGTCATCTTCCTGCAGCACATCGGGCCGCTCTTTGAGCTGCTGGTGCGGTCTGCGCGTGGCGCGGTCGTACTGGAATTAATCGGCCTGAACCTGCTGCCGGAACTGATCCTCAGCATTCCGTTTGGAGTGCTGGTCGGAATCCTGATCGGACTGGGGCGCATGTCCGGCGATAACGAAATGGTGGCGATGCGCGCGCTCGGCGTCTCCACCCGCGTTGTGGTGGTTCCGGTGCTGCTGTTCGCGGTGCTCGCGACGGCCGTTTCCGGCGCGTGTTCGGTCTGGCTGAATCCACTGGCGATCAAAGAAGAGTACCGGCTCCTTCGCAAGGTCGCTACCCAACAGGTGACGGCGGACGTCGTTCCTGGTATTTTCCAGGAGCAGTTCACGAACAACAACACAGTCCTCTATGTAAACGATGTGCTGTCCGGCGTCGGGCCCTCAGTCTGGCGCGGCGTGTTTATCGCCGACGTCACGCCGCCTTCGGAACGCAAGTCCGTCCGCGGCGAGCAGCCAAAGGGTCCGCTGATCACTCTGGCGCGCGAGGCCCTTGCGATACCGGACGCGAAGAATAATCGCATCCAGCTCCACCTTATCGATCAGAGCGTACACGAATCGCCGATTCACTCTGCCGCGCCCGCGGGCGACACCGCACTGCAGCAGGCCCCGCCGGCGGTGCAGGCGGTGAAACCGGTGAAGGAGATGAAGACACGCGAACTGATCCGGTATATCCACGATCTCCCGCGCCGTTCCACCGACTGGACCGACGGCTCACTGGAACTACACCGTCGCCTGGCTCTGCCTGTCGCCTGCCTCATGCTGGCCATGGTTGGCATCCCTCTGGGCACTTCCTCAAAGCGGGGTGGACGGTCTTCGGCCTACGTGTGGGCGATCTTTCTCTGCTTCTGCTGTTACTACATGGCATTCATCGCGCTGACGAACATGGCGCGCTCGGGCTCCCTGAGTCCAATTACCGGCTCCTGGCTGCCGAACGCGGTATTTGGCATCGCAGGACTGGTTCTGATCGCGCGCATGGAATTACCGGGCGACCGCGATATCCTCGGCGGTCTTCGCGGCGCTCTCGAAGCCAGACTTGCAGCACTCACGCGATGGCTGCCCGGCGAAAGGACTCCCCGACGCAGCGAAGCGCCGGTCTCCGGCTTCCGCGTCACTTTGTTCCGCATCATGGACAACTACATTCTCGCCAGCTTCCTGTTCTACTTCATGCTGTGGCTGGCGGCGTTCGTCTCTCTGACGCAGATTTATACTTTCTTCGAGCTGCTGGGCGATGTGGTGAAGAATCACGTTCCCATGCTGCATGCGGCGCGTTATCACGCATTCCTCACGCCGGAACTGATTTACGATACGTTGCCGTTCGCCGTATTGCTCGCGGTTCTCGTCACCTTCGGCGTGATGACGATGAACAATGAAGTTACCGCATTCAAAGCCTGCGGCATCAGTGTGCGGCGCCTGGGGTTGCCGGTAATCCTGATGACGGCGGTCCTGAGCGCTGCCGCCTTCGCGGCCGATTATCAGTGGATCCCGAATGCGAACCGTATTCAGGATTCGATTCATAACGAGATCAAAGGCCGGCCAGCGCAGACCTACATGAATCCGCAGCGCAAATGGGTCTTCCACGAAAACCGCGTGTTCTATTTCCGCTATTTCGATATTGCGGAAAACGTCATGGTTGAGCCCTGGGTCTATGAAATCGATCCCCGGACGTTCCGTCTGACGCGCCAGATCAACGCCAATCGTGCGCGCTGGGAGCCCAACGCGAAAGCCTGGGTATTCGAACAGGGCGACTCGCTCGATATCTGCGATCGCGTGATCGAATGCCGCACTACGCACTTCACGGTCACAACTTTCCCCGAACTGACCGAGGTACCCGGCGACTTCCTCAAAGAAGTGCGGCAGAACCAGCAGATGAATTATCTTGAACTGGCTGCGTATATTAAAGAGCTCAAAAAAAGCGGCTTCGATACCGTCCGGCTCCAGGTGCAGTACTACAAGAAATTCACTACGCCGCTTTTCGCCCTGACGATTGCCCTGATTTCGGTGCCGTTTGGATTTCTCGTTGGCAATCGTGGTGCTATGGCGGGAGTCGGCGTTAGCATCGCGCTTGCGATCACCTATCTCGGCGCGGAACAGCTCTTCGTGCAGATGGGCAATGTAGGATATCTCCCTCCTGTGGTGGCCGCCTGGGCGCCGGACACTTTGTTCTCTCTTGCCGGCCTCTATCTGCTGCTGCGCATGCGAAGCTGATCGGCTCTTCCGATACTATGTAGCTGTGCGCAAACTGGCGCTGGCAGTCCTGGCTGCGGCTCAGATCCTCTCCGCGGGGATAAATGTTAACGGCAGCGTGACCGACGAGACCGGCAATCCGGTTGCGGGCGCGCGTGTTACTTTTTCGGCGCCTGAATCCTCCTCCACCTCTGCCGTCGCAATGACGGACGCCGCGGGCGCATTCCACGCCGAGCTCCCCGCGGCCGGCGCCTATGCGCTGATCGTGCAGCGTGAAGGATTCTTTCTGGTCAACGACAGGAGCGTTCCTTTCGACGCGGCGACGCCGATCGAAATCCGAATGACCCACCTGAAGGAACTCGCGGAATCTGTCAACGTCGCCTACTCCCCGCCAGTCGTGGACGCTGAACAGACTGCCGAGGTCAAGAGACTCGACGGTCAGTCGATACTCAATCTGCCGTACGTGGCTTCACAGGATTATCGCCGCGCTCTGCCGCTGATGCCGGGAGCGATCCAGGATAACTCCGGCGCTGTGCACTTCAACGGAGGCGGCGTAAACGAAACCGGCTATCGACTCGATGGCTTCGATATCGCAAATCCATCCACTGGCGGCCTCACGGCGCGCCTCAGCATTGACACCGTGCAGGCGATCGAATGGGCTTCCGACCGGATGCCGGCCGAGGACAAAGGCTCAGCGGGAACGATCAACATCCGAACCGAAATGGGCGACGATCGCTGGCGGTTTGGCGCTACCAATCCAGTACCGTCAATCGATACGTCCGGCGGGTTCCATCTGAACCACTGGTCGCCGCGGCTGATGGTCTCCGGGCCGATCAGGAAAAAGAAGGCCTGGTTCCACACCGCGCTCGATCCTTTCTATACCGCCGACACCGTATCGGGCCTGCCGCGTGGGCAAAATCGCACCAGCAGCTTCAGCGGCAGCGATCTGACGCGTTTTCAATGGAACGTTTCCGACTGGCAGACGCTGACAGGGGGTGTTCTCTACAACCGGTCCAACATCTGGCAGGACGGCCTGTCTGTACTCAACCCGGCTGAGACAACGCTCGATCAGCGATCCAGCCTGGTCGTGTCCACGCTGAAAGATCAATTCATTGTCGGCGGCAACCTGGTGGAGGCCGGATTCGCGGAGACAACAAGTTATACGCGTAGTTCCCCGCGCGGTTCGACGCCGTACGAAATTACTCCTTTCGGATCCTCCGGCAACTTCTTTCGTGATCAGACGTCGCATGCCACCCGGCAGGAGGGCGTTGTCAATGTGGCTTTCAAGACTGTTCATCTGGGGGGGACGCATCAGTTCCGGCTGGGCAGCGACATCGAAAATGGCAGCCTGAACCAAACGGTGATTCGGCATGATCTGAGCGTGATCCGCATGGACGGTTCCGTCGTGCGAGCCATTCAGTTCGTCGGAACTCCTCATCAGTCCACGGGAAACATTGAAGTCTACAACTATGCGGCCGACCACTGGATGCCGGTGCCTTCGCTGACCTTCGACCTGGGTTTCCGTCTGCAATGGAATGGCGTGACAGGATGGACGCCCGCCGGCCCCAGACTGGCGGCGGCATGGGCGCCGAAATTATTAAAGGGTGCGCGACTCTCGACCGGCTGGGGTATTTATTACGATTCCCTGCCGCTGGCGCTGCTGGCGCGCGGACAGGATCAATCGAGCCTAACCACATTTTTCGGTCCAAACGGGGTGGCGCTGGGAGCTCCGCTGCAGGTTGCATATTCTGTCAACCCGGCCGCTCTGCGCCTGCCTCGGTTTACGCTCGCAAGTGTGTCGGCAGAAAGCCCATTGCCATGGAAGTTTCTTGGACGTCTCGATCTGACCTCACGTCAGGGAAGTCGCGGATTCGTGTTCGATCTGTTGCCTCTGTCGCCGACGCAGGATGAGTATATGGCCGATAATTCGCGCCGCGTTTCGTACGAGGCTGCTGAAATGACTCTGCGGCGCACGTTTCTTTCGAAGTACCAGTGGTCGGCAAGCTATACGCGATCGCGCGCGAAGGCGAACTCGGCTCTCGACTATACAATCGAAAACCCGCTACTGTCGCCGCAGGCCGCTGGTCCGCAGGCCTGGGACGCGCCCAATCGCTTCCTGATGTGGGGCTGGATGCCAGTGAACAGGAAATGGTTCCCGGGGGTTCTCAGCCGCATCGTCGGAGAGACAAACTTCCAGCTCCTCACCGACCACCGAACCGGGTTTCCGTTCACATCCACCCACGAAAACGGACTTCTTGCCGGCGCACCAAACAACCTCCGTTTCCCAGATTACCTGACGGTCAACATCGCTCTCGAGCGGCGGTTTTACTTTCGAGGGTATCTTTGGGCGTGGCGCGCGGGGCTGGTGAACGTACTCGACCGCGCCAATCCAAACTTCGTTAACAGCGATGCGGATTCGCCGGAATACCTCACCTTCAGCCGAGGCCAGAGGCGCGCGGTGAACGTTCGGCTGCGTTTTCTGGGCCGAAAGTAAACGGCGGGTCAGCGGACGGCAATCGTAGTGGTCAGAGAACTGGATTGGTCCAGATTCGGAATATCCTTCTCGTAGACCTTAATCACCACCGCGCTGCCCGACTGTGCATTCACCGGAATCTGAACATTGATCTGCCACAGACCGGCAAACCCGGGAGCAAGGCCCGAATAGTTGACGGTGGCAGGGATGAACGGAGGCAGCGTGGTAGTCCCGGTTGAAGTGACCACGGTGCCAGACGATGCAATCAGCACCTGCGGAAAATCACCCGCGGCCTGCCCGCTGGCGGGCTGGCCATCGGCCGGAGCGCCTGTCACAGGCCCCACACCGGTGCCATACAAAATCACATACTGGCCGCGGACCACCGGATGGCTGGAGCTGTTGACCGTGCCGTCCTGTACATTCACCGCCAGAGCCGGGCCGGAACCCTGCGCGGCCTGCGTAAAGAGCCCGGGAGAAGCCGCCGCCAGTTGCACTTCAGCCCCGCCAAGAATCTGACCCGTGGACGGCCGAAGCGCGAGCAGGTCTGCCGTCCCGCCGGTCGCGAGCGACTGGGGCAGGATCACATTATCCTGACCGGGAGAAACGAACAGCAGGGGCGCGGGCGTGCCGCCCACCGTGACCTGCGTATCGGCGAGGGTCGCCGGAAGAGGAAAGGCGCCATCGGGTGCGGTCGCTGTGCCCTTCGCGATGATGGTCGTGGTTACCGTTGGAAACAGCGCCGCAATCGTCCCCGCTGCCAGCGCGCGCGTGCTGTAATTAGCCGCATTCGTAACGTTGATCTGCGGCACGAAGTAGAGGACGCGATTAATGCCATCCGTTACCAGAAGATTATTGTTTGGATCCACAAACCCGGAATGAGGAGCAAGCGCGGGCACCGTCGCATCCGACGCGTTATTGTTCAGCGGAAGATTGGTCGCCGACGGAAAATGCACCAGCTGATTCGCTCCATTATCGGTAACCCAGAAGTCGCCGGCCGTAGCGGTCGAAATCGCCACCGGTCTTGAGAACACACCCGCGAGACTGATCACAGGGGGCGCATCGTTGGTCAACGTTGACGCCTTGCCATAAATCTGAACTCGCGCGTTGCCGGTATCCGCGACGAACACGCGATCCTGAATATCCACCGCAACTCCGCGGGGGCCATTCAAACCAGCCGTTCCCGCCGTGGCAGAGCTCAGCGTAAAATTCGATTGACCCAGCACTACCGCCGCGGACATGCCCGACACAAACGGCTGCTGATACAGCAGCACGCGGTTTTGAGCCGCATCCGAAACAACCAGGTAGCCACCGCCTGAACCCAGCGCGGCGGCCGACGTCAGCGCGATACTCGTGGGCCCGTTCAAAGTAACAGCTGTAGCATCCGTGATGATTGACGTGAAATTCTGCTGGCCCAGCACCAGATCGGCGGCCTCCCCCGCCGTCTGACCGGAAGCGAAAGGCGCGGGGAAACGAAGCACGCGGGAATTCCCGGTGTCGGCGACGTATACGTTGCCGGATGAATCGATTGCCAGGCCGACCGGCACGTTCAGCCCCGTAGCGCCAGGTTTCGTGGCAGAGCCCGAAGGGTAATTCACTATCGTCCGGTTGAAATCCGGCTGCCCCAGCACAAGGTCCGCAGACTGGCCATTTTTCAGGTGAGTAAAATCTTTGAAGCCCAGCACACGATTATTCAGCGTGTCGGCAACGTAAAGACGCGGTGGTGAAACGCTGTTATCCAGCACTGCCCCGGATGGAAATCCGCTGGCGAAGGAAAACCCCTTGCTGTCCACCATGTTGACGCCGGTGTAAGGGAAATCCGCCTGACCGATCACCCGACTCGCAATACCCCCGACCCCCGCAATGCTGTAAGGAAAGACGAGCACGCGGTTATTACCGGTGTCCACCACAAAAAGCTCTGTGGCGCTGGCCGCAAGATCTGTAGGACCGCTGAGGCTGTTAGCGGACGCATCCGCGTTCCCCATATTCGCCTGATTCAGAGTGAACGATGTCTGCCCCACTACTCCAACGGCCGACGGAGAAACCTGCCCGGAAGGCGCCGCGGCGCCACTGTAGAGCATCACGCGGTTATTGTTCGTGTCAGAGATAAAAGTTCCGGCAGATACGGCAGCGACGCCCAGCGGTCCATTAAGCGCAGTCGGCGTCGGAGTAGTGGCGCTGGCCGACGTAGTATCGACGCCAAACACTTTAGATGCCGCCTCGCCGGAACTGAGCGGCGCGGGAAATTCAAGGACACGAAAAAGCTGATCCGTGACAAACAGGTTGCCCGCGCCATCGAGCGTCAGGCCATTTGGAGCCGTTAATCCATTCAAATTCGTACGCGAAGACGCCGATGTTCCGGCACTGGAATTCGTGTTAAAGGCAGCCTGGCCAAGTACGGTGTCGGCGGCAGGGAAAAAACCGCCGGCTGAGAGCGCCGATGCCGGAAAACGCAGTATTCTGTTGTTTCCGGTGTCCGATACCCACAGGTTCCCGGCGCTGTCAATCGCGATTCCGGTCCGCGCGACGCCGTTGATCGAGAGCGAAGATGCGCTGAGACCGGCGAGGTTCGCCGTGCTGGTCGACAGAGTCTTCTGCCCGATCACCAGCGACGGAAACTGATTGGAATTCGCCGCGGCGAACGGCTGAGGATATCGCAGGATCCGGTTATTCCCGGAATCCGAAACGTACAGATTGCCGGAGGAATCCACGGCTAAACCCGAAGGATGGCTCAGCCCGGTCGAACGCCCCCCATTCGCCGGCCCCTGCGCCTGATTCGTATACGGGTCAACCTGCCCGATGACAATATCCGCGGCCGCCCCAGCCACAAGCTGCGTGGCATAGCGGAAGCCGAGAACGCGATTATTGCCAGTATCTGCGATGTAAATATAAGGGGGCGAAACCGAATTATCCACAGCCACCGCGGTGGGGCCGTTAAGCTCGCGGCCCTCCACCCAGTTTGGGCCAACTGTATCAAATGCAAGAGGGTTAGCGGCCGTCCCGATGAAGTTCGGGTCACCCAGAACCTTCATCGGCTTGGAAAAAAGCGTTTGTCCGGCAAGCAGACCGGAACATGCCACCACGATTCCTGAAGCGATCAAAACGCGGCGCATGTGGTCTCAGGGACAAAGATAACACGTTGTCCGGGCAGGTCCGGGTTCTAGTTCCGCGGCTCAGAACTGCGCTCCGAACGTGCGCGCCGCAGTTCCTCCAGTCGCTCCTGGATGCGTTTTTCCACGCCTCGTCCGGTTGGGAAATACCACTGCCGCCCGGCCAGCGATTCCGGCAGACATTCCATATCGTTTACCGCATCCTCGAACGCATGCGCATGCTGATATCCCTGCCCATAACCCCACGATTTCATCGCCCTCGTGGGAGCATTTCGCAGGTGGAATGGCACCGGCTCCGCGCGGCCTTCGCGCACCTCTCGCGATACCTCCCCCAGGGCCTTGTAAGATGCATCGGATTTCGGAGCGACGGATAGATAAATCACGGCCTGCGCCAGCGCCAGATCGCCTTCCGGAATCCCCAGAAAATGCACTGCCTGCTGCATCGCGATGCACTGTTCCAGTGCGCGGGGGTCGGCCAGCCCGATATCCTCAATCGCCATCCGCACCACCCGCCGCGCGATGTACATGCGATCTTCGCCGGCTTCCAGCATCCGCGCCAGCCAGTAAAGCGCGGCGTCCGGCTGGCTCGAACGAACCGACTTGTGGAGCGCGGAAATCAGGTTGTAATGCTCTTCACCGGCTTTGTCGTAAAGCAGCACCTTCCTGCCGAGAGCGTCGTCCAGCGCGGCTTCCTGAATTCCGTTCGGCCCGCCTGCGGCCGCGGCGGTCTCGAGCGTGTTGTATGCGGACCGGACATCCCCATTCGATGCAATGGCGATCTTCTCCAGGATTTCTTCGCTAGCCGTGGTACCCAGCACCGCGAGCGCACGTCGCAGAAGGGCCGCGATCTCCTCCGTGGTCAGCGCCCTCAGCATGTACACGCGCGACCGCGACAGCAGCGCCGCGTTCACCTCAAACGACGGATTCTCCGTAGTAGCGCCAATCAGGATGATGTCGCCGCGCTCCACATATGGCAGAAAGGCATCCTGCTGCGCCTTATTGAAGCGATGGATCTCATCGATGAAAACGATGGTCCGGCGGCCCAGCTTGCGCAGACGCTCGGCATCCACCATCACCGCCTTGATCTCCTTGATTCCGGACATCACCGCGCTGAAGGGCAGAAATTCACTCTTCGTCATTCGCGCAATGATGTGCGCAAGCGTAGTCTTTCCAACGCCGGGCGGCCCCCAAAGAATGATCGACGTCAGTTGATCGTTTTCAATCTGCCGCCGCAATGGCTTACCCGGACCAAGTACATGTTCCTGCCCCGCGTAATCGTCGAGCGTAGCCGGGCGCATGCGATCGGCGAGCGGACGCCGCGAATCGCCCGGCTCAGAATGGCTCAGCGGATTGGATTCAAACAAACTCACCTGGCTCGCGCCGCACCGCGCTGGCGACTCGCTTCATAGAGCAGCACGGCAGCAGCCACCGAGGAGTTCAGCGATTCCACTCCGGCAGTCGGAATCGCCACTTCCTCCGCAATCCCCTGCAGAGGTTTGCTGATTCCCCGCCCTTCATTCCCGATAACGATTGCGCAGCGTCTCACAAAATCCACCGCACCCGCCAACTTCTGAATACCGGTCCACGGCATCGCGGCATAAACGGCAACCTGCTCCCGCAGCAGCAGTGAGCGGACCGCCGAAGCCTCAAGCCCCTCGGCGAACGGCACCCGAAAAAGCGATCCGGCCGCTGCCCGCAAAGTCTTCAGATGGTGCGGACTCGCGGTTCCTTTCGTAAAGAGCACCCCGGTCGCTCCAAACGCCTCCGCCGCGCGCACCACTGCCCCTGCATTGCCCGGATCCTGAAGTCCATCGAGCACCACAATCAGGCTGGCGCGGGGAACCCACCGCTCGATTTCCCATTCCGGCGGACGAACCAGAGCGATAACGCCCTGACTGGTCTCCGTAGAGGCAAGGCCATGGAACAGCGAATCCGGCAGCACCACGACACGAGCCTGCGGCAATCCATCCACGGCCCGTAAAACACGCGCTTCAACCGAGGCGGCCGCCAAAACCACGGGCAAGTCCCGCCCGCTCCGGACCGCTTCCTCAAGCAGGTGGAAGCTTTCGGCAACACATAACCCGTCCGCCGTCAGTTCGTTGCGGGAAATCGCCCGCCGGACCTCACGAAGCAGTGGATTGGCCGGGCTGGTAATCGTCTGAATTCTCGGCATCCCGCTACAATATTGAAATCAGAATAACGCACCTCAGACGCCCGGCCCTGCTCGCGTTCATGGTCCTGATCATGTTCGCCCTCGGCTATTTAACGGCGCTTTCCATCAGGATTTACCGCGAAGCCAGGCTCGACGACGCCCGCCCCGCCGACGTAATCCTGGTCATGGGCGCCGCCGAGTATCGTGGCCAGCCTTCGCCCGTTCTGAAGCTCCGTCTCGATCACGCCGTCCAGCTGTATCGCCGCCATCTTGCAACGTACGTGATGACAACCGGCGGACAGGGCGGCGATCCTTCCTTCACGGAAGGCGGAGTGGGACGGTCCTATCTCGTGGAACAGGGGATCCCTGCCGAAGCCATCATCGTGGAAAATACCGGTGATTCCACGGTGTACTCACTGGCAGCCGCGTCGGAAATCCTGAAGCGCATGGGACTGCGCTCCTGCATCGTGGTCAGCGATGGTTACCACATGTTCCGAGTGAAAAGAATCCTGGCACGGCAGGGATTCGTCGCCTATGGATCGCCCCGGGAAGATGCCGGCAGCCATCCCGCCCGCGAGTGGTGGCTCTGTTTCCGGCAGGCTATTGGCTACGGACTGTGGAAGATAGGCGTCCCCGTCTGAACGCTGCCATAAACACCCTCTAAAGAACGCATGAATTTCGCCGATAGGAAACCCAGAAGCGAATTTCATGCAACCAGAGCCACTCACCGGCCTTTCCGGCATCGGCCCGCTGCCCCGGAAAGAGCAATCGATCGGAACCCGCCTGTGGATTCTGATCGTCCTCAATAGCTGCGTAGCTCTGTTAATTGCTGCCGGATGGCTGTATGAGTATCAGCAGCAGGAAGAGCGCACCGAAGCCGCCATCGGACTCACCACCGAAACCTCGATACTCTCAGACAGCGCCACGGCGGCACTCAGCTTTGAGGACGCCAAAGCCGCCCGGGACGCGCTCAGTTCACTCCGTCAGGACCGCAACGTCGTAGAAGCCGCGCTTTTTGATCGCGACGGCGCGATTGTCGCCCACTACACGAACCACGGCCAGGCGCTTTCAATTCCCGAGCAGCGCCACGACGGCATGCACTTTATCGGCGACGACATCCTTTACACGTACCAGCCCATTATTTATCGCGGCGAACGCATCGGAACCGTCTATGTCCGCGCGGAAACGGGTATTCGCGATCGGCTCATGCGGTACCTGGAAATTCTCGTCGTGGTCCTGCTCGTCTCTCTGGGGATCGCCCTCTATCTGAGTTCAGGTATGCGCAAGGCGATCGCACGGCCTATCGCCGATCTTGCGGCGGTAGCAGCCCGCATCACCACGGAGCGCGACTATTCGGTGCGCGCTGTGTCGGGCGGCGGGTCTGAAATTCGCGTGCTGATTGATTCCTTCAACAAGATGCTGACGGAAATTGAAGCCCGCGAGATTGCCCGCAAAGCGGCGGAGGAACTGCTCCGCGAAAGCGAACAGCGTTATGCGCTCGCAGCGAAAGGATCGAACGACGGCTTGTGGGACTGGAAGCTCGCAACCGACGAAATCTACTTCTCACCCCGCTGGAAGCAGATGCTCGGTTATGGCGATAGCGAAATCGGGCCAGTCGTCAGCGAGTGGTTCAGCCGAATCCATCCCGCCGACACCGACCGCGTCCACGCTGAAATCGAAGCACATCGCTCCGGCGCCACCTCGGAATTCGCCAGCGAATACCGCATGCGGCACAAGAACGGCTCTTACTCCTGGATGCTGAGCCGCGGCGCAGTTGTGCGCGATGAAAACGGCGATGCCATCCGCATGGCCGGCTCCCAAACCGATATAACCGAAGGCAAGATCGCCGATCCCCTCACCGGACTTCCTAACCGCCTTTACTTCATGGATCGCCTTGAAGATGCCGTCCAGAAGGAAGCGCCTTTCGCGGTCTTCTTCGTCGATCTCGATCGCTTCAAGCTGGTAAATGACAGTCTGGGCCATTCAGCCGGCGACGAACTGCTCATGGGTATTGCAGGCCGCCTGAAAGCGAGCGTCCGGGGAAGTTCGACCCGCATTGGCCACTCCGTCGTCGCCCGCCTCGGCGGCGATGAGTTCGCCATCCTGCTTAACGGTGTGGACGATATGGCTGATGCCGAAGCAGTGGCCGACCGCATTCTTACCAGCCTCGCTTCGCCTTTCCTGATATCCGGCCGTCAGGTGTTCGGAACCGTCAGCATTGGCATAGCCGCCGGGTCGTCAGCCGACAATCCCGAAGACCTTCTTCGCAACGCGGATACTGCCATGTACCACGCCAAGGCCAGAGGCAAGGCCCGACGTGAGGTGTTCGACGAGAGCATGCGCGACCGTGCCAAGGCTCGCCTGGAGATCGAAACCGACCTGCGTAAGGCGATCGAACTCAACCAGATGGTCCTCTTCTATCAGCCGCAGGTTTCGCTCACCGATGGGAGAGTCATGGGTTACGAAGCGCTGGTGCGCTGGCAACATCCCGAGCGCGGTCTGGTCCCGCCTTCCGAATTCATCCCGGTTGCCGAAGAAACCGGCTACATTGTGCCGCTCGGAATGTGGGTACTCCGCGAGGCCTGTCGCCAGATGGCCCTCTGGCATCGCGAATTCCGCCAGAGCGATCTCACGATCAGCGTCAACGTCTCCTTCCGCCAGTTAAACGACGCGAACCTGGTAGCCGAAGTTCGCCGGGCGCTTTCGGAAACCGGTCTGCCGGCAACCTGTCTGAAGCTCGAGATGACGGAAAGCAGCATCATGGCGAACACAGACAACGCAATCCTGGTTCTGGACCAGTTGAAAGCAATGGGCATCGGGCTCGAAATTGACGATTTCGGTACCGGCTACTCGTCTCTGAGTTACCTGAATCGTCTGCCGTTTGACACGGTGAAAATCGACCGTTCCTTCGTCCGCGAACTCAGCAAGACCGGTGAGAGCGCCGAACTGGTTCGCACCATTCTCGATATGGCCCGCTCCATGAATATGCACGTGGTGGCGGAAGGCGTGGAAACGCCGGATCAGCTTGATGCGCTGACGTCACTCGGTTGCGACTGCGCTCAGGGCTACCTGTTCTCGAGGCCCGTGGACAAAGACGCAACTCAGTCGCTGATGCGCGAGCAGCAGCGTATGCGCGCGGCCTTCGGACGCCTCGAATCCCGGGAAGCCGACGAATCGGCGGAAGAAACTGAAGCCCGAAAAGATCACCCCCGGGAAAACCAGCCTGCGGAACTAGTGAGTTAATCAAAATGTACAAACGAATTTTTACCCCGATCGCCATCGCCTTCTTTGCAATTCCGGCGCTGGTTCCTGCCGGCCAGCCGAATAATATCGCCGACACCAGCCTGGATGACCTGATGAACATGCAGGTGACCTCGCTTTCCAAAAAGGAGCAGTCTCTCTCCAAAGCGGGCGGCTCCATCTTCGTCATCACCCAGGACGACATACGTCACTCCGGCGCCACCGATATCCCCGATCTTCTGCGCATGGTCCCGGGTGTGCAGGTTGCACGACTTGACGCCAACACCGTCGCCCTCAGCATCCGGGGCTTCAATCAGCGCTACTCGAGCAAAGTGCTTGCCCTGATCGACGGCCGCACGATTTACACACCCGGCTTTTCCGGCGTGTTCTGGGATCAGGAATTCGTCCCCCTCGAAAACATTGAACGCATCGAAGTGATCCGCGGGCCCGGCGGCACCGTCTGGGGAGCTAACGCGATGAACGGTGTAATCAACATCATCACAAAAAGTTCTGAATCAACGCGCGGACTTACTGTCAGCAACGCAGTCGGCTCGACGCTGCGCGATCAGAGCCTGGTTCAATACGGCGGCTCCGCAGGGGCCGCGGGTACGTATCGCATCTACGGCCGCTATTCTTCGCACAACGATTCCCGGTCCGCGCTCGGCAACCCCGCGATGGACGGCGGCCACAATCTCGAGACCGGTTTCCGTTCCGACTGGAGTCTCTCCGGTCAAAACAAGGTCACCGTGCAGGGCGATCTTCTCGGTGTTTCCGATGGCCAGCGGATCACCACGCTGTTTAACAACAGTCTGCCCCGGACTGCGACCTTTGAAGATGCGGTGCGCGTCGGCAGCGGCAATATACTGGCGCGTTGGGATCATGTTTTCGCGAACGGCTCGCAGACCACGGCGCAGATCTATTACGACCGTTATCGCCGGTGGGATCAGTCCCTGAACATCGAACATACAGGCGACGTGGATGTGCAGTATCACTTCCGCCTCGGCTCGCGAAATGACATCGTGGCGGGCACGGGTTATCGGATCACCGATCAGATTTACGTCGACGGATACGAAGTGTCCATGGGCACGGGACACCGGCGTGACAACCTGCCAACCGCATTTATCCAGGACGAATTTTCACTCTCGAACTCCCTCGCGCTGACAGCCGGTATCAAGATCGGACACAACGGCATTACGGGGCTGGAGTACCAGCCCGGGGCTCAGCTCGTCTGGACTGCCGACAGTCACAATACGGTCTGGGCATCAGTCGCCCGGGCCATCCAGCAACCCTCGTGGACCAATTCCGCCGCCGTGATGAATCTTGCGGCGATCCACATACCCGGAGTTCCGTACGCACTGATCCGCCTGAGCGGCGATCCAACTGTACAGGCGCCAGCGCTGCTCGATTATGAGGTCGGCTATCGCACCCGGCCGTCGAAAAGAATGAGCTTCGATACGACCTTCTTCGTCGGCCAATATCGCGCCCTGACAACAACGGAACCTCAGGCTCCGTACTTCGAGAGCAGCCCGTCGCCGGCGCATCTTGTCATCCCTTCCGTGTTCGGTGATCGCGGCCGTGCGTTCAACTACGGCACGGAAGCTTCCGCGCACGTGAATGTGGCGACGTGGTGGCGGTTGAGCCCCGGCTTCAGTTATCTCGAATCGAACGTTTGGACCGAGCGCGGAAGCATGGACGATACCTTCTACCGCAGTGGAGCCGATACACCTAAATTTCAGGGCAGTCTGATTTCCAGCGTCAACTTCTCGCACGGCATCGAGTGGGATACGTCAGCCTACTACGTTGGATCGTTGCCTGGCGCAATCGGCGCCATGAGCCCTGTCCCGGCATACACGCGCCTCGACACGCGCCTCGGATGGCACTTCAGCGAAAGTTCTGAAATCAGCATTGTCGGACAAAACCTTCTCAGCCCCGGCCACCTGGAATTCACAGACGGATATCAGGTTTCTCCAACCGAATCGGCGCGCGCCGTAGTTGCCCGAATAACCTTGCGGCACTGAGCATACGCAAATGATCACGAATTCTGGCGGCCCGATCCCTTATCGCCTTCGCCGTTGTCTCATTCTGCTGGCGATTCCTGTCCTCGGCATCGCTTTCGCCTTCCTCGCCGCCGCTCAGACTCGCGACGAATATCAGGTCAAGGCCGCATTCCTCCTCAACTTTGCCCGATTCACCGACTGGCCGGAAAACGCTGCAAAAGGACCTCTGACCACCTGCGTCCTCGGCCGCGACCCGTTCGGACACTGGCTCAAAGACCTGGTCGAAGGCCGCAACATCGACGGCCACCAGCTTGTCATCCGCCACATCAGCGAGCCCGCCGAAGTCTCAGGCTGCGCCATCCTTTACATCGGCGCATCCGAACCGAAGAAGATCTGGAGCGTCATCGCCGGTCTGAATCCGCAGGGACTCCTCACTATCGGCGAAGACCCCAGAGGCAGCGACGGCGCCGTTATCAATTTCATTCTGAAAGATGGCCGAGTCCGCTTCGCCATTGACACCGACGCCGCCGCACGCACAAAGCTTCACATCAGCGCTCGCCTTCTCAGCCTGGCTCAGTCCGGCGATTAGCACTCTCGCGCCCTCAACGGGACGGTGCGCCCCGCTCCGCACCACCACCGGCTCGCTGAGCCGCGATCACTCCCGAACACTACCGCCCATCCTGGCATGGTATAAATTCTTTCTATCTTGTAGATCGTGAATATCGATTTCCCAGGAGATAGCGCATAAAGAAATAATATGTTTTTATAATTTCTTAATGCCAGAGGGCCAACCGTGCAACTACCATACGTCTCGCTGCTACAGGCAGCTTCCGATATCCCGGCGCGGCTGAAAGCGCTGGAGGCTGCAGCTCAAAGCGCGCAGTCGGCGGGCGACAACGCCTGGATGCTCACCAGCGCCGCACTCGTGCTGATGATGACCGGTCCCGGTCTCGCCCTTTTCTACGGCGGGCTGGTCCGCCGCAAGAATATTCTCAGCACCATGATGCACAGCTTCATCATGATGGCTCTGATCTCCGTCCTGTGGGCGATAGTCGGCTACAGCCTCGTGTTCAGCGAAGGAACGCCGTTCATCGGCGGTCTGAAATACCTGTTCCTCTCAGGCGTCGGCAAGGAGCCGAACGCCGACTACGCGGCTACCATCCCGCAGGGAACGTTCATGATCTACCAGCTCATGTTCGCGGTCATCACCCCCGCCCTGATCTCGGGGGCGTATGCCGAGCGAATCAAATTCAGCGCCATGGCGCTCTTCACCACGCTGTGGGCGTTCGTCGTCTATTTCCCGATGGCCCACATGGTCTGGGGCAAGGGCGGACTGCTCAACGCCTACTCCGGCGGCTCCATTGCAACGTTCGACTTCGCGGGGGGCACTGTGGTTCACATCACCTCCGGCGTTTCTGCGCTGGTTTGCGCGCTCTATCTCGGCAAGCGCCGCGGTTATCCGAACGAACCGATCAAGCCGCACAGCATGGTACTCAGCGTAGTTGGCGCCTGTCTCCTGTGGGTCGGCTGGTTCGGCTTCAACGCGGGCAGCGCGCTTTCGGCTTCCGGACTCGCCACCAGCGCCTTCGTGGCAACACACCTCGCCGCCGCAGCAGGTGCGCTCGGCTGGCTCGCCGCCGAATGGATGCACAGCGGCAAACCCAGCATGCTCGGCGGCATCTCCGGCTGCGTTGCCGGACTCGTCGCCATCACTCCCGCCTCCGGCTTCGTCACGCCAATGCCCGCGCTGTTGATTGGCGGGCTCGCCGGACTCTTCTGTTTCTGGATGGTGACCACCGTCAAGAATATGTTCAAGTATGACGACACACTCGACGCCTTCGGCGTACACGGCGCGGGCGGAACACTCGGCGCGCTGCTGACCGGCGTCTTCGCCACCAAAGCCATCAACGACACGCCCATCAACGGCAAGACCATCGCGTTGGGTCTCGTCGACGGCAACGGCGGGCAAATTCTCAATCAGGCCATTGGAGCCGCAGTCGCGATCGTTCTCGCCGCTGTGGGTACGTTGATTATCCTGAAGGTGTGCGATCTGCTGATTGGCGTCCGGGTCTCTCCGGATGCGGAGGAACAGGGACTCGATCTCAGCCAGCACGGCGAGGAAGGATACATTCTCGAAGCTTGATCGAGAGGAGACTACCGGCATGAAAAAAATCGAAGCGGTTATCCAGCCATTCAAGCTTGAAGAGGTCAAAGAAGCGCTCAAGAACATCGGCATCGATGGCATGACCATCAGCGAAGTTCGCGGCCATGGCCGTCAAAAAGGCCATAAAGAGGTTTACCGCGGCCAGGAGTACAACGTAGACCTCCTGCCCAAGGTCCGTTTCGATCTGGTCGTGCCCAACGAGCGGCTTGAAGAGGTCGTGGAAACCATCACCAACGCGGCCCGTACCGGTAAGATCGGCGACGGCAAGATCTTCGTTTACGACGTCGCCGAGGCCATCCGCATCCGCAACGGCGACCGGGGCGACTCAGCGGTTTAAAATGCCTTAGTGAGCGAACCGGAGATCAGGGAACAGTTCTTCCGCACACGCGACGCGGCGGCGATGCTTGCGGACCGCACCGCGCTCGTCGATGAAATCGTACGTGAACGCTGGCGCCCGATGCCGTCCGGCATCACTCTGGCGGCGGTGGGTGGCTATGGCCGCGCGGAACTGTTCCCCTACTCCGACATTGACCTGCTGATACTGACGCCCGGCCTTTCGAAGGACGAAAAAGCACAGGCCGCCCTCAAAGAACCTCTCTCCCTTTTTCTGCGCGATCTGTGGGACAAAGGACTGCGAGTCAGCCAGTCCGTCCACACGCCGCAGGAATGCAACCAGATCGATAACGCCAATGCGGAGCTGACGGTCAGCCTCCTGGACCGTCGTTTTCTGGCGGGCGATGAAGCGTTGTTCCGCCAGATTCGCGATCCCCGGCCCGAACTCGGCAAAGACATCGCACGGCTCACCAAAGACCGCCATACCGAATTTCAGGACACCATCTATCACCTCGAACCGAACGTAAAGGACGCTCCCGGCGGTCTGCGCGATATGCAGGTGCTCCGCTGGCTGGCGAAACTCGGAGCGGGCGATGAACAGAAGCCCCCGGATACCGCGGTGCTGTTTGAAATTCGCTGCTTCCTCCACTACCTGGCCGGACGCGACGACAACCGCTTCACGTTTGAACGTCAGGATGAGATCACGGCACTCATCGGCGCGCCATCGGTTGAAGATCTGATGCGCCGCTACTATCGCGCGGTCCGCGGCATCGCGCGCCTTGCCAATCGCCGCCTGGAGCGCTTCGAAGCCAAAGGCAGTTCGCTGTTCGCACAGTTCCGCGATAAGACGTCTCGTCTCTCCAACGCCGATTTTTCCGTTGTTCGCGGGGAAGTTTTCTTCCGCACCACGAGCGCTGTGGATTCCGACCCGGCTATCGTCCTGCGCCTGTTCGAATTTCTCGCGCGACACGGTCTGCCGGTCGCGGGGGACACGTTGGAGCGTCTGGAACGAGCCGCTCCGGCCTGGGAGCCGTGGGCCGCAAAGCAACCCACACTGCTGACTCCGTTCCGGCGCGCGCTCACTCTCCCGCACGCCGCCTTCGCCCTGCGCGCTCTGCACGAATGCCGCATGCTCGAAGCCATGTTCCCCGAGCTCCGCGAAATGGAAGCTCTGGTGATTCGCGACTTCTACCATCGCTATACGGTAGATGAACACACGCTCGTTGCTATCACCAACGCCCTCAATCTCCGCGGAATGAAGGGTGACCCATTCGCTGAATTATCCCTGGAAACCGACGATTTCGATCTTCTCGTAATCGCGCTGCTCTTCCATGACGTGGGCAAGGGTACCCCGGATGAAGGTCACGTGGGAGTTTCGGTGCGGATCGCAAAACCGGCCCTCAGGCGCGCCGGCATCAGTGATCGCGCATGGGGCATCGTGGAATTCCTGATCGCCGGACACCTCGAACTCTCCGCCGCTATGAGTGGCCGTGATCTCTCCGATCCGGACGTAATCCAGGAAGTCGCAACGCGAGTTGGCACAGTTGAGCGCCTGAAACTGCTCACCCTGCTGACCTGGGCCGATATCAGCGCCGTGAACCCAACCGCGATGACGCCGTGGCGCAGACAGTTGCTCTGGAAGCTCTACATGCTGGTTCACGCCGAACTCACGCGCGAACTGACTTCGCATACAGTGGCGCCGGAAACGGCGGGCAGCCCGGAAATGCGCGCCTTCCTCGAAGGCCTGCCGCCGCGCTACCTGCGCATTCACAGTAAAGCGGAGATGGACGAGCACTTCCGGCTTTCAGGTGAGATGCGCGATAAGGGCGTCGCCGTTTCGCTCGCTCGAAGCGAAGTCTGGACACTCAGCGTAGTGGCGGAAGACCGTCCGTACCTTTTTGCCTCCGCTGCGGCAGCGCTCTCCAGCTTTGGACTCAACATTCTCAAAGCGGAAGCTTTCGCCAACGCCCAGGGCAAAGTCATCGATACTTTTGCTTTCGGAGACGATCAGCGAACGCTCGACCTGAATCCGGAAGAAGTGCATAATGTGGCGAAGACCGTAGTTCGGGCCGTTCGGGGCGAAATCTCGATTGCACAATTGCTCCAGCGCCGACCCAGGGTAAAAGCGGACGCCCGCATCCTGGCGAAAGCGAAGGTGAGCTTTAACAATTACGCTTCACCTACAGCGACCTTGATCGATCTCACCACGCAGGACCGCCCTGGTCTGCTTTGCGATATCGCGTCGGAAATCTCGAAGCGTGGCGGCAACATCGAAGTGGTGCTCGTGGATACGGAAGCGAAAAAAGCGATCGATGTATTCTATGTAACCAAAAACGGCGCTAAGCTGACTGACAGCGAAGCTGAGGAATTGACCGCCGCCTTAGCGTCCGCCGCCAGACCGGCCTAGTCCGGGACGCTCACCAGACTGCCGGCCTGCGGCAACACGCAATCAGCGGGGCGGACCCGCGTATTCCGAACCGGAGCGCGGATAATCCGGAATACGGTTGTATTCCTTCGCGCTCTTATCGCCGGAACTCTCCCCGGTCGAGGAAATATCCGCCGCGCCTGTGGCTTTCAGCAAATCTTTTGCGCGATCTATCTCCTCAGACGTGTCACAGTGGACGGAAAGCAGCACGCCTCCATTCTTTACGTGACCTTCATAGCGCTTGGCCTCATACTCGGGAATTCCCATTCCGATCATCGCGCCGATGAAACCTCCCACCGCCCCACCCGCGCCGATGCCGGCAAGTCCTGCCATGATCGGGCCTGCGGCGATAAAGGGCCCAAGTCCGGGAATCGCCAGTGCGCCAATCCCTGTCAGCACACCGAGCGTCCCGCCCACGACGCCGCCGACGGTGGCGCCCGCGGTCGTCCCTTCCGGAGCCTTCGTCCCCTTCTCATGCGCGAATTGGCGGGTACCTTCGTTATCGGGAAGAAGAACCGAAATATCGGAACTCGGGAAGCCCGCGGCCATGAGACGGCTGACGGTACTTTCAGCCTGGAGCGTTGAAGTATAGATTCCAAAAACTGCGGTGTTTTTGCTGTGTTCCATTTGAGTTTTCCTTTGGAGTTATTCGTTACTTCGATTCGGCCGGCTTCACTTCCATCTGGTCATTCACGTTTGTCGCGCCGCCGGCGGCATCCGCCGCCATTGAGGCCACTGTTCTTTTCTCTTCTTCGGATCGCACGGGGCCGCGAAGGGTGACCTTACCGTCCTGGCTGATCACTTTGACGTTGTGCGCGTACGTCGAAAGCGCCTTATCGGCCATCAACGACTTACGAATGTTCTGCGTCAGCTGTCTGTCTCCGGCATCGTTCTTCTGCTTGTCAGCGGTTACTGCCCCTTTGGCGCCATCTCCTTTGTTTACTTTTGTGTTGTCCGGAGCTGTCTGAGAGAAAGTCAGCCCCGCTCCGAGAAGAGCACAGCACGCTAATCGTGAAAAAAATGATGTATGAATCCTCATAGGGCCTCCTTCCCGGCTTAATGCAAGCCTTGGGCCAGATGCCGCTCATGTTGTATGCTCGAACCCATGAAAGCCTCTCATCTGATTTCGTTTGCCTGCGGCGCGCTTCTCACTCTTGGCATCACCTCCATCGCGCAGTCCCAGGCTCAGCCCCCCAACCACGTCTATGAGCTGCGCATGTACCACGCCATGCCGGGTAAGCTGGACGCGCTGCAGAAGCGCTTCCGCGACCACACGATCACCATATTCAACCGAATGAACATGAAGAGCGTCGGTTATTGGGTCCCGCAGGACGCGCCGAATTCGGAGAACCTGCTCATCTACATCCTCGAACACCCCAGCCGTGCCGATGCGACAAAGAACTGGGCCGCATTCAATGCCGATCCGGAATGGGTAAAGGTCAAGGCCGAATCGGAAGCCAACGGCAAACTGGTGGACCATGTGGACGATTACTACATGAATCCCACCGACTACTCCAAAATCAAATGACGCGAACGTCTCTCACTCTGCTGGCGGCAGCCTACGCGGCTGCCGCCGGGCTTGCCATGGTCAACGACAATTTCCTGAAGGAAGAGGCCGACTGGCGCGCCGCCCGCGAGGCCCGTCTGAAGGCGCCGGATGGATGGCTGTCTGTGGCTGGACTGTTCTGGCTGCATGACGGCGCCATGGTGCTTGGTTCTGATCCGCAATCAGACGTCGTCCTTCCAGCCTCTGCGGTGAGGCGTGCCGGTATCCTTCACATGAAGGCGGGCGCGGTTACATTTGAGCCCGCGGCAGGCGTCCACGCCACGATTAACGGCAAGCCCGCAACTAAAGCTCTGCTGCAGCCCGATACGAGCGAGCATCCCGACAAGCTCGAAGTAAGCGGCATCACCATGACCATCATCCGGCGCGGGGACCGCACCGGCGTCCGCATGCGCGACCCTAACGCAGCCACTCGCCGCGACTTCACAGGGCTGAACTGGTTTCCCGCCGGCAAGTCCTGGCGCATCGAAGCGAAGTGGGTGCCGTACGCTCAGCCGAAGAAGATCAGGATCACGAACATTCTCGGCATGACGGACGATGAGCCTTCCCCCGGCTATGCCGAGTTCACGATTAATGGCAAAGTGCAGCGCCTCGAACCGGTGGAGGAAGATGGCAGCCTGTCGTTTATGTTTAAGGACGCCACCACCGGGAAGGCGACTTACGGCCCGGGCCGCTTCCTGGACGCCGACATGCCAAAGAACGGCGTCGTCGTGCTCGATTTCAATCGCGCCTATAATCCTCCCTGCGCGTTCATTGCGTATGCTACCTGTCCGCTTCCGCCGCGCCAGAATACTTTGGCGATCGCGGTAGAAGCGGGAGAAAAGAAGTACGGCAATCACTAATCTGGTCCTTGCCTCGCGCTCGCCACGGCGTGCGGAATTGCTCACTGCGGCGAATATTCCGTTCACCGTTCGAGTGGCGGATATTGACGAGACTCCGCGTAGCGGCGAAGATCCGCGCTTGTACGTCCTGCGGATGGCTGAGGGAAAGGCCCGCGCCATTTCCGGCGGAGAAACGATTCTCGCCGCAGATACCACCGTTGTCGCCAACAACATCATCCTGGGAAAACCGGAAAACGCCGCCGACGCCGCACGCATGCTGAATGCACTGGCCGGTAGCCGGCATGAGGTGCTCACGGCAATCTGCCTGATGCGCAACGGTGCGGTTCTCGCCCTCGAAGCCGAATCAACCGCAGTCTGGTTCGCACCCATGAGCGAGCCGGAAATCCAGGACTACATAGCCTCCGGCGAACCCATGGACAAAGCGGGCGCCTATGCCATTCAGGGCATCGCCTCCCGCTGGATTGCCCGAATCGAAGGCTCCTACTCGAACGTCGTAGGCCTTCCGATCGAACTCGTCTACAGCCGTCTCAGCGCTCACGCAAATCGTTAAACCTCTCGCCCCCCATTCCCGCTCGATACACTGAGCACGATGGAGTTCAGGAAGAGTACCGGTGTGGGACCAGCGGCTCCAAATCTCCGCATTGCCGCCGGTGACCAGGGCTTCGAGAAGCGCGTACAGCAACTCGCCGAAAGCGTACAGTCCCGCTTCCGATACCACACCATAGAATTGCCGGACGGCTCCGAACTCCCGGGCCTGCAGACCACCGAACACCTCCGCTGGCGGTTAAGCCACTTCAATCTCCCCGAAGACCTGACGGGAAGGCGAGTCCTCGACATCGGTGCCTGGGACGGCTGGTTCAGCTTCGAGTGCGAACGTCGCGGTGCGCAGGTGACGGCGGTAGATTGCGTCGCACTCGATACTTTCCTCGAAGCCCGCGACTTGCGGCGGTCGAAAGTCGAATACCTTACCCTGGATGTAGCGGAACTCTCCCCCGCCCGCCTTGGCCATTTCGACATCGTCCTCTTCTTTGGTGTCCTGTATCACCTGCGGCACCCGCTGTTGGGCCTCGAAAAAGTAGTCGAAATGACCACGGATCTGGCGTTGATCGAATCCTTCGTCATCGCCCCCGAAAACCGAACGATCCCGGCAGTCGTGGAATTCTACGAACGCGGCGAGCTGGGCGGCCAGATCGATAATTGGTGCGGCCCCTCCCCTGAAGGTCTATTGGCCCTCTGCCGGTCGGCCGGCTTCGCCCAGGCCGAGCTCAAAGACGTCACCAATCAGCGAGCGTCTGTGACCTGCCGGCGCCGGTGGTCGGAGCCGCCTGGCAAGGGCCCGGCTCCGCACCTAAGCTCTATCGTCAACAATCGAACCCAGACCTCGGTCTTCCACCCACTCAAAGATGAGTACCTGTCCTGCTACTTTCGCTACCCGGAATCCGGCCTGACCACCGCCAACGTATTCTGCGAAGTCGACGGCTATGGCACCCAAACCCTGGCAGTAAATACTACAGGTGAAGGAGCATGGCAGGTGGACTGCCTCCGGCCGCCGGGACTCTGCCCCGGGCGCCATTGGGTTCATTTTTTCGTTTCTCAGGGGCCCCGCAGCAATGCCGCCTGCTTCGAAATGGCGAACGAGCTCGGTGTTATTTCGGAAACGAAAAAGGCCATTACTTTCAATACTTCAGCCCCGGAACTCTGCAGCGCTGAACTGCATCCGCCGGGTGACCGCCGAACCGTCATCGGCCGTTCGGGAACCTTGATAGCCTACTTTCGGTCCACTGTGGACGAGCTTGCGGCGAATGATATCGACCTTGACTTAAGCGGCGAAATAGTACACCCTCATACAGTCGGATCACTTGGTGAAGGAGTATGGCAAGCCAACAGATCGCTGAATGAGCCGGTAGTCGGGACGCAGGGAGAACTGGCGGCTGTCAGAGTGCGGCTGAAAGACGGGGAATGGAGCAGAGCATTGCAGTTGCGGGAGATGCCCTAACGATCACGTTGAACGAAGCCACGGAGCTTCGCGCGTTACGGCGTGAAGATGCGGACGACCTCTTTTCTCTGGTTGGGAGCAACTATAACCGCCTGCATCGGTGGCTCGCCTGGTCGAAGCTCACTTACTCGATCGATGACACCCACCGGTTCCTGGAGCAGGCGGCGGGCGAAAACGAAAGCGGAGATGGACTGGTCCTGGGCATTTTCCATAACTCCAAACTCAGCGGAGCGATCGGTCTGCATCGCATTGACCGCCGTAACCAACTCAGCAGTATTGGCTACTGGATCGACGCCTCGCTCGAAGGAAAGGGAATCGTCACGGCAGCCTGCCGTGCGGTAGTCAATGAAGGCTTCACCCGATTCGGCCTGCACCGGATCGAGATCCGGTGCGCAACGTGGAACCACCGCTCGAGCGCCATCCCTCGCCGTCTCGGTTTCGTTGAAGAAGGAATCCTGCGCGAAGCCGAATTCGTGGGGGGCAAGTGGTTTGATCTCCGCGTCTTCAGCATGCTGGCTCAGGATTGGCGCGCTATCTGAACGCGCGTTCAGCCAATTGCACTTAGTACAATGAAATGGCTCCCAAATTGCTCTCCATCCGGATTGCAGAGTTAGTGTGCGTTCCCACACTGGCGAGGGGTCGACTTAGACTGACGCATGTTCGACAATCTTTCCGATAAACTGCAGCGGGTCTTCAAAAACCTGCGCGGCGAAGGACGCCTGTCCGCCGAAAATATGGAAGCGGCTCTGCGCGAAGTTCGCGTGGCGCTGCTCGAAGCCGACGTCAATTTTAAAGTCGTTAAACAGCTGATCGAAAGCGTCAAAGAACGTGCGATGGGACAGGAAGTTCTGTCGTCGCTTTCGCCTTCGCAGCAGGTCATCGGCATCATCAACGATGAGCTGATCCGGATCCTCGGCGGGCACGAATCGAGACTGCGCTTCGCGAACGATCCACCGAGCGTGTTCCTGATCGTCGGTCTGCAGGGTTCCGGTAAGACCACATCGACAGGAAAGCTGGCCCGTTGGCTCGCGAAGAACGGCCATCGCCCGCAGTTGGTTTCGGTCGACATCTATCGCCCGGCCGCGCGCGAACAGCTCGCGATCATCGCCCGCGATATTAAAGCTCCGATCTACACCGGTGCGCCCGAAGAGAAACTACCCATCGATCTGGCCCGCTCCGCCCGCCGCGAAGCGACCAACGCCGGACGCGATGTGCTGCTGGTCGATACAGCCGGTCGTCTGCATATTGACGACGCCCTGATGGACGAACTGCAGCAACTCAAATCGCTGCTGAACCCCGTCGAAATCCTTTTTGTCGCCGACGCCATGACCGGTCAGGATGCGGTCAAGTCCGCGGATGAATTCCACAAGAAGCTCGGGATCACCGGCGTCATTCTGACTAAGATGGACGGCGATGCTCGCGGCGGCGCGGCGCTGTCGATTCGCTCCGTCACCGGCCAGCCGCTGAAGTTTGTGGGTCTCGGCGAAAAGCCGGACGCCTTCGAACCCTTCCATCCCGACCGCGCGGCCTCGCGCATTCTGGGCATGGGAGATATTGTCAGCTTCGTCGAAAAGGCCCAGGAAGCTTTCGACGGCAAGCAGCAGGAAGAACTGCAGCGTAAGCTGATGGATAATGAGTTCTCGCTTGAGGACTTCCGCGATCAGCTGAAGTCTCTGCGCAAGCTGGGCTCACTCGAATCGATTCTGAAAATGATGCCGAAGGTTGGCATGATGAAAGAATTGCAGAATCTGCAGCCGGATGAAAAGGAGTTGACGCGGATCGTCGCGATCATCGATTCGATGACGCCGAAGGAACGCAACAACCACATGCTCATCAACGGCAGCCGCCGTCGCCGCATCGCCAATGGCAGCGGCACTTCGGTACAGGAAGTAAACAGTCTGCTCAAGCAGTACGGGCAGGCCAGGAAGATGATGAAAAGCATGTCCGGCAACCTCGGTTCTCTCGGAAAGAGACTGGGCAAGCTGGGCGGGCTGGGATTACCCGGATTTTAGAATTTTGAGGACACAAAAGTAATGTTGATGATTCGCCTGGCGCGTTTTGGCGCCAAAAAGAAGCCGTTCTACCGCGTGGTAGTGATTCAGAAGGAACGCGCGCGCGATAGCCGCAATCTGGAAGTGGTGGGCAACTACAATCCGCTGACTAAGCCGGAGACTGTAAACCTGTCGCACGACCGGATCAACCACTGGGTGAAGAATGGCGCGCAGCTTTCCGATACCGTGGCTCGCCTCGTGAAGAACAACCCGGCGCCGGCGGTTGCCTGAGAGCGCCGCGTAAATTTCTTATTCGGAAGCGCCTGAAGTTTCTGACTTTGGGCGCTTATGTGTAGTGGAGATTTGGGAGAAGCCGATGAAACAGCTCATTGAAGATATTGCCAGGTCGCTGGTGGATATGCCCGAGCAGGTGCAGGTGACCGTGGTGGATGGCGAGCAATCGACCGTCATCGAGCTGAAGGTGGCTCCCGGCGATCTCGGTAAAGTCATTGGCAAGCAGGGGCGTACGGCGCGCTCCATGCGCACGATTCTGGGCGCGGCCGGCATGAAGCAGAACCGTCGCTTCACGCTGGAGATTCTTGAGTAGTTTCTCCGCGTCCGGCGACGCGTGGATCACCGTCGCAATTCTGGGGCGGCCTCGGGGCGTGCGCGGAGAGATCACAGCGATTTCGCAGTCGAGCCATCCCGAGCGTTTTTCGCAGCTCAAAACAGTCAGGTTATTCGGCAATGGCCGCGAGTACGAAGTAGAGCGTGTCTGGGATCACCAGGGCGTTCTGATCTTCAAGTTCGCGGGCGTCGATTCCATGAACGATTCGGAACTGCTGCGCGGGTTTGAAGTTCGCATTCCCCCGGAAGAGCGCGTGCCGCTCGAGCCGGGTGAATTCTTCCATTCGGATCTGGTCGGCTGCGAAGTGCGCGACCACCTCTCCGGACGGCCCATTGGCACGGTGACCGGATGGGAAGACTACGGCGGTCCGTCGTTGCTGCAGATCGATGACGGCAGGCTCCTGATACCTTTCGTCAAAGCCATTTGCGTCGACATACGCCCCGGCGATCGCATCATCGGAGCGGTGTTGCCCAGCGGTTTTGAAGAAGCGCTCACCGGCAAGGCATGAAGTTCCACCTGCTCACCATCTTTCCCGATTTCTTCGAAGGACCGTTTCGCCATGGCGTGGTGGCGCGGGCAGCGCAAACCGGCGCCGTGCAGTTCCTGATTCACGATCTGCGCAACTGGACGTACGATGTTCACCGCACGGTGGACGACAGGCCATTCGGCGGCGGCGAGGGAATGCTGCTCAAACCGCAGCCGGTGTTCGAAGCGGTGGAGTCGATCTGGCCCGCGCGAACGCCAAAGCAGAGGGTGATTCTGCTTTCCGCGCAGGGGCGGAAGTTCGATCAGAAAGTCGCGCGCGAGCTGGCAGAGTTCGATGAGTTGCTACTCATCTGCGGTCGCTACGAAGGTGTGGATGAGCGCGTAGCCGAACATCTCGCCGACGACGAACTTTCCATCGGTGACTATGTCCTCAGCGGCGGCGAACTCGCGGCGGCAGTGGTGGTCGACACGATCGCCCGGCTGCTGCCCGGCGTCCTCGGCAATGAACACTCCTCGGTGAATGAGTCCTTCACTGATGAGATTCTCGACTGCCCGCAGTGGACCCGCCCCGCCGATTTTCGCGGGTGGAAAGTACCGGAAGCACTGATGAGCGGCCATCACGCGGAGATTGCAAAGTGGCGCAAACAAGCGGCGCTCGATAAAACCCGGCGCATGCGTCCGGATCTTCTCAACCCGTAACGTAAGGGGTTAGCCTCTCGCGAACGGAATCGGGAATCGGCACGGCGCGCTGACTCGCACGGTCCAGACAGGCAATCACCACACGTCCCTTCGCGACTTCGTTTTCCTTTTTGAGAACACGAAACGCGAGGTGAATCGACGATCCTCCCAGTTTTGCGACGCTCACGTCAATCGAAATCGGATCGTCAAAGAACATCGCCCCGCTGTAATCGCACTCCACATGCACGCGCGGAAACGCTACGCCGGCGTGCTTGTGCAGTACACCGGCCTCGCGAAACATCTCCAGTTCAGCCACCTCGAAGTAACGAAACATCGCGGTGTAGTGGATGCGCGTACTGGCGTCGGTATCGATGAAGAGAATGCGCGTATTCCAGCGAAAGGCCATGATCCATCAAAACACCTCTTGACACGCGAATACACCTGCGACATGATGTAGCAGGAGATGCGAAAAGACCTGAGCGAACTGGAGCACCGGCTGATGGAAATTCTTTGGGCGCAGGGTTCGGGCACCGCGGAGCAGATCAGGACGGCGCTTGCCCCGCATCACACACTGAAGGATTCCAGTGTCAGGACGATGTTGCTGCGACTCGAGAAGAAGGGCTACGTCGTTCACCGAACGGAAGGCAAAGCGTTCGTTTATTCGGGTGTTGAGAAGCCGCGCAATGTCGCGGTGCGCGCGGTGCGGCAAATCCTCGATCGTTTCTGCGATGGATCGCTGGAGCAACTGCTGGTGGGCATGGTGGAAGACAAAGCCGTAGATCGTGCTGAACTGCAGCGGCTCGCGCAAAAGCTCGGGCGTCGGCTAACGAAGGAGAAGTGATGCTGCTTCATCTGGCCGATGTGTCGCTCCGTGCGCTGGCTCTGGGATTGATCGCCGAAATTGCGGGAATCCGGCGCAGCGCCGCGTGGCGTCATGCGCTCTCAACCACTGTGATTTGCGGAATGCTCGCTTTGCTGGCTTTCGGTCAGGTTCTTCCGCGCGTGTCATTTCGATTGCCGGAAAAGCCGTTACGGACGATAACGCCCGCGGCATCACTGCAGCCCGAGACATTCCCTGTTCCAGAAACTTCCGCGCCTTTGCCACACTATACGACCCCGGCGCCGCCAACCGACTGGGCGGCCGTTGCGTTTGATGTATATGTCGCCATCGCACTTGCGCTCCTCGTACGTTTCCTGATGGGGGCGTTCCTTGCGATGCGACTGATCGCCAAGAGCCGCCCTGTAAGCGGGTTTCGGGAGTCTGCACAAATCACCGTTCCCGTCACCGCTGGCTTATTGCGTCCGGTGATTCTTCTCCCGAACGATTGGCGCGAGTGGGCTCCGGAAAAACTCGCGGCAGTACTCGGGCACGAAAGCGCACACGTTCGCAGGCGCGATGGTCTGACTTCCGCGATCGCCCAGATCAATCGCTGCATCTTCTGGTTCCATCCGCTCGCATGGTTTCTGGAACGCCGCGCCGCCCTTCTCGCGGAGCAGGCATGCGACGAAGCGGCGGTCGCCGTTCTGGGTGATCGCGACAGCTATGTTTCGATTCTGATCGACATGGCGACCGCAACCGGTGGATCACGCGGGCGACTGCGCCATCATGCACTAACGATGGCGGCTCCGTCGCAAATCGTACGGCGCATCGAGTTCCTGTTCGAAGACGGCCGCACCTTTTCGCGAGGAATGACGCGCGCGGGTTTAGCCACGATCGCACTGGGCGGCTCCGCGATTGTATTCGCAGCAGGAGCATTTACCGCCGATCGCGCCGTGGCTAAACTCCCGGCTGTCGCCGCGGCATTCGTACCGCACGCGGTGCAGGAGCCAATGCCGGCGCCGAGAGAACCAGCCCCGACCTTCGGCATCGCGGACGTACACGCACGTTCGCCGGAATTCATCCAAAGCATGCGCTCCTCCTTCAGCCACGGGCGCTACGAACTTCGCAACGCGACCATGGTCGATCTTGTGGCCACAGCGTGGGGCGTCGATTCAATGCAGGTATCGGGAGGAGCGGCATGGATGGAGAAAGATCGGTTCGACGTTATCGCGACGGCGCCCGCTAACTCCACCAAAGAAACCCTCCAGGAGATGCTGCGATCTTTGCTCAAAGAGCGCTTCAATCTTCAGACCCACACCGGCACGAAGGACATTCCCGCGTTCGCTATCACAGCCGGAAAAAGCCCGAAGCTCCGCGCTTCGAACGGCATCGGTGAAGCAGGCTGCGCCATCAAACCTGTGACGGGAAGCCCGACAACCGTGGGCCCCGGCAACGCGCTGCCACCAAATCGAAATGGCGAAGTCACAGCGTTTCATTGCAACAACGTAACAATGGCCGCGCTCGCACAGCAACTTCCGAAATTACCCGGTACAGCAAGTTACTTCTTCAACAAACCCATCGTGGATCGCACCGGCCTTCTCGGCGCGTGGACCTTCGATGTAAGTTGGTCCATCCGCATCCAGGGCGCACCCGCCGGAGCGGGCGCAACAGTCACGATCTTTGACGCTTTCGAAAAGCAACTGGGCCTTAAGCTGACAGCCTCTACAATGCCCGTCCCCGGCGTCACCGTGGAACACGCGAGCGAAACACCCACGCCCAATCCACCCGGCGTCAGCGCGAAGCTGCCTCCGGAGCGCCTCGAATTTGCCGTCGCCGACATCAAACCCGAAGATCCGAACGACGGAATCCACGGTTCATCCGTCCGCATCTCGCCCGGCGGGCGCATTCAGGTCGATATGACCATCCGCGAGCTGATGGTGGAAGCCTGGAACCTCAACCCCGCCCGCATCATCGGCGGACCAAAGTCGATCGACGAGACCAGATTCGAGATCATCGCGAAAGCCCCGTCCTCCGATATGGCGAACGGCCCCGCAGTATGGAACGGCACCGACATCGATTCCATGCGGGCCATGATCGGCGCCCTGCTCGAAGACCGCTTCAAACTCATCACGCACAACGAGGACCGTCCGGTTTCCGGTTACGTGCTCGCCGCATCTAAACCGAAACTAAGGCCGCCGAGTCGTGCCGAACGTCCTGGCTGCAAGGAGGGGCCGGGACCCGGAACTGATGGTAAAGATCCGCGCATCAATAACCCCGCCGCCTCGCGCCTGGTTACGTGCCGCAACATGACTGTTGCCGACTTCGCCGCGCAGCTTCGCAACGTCGCAGGAGATTACCTCGAAGCCTATCCACCAGTCGCGGACGATACCGGCATTTCCGGCGCGTGGGATTTCACCATCCAGTTCAGTCCGCGTCGCACGGCCGAAGCCGCGGCGGCCGCGGGCTCCGATCCGAACGGAGCGATCTCGCTGTATGACGCGATCAGTTCGCAGCTTGGCCTGAAACTGGAATCGCGCAAAGTAATCGCGCCTGTCGTCATCATCGACCACGTGCAGGAACTGCCCACCGACAATTGAGACGACCCGCTACTTGCCGAGCCGGAACGCCACCAGTGAATCACTCAGCGGACCCATGCCGGGAACGCCGTGTCCGCCGGCCGCGATCACCAGATACTGCACGCCATCCGGACCGCGGTACGTCATGGGAGTCGCACGCGCGCTGGTGGGAAGTTCGCCGCGCCATAGCTGCTTTCCGGTCTCAACGTCGTAAGCGTAGATCGCGGAATCGAGCACGCCGGCCATGAATACCAGCCCGCCTGCCGTAGCGATCGGACCGCCCAGCGCAACCGAACCCGGTGGAGTCTTGCCATACCTGAATGAACCCGTCGGCGTGGTCCACTTGACCGCGCCCGTATCGGCATCCACCGCGTTGAGCACACCCCAGGGCGGCGCGACACAGGGCAACCCGCTCGGCGCACGCAGCAGGCGACGCGCAACGCCATAGGGCGTGCCGCGCTGATCGGCCAGTTCCCAGTCGCCGTTCATCATTCGGCCTTCCGTCTCGCGTTCCTTATCGATCTGCGCGCGCGGAACCAGCTTCACTTCAGCCGGAATATTGTTCGTGGGAATCAGCAGCAGACGATGCGCAGGATCGTACGCCGATCCGCCCCACGCCATGCCGCCCACGTTACCCGGCACGATATAAGACCCGCCCACGCTCGGCGGCGTATAAACGCCTTCGTTGCGCAGTTTGCCGATCTCCTGCGCGCAGAATGCACTGTCCGCATCGGTGGCGCCCCACGGCACGCCGGCGCCCTGCGGCGCGAGTCCCTTCGGCGCAACCGGAAACGGCTGCGTGGCAGAGGACTTCTCGCCCGCAACATCGGATTGCGGAACGGCGCGCTCTTCCACGTCGAAGACCGGCTTTCCCGTGGCGCGCTCCAGCACGAAGTAGTTGCCGGATTTCGAGCCGACCCCGACCGCGGGGATCATCGCGCCGCCGCGCTTCACATCAAACAACATCGGAGGCGATGCAACATCGTAATCCCACAGATCGTGATGCACGGTCTGGAAGTGCCAGACCCGCTCGCCGGTTGTGGCGTTCAGCGCCACAAGCGAATTGGCAAACTGGTTATCGCCCAGGCGCTCGCCGCCATAGTAATCGGGACTGGCGCTGCCGGTCGGAACAAACACCAGGCCCAGCTTTTCATCGGCGGCGATCACGCTCCATGCATTGGCTGCACCGATCTTCGGCAGCTGCGGTATGGGATCCCAGGTCCATTTCAGCTTGCCTGTGACGGCGTCGAAGCCGCGCACTTCGCCGCTCGGCTGATCGGTTGCGGCATTGTCCGCAACACCCGAGCCCACAATCACAACGCCGTTCACGATAGCCGGAGGAGACGTCTCTTCATAGGCGGAAAAATTTCGAGGCGGAATGCGCAGCCCCACGCGCAAATCGACCTGGCCGCCTTCACCAAACGATGCGACTGGCTTACCCGATTCCGCATCGAGCGAAATCAGCCGCGCATCCACCGTGGCGATGAATACCCGCAACTCCCCTGCCCCGGTTGACCACAGCGACACCCCGCGATTCGCGAAATCGCCATAACCGCGATCGCGCGGCACTTTGGCGTCGAACGTCCAGCGCTTCTTTCCTGACACCGGATCAAGCGCAATCAGCTGGCCGAGCGGCGTGGAGAGATAGAGCGTCCCATCCACATAGAGCGGCGTAGCTTCGAAGGCGGTGGGGCGGCCATGTTCGGGCTGATAAGCGTCGCCGGTGTGATACGTCCACGCGACTTCGAGCTTCGCAACATTTTCGCGATTGATCGAAGCCAGCGGCGAATAGCGTGCGCCGCCGGGGTCACGTCCGTAAGCGGGCCATTCGGAATCGGCGGCCGACTGCGCCGCCTCCTTTTTACCGCACGACGCCAGCATCACCGCCAGCAAAAGAATTCCTGCCCTCCAGCAAACGCGCATGAAGTTCTTGTAGCACGCTCCTGGCGACCAACGTGCAATGACTCGCGCGAGGTTTTCATCCAAATGGCAACTGAAACGAAGAAGTGCGCTCATCCCGCCTGCCGATGCCAGGTGACGGACAAGAAATACTGCAGTCAGTACTGTGAGGACGCAGGCGACATGACGGAAATCGCCTGCGAGTGCGACCACCCCGGTTGCCGTCCGCTCTGATCGCGGCTCTGGCCCCGGTTAAGCGCCATGCGCATAAATGCGCGTATGAAATCCTGTAAGGGATGACGAAACTTCTCGCCCTCAATCGTGGCGAAATCGCGATCCGCATCATGCGCGCAGCCACAGAACTCGGCCTGCGCACGGTTGCCGTTTACAGCAAAGAAGACCGCCTCGGTCTACATCGTTTCAAGGCTGATGAAGCGTATCAGATCGGTGAAGGCCTGGGCCCCGTTCAGGCCTATCTGGATGTCGAAGGCATCGTTGCACTCGCGAAAGAGAAGGGCGTGGATCTCATCCACCCCGGCTACGGATTCCTTTCGGAAAATCCCGATCTGCCACGCGCCTGCGAACGCGCCGGAATCACGTTCGTAGGCCCGAGCGCGGAACTGCTGGAAATGCTGGGCGACAAGACCGCGGCGCGCAAGCTCGCTCAGCGCGCCGGCGTCCCTGTCGTTCCCGGCAGCGACAATCCCGCCGACGTAGACCAAATCGGCTTTCCCCTGATCATCAAAGCCGCATTTGGCGGCGGCGGACGCGGCATGCGTGTCGTGAATTCGCGCGAGGAATTCGCGGGCAAACTGGAAGAAGCCACTCGGGAAGCGGCGGCAGCATTCGGCAACGGCGCCGTTTTTCTGGAGCGCTACATCCGGCGCGCCAAACACATTGAAGTACAGATCATGGGCGACCGGCACGGCAATATCGTGCACCTGTATGAGCGGGATTGTTCGGTGCAGCGCCGTCACCAAAAGGTGGTAGAAGTGGCGCCGGCGGTAGGTCTGCCGCAGCGGGTTCGCGACGCCGTGGCGGATGCCGCGCTGAAACTGGCGCGCGAAGCCGGCTACTACAACGCCGGCACGGTAGAGTTTCTGGTGGACGCGGAAACCGGCGAGTTCTTCTTCATTGAAGTGAATCCGCGCATTCAGGTGGAACACACGGTTACCGAGCTTGTGACCGGCATCGACCTGGTTCGTTGCCAGATCCTGGTTGCACAGGGTCACGCGCTTCACGAAAAGCCGACCGGCATGCCGAAACAGAAAGACATTCCGCTTTACGGCTATGCGCTGCAGTGCCGCGTCACGACGGAGGATCCGACGAACAACTTCACGCCGGATTATGGCCGCCTGCAAACGTATCGTTCGCCCGCCGGCTTCGGCGTGCGTCTCGACGGCGGTTCAGCATACAGCGGGGCCACCATTACTCCCTATTACGATTCGCTGCTCGTCAAGATCAGCGCGTGGGCGAGCGAGTTCGACCAGACGTGCAATCGCGCGGACCGCGCGCTGCGCGAATTCCGCGTACGCGGCGTGAAGACCAATATCGCGTTTCTCGAAAACGTGGTGAACAACCCGGCCTTTCGCGCGGGCAACGTCACAACTTCCTTCATTGACAGCACACCTGCGTTGTTTGCGTTCACGCCTCGCAAAGATCGTGCGACGCGTCTGCTGACATGGCTGGGGGAGACGATCGTGAACGGTTATCCGGAGGTGGTGGGCAAGCCGCGGCCGAAGGATTTCCGCACCGCGCCCATCCCTCCGCACATTCCGGCTCCCGCGCCACGCGGAACGAAGCAACTGCTCGACGAAATGGGCCCGCGTAAATTCGCGGAGTGGATGACATCGCAGCCCGGCCTGCTCATAACTGACACAACCTTCCGCGACGCGCATCAATCCCTGCTCGCCACACGCATGCGCGGCGCGGACATGCTCAACATCGCGAACTTCGTCTCGCACAAGCTGCCCAATCTGTTCAGCCTCGAAATGTGGGGCGGCGCGACGTTCGATGTATCCATGCGCTTTCTCCTCGAAGACCCGTGGCTTCGTTTGCGCAAGCTGCGCGCGGCGGTGCCGAACATCTGCTTCCAGATGCTGTTCCGGGCTTCGAACGCGGTTGGCTACACGGCTTATCCGGACAACGTAGTGCGCGAATTCGTGCTCGAATCGGCGCGCCAGGGCATGGATATCTTCCGCATCTTCGATTCGCTCAACTGGCTTCCAAACATGCGTGTCGCAATGGATGCGGTACAGGAAACAGGCCGCCTCTGCGAAGCCGCGATCTGCTACACCGGCGATATTCTCGACCCCGCGCGCTCGAAGTATTCGCTCAACTACTACGTGCGGATGGCGAAAGAGCTGGAGAAGATGGGCGCGCACATCCTGGCGATTAAAGACATGGCCGGGCTCCTGCGTCCTTATGCGGCGGAGGTTCTGGTGGGCGCCCTGCGCAACGAAATCAGTATTCCGATTCACTTCCATACGCACGACACCAGCGGTCTGAATGCGGCGTCGATTCTGAAGGCCAGCGATGCCGGCGTGAACGCAGCCGATGCGGCAGTCGCCTCCCTGAGCGGACAGACCAGCCAGCCCAACCTCAATTCGATTGTGGCCGCGCTGAAGAACACGCCGCGCGATACGGGCCTCGATCTCGACGCGCTCAATCATTACGCCGATTACTGGGAAACCGTGCGCACCTGGTATGAACCGTTCGATACCAGTCCTCGCGGCGGCACCGCGGAAGTTTATCTGCACGAGATGCCGGGCGGCCAGTATACGAACCTGCGGGAACAGGCGGAGTCGCTGGGCCTTGGACCCAAGTGGCCGGAGATTGCGCGCATGTATCGCGACGTCAACATGGCGTTCGGCGACATTGTGAAGGTCACGCCATCGAGCAAAGTCGTGGGCGATCTGGCCTTATTCCTGGTAAGCCACGACATGACGATTCAGCAGTTCCTCGCGCTGGAGCCGGGACACAACGTGGCCATTCCGCATTCCGTCGTGGACATGTTCGAAGGCTCGCTCGGTGAGCCTGAAGGCGGATGGCCCGAACACGTCCGCGCCATTGTACTGAATGGGCGCAAGGCGCGCGCGGGGCGCCCCGGCCAGCATCTGCCGCCCGCCAACTTCGCGGCTGTCAGCGAGAAGGTGGAAGCAATCATCGGACGTGCGCCAGGCTCCGACGAAGTGCTCAGCTACCTGATGTATCCGGAAGTTTTCATGAAGTTTGCCGCCGCCCGCGCAACATACAGCGATGTGGATGTGCTGCCCACCCCGCAGTTTTTCTATGGCATGAAGAAGGGCGAAGAGATCGCGATCGACATCGAGCCGGGCAAGACGCTGGTGGTGAAATTCCTCGCCGTGAGTGAGCCACATCCCGATGGCACGCGAACGGTCTTCTTTGAAATCAATGGGCAGCCTCGCGAAGTCGATGTGCGCGATAAGAGTCTGCGCTCGGTGGGCGCTTCGCGTGCCAAGGCCGATCCGTCGTCGCCGGGGCACGTGGGCGCGCCATTGCCCGGTCTGGTCACCGCCGTAGCGGTCAATCAGGGCGATACCGTCAAGAAGGGCGATAAGCTCCTCGTCATCGAAGCGATGAAAATGCAGAGCACGGTCTACGTGCCGGCCGATGGTAAGGTCGTGCAACTTGTGGCGCAGATCGGGATGCAGGTGGAATCGAAGGATCTGCTCGCTGTGATCGGCTGAGCTATCGGAGCGGCGGCTCGTCGATGTGATCGATGACCAGCATCTCGACGTTTTCTTTCCGCGAATCCAGCTTCAACCCGAGCCGGTGCTGGACCTCAGACCTTAGATAGTCGCCGGTTTCATTCCGGTCGGTGGCCTGATCGCGATTGATTTCGTGATAGCTCACGAGTTTATCGATGTCGAAGTCCCATGCCACCGGTGCGAGCCCCGTGGCATCCACCACGGGCTGATCGAGATTCTCCGTGAGAAAGCGCGCCAGCGCGAACAACGTAGTGCCCTCCCGTGGCGCCGGTGTTTTTCCGGCGTCGGGCTGACGAAACTCGTGGAACCTGGGGCCGCCTTTATCCGGCACAAGAGCATAGAGCGACAGTCTTTTCGTTTCGCGATGTGTTTTCAGATGAAGTTGCTCGGCCAACAGGGACTGCAGCATCTGCTGAAAGCGCTCCGGCGACGGTGGGGAGTTGCCCGCCGCACGCGCATCCACATCGAAGACATATCCGGTGCGTGAGCGCGCCCATGCGGGCAGGTACAAGATCTGATACTCGCTCACGCCCCATGCTTCCATAATGAGGTCCTCCACGTGACCGGTATCGGTGAAATGCGGGCCGGTAGGAATCACGAACGGTGGCTGATGGGCGAAATTCTTAATGAGCCAGGAACCAGGCGTCATCGGATGAATTCGGATCGACCCGGTTTCAAACCTCACGGGCGCAGACGGCTGCGCGAGAGCCAGGCTTGCCACCACCATGGCCAGGACCGTCAATCTCGGATGCATGGCCCTATTCTCCATCCGCCTTAACGGTATGGCAATACACGTCTTGGTCTGCTTCGTTCTGTTTCTCACGACTAGTGGAATCCTGATTGCTCTCACGACAACGTCGTGCAGCGCGCTGAATACGACGTTGTCGTCATTGGCGGAGGAGTGGCGGGCCTTGCGGCCGCCGGAGTCCTCTCCCGGGCCGGCAAGACCGTATGTTGTCTCGAAGCTCGTCCTCGCCCAGGCGGACGCATCTTCACCGTTCACGATCCTCAATCGCCGCTCGCCATCGAACTGGGAGCCGAATTCGTTCACGGCCTGCCGGCCGTAACCTGGAAACTCATTCAACATCATGGCCTTCTGGCCTATGAACACACGCCGAGTGCGCTGCATTTCGATCATGGCCCGGAAATGCGCGAGGAGGTAGTCGGCGACGCGGCAAACAAGGTGCTCGCAGCGATGGCGCGGTCCAAACGCACGCACGATGAGTCCCTCGGGCAGTATTTGGCGCGGTCACATCATCCTTTCAAATTGCGTGCGTGGTCGCGTATCCACGTGGAAGGCTTCAACGCCGCGGTGTCGGACGAGATCGGCACCGCGGCCCTTGCGGAAGATGCCGAAGCCGCCGATGAAATCGATGGCGACCGATCCTTTCGGCTGCCGGCAGGATATGACGCGATCGCCTACGCTCTGCTCCACGCTATTCCGGATTCGCATGGAGAGGTCCGCCTGAACTCGGTTGTCTATCAGGTGCGATGGCGCCGCGGATTCGCTGAAGTTCGCTGCCGTTCCGCACTCGATCAACACGAGGCTACGCTGCGATGCGCGAAACTGATCGTCACGGTTCCGCTCGGGGTGCTGCAGGCCGGGCCGCCGGCGACAGGCGCAATTCGCTTCGATCCCGCACCGGGCGGGATTCTCAAGGCTGCCGGCGCTCTGAAGTTCGGCCATGTATACCGTATCAGCTTCCGCTTCCGTGAGGCATTCTGGGACGACGACGAGCGACTTCGGCGTACGGGGTTTCTGGTTTCGAAGGATAAGTCATTCTTCACATGGTGGACGAGCCACCCAGTCATGGCGCCCGTTCTGACAGGCTGGTGCGCGGGCTCAGCGGCGGAGGCACTGCTTGGTGCGCGGAAGGCATCGATGGCGGAAGAGGCGCTGGCCGCGCTCTCACGCATTCTGCAACGTCGAATCCCTCGTCCTGCGGCGGCGTATTTCCACGACTGGACCGCTGATCCTTTTTCACGCGGCGCGTACAGCTATGTCCCTCCGGGGGCTCTTTCCGCGAGGCGCACGCTGGGAGTGCCCGTTGAAGACACGCTCTACTTTGCCGGAGAAGCGGCAAACCGGAATGGACATGGCGGTACCGTGCATGGCGCCATCGAATCGGGAATTCGCGCGGCCCGCCTGGTGCTGAAGCAAACGTCCACCAGACTGGAATCGAGTTTGCTGTGACCAAACCGGTGTCTCATCCGAGTTCCATGACGATCGTCAGAAAGTCTCGTGCGGCTTCAAAGCGGGAAGAAACGGTGATACCCGGCGGCGGCTCGGCAGAGATTCAGGCTGATGGACGAACGGTCAAACTCACGAATCTCGACAAGCTTTTCTGGCGCGAAGACGGAATTACCAAGCGCGATCTGTTGCAGTACTACTCAGACATCGCGCCCACCCTGCTGCCCCACCTGCACGACCGCGCAATGGTGATGAAGCGCTATCCGGACGGCGCTTCCGGAGAGTTTTTCTTTCAGAAGCATGCGCCGGAGTCGCGGCCGGACTGGATTCAGACATGCAGTATCCGTCACCGTTCCGCGAATGTTGTCAATTTTCCCGTGATTCAGGACCGGGCCAGTCTTCTGTGGCTGATCAATCTCGGCTGCATTGATCTGAATCCGTGGTACGCCGCCTGTGACAGTGCCGACGTTCCCGACTACCTGCATTTCGATCTCGATCCCACGCCAGACGCGGAGTTCGCGCAGGTGGGTGAAACCGCGCTGCTGGTCCGCGATGAGTTACAGGCGCTCAAGCTGCCGAGCTACCCGAAGACCAGCGGATCGCGCGGCATCCACGTTTATGTGCCGATTGTACGAGGCCCGGACCAGAAACAGGTCTGGACTTTCGCGAAGGCTTTTTCAAAGGACCTCGCGGCAAGGCATCCGGATGTGATCACCGCGGAATATCGTGTGGCGAAGCGGCCTCCAGGACACATCCTGGTCGATTACAACCAGAACGCGTGGGGCCGCACGCTCGCGTCTGTTTACTCCGTCAGGCCGAAACCGCGCGCAACAGTCTCGGCGCCGTTGACGTGGGAAGAGGTGGAACGCGGAGTTCGCATGGACGACTTCCGAATAGACAACATGCGCGCGCGGATCAAAGAAAAGGGCGATCTCTTCCGGCCGCTGCTGCTCGCTAAAGGTCGCGCGAAGCTGGAAAGGCTGCTGTGAGGTTGCCGATCAGCCCGTCGTTTCCGCCTATGGAGGCAAAGCTTGTGGCCGAAGTGCCGAAAGGTGATGAGTGGCAATACGAACCGAAATGGGAGGCTTCCGATGCATGGCGTTTCGGTCGGGCGATGAGGTGGAATTGCAGTCGAAGTCCGGCCAGACGCTCACTCGTTACTTCCCGGAAATCGAAGGTGCACTGCTTTCTCTGAAGCCTTCGCGCTTCGTCCTTGATGGCGAACTCATCGTTCCGGTCAACGGGCATCTCTCCTTCGATGACCTGCTGCAGCGTATTCATCCCGCTGACAGCCGCGTGCAGATGCTCTCGCGAAAAATGCCCGCACATTTTGTGGCATTCGACTTCCTGGTGGATGAGAAGGGCGCGTCGCTTGTCGATTTCCCGCTCGTGAAGCGCCGCCACAAGCTGGAAGGCTTCGCTCGGCGGTATTTTCCGGCGGATGGCGCGATCTCTCTATCGCTGGCGACAAACGATCGCGATCAGACGCTTTCATGGCTGAAAACTCTTCGCGGGCAACTCGATGGAATCATCGCCAAGAAGCTTGATGACCCGTACCAGTCCGGCGTGCGCGCCATGCTCAAAGTGAAGAATATCCGGACGGCGGACTGTGTCGTAGGTGGTTTTCGTTATGCCTCCGCCGGACGTTACGTGGGCTCGCTGTTGTTGGGGCTTTATAACAAAGGTGGTTTACTGAATCACGTTGGCTTTACGTCATCGATCGCCCGGACCGATCGCGCTGAAGTCACCAGGAGGCTTGAGGCGCTGGGCGAAGCGCCCGGATTTACAGGCCAGGCGCCAGGTGGACCGAGCCGATGGAGCACCGACCGGTCGGCGGAATGGGAACCGCTGAAACCTGTGCTCGTGGTGGAGGTTCAGTACGACCATTTCACGGGAGCGCGGTTTCGCCACGGCACAAAGCTGCTGCGCTGGCGACCGGATAAAGACCCGCTCGAATGCACGGTCGCCCAGGTCACCTATGAGAGCAAGGTTCCGTTCACCCATCTGCTACAGCAGACATGACCTTCCGCAGGTCATCGACGAAGCGTTGATATTCCATTTCCCGTTGTTCATCCGGCGCGCGAAGAATAGCTGACGGATGAAGAGTCGATGTAGCCATGGAAGCCCATGGGTGCGGGACAAACTTGCCTCGTTCTTTCGTGACACGGTAGGTGCGCCCAAATGCGGACAACGCCGCCGTTGCGCCGAGGCACACCAGAATCTTCGGCCTGACTGCCGCGATCTCCGCCTCCAGCCACGGACGGCAGGCGACGACCTCGCCGGTATTGGGTTTCTGATGAATCCGCCGTTTGCCGCGTGGCTCGAATTTGAAGTGTTTCACCGCATTCGTGACATAGACTTCGCGGCGGTCAATACCGGCTTCCACGAGCGCACGGTCAAGAAGCTTGCCGGCCGGTCCTGTGAAGGGCCTCCCCGTTTGATCTTCCACATCGCCGGGTTGCTCTCCGATCATGACGATCCGGGCGGTCACCGGCCCTTCGCCTCCGACAGCCTGCGTGGCATTCCGATACAGATCGCAATTCCGGCAACGCTGCAACTCCTCGCCGATCCTGACCAGCGCCGCGCTGCTATGCGGCATGTTGCTTTCGCGGCCGTTTCGCGGGTGACTTCGAGGCCAGGCTCTTTTTCAGAGCTTCCATCAGATAGATGACCGGTGCGGATTTTGGCTTCAGGTGCTTCGTAATCGTTTCGCCCTTCGCCTTCTTCGTCACCAGTTCGTTGACGCGCTCGCGATACGTATCGTGGAACTTCTCCGGCGCAAACGGCGCGGCTAATTGCCGGATGAGCCTGACCGCCAGATCTATTTCACCCTTCGTTGCGCTCGCTTTCCCCGGAATATTTTCGCGGTGTGATTCGTGGAGTTCGTCCTCATAGAACAACGTGTGGAGCAGCAGGCCGTTTTCCGTGTGGCGGATCAGGACTACGTGCTCGCGGCCATGCATCGCGACACGGGCGAGGGCGCTATAACCCGTCTGTTCGAGAGCCTTCAGAAAAAGCGCGTACGGTTTTGTGATCTCATCGCCCGGAGCCACGTAGTAGGAGTGTTCGAAATAGATGGGATCGACTTCGGCCTCTTTGACGAATTGCAGAATCTCCATCGTGGAAGCGGTCTCGGGCGCGATTGCGTCGAGTTCATCATCTTCGACGGTCACGTATTCGCCTTTAGCCGTTTCATAGCCCTTTACGATTTCGGATCGCTCAATTGGCTTATCTTCCGTGGCACAGTACCAGACCTCTTTCACGCGCGAAAGGTCTTTACGATGCAGCATGTGGAAGTGTACGCTCTCCGGCCTTCCCGCTGTATGCAGGCGAACGGGAAACGAAACCAGGCCAAATGCGATGTAACCCTTCCAGACAATTGCAGCCATGCTTCCTCTGAAGCAACCCTGGTGCCAGGTTTAGCGGCGGAATGACCGGAGCAGGCTATCAAGGCTGAGACAGTTCAGAACCTGGCTGCGTGTAAGGCCGGCACGACGGGCCTGATCGACGCCGTAGCGGAGTAAGTCGAAGTCTCGTAATCCGTGTGCATCAGTATTGATAGCAATCTTCACACCCATTGCAGCCGCGGCGCGGGCGTGCTCCGCCGAAAGGTCAAGCCGGTCCGGGCTCGAGTTGATTTCAAAGAAGCAGCCGCGGTCGCGAGCGTGCTGAATCACCCTCTCCATATCGAGCTCATAGCCGGCGCGCTTCAGCAGAAGGCGACCAGTTGCGTGACCCAGGATCGTGAAATGGCGATTGTCCATGGCGCGCAGAATTCGCTCGGTCTGTGCCTGCCGGTCAAGCCCGAATCTCGAATGAATCGAACAAACGGTGTAATCCAGTTCTCGTAGGATGTCGTCCGGGTAGTCGAGCGAGCCGTCGGCAAGGATGTCTACCTCCGATGACTTCAGCACCCGGATTCCATCGAGCCGCTCGTTCCACTGATCGATTTCGCGGATTTGATCGCGCAGTTGCTCCGGAGCAAGGCCGCCTGCAATCTTCAGGCTTTGCGAATGATCTGTGATGCCGATGTACTCGTAACCGTGTCGGCGGGCGGCCGCTGCCATCTGGCCGATGGAGTTGCGTCCATCGCTCGCGGTGGTGTGGGCGTGAAGTTCTCCCCGAATTTGGGCAGTGGCAATCAGGTCGGGCGGCGAGACTTCATCAAGACCTTCACGCATTTCAGGTTCGATCCAGGGCAACCCGCAAGTGCGATACACGTCTGCTTCTTCGGGAAATTTGCCCTTCAGGCGGCAACCCCGCTTCCTCAGTTGCTTCAGGTGTCTCGAAGAGCCTGTTGAGAGTATGTGAGCCAGCCCCCAATTGCCTGGTTTTGCTTCGAACACGTACAACGGAATCCCGGAAGAGAGTTTCACCACAGAGTCCTCTACCTGAGAGCCACCGCCGAACTCACCCATCCTTCGCAGCAGCGCCGGGAAATCCTCTGTCTCAACGAGGTAATCGAGACGCGTCAGGGTTTCCACTCGTCGTCGATACTCTCCGGCGGGCTCGACGCGCCGCGCACGGCAGCGATCAAGGAGAAATGTTTCAACCGACAGCGCTATGGGGTCAGCGTGATAGAGCAGGAACTCCGCGTTTTCGTTCAGCGCCTGACTTACGTATTGAACGGTGCGCTGCCCCATCCGCTGCAAGAGTTCGCCGGATTCCAGCGCCTCACGGAGCTCGGCAATGCTCGAGATCTTCAGACGGCGAAAGATGCGTTGAACCCTTACCGCATCGAGGCGCGGATATTGACTGAGCGCGACGCGTTCGGGCCCGGCTTGAGCGCGCAGTTTCTCCAGTTGCTGCATCGTACCGGTGTGAATGATCTCGACGATACCGGCCGCAATCGCCTTGCCGATGCCGGGAAAGCGGGTAAGGTCGAGCTCTTCGCGGACCAGTTCATCGAAGCTCTCGCCGCTGGATCGCAGCGTGCGTGCTGCTCGCCGATAAGCTTTTGCTCGAAAGGCATTGCCTCGCTCTTCGGCGAGGAACTGCGCAAGTTCCAGCAGCTTATCCGCGATGGCCGCGTTGCTAAGCATCCCCTTGTGGGATGCAATTGGGTCGCCTTTAAATCTCGAGGATGACCGGCATGATCAACGGACGGCGCTGCGCTTCGCGACTGATGAAGCGCTTGAGGTCGGCGCGAATCTTTTCTTTGGCCACGCCCCAGTCGGACTTCTCTTCGTCACTCGAACCTTCAAGCGTTGCTTCCACCGCGTCCCTGGCACGCGCCATGAACTCCGGATCGTGATCGAGGCCGAAGCCGCGGCTCACGATTTCAGTCGATTCAATCTTGCCGGTAAGCTGATTGATCGCGATGATTGGAATCACGATACCGTCTTCAGAAATCACCTTGCGATCACGGATCACCATGTCGCCCACTACCTCGCCCACTGCGCCGGAATCGATGCAGACGCGACCGACGGTCACGCGGCCGGCCCGGCGCGCGCCCTTCTCATCGAACTCGAGCAGATCGCCGGTATCGAGTACGAACGTTTCTTTGAGACCGTGCATGTGGAGATGGTCTGCCAGCCGCGCATGCTTGGCAAGTTGCCGGTACTCACCGTGAACCGGAACGAAATACTTGGGACGAACCAGATTGAGCACCAGTCGCAATTCTTCTACCGACCCATGTCCCGAGACGTGGAGCGGGGGATTCATGCCACCGTAAATCACATCCGCACCGCGCCGCGACAGGTGATCGATCATGCGAAAGATCGTCTTCTCGTTACCGGGAATGATGCGCGAACTCAGCACCACCATGTCGCCGGCATCCACGGAAATGTGCTTGTGATTATCTACGGCCACGCGCGAGAGCGCCGACATCGGCTCACCCTGCGTGCCTGAGATCAGCACCGTAGTTTTCGATGGCTTTGTATTCGCTACGTCCTGGGGGCGAATCAGCACGCCGTCGGGTATGGAAAGCAAACCGTGCCGGTGCGCGATCTCGGTGACCGAATTCATGCTGCGGCCGACAAGCGCTACCTTACGCCCGTATTCCTGCGAGAGATCAAGAATCAACTGCAGGCGATGAATCGACGAACTGAAGCACGAGACGAACAGCCGGCTCTCGGCGCGATTGAAACAGTCTTCGATACGCGGACGAACGGCCCGCTCGGATTCTGAATAGCCGGCACGATCGGCGTTTGTGGAATCCGACAGCAGCAGCAGCACGCCTCGCTTCCCGTAATCTGCGAGAGTGTGCAGATCGAACGGTTCGTTATCGATCGGCGTGGGATCGACTTTGAAATCGCCCGTGTGAATGATGACGCCGAGCGGAGTGGTGATGGCGATGGCGACGGCGCTCACAATCGAGTGCGTCACATGGATGAATTCGATCCTGAACGGTCCGATTTCGAACAGGTCCTTCGGCTTCTTGGGCCTGAGGTCGGGATTTTCGACATCGTATTCTTCCAGCCGCCGTTCGACGAGCGAAAGCGTGAACGGCGTCCCAAATACCGGCACTTCGAACTCGCTCAGGAAGAACGCCACGCCTCCGATGTGATCTTCGTGACCGTGCGTCAGCAGCAGCGCTCGCACATGTTCGCGGTTTTCCTTCAGATAGCTGAGGTCCGGAGTGACGATGTCAACGCCCAGCAGTTCGTCTTCGGGGAACATCATGCCGGAGTCGATAACCACGATGTCATCGCCGTAACGAATGCACATCATGTTCTTGCCGAACTCGCCCAGTCCGCCCAGCGCGACGATCTGTAGTTTTTTATCGGATAGCAAATCAGATTCTAGCGCGTCCCGTGGCTAAGTTCGTGCATCATATGGTGCATATGCCCGAAACGTATCCTTTGCATGAACTGATTCAGAAACGCTGGAGTCCGCGATCTTATAACGGTAAAGCCGTGGAACCGGAGAAACTGAAGACTCTTTTCGAGGCCGCCGCCTGGTCGCAAAACTGCTTTAATGAGCAGCCCTGGCGCTTCCTGCTAGCTTCGCGAGACGATCGGCCTCAGTTCGATAGGCTGCTTGGCTTGCTTGTGGAAAAGAACCAGGATTGGGCGAAGCATGCCGGGGCTCTGGGGATTTCGTTCGGGAAGCGGACTTTTACCCACAATGGCTCGCCGGATCGGTTCGGGCTGCACGATGCCGGGGCGGCGCTGGCTCAGATGAGCCTCCAGGCGGTGGCCTTGGGGCTGCATTTGCACGGGATGGGCGGGTTCGATGCTGCCCGCACGCGGGCGGAGTTTGCGGTACCCGAGGACTTCGAGGTCGGGGCCGCGTTCGCGGTTGGATACCTGGACGACGATACGCCGCCCGCCAACCGCAGCCGTAAACCCCTGTCTGAGGTGGTGTTTTCCGGGGCCTGGGGCGCGCCAGCGGAGTTTTGAGAGCTTCCGGTAGTATCGGATGAGGTTTGAAAAAACGAACCCACCTGGAGGCCGTTAATGCAAAAAGCCCGCGTCTCTCGACGCGGAGTCGAATGCAAAAAGCCCGCGTCTCTCGACGCGGGCTACGCACCCGACTTTCGCCGGGTATTCGATTTATTGGGAGAATTCTCGACGGGCAACAACAACCGGCAAGAACTTAGTGATTGGATATTAAATCTTCCGGCAAGGCTTCGTCAAGGGCGAAAAAATGAACCCAATCTCCACAACCTAAACCCATGAATTCCGGCGGCTTGCAAAAGGTGTGAATATAGACTTGAAATTGCGTCCGGATCGTGCATCGCCCGTTCGGGCAGCCTTAGTTTTCCTGCAAGACTAACAAAATAAGCGGCTTATCGACGCTCCGACAGGTGAAGAGAGATCATCTCATCGCCCTCGGCAGTCGGGTTATTGCGACGCCACAAGTGTCGTATTCCCCCGAAAACGAGTCCGGAAGCGACCGCAAATGCGATGAGCACTCCACACAGGATCGCGATGTTGAGAAAGAGGTTACCGGGATTGTCCTTAAGAGTTGGGGGCTTCTCGGCGAGCGTCACTTCGGCCTCATATTTCACGGGCGCCAGGAGCCTTTCGGCTACATCGGGTGAGGCCGGGTGAAGAGCGACGGCCACCAAGGGTCCCGTACGTTTTACCACGGCACCGGGAATTTGCTCAAAGGCCGAGAGCTGCTTTTGAGCCATCTCAACACCGGGAAAGTTAAAGACTACTATAGTAGTCTTTCCGTAGTCGGCCAACAGCGCTTCGGTACTGAAGTGGAAGGCGGCGGTCGAGGGCGAGATTGCCGGGGCGTATTTCGCCAGAGCCTCGGGTCCACCGATATAGCGCTCCGAGTTCGGGTTTGCGCCGGGCGGCAGGTACTTTTGCAGCGGGGGAAGCTGGGCGTTCGAGTAATGTGGCGCGGTCAGGTAGAGGTGGGCGAGTTGGTCGTGATCCGGCTTGAAGCTGTGGAAAACGAACAGGAAGTTTCCGACGGCGATAAACTGCTCGTCTCCGGCTTCGGCCCCCAGGCCGTCGGACTCGATTTTGTGCGCCGCGGCGGGGCGGATCGAATCCCACGCTCCGAATGCACCCGTTGAATCGCTGAAGCGGTAAGCGGAAATCGAAATGGGCCTGGGCGATGCCGGACCGATGAACTGTGCCGTTTCCGCCTCCTGTAGTCCATACTCGGCCCATACTTTGGCGTGGGGCGCCGGGGCATTAGCCGGAGTGACTTCGCCACGTTTCCAGTCACCAATGGAATCCGGAAGGATCGCACCATACGCGAGCGTCGGAACAAGCAACATCAACGCCGCGCGGCGGATCATGATGCCGCTCCATGGCATTTCTTATACTTTTTCCCACTGCCGCAAGGGCAGGGATCGTTGCGACCGACCTTCGCCGCTCCGTTCGTCACCGTCTGAGTGATGGCTTCGGCAGCTCCGAACTGCAGATCCTTCATTTCTTTTTCGTGCTTCTTCTGAAGCCCGCGGTTCATATCCTGCACAGCACTCTGCGCCGCGCGCCGCCGCTCCTCTTCAAGCGCACGAGACTCTTCGGCCTTTCGTTGCTCTTCGAGAACATCCACGTCTTCGATAATTTCTTCGCCGTCCTCGTCGGTCTGGAACGGGAGTGCATCCCGCACTTCGAAGCGCAGGAAGTAAAGGTAACGGACCGTTTCGTCTTCGATGCGGTCCATCATGTCCTGGAAAAGCTGGAACGACTCCTTTTTATATTCGACGAGCGGATCCTTCTGCCCGTAGCCACGCAGACCGATGCCTTCCTTAAGGTGGTCCATCGAGAGCAGATGGTCTTTCCACTGATCGTCGATGATGTGGAGCATGATGTTGCGTTCGGCCTCACGCATCAGACTTGCTCCCACGAGCTCTTCTTTCCGGTTGTAAAGGTCTGCCGCGCCCTTCGCGAGTTCATCTTCGATCTGCGTAGAATTCATGCCCGCAAGATCGGAGGGATTTACCCGCAGGCCGATGCGGCTCAACATCTCAGTCTGAAGCAGAGTGAGATCCCACTCGGCGGGCTTGCCATCCTGCGGGCACGCAGTTTCCACCGCGCCGGCGATCACACCGCGCGTCATCTCCATCACGCGCTCTTTCTGATCGACGCCTTCCAGCAAGCCGCGGCGCAGAGCATAAACCGCCACGCGCTGCTTGTTCATCACGTCGTCGTACTCGAGCAGGTGTTTGCGGGAATCGAAGTTCTGCGCTTCAACGGCCTTTTGAGCCGCCGCGATGCGCTTGGTGATGAGGTTGGATTCGATCGGCACATCCTCTTCCATGCCAAGGCGAAGCATCAGGTTCTGCATGCGATCGCCGCCGAAAATGCGGAGCAGATCGTCCTGCAGAGAGAGATAGAAGCGTGAACTGCCGGGATCGCCCTGGCGTCCGGCACGGCCGCGCAGCTGGTTGTCAATGCGGCGGGAATCGTGGCGTTCGGTGCCGGTGATATGGAGACCACCAAGGGCGGATACGGCGTCGTGCTCCACTGCGCACTGCGCCTTCACTTCGGCGAGGGTGCGGTCCCAGTCAGCCTTGAATTCCTCGCGGTCGGGGTCTTTGGCGGCCTTGCGCATGAGGTCGCGCGCGATGAACTCGGGATTGCCGCCCAACAAAATGTCTGTACCGCGGCCTGCCATGTTGGTGGATACGGTGACTGCACCGCGCCGCCCGGCCTGCGCAACGATGTGAGCTTCGCGCTCGTGATTCTTGGCGTTCAGGACTTCGTGTTTGACGCCCATCTTCGAGAGCATCTTTGAGAGATACTCGGATTTTTCGACCGAGATGGTTCCCACGAGCACAGGCTGACCGCGCTCCTGGAACTCTTTGATCTCTTTGGCGGCGTTACGGAATTTTTCTTCGGCCGTGCGATAGACCACGTCCTGATGCTCCACGCGCAGCATGGGACGGTGCGTGGGGATAACAGTGACATCAAGCTTATAGATTTTCTGGAATTCGGCAGCTTCAGTTTCGGCTGTACCCGTCATGCCGGCGAGCTTGCCATAGAGGCGGAAATAATTCTGGAAGCTGACGGTGGCAAGCGTCTGGGTTTCGCGCTCGATCTTCACACCTTCCTTGGCTTCCACTGCCTGATGCAGACCATCCGACCAGCGGCGGCCCGCCATCTGACGGCCGGTGAACTCATCGACGATGATAACTTCGCCGTCTTTCACGACGTAGTCGGTATCCTTCTGGAAGATGACGTGAGCCTTCAGCGACTGCTGGATGTGGTGATTCCACTCGACGTTTTGCGGCTCATACATGTTGCCGATGCCGAGCAGTCGTTCCACCTTGAGAACACCTTCTTCTGTGAGCGCGGTGCTGCGGTGCTTTTCATCGACAGTGTAATCGCCGGTGGTGTACTTCTCGCCCGGCTCTTTGCCTTCGATGACTTCGCCGCGAATCAGGTGCGGAATAACTTTGTTCGCTTTGTAGTACTTGTCGGTCGATTCTTCGCTGGGACCGGAGATGATCAGCGGTGTGCGGGCTTCATCGATCAGGATGGAATCGACTTCGTCGACGATGGCGAAGTGATGGCCACGCTGCGTGCAGCTGGAAAGCTGGAACTTCATGTTGTCGCGCAGGTAGTCGAAACCAAACTCGTTGTTGGTGCCGTAGGTGATGTCGCACCGGTAGGATTCGTAGCGCTGGCGATCGTCGAGATCGTGAACGATGATGCCGACGGTAAGACCGAGGAACTTGTAGATGCGCCCCATCCACTCGGCGTCTCTGCGGGCGAGATAGTCGTTTACGGTGACGACGTGTACGCCTTTACCGGCGAGGGCGTTTAAATATGTCGGTGCGGTGGCTACGAGGGTTTTGCCTTCACCGGTCTTCATTTCGGCGATCTGGCCTTTGTGCAGCACCATGCCGCCGATGAGCTGAACGTCGAAATGCCGCATGTTTAGCACGCGGCGGCCAGCTTCGCGGACCACGGCGAATGCTTCGGGAAGAATGTCGTCTAACGTTGCGCCGCGGGAGAGCCGTTCTTTGAAATCAATGGTTTTGGCGGCGAGGTCGATATCCGAGAGCTGCTGGATTGTGGGTTCCAGACCGTTGATAACCGCAATCGTCGGTAAGAGCGCTTTGATTTCGCGTTCGTTGCGGGTGCCGAAGACTTTGGCCAGTGCTGTATCAATGATCTCGAAAGCCATAAGAGGGGATGATTGTATTTTAGCGTGCGTGAATACGGCGGCTTTTTTGAAGCCGTGTGAGTGGTGCTATCTATTATGACGCCGGTCGGAGCGTTTTAGTTCTGGGAGCAGCGCCTCCTGAACTATAGACCGGTCATCTTCAAAAGTTTTTCCGGATACCTTTCGCCAACCACCGGAATCTTCGCAGCGGCGGTTCCGATTTCTTCGATGTCAGAGGCGGAGAGCTGGAGCGAGGCGGCTTCGAGATTCTCCGTAAGCCGTTCCCGGCTGGTCGTGCCGGGGATGGGAACGATCCACGGCTTTTGAGCGAGGAGCCACGCCAGAGAAACCTGTGCCGGTGTGGCGTTTTGTTGCGCGCTAATGCGCTCCAGGAGTTCGATGAGCGCCTGATTGGCTTCGAGCGCTTCGGGTGTGAAGCGCGGAAGGGTGCTGCGGAAATCGTTGTTTTCGAACTTCGTATCTGTCCCGAAACGCCCGGTAAGGAAGCCTTTGCCGAGCGGACTAAAGGGAACGAAGCCGATGCCGAGTTCTTCCAGGGTGGGGAGGATTTCGGCTTCGGGATCGCGGGTCCAAAGGGAGTATTCACTTTGCAGCGCGGAGACGGGCTGCACGGCGTGGGCGCGTCTGATCGTTTTGGCTCCGGCTTCGGAGAGTCCAAAGTGCCTCACTTTGCCGGCGTGGATGAGGTCTTTCACTGCGCCTGCGACGTCCTCAATGGGAACATCGGGATCGACGCGGTGTTGATAGAGGAGGTCAATGGCTTCAATGCGGAGGCGTTTGAGCGAGCCTTCCACTGCTTCACGGATGCGTTGGGGGCGGCTGTTGACGCCTGGCGGGCCATTCATGCCTCGGGGATCGAGGCCCGGGGTGAGATTGAAACCAAATTTCGTGGCGATGACCACTTCGCCATGGCGAAAGGGTTCGAGGGCTTCGCCGACTAGTTCTTCGTTGGTGTACGGGCCGTAAACTTCGGCGGTGTCGAAGAAAGTAACGCCCCGCTCAACAGCGGTGCGCATGAGGGCCACCATCGCTCCTTTGTCTTTCGGCGGTCCATAGGAGAAGCTCATTCCCATGCAGCCGAGGCCAAGAGCGGAGACTTCGAGGCCGCTGTTTCCGAGTTTGCGCTTTTGCATTATTCACCCCTTCTGTTAACGAGAATAACGCCAGTGCGGGTTACTCTGAGTCATGAAGGTTCTCTTTTCCGCCCTGATCTGCGCGACCGTGGCATTGGCGCAGCCGACTAAGATGTCAGTTCCGGCGCAGGCGATTGATAATCGTCTGCACAAACTGCGATCGCTGCCAGACGACACTCGGGAAACGGAGACGCGCGCCCTTGCTATTGCGATTCGTGGACTTCCTTTGGCCGCGGAGGAATTGGTGCTGTCACTTGCACTTTCAAACTACGCTACCGAGGGCGATTTCGGCACGCAGACGCTGCAGGATGTTGGCGACACGATTGTGGCGGCAGTGGAAAAAAATTCTAACGGCCGTGAGCCCGCCTATGACGAACTGGCGCGACTGGCTCACTATGAGGGCGTCACGGTCAAGCTCGAAGACCGAGGCTTCGTTAAAGCGATGGCTGCCCTTGATGAGACGGATCGCATTCGGCAGGCTTCAGACCTTTCGCTTCGCGATCTCGACGGCAAGATGTGGACGCTAAGGCAACTGCGCGGCAAAGTGGTGCTGGTCAATTTCTGGGCGACGTGGTGTCCGCCGTGCCGAAAGGAGATGCCCGATCTGGAAGCGCTGTATCGACGATTCGGCCCCAAAGGGCTGGTAATTCTGGCCATCTCGGATGAGGAGGATGCGAAGGTTCGGCCGTTTATCGCGGAGCAGAAATACAGTTATCCGGTGCTGCTCGATCCGGGTCGCGTGGTGAACGAGCGATTTCGGATCCAGGGAATTCCGAAGAGCCTGGTTTATGACCGCGCCGGGAAGCTGGTGGCGCAGTCTTCGGACATGCGGACCCGTGGACAGTTTCTGGCGATGCTGAAGCGAGCCGGGCTTGGGGAGTAGCCAGCGCGCAGTCCATTCGTATCCACCAGTTTTCCATCCGTTAAGTCCAGCTTCCATCTGAGGTGTTCAACGCTTTCGAAGTCCAGAAGGCGGTACACGTTGAATTTCGCGCCGTCCTGCTGAATCTGGAGGGCCGCTCCGGGCTTGCCGTATTTACCCAGTTGCACGGCGGTTAGCTTACCGCCTTCGACTTTCACTTCGAAGCTCTGTTGTTCGTACCGTTTGGTGCTGCCTTCGTCGGTGGTGTCGGCAACGCCGCTCCAGCGGCCGGAAAATGTCCTGAGCACGGGCTATTCAACAGGCGAACGCGGTCACCGCGTGCGATGCGAACGAAGAATGTCACGTGGATCAGAATACGCCAAACCGGGTTTTTGTTGCCACTCAAAATAGATATATTATGAAGGTCGAACTAAATGCGCATCACGGTCTTTCTCTCTACCGTTCTTCTTCTGGCGCCTGCTTTCGTTTCGGCGGCTGACAACACGAGCGCTGTCGCGATCCTGCAACAGAAGTGTCTGACGTGCCATGGAGACGCGGCCACGTCCGGTCTGAGGCTCACCTCGCGGGAAGCCGCGATCAAGGGCGGTTCGCGCGGACCTGCTATCGTTCCTGGAAAGTCCGCTGAGAGTCTGCTTTACAAGGCGGTTGCGGGCACCGGCGAAGTCCTGCGCATGCCTCCTGTGGGTGGCGGACTGGCTCCGCCTGAAATCGCGACGATTAAGGAATGGATCGATGCCGGAGCTCAATGGTCCGGCGCGGCGCCTGTCGCGACCAGCCAATGGTGGGCTTTCAAAAAGCCGTCGCGTCCGGTTGTACCAGCGGCCGGAATAAATCCCATTGACGCTTTCGTTAACCGAAAACTCAAAGAGGCCGGTATCGGGCCTTCGGCGGAGGCCGACCGGCTGACACTGCTGCGCCGTGCCTGTTACGACCTGCTTGGATTGCCGCCGACGAAAGAGCAGATTGACGAGTTCCTGGCGGACAAGTCGGCGAATGCGTGGGAAAAGGTTGTCGACAAACTCCTGGCGTCTCCGCGCTATGGCGAAAAGTGGGGTCGGCACTGGCTTGATCTCGCCCGTTATGGAGACACTGCGGGATTCGAGCAGGATCCCTATCTGCTGATTGCCTGGCGCTACCGCGACTATGTCGTCAAGGCTTTTAATGACGACAAACCCTATGACCGCTTTGTGAAGGAGCAGATTGCCGGCGATGAACTCTATCCGACAGATGCCGAATCACGCCAGGGCACCGGATTCTACCGGGTTGGCACCAATCGCGACATGCTCTTCAAGGTTGAAGACGTCAACCTGGTGGAGAAGCGGATGGACATGGTGGATACGACCAGTTCCGTCTTTCTGGGACTCACTGTGGGCTGCGCACGCTGCCACGACCACAAGTTCGATCCGATTCCGCAAAAGGACTATTACCGCATGCAGGCCATCTTTCAGCCTGCCGTGAGCGACCGCGTTTTTCTCGATTACAATCCGGCGCGACTGTATGACATTAACGAGAATTCCCGAACCTTCAAGCTGTATCAGATGGGCGATCAGGCCTCGCGGATCAACGCTAAATACGCCGACGATCTGAAAGCGAAAAAGATGGCCGCGCTGCCCGCCGATGTTGCGGCGGCGTTTAATACGGCGGAGGACAAGCGCACGCTCGATCAGGCTCGGCTTGTTCTCGATAACACCGACAAGACGCGGGTCTCGAACAGCGAGATCAGCGACGTGATGTCCAAAGAAGACAAGGACAAGCTTGCGTCGATTGCGCAGCGTCTGCTGCAGATGTTCGCCACGTACGGTCCGCCGCCGATGTCACCGGGCATTGTGGATATTGGGCGGGATGCGCCGAAGACGTTCATCGCAACGCGCGGGAATCCCGATGCGCCGGGCGATGAGGTACAACCCGGATTCCTGAGCGTCCTGGGCGGCGGCGATATTCCGGACCCGCCTCTGCACGCGCAGACTACGTTCCGGCGGAAAGCGCTTGCCGAATGGATTGCGAGTGCAGAGAATCCGCTCACCTCTCGCGTCATGGTGAATCGGATCTGGCAGTTCCATTTCGGTTCCGGTCTGGTGAGAACGCCGAGTGACTTTGGGTCGCGGGCGGGTCAGCCAACGAATCCGGAACTGCTCGACTGGCTGGCTACCGAGTTCGTTGCCAAAGGCTGGTCGATTAAGGCCATGCATCGGTTAATCATGACTTCCGCGGCTTACAAGCGGGATTCGAATGCGAACGCCGCGGCTTCGGAGAAGGATCCCGCGAACGATCTGCTTTCGCATTTCAACCGGCGGCGACTGGAAGCGGAAGAGATTCGCGATGCGTCGCTCCAGGTTACCGGCGAACTGAATCTGAAGATGGGTGGGATTCCCGCTGTTCCTCCACTCACGCGCGAAGAGATGTTTGGCATGATTGGCGGGCCCAACAACTGGAGTGTTTCTCCCGACCCGGCCGAGCACGCGCGACGGACTATTTACACGCTGCAGCGCCGTACGTTCCAACAGCCGATGGCGCAGGCGTTTGATGGGCCCGATGGCGTCGCTCCGTGCCCTCGACGCAATGAAAGCACTACGGCGCCGCAATCGCTTTCGTTATTGAACAGCGGATTCACAATGGACCGGGCGAAGGCACTGGCAGGTAAGGTTAGCAGCGCTTCCGATGCGTGGGTGAGAATCTACGGCCGCGCTCCATCGCAGGAAGAAGCTGATGAGGCGGGGAAATTCCTCGATCGCCAAATCACGCTCACGGGTTCGAAAGCAGCCGGGTTCACGGAGTTGGTGCGCGGTCTCTTAAATACAAACGAGTTCCTTTATGTCGATTAACCAATTTCTGACGAGGCGGGAAATCCTCTCACGCACGGCGTGTGGATTTGGCATGGCCGCGGTGGCCGGCATGATGGATGCCGCCGAAACGAATCCGCTTTCTCCCAAGGCACCGCCGCTGCCTGCGAAGGCGAAGAGCGTGATCTATCTGCATATGCACGGCGGCGTGAGCCACGTGGATACGTTTGATCCCAAGCCGGAGCTGACGAAGTACACAGGGAAGCCGCTCTCGGCGGACCTGGCGAAGATCATCAAGACCAGCTTTATCCACGATCCTTCGAAGGCAATTTTGCGCGGGAGTCCGTGGGAGTTCCGGCCGGGCGGGAAGAGCGGGCTGCTCGTTTCCGACCTGTATCCCAACCTTCGCGACACAATTGACGACATTGTGGTGCTGCGTGGTTGCTATTCCGATCAGTTCGATCACGCGCCCGCGATTTATCTGCGGCATACCGGGCATCAGTTGCCGGGGCGTCCGTGTCTTGGATCGTGGATTACTTACGGGCTGGGCACGGAGAATCAGAATCTGCCGGCGTTTGTTGTGATGTCGGATGGGTCAACCAAGTCGGGGCCTCCCGCTTACAGCGCGGGATTTTTGCCGGCGGTTTATCAGGGCACGGTTTTCCGCAGTGGTGAGAGCCCGATTCTGTATCTGAAGAATCCGGAAGGCGTCACCAGCGAATCGCAGCGGGCAACGCTCGATTTCATCAATAAGATGGATCGCATTCAGCAACGCACACGCGGAGAGGATTCCACGCTTGAGGCTCGCATTGCTTCTTATGAGCTGGCTTACCGGATGCAGAGTTCCGCGCCCGAGGCGGTTGATATCAGCAAAGAGAGCGAGGCGACGAAGAAGCTCTACGGTATTGGGGAAGAGTTCACGGACGATTTCGGGCGGAAGTGTCTGCTTGCGCGGCGTCTGGTGGAGCGCGGGGTGCGATTCGTCGAGCTGATTTCGGGCACCAATGTGGGGCAGGATTGGGACGACGCGCATACCGATCTCACCGGTTCGCATGCGCGGATGACGAAGAAGACGGATAAACCGATTGCCGGGCTAATTCGCGATCTGAAGGCGCATGGGCTGCTGGATTCCACGCTGATTGTGTGGGGCGGGGAGTTTGGCCGTACGCCGCTTTCGCAAGGTGACAACGGACGGGATCATCATCCGTATGGATTCACGTCATGGATGGCGGGCGCCGGGATTAAGGGCGGCCGGGCGCTGGGCGCGACGGATGAGTTTGGGGTACAGGCTTCAGAAATGCGGATTGACGCGCACGATCTGAATTCCACGATTCTGCGGCTGATGGGGATCAATCACCGGCAGTTGACTTATCTGTATCAGGGGCGGGACATGCGTTTGACCGATGTTAAGGGCGATGGTGAGTTTTCGGCGAAGCTGCTGAGCTGAGATGAGGCTGCTGTTCCTCCTGTTCGCCGTATCTGCGGCGATGGGGCAGTCCATCAATTGCCTTAATAACGTAACCGTCGAGAGCAGGCCACGGGCCGGACCTGACGGGGCTATCGGAATTCTTGTCGTCCATAGTGAAGACGACCACGGAAAGAACACGCACCTGTGCATGTCGATGTACTCTTTGCGTATTCTGCTGACCGATGGACACGACGCCGCAGCAGGCCTGATTCCGGCGATGGGCTTTTTCGGAAGCGATGGCGAATGGGGTCGGCGGTTATCAATCCACTTTGATGGATTCTCCACAGACGGCGACCACCTTTTCGGAGTGCTTTCTGAAGGTGGAAAGTACTCCTTCGCCACGGTTTTCGATTTCAGGAGAGATGGGTCTCATTCGGAGATCCAGATCAGGGATGGCTCAGCGGGTTTGCGGGCAGCGCGCTGTGGCACGTCGTTCGCTGTCGCCGGCAGGACGTTCCGTGGTGAATTGGTTCTACAGCCAAATACCGCCGACCGGTGCGGGAGCGAACACTACTGGACACTCGACCCGAAGGGGAATCTGCGCATTATGAAGCAGGACGAAGCTTTCGAAAGGCTCTTCGGCAATCGGGGCCGCTGACCCGCATCAGCAAGCGCGCGCTGTAGCGGGTTGCGTCAGGAACGGCGTCCAGTCGATGGCATCTGTGAGATGAAGAAAATGGATGACCTTGCCCCGCCTTATTCGGAATACGTGAGCGCAGAGGCTGTCCTTCTTTTTCCCGGTCGCTGCGATTGTATATCGATACCGGCCCACCGTGATGACAGTTTCGCGGTCCGCGTGTGTGCTCCGGACATCAAGGCTTACGCCCGTCTGACTACCGTATAGCGCGCTGAAGAATTTTGCGACGTTTGTCCGACCGGCGAACGAACCAGCGAAGGGCAAAGAAGGCGGTCCAGGACAGACCCACTCCACGTCCCGTGCGAGGCAACTCAGGATGAACGTCACATCCTGCGTCGCGAAGGCTTCGTAAATTCGGTGGACCAGAGCGGCATTGTCGGTCATCGAACCGTCCCTCAGCCTCATCATACCGGACCGATGCGGGACTCGATGAGATGCCATTCTTCCGAAGGCGCACCTGCCTGCACTCCGACAAGGGACGGTCAGAGCGGGAGCCCGCAGAGCGCAGTCACTGGTTCGAGCGGGCACCAGTTTCGAACACAACACCGTCCGCGACAAGCGCGTCAATGGCGGACGGCTTGATTCCGAGGAGGTCGGAGAGCGTCGAAGCGGTGTCCGCGCCCAGCAGGGGCGCACCTGTTCCAACTTTGCCGGGCGTCTCCGAAAGCTGTACCGGCGGACCCGTAACTCGATGAGTACCGGCCTTATCGTGGCTGATCTCGGGAAACATTCCACGGAGCGCCGCCTGTGGATGCGCGGCCACTTCGGCGAAGGTGTTCACCAGCGAACAGGGGATGCCCACGGCCCGCAGAGCAGCAAGCCATTCCTCCGCTGTCCGCGTGCGAAACGCGCCGGCGAGAACTGACTCAAGCGCCTTCCGATTGATCACGCGCATGGGATTGGTTGAGTAATCAGGATGCGCCGTCAGTGCCGGCATTCCGATAGCCGGACAGAACGCGGCCCAAAGCTTCTCACTTCCCACTGCGATTGCGAAAGGTCTATCTTTTGCTTCGAATACACGATACGGGACGACGGTGGGGAAAGCCGTACCGAGCGGTCGCGGTGTGATGTTCGAACCGAGATAACTCATGTAATTCGAGGACATGGTGGAAATCATTCCGTCGAACATCGAAACGTCAACATACTGACCTTCGCCGGAAACCTCACGATGGCGCAGCGCCATGAGGATTCCGATCACAGCAAAGAGCCCGGCGGTAACGTCCGTGATACCGTAACCGCACCGAACGACTTCGCCTTGTTCGGTTCCGGTGATACTGAGGAGACCGGAAGAAGCCTGAACGACGAGGTCCATTGCCGCCTCATCGCGCGAAGGCCCCTGCTGCCCATAACCGGAAATCGAGCAGTACACGAGACGCGGATTCCGCTTGTGCACCGCATCGTACCCCAGACCCAGGCGTTCCATGGTGCCTGGACGAAAATTCTCCACGAGCACGTCCATGCGGTCGAGCAACCGCATGCAGAGTTCGATGCCCGCCGGCTTCTTGAGGTTGATGGATATTCCGCGTTTTCCGCGATTCAGTCCCAGAAAAAACGACGCTTCGCCACCTGCGAAGGGCGGACCCCAGCCACGCCCCATATCCCCGCCGTCTGCCGCTTCCAGCTTGTACACATCGGCTCCATAGTCGCTCATCAGCAGGGTGCAGTAAGGGCCGGCAAGCGCGTGCGAGAAGTCCAGAATTCGGATGCCGGAGAGCGCGCCGGGAGCGGGATTTCCGCTGGATGTCGACATAGGATTCGATTCCGGAGGATAGCGCGGCGGAGCAATCCGGCACAATTCCGATTCGGTAATTTCAGCTTACCGTTTCACTAATCGCCCAGCTCTCACTATTCCGCGCCACTAATAAGTTCATTGCGGAAACCTCAATAGTGACGGCGATGGCGCCAGGAGTAGTATGGTCCCAAATGTCTATGAGGGATTTTCTTCGATCCACGGTGCCAGCCTGCCTCCTGCTTACGGTCGGGGTCTTCTCGGCCAGTGCACGCGTCGTGAAGATCGTGGTGGAGAATCGGTCAATCGTCAGCGGCGGGCAGTATGAGTCGATTACGGGGCGCTTCAGCGGGGAACTGGATCCCAAAGATCCGCACAACGCAATCATTAACGACATTGGGCTGGCGCCCCGCAGTGCGCGCGGCAGGGTGGAGTACAGCGCGACATTCACGCTGATGAAACCAACAGACAACACGAAGGCAAGCGGGGTTCTCATCTATCAGGTTCCGAATCGTGGCAATTCTCCGCTCTCGCCCCGCCCGCCGGCGGATGAGCTGGATGGCCACCACATCCTTTTGAGCAGTGGATGGCAGGGGGATCTCACACCGCGCGCGGGGCTTGAAACCATTTCCGTTCCTGTGGCGAAGAATGCGGATGGCTCGTCGGTCACCGGACCCGTAATCGCGCGACTTAGCAATCTTCCCGATAAGTCAGGTACTGCGCCACTTACACAGGGTTACGCGGGACTTCAATACCAGCGCCCCGTCTCTCTTGATACGACGAAGGCCGTGCTTACGAAGCAGCTTTCCGACGATGGCGAACTCGTGCCGATCTCTTCCACGGACTGGGCATTCGCCGATTGCGCGAAGAAGCCCTTTCCCGGCGATCCCGATCCTTCGAAAATCTGCCTGAAGCCGGGATTCGAAGGGGACATGCTGTATCAGCTCGTCTATATCGCGAAAGATCCGCTGGTACTCGGTATAGGGTTCGCGGCTACTCGCGACATCGTGTCTTTTTTTCGCTATGCGGCGAAAGACGGAGACGGAACAGCGAATCCCATCGCCGGGCTGGTGAAGCACACGATCAGCCTGGGTACATCGCAGTCCGGCAATTTCATCAAGAGCTTCATCCACCTGGGCTTCAATCAGGACGAGGATAAACGCATCGTGTGGGATGGGGCGCGACCTAACATCGCAGCACGCCAGAATCCGCTGAACTTTCGATTTGCTATTCCAGGGGGCGCGGCGGGCCTCTACGAACCAGGAAGCGAAGGCTCGCTCTGGTGGAGCGACTATCGGGATGTTGCGCGCAATCGCCCGGTCGCAGGACTGCTGGATCGCTGCCGCGCGACCACGAGCTGCCCGAAGATCATGGAGACGTTCGGAGCCACGGAGTTCTGGGGACTGCGCATGTCCCCGGGGCTGGTGGGAACGAAGGCAGATCAGGATATTCCGCTGCCTCCCGAAGTTCGCCGCTATTACTTCCCGGGTGTGACGCACGGTGGCGGACGCGGCGGATTCCAGGTCATCGCGGCCAGCACTAACGGGCGAGGCTGCATGTTGCCGGGAAATCCAAATTCCACGGCGGAGCCGATGCGCGCGCTCGAACACGCGCTCATTGCATGGGTCACAACGAACGCCGCGCCGCCGGCCTCCGTTTATCCGACGCTTGCCGCGGGCCAGCTGGTGAGGCCGGATCACGCCGCCATGGGTTTTCCGATTATCCCCGGAGAGCCGCTGCCTGATAATCTGATCAACGCACTGCCCAACTACGATCTCGGCACGGCATTCAACTACAACGACCTCTCCGGGCGCATTACGCAGCAGCCGCCCGTAATCCTGAGCATGATTCCGATGCTGGTACCCAGAACGGACTCCGATGGCAACGAGGTGGGTGGCATTCCTTCTGTGCTGCAGCAGGTTCCGCTGGGAAGCTATCTCGGCTGGAATGTCACCTCTTCCGGCTATCTCAAAGGACGCGGTTGCGGGTTTTCCGGAGGCTATATCCCGTTCGCCACAACGAAGGCGGATCGCATTGCGACCGGCGATCCACGGCCTTCGCTGCAGGAGCGCTACGGGACGCACGAAGCTTACGTGGCAAAGGTGAAAGCCGCAGCCGAACGCGAAGTAACGCGGCGTTTCCTTCTGCAGGATGACGCCGATCGGATCGTGCGCGAAGCAGAAGCGAGCAATGTGCTGAAATGAGCGCCAATCCCAGCCTTCGGCATCTGGAGGCGTTTGTCGCTATCGCGCGGCTGGGTAGTTTCACGAAGGCGGCGCGCCACCTGAACCTCTCGCAGTCCGCACTTACGGTTCAGGTGCGGCAACTCGAAGAGACCCTTGGCGTGCGCCTGCTTGACCGCAACACCAGGTCCGTGAGTCCCACGCGGATCGGGCGCGAGCTGTTTCCGCGCGTTGAGCGCCTGCTGCGCGAGATCGATTCCGTGGTTCTCAACGCTCACGAAATCTCGGCGCGGAACCGTGGCATTGTTACGGTCGCCGGTCTTCCGTCAATCTGCGCCAGCCTTGCGCCGAAGGTCGTGGCGCGATTTAAGGAAGCTTACCCTGGCATCACGGTCATCATCCGGGACACGGTTGCTCAGCGAGTGATCGAGCTGGTGAAAAGCGAAGAGGCTGATTTCGGCATCGGAAGCTTTGACGACCGCGATACCGAGCTGGCCGTAACGCACTTGTTCAGCGACCGGATGAGCATCCTGCTGCCACCCGGGCATCCGTCGAAAGGCCGGGGCGAGATGAAGCTTGAAGAGCTCACCACAGTGCCGCTGATTGTCATGGACTCTCATAGCGGCGTCCGGCGCCTGACAACGGCCGCGCTTGAAACGGCAGGGATTTGTGAGACGCCTGCGTACGAAGTGACATATATGTCTACGGCGATCGGACTGGTCCAGTCAGGCCTTGGGGCCGCGATTCTACCGTCATCGGCGGTTGAGGGGGGCCAGGCAGGAACGTGTCAGGTGCGCAAAACGTCGCTTAAGCGCCGGATCGGGATCATCCAAAAAGCGGGGCGATCGTTGTCACCCGCATCTACGACGTTTCTGCGAAGTATCGTAACCGTCTGCAAGGAGCTCTACCCGAGCTAGCCGGTCACTGCTTTTTCTTCGGCGGGGCGGGAGTGCCTGCGGCGCAAACGAAGTTCTCCGCTTCGTCGGTGCTTCCCGAGCCCTTCCAGTGCGCAGTCTCCGGCCACGCGCATAGTGGTCGGGTGCGGTCAACTTTGCCCGCAGTGGAATGCGATGCCACGATTTTCGACGGCGCTTTCCCGGTGGTCACCCATTCATCCAGTGCGGTCAGGGCCTCGAAACCGGAAGGCCCGACGCCTCCGGAACAGTGCCCCATTCCCGGAACCATGAATAACCGCGCGAAGGCTGAAGGTGCGCTCGCGCCGTTTGTCTTTTTCTGCATTGCTTCGTAGTAACGGATGGTTCCTTCGGGCGGCACTACCGGATCGGCCCAGCCCTGATACATCAGGAGTTTGCCGTTAGCGGCTCTGAAGGCGCGCAGATCTGTATCCACCGCATTCACTGCAGCAAGCTTCCGATCCGCGTAGGCGAGATCGCGATCGAAATCGAAGTTACGCCAGTCCCACGCAGGATTGCCGAAAACCCAGAGACGCCAGAAGTCGACGCGCGCGGGCTCGCGCTGTCCGACAAAATAGCCCGTCCAGCCGGATTCACTGCCAATCGGAAAGCCGGCCATGATGTTCTCGCCAGTGCGCGGATTGATGGGTCCGCTGTAAATCTTCTTAACCGCGGCAACCTGCGCCGCGGTCAGGCATGCGCTCTCATCTCCTCCCTTGCAGAGCAGCGCTGAAGGATCGAACTTACATTTGCGCGGCTCTGAAATGATGCCGTCCTTTACGCCATCGGATGCGTCGCATGCCTCCATTGAGGCCTTTGTAATCAGTGGCAATTTCGCCGCGGGGAGCACGCTGTCAGGCTGTTTGTAAAGCGCCGTGTAAGCCCACAGAAAATTCGCGTTCAGATGTACGCGGTCATTTCCGGGATCGCCTGCCACGATTCCGTCATAGTCATCCGGATATCGCTGGGCTTCGCTTAGCGCCTGATGTCCCCCGGTGGAGCAGCCGGTGAAATACGAATGCTTCGGGAAGCTGCCGTAGTAATCGCGCACGATCAGCTTCGCGTTCTCCGTCATGGCATGGATGGCGCGATAACCCCAGTCATTGATCTTCTCCACGTGACCCGCGCCGAACTTCAGGTCTCCACCCTGATGGCCTGTGTCCGAGCCGGCTACGGCATAACCGTGAGCCAGGGCCTGCACCATATCGTTTGTGGACATGGCGCTTGAGTATCCGCCATTGCCGGTGCCTTCGAACTTTCCGTTCCAGACGTCGGGCGCCGGCAGCCAAACTTCGAAATGGATCTCCGAGTCCGCGACCGGGCGCGTTACTGCAGCGACTTTACAGTATGCAGGCAAGCTGACGGCCGGTCCTCGACCACGCCCCTGCATGGGACCGGCAGGCGTGGCCGCAGCCGACGCGATTGTCGTGTCCTGGATGGCCAGAGACGCGAGGTCTTCACATACACCCCCGAACAGAGCGGCTGGAACGATCAAGACAAGCGGAAGCACGATGCCGAAGGAAACTCTCATAAATTCCTCACAAGGGAAATACACCAATCGCGACTGAGGCCGCCGTCATTACAAGTGACGCTGCGAACAGAAATGGAATTGAATACTTCTGGTGTTGCGCGAGATCGATCCCGCACAGTCCGATCAGCAGGAATGTCGCTGGCGTTAGCGGACTCACCGGAAAGCCTGTAGTCATCTGTCCCATCAATGCCGCCTGCCCAAACTGAACTGCCGGGACGCCGAGCGCGCGTCCGCTTTCGGCCATTACAGGGAGCGCACCGAAGTAAAACGAGTCCGGATCGAACAGCAGACTAAGTGGCATCGATATGACAGCGAGGATGAACGGAACATGATGCGCGGCGCCGACAGGCACTCGCGACACCGCCGCTTTCGCCATCGCCGATAGCATTCCGGTTTCTTTCATGATGCCCGTGAAGGCGCCGGCCGCGAAAAGGACGCCTGCCATCATGAGTGCCGCCTTTGCGTGTGCATCCACCCTCTCCGACTGAAGGCGCGGCTCCCGGTAGTTGACCATCAGCGCGCAGACGAGGCCGACCATGAAGACCACGACCGGCTCTACCTTTCCCGAGATCATGACTGCCATCAGGATTACGGTCAGAATCAGATTAATTGCCACATACCTGGGCCTGCGCAGTTGCTTCTCGGCATCTGTTAGCTGGCGGCGCACGCAGGCCGCACCTTCACCCGTGGCGCCGAGCCGTTTCATTTCCTTCCATCCGAGCCAGTAGCAGATGCCGAAGACAAAGCAGAGACCCAGGATTTGCACGGGCAGAATCGGCCGGAACAGTGCCACCAGCGGAACATGCAGTGACGACGAAGCCCTGACGGTAGTTCCCGTCCAGGGCAGAAAATTAACGCCCGCTGCAAGCGATGCCGCGCATGCGAGGATACGCGGATCCATTCCGAGTCGCCTGTATACGGGCAGCATGACCGGAACGGTAACCAGGAACGTAACCGCGCCCGATCCATCCAGATGGACAAGGAGCGCCAGCAACGCCGTGCCAACCACGATGCGAGGCGGACTTGCGCCCATCATCCGGAGAATCCGATCAATCAGGGGATCCAGCATCCCCGCATCGGTCACCACTCCGAAGTACAGGATCGCGAAAATGAACATTCCCGCGACGGGTGCAACGCTCTGAATGCCTGCCACCATGAACGCGCCGGTGCGAAGCCCGAATCCCGCCAGAAGCGAAGCTACGACGGGCACACCGATCAGACCCACCAGCGGCGACATGCGGCGCGAAATGATCGCGGCCTGGAGCGCAAGAATCGTTAGAAGGCCGATTAGAGCAAGCATGAAAGACGGTCGTTCGTCATATTACGACGAGCACTGAGGATACTCGACAACGGGGTCATCCGGTCATTAGCAATCCACATCTCTGCCATAGATGCCGCTCATCAATTGAACGCATTGGCGCTTCATGTGCTGACGCGGAGGACCTATGGAGAAAACAGAAACGCGGCAAAAAGTGTATAACCTTTTGAAAGGAGCGTCCGCAGCGATGCTTGTCACCATTGGGGGAAGTGGCAGGCCGCAGGCGAGGCCCATGCGTATCGCCCGTGTCGACGACAGTTCAGGCGAGATCTGGTTCGTAACCAACAAATCAGGGGCGCTCGTAAATCAGGTTGAAGAAAGTGATGCCGCCTTGCTCCTGGTACAGGACGGCGAATCAGCGTGGTTGTCTCTGCGCGGCAAGGCTCGGATCGCGTCGAACAAAGCGCGTGAGTTATGGAAGGAGCCTTACCGCGTTTGGTTCCCCGGCGGACCCGACGATCCGGACCTCGCTGCGGTTGCGATTGACCCCGTAGACGCCGAGTACTGGGATAACCGCGGGTCAAACAAGATCGAATATATTTTCGAGGCCGCGAGAGCTTATTTCACGGGTTCGAAGCCAGCAGTCGACGAGCCAGGTCAGCACGGCAAAGTCAGTTTATAGATCCTACCGGGCGGCGTCAGCCAAGGTGGGAATTCGCCTGATCGTCGCCCTCGGCTTGTGCCTACGAATTACCCTGCGAAGAGGAGTTTCCAGCCATTTGTAAGAGGCGTAGCTGGCGACGGTCAGGACAACCGAATAGGTGAGAAACATACCCAGGTCAGGATAGTCGCCCTGAATCGTAAGATGGCCCACCTTAAGCATAAATAACTTGAACCATTGCGAGACTGGCTGCTGCAGGATATACATTCCGTAGGAAATTTCTCCCAGGACGATCAGCCACCCGCAACCAAGCGCGCGACAAAGTATTCGGGAACCTGCCAGCGAATAAACGAGCAGGCACCAAAGCGGCAGGAACAGCGCGTTGTGAAGAATTGGGTACGGAACAAACTGCGGTAGCGCAGCAATCGAAAGTGACAGCACCAATACTCCGCTCGCCAGAACATCCGGCAGCCACGCAACGCCGCCGAGTGCCTGCGCACCGCGTTTCAGGAACAAGGCGCCCAGAGCCACGCCGGCCACGAACTCGGGAAACCTCAACAACGGATTGAAGTTCACTACGCCAAGTGCGCTGGTCGTCTCCAGACGAGTCCAAACGTCAGGCGGCCGATTTGCCAAATCTCTCCAAGGGGCATGCTGGCCCAGCAGGTAGACGATATTGATGGCAAAGGTAGTGGCTACGGCGGCCGCAACGGTGACACGCAGCCGTCGCGCGCTCGCATTTCTGAATGCCACCAGCACCAGCGGAAACATGCAATAGAAGAAGGCTTCCACGGACAGCGACCACGCTGGTGCGTTCCAGAGAAGCGCCGTTCCGGGCCACCAGGCCTGAATCAGCGTAGGTACAGTAACAAACGATAGCGCCAGATTGAAGAAATCGTGTTCCTGCCGGGTGTGCAGAGCCCAGGCGGGCAGGGAGAGCAGAAGGGCCAGAAAATAGACCGGGTAGATACGCGCGAATCGAGCGAGCAGGAAGTCCTTGTAACTTACTCGCCGATCCAGATAGTTGTAGGCCAGGACGAAGCCGGAGAGTACATAGAAGAGACCGACAGCTGCGTGCCCCTTCATTGCGATCTGTGCGGCAGGAGCGGAGACTTTCCCGATCGGCGAAACGCCCACGTGGAAACACACCACCAGGAACGCGGCAAAGAATCGAATGCCCGTTAAAGCGTCGAGCTTTTGCGGAGAGCCTGGACCCGGGCGAACGGCGGCTGTCATCGGATCGGAGCCAATCCGCCACCGCTCAGTTCCGGAATCGGCTGTACCTGGATATCCACGGGCTTGTAGCTCGCAGCACTTTCATCAGCGTGATGGAATGCGAATGTATGCCGGGACCGATAGAGCACAAAAATAACGCTGAAGATCAGCAGGAATAAAGGGGGAAAGACTCTACCGTCAGACCAGTAGAGAACGCGAGGCGTTTCCGGAAGCGAAGTGAAGAGTACGGGATAAAGGAACATTCCCGCCGCTGAATACTGGCGAAAGCTGCGATACAGATATCCGCATACGACGCCTGCCAGGAGCCAGTAGATTAGCGAGCCGGCATAGCCGTAATCGACGACCGGAAGCACGATGCCGCTCGGGTTGTTGAGTTCCGGATTTGCGGCCTGCGCCAGCAATGCGGCGTACATGTTTTCACCGTCCATGGGCGCCGGGAACAGGGAGTCGAAGACAGACTTGAGAATTGGAAAGTGACGGGCGAAAACGGCGGTGAAGTATGGCACACCCATCGGTTTGGTCATCGAATGTACCATCAGCACCGCATTGTTAAATGCGGTGGTGTAGTAGCCGATCAGACGGAGGCCGGCGAATCGAAAAAAGTTATCTTCATGAGCCGCGTAGAAATTCAGCCAGGAGCGAAAGTACTCGGATACGCTGAACACGGCAAACAGGGCGCCGGACGAGATCACCGGAATCGCCTGCACCATGCGCTTCTTCCATGGCTCACCCGTGCGCGCGGTTTGATTCCACAGCCATGAAACGGCACAGGGCAGCGCAAGTTCTATAAGCGCCAGCCGTTCCGAATTGATTAGCGCGCGAACTGTGCCGACCGCGAGCACCGCGAGAATTTTCCATTTCACGCCTTTCCGCCCCTGAGATATCCCCAGCGGAACTCCCAGGACGATCGCTGCGATACCGAACTGAGTGAGACTCGTGACGCCGGGAATTGGCAGCAGGTAATGAAGATGAATCTCGTAGGCCGCGCCATCGTTTCCGCGCAGAGCATCGAGGACGGTACCCAAGCGCAGGCCGTTGTGTACGCCGACCGCCGTCCAGATTGCATATCCCATGGCGCAGAGCCAGAAGCACCAGTTGAAAATGCCGCGGACGCTGTTCCAGGGAATTTCAGGCGCCAGACCCTCTTTGAGGTTGTGGGTCTGCTTTTGCGGAGCTACGAGCGTACCTAGCGCGAACGCAGCGACGGCCGCCAGGGCCATCAGGACGTCCTTGTCCTGTACGAACTTGCCCGTCTTCCAATAGAGCGGGTAGGATGCCGGTGAAATTGCAAGTGCGCTCACGGCAACAATGATGGTCGGAATCCCTAACGCTACGGCCGGGTGCATCCACCACACTGCGGACACGCGGCTCGAAGGGGGCGCGGGTTTCATTTCTTCCGGGAAAGCACTTCGGGTGCCAATCAGAGCTAATGCGGCGGTCGCTGGAGACCAATCGAAGAGGCATTTGACTCCGCAATTCGCAAGGGAGCGCTGGATGAACCGGCGCCGACCACATTCCCTGCCCCGCCCACATCCGAAGAAGCGACAAGATCGATAGCAGCGGATCCGTCAGGCTTTTTCTCGAATAGTCCGCTTAGCTGATTCCGGCTGATCTCGCCTTTGCGAATGCCCTGCATCCGAATTCCGCCTTCGCCGGCTCCCGTCACCTTACTATCCAGTACCGAGAAGTTTGCGCACTCCACTGCGGCGATTCCTACTGTAATAGCACCGGACACCTGCAGGTGCGACAGCCGAACGTTCGATGAATGAGTGCAATACACGGGAGTGCTTCCGCTTACCTGGAGTCCTTCCACATCAACGCCCTCCGCGTCATCAATCAGAAGCGAATTCATCACAGGGTTGATAACGCCCTTCACGATGTTTTGCTCGAGCCTGGCCGATACCGGCTTATAAGTGTTGTAAACCTGCTCGAAAGCAACTGCGATACCGTGAGCCCCCGGAAACTCTACCTGGTTATTGCGAATCACGCACCGCGCAGCTCCGATGCATGAGACCCCGCGCGCACGCGAACCGATGCTGATATTTCCTTCGATACGGACGTCTGCAGTCTGCGGAGTTGCGCGATAAGCAACGGCGGAAAAGGAATCGTCGCCGGTATTGTAAGCAACGTTATTGGAAACAGTGACGTTTCGCGAACCATCAACTACATGGATACCGTCGGCCTTAGTATCACTGATCCTGTTGTTAGTAATCGTGATCCCGCTGCTCGAACGGATCATCATTCCTGCGGAGCCACCACCCTGAATTTCAACGCCCGTCACTTTACAGTCACGGGCGTCTTCCAGCAGGACCGTTGCGCTCTCCGGATTCATCAATCGTGTGGAGGCGCGGGACACAGTCTTTATGTTGGCAAGTTCTGAATTTACTGAACCCCGAAACCGGAGCGCAGCGTCCGGATATCGTGTCGCGAGCAGGACACTTCGCGGGCCTTCCCCCATCACAAGTGTTCCTGAACCACCATCCAGTACTCCGCTATGCGCATACGTCCCGGGGGGAAAGAACACGATGCCACCATGCACGGCGGCACTGCGCAGCGCCTTTGCAATCGCAACCTGATCGTCGGCAATGCCATCACCATGCGCGCCGGTAGCCCGCACATCAAAAATGCCCAGGGCCTGTGGATCTACTGGCTTCCACGAGGAATTCGTGCAACGAAAGTAATGGTTGCCGCGGTCCCCCGCTTCCAAATAAAGGATTGTCCCGCTTTCGCAGTTTAAGGGTTTGCTCTTTTCTGCTAGTAAGTGCGGCCACGCACACAGCGGAGCCGCACATACTGCATACAAACCTGCGGAACGTAATATGGGGAGCATGACCCGCCGGGAGCAATCACGTAACCACCGGCAGGCAGCCTCTTCACTGTACGTTCGAAAACTTCACACCAGGCGAATACTTATTGACCACCAGCGAACCGCCTGAGACCGCAGACACGATGCCCTGAATGCTGCCCTTCTGTAACGTGTTTCCGTCCGAGGCACCAATGATATAGCCCATCGGTGTCTGACGGTCATCTGTAACGGAAAGATTGCTGGCGGTCAGAAAGTTTCCATTCTGAAACCACATCGCCCGATTCAACCCGCCCTGAGAGGAAGAGTTCACCACTTTAAGGTCGCGCGCGATCAGCAGCGTCACGCCATTAAATGCGAAACCCATCCCTGGACTGTTCAGCGAACTGCAGTCAGCGATCTCAACGAAAGCCGTCTGGCCGAGAACGAAAGCGTCAGCGGAAAGGTTGTTCGAAACGCGGATATTGTGAAAGCGGAAGCGGCCCTGAGGAGAGACGCCGGCAACGGCACGCCCCTGAGACCCCTGAATGCGAATGTCCGAGAACAGAACGTTATCGGCATTTGTGTACTCGATAGCGTAATTGTTCGGGACGCTCTGGACCATTGGATTCGCAGGAACTGTTCCCGCGCCCAGAATCACGCCATGCTCGAACACGACGTTCGTCGCGTTTCGCGTAGCGTATACCGGATCCTCGGACACCCAGATCCCATCTCCGTGTGTACCGTCGATTACAAAGTCGTTAACCACGACGTTCGAGGTTCCGGCCACAGCGATACCGTGCGCACCGACTACCTGACTGATGTGAACATTTTTCACACTGCCGCCATTCCAATCGGCCAGGTAATTGTAGTTATAGAAGGCCAAGCCGTTATCAGCCGTATACTCAGCCGTGTAATTGACGAGTTGCGCGTTCTGAGTATTTGCGAACGCCAGTCCGTCAGCCGAAGCGTAGCTAACAGTAACATTAGATACTTTCGGGCGAACGCAGAGAGTGAAGAGAAATCCCATACCGGGACTATTCTGCGCAATGGCCGAGTCGATTGTCAGATCGGTCATATTCTGGAACGAAAATTCCTCTTCCGTTCGAACGGTCGCCACTGACTGGTACATGCCGTGCAACCCATGAATGCGTGCGCCTGTTCCCCCCACAAAGCGCAGTCCTCCATGGGCCTGGCTCAGGAACACAAGTTGTGCGCCACCCTGGAACTCGATCTCACCGCTGAAATTTCCTACGTAGAGTGAGCCTCGGGTGTTATCAATGGCGTATGTTCCCGGGGGAACGATGATTTTCGACGTCGGATAATAATTGAGCGCCGTGTAGAAGGCATTCGTCGTTGCGCCTGCATTGGTTCCGTCTGTCCGCGCTCCCAATGCCACAACGTTGATGCCGGATTGTGTCTGCGCGTTCATCTGATGCGCCGCAGCCAGACACACGAATAGTGTAATTACGCAGTTGTGCTTAATCATTAGTCGGTTCCCTTGTGTTTTTTGAAGCCGAAGGGCTTCCGACTAATTGACCTGCCCCAGTGACAGGCCGGCATAGTTCTGCATTACCAGGCTGCCCGAGACAATGTTCGAAGCCACATTTTGAATGCTGCCCCGATTAACGCCTACGGCGCCCACAACGTACCCCGTAGGAGAGTTCTGGCTATCGCTCACGACGAGCCCCGAAGCCGCCAGGGTGCCGAGATTTTCAAACCACACCGCGCGATGAAGCGGATTGGCCGCAGCCACGTTGAATGTCGTCAGACCACTGGCCACGGTACGTCCCACGGAGTAGAAAACGAACCCATAGCCGGGACTGTTTTCCGCGGCACTCTCTGACACCAGAACTTCAGCCGTGTTTCCAATGCTGAAAGCATCGCCCGCACGGTTGCCGTTGACGCGAACGTTTCGAATTTCTACCGTTCCCTGTGGCGCGCTCACGCTGACACCAATCATTGCGGGATTCAGTACCTGAACGTTGGAAATCGAGCAACTGTTGACCGCACCGACTTCGACACCGAATCCGGCCGAGTTGGAAACGATTCCACCATGGAATACAACCCCGTCAGGCAGCGCGCTGGCACCATTGGAGCCGCAAAATACGCCGCTGCCGGTGCTTGAATCGATGTAGAAGCTCGTCAGTGTTGCTCTCGACGTGCCGTTTACCGCAATTCCACGCTGCGAATTGTTCACGATAATGTTCGATGCCGTCGCCCCGTTGCGATCCACCTGACCCGGCGCCGTGACGAAGTCAAGCCCAGTGCGTCCCGATCCCATGACCGTGGCGTTGGTTACTTCCGAGTTTCTGGAGTTCTCAAAGCGGATGCCGTCATCCAGAGTGTTGATAATGGAAGCGTTACTGACCTTTGGCTCAAGACTGTTCTGAAACCAGATGCCGTAACCCTGGCAGTTTTCGATGATAACGTCTGACAGGCGAACGTTGATGGCGCCATTGAACGCCAGCGCCGCGATACCCGGAAGGTCGACGGATGGAGCGCTCTGATATGCGAGATGAGCTCCGTTCAGCCGCGCTCCCCATCCCCCGGAAAAGACAAATCCGGACTGAGAGTTGGACTGGAAAACCACATGCGAATCGCCGTCAAACTTCACTTCTCCGTTGAACCCGTTGATAGCGAAGCCGCCTTGTGGATTGTTGATTGCATAGTAGCCGCTGGGTACGATGACTTTTCCCGAAGGAGAGGCTGCGGCGAATGCCTGTTGGAAAGCTGCTGTGGTTGCAACTGAGTTAGTTCCGTCGGTGCGTGCACCGAAGTCAACTACTGAAACAGTCGCGTTTTGGGCTGCTGCGGTACCTACACTAATACATATTGTAACGAATGATACGAGCAGATTGCGATGGTAAGACATAGAACCCCACTTAATTTCTTCTTTTGTGTTATCGGCTAACAGTACAAACCGGGTGAGGGGAAAGAGAAGGCCGGCGCTGCTATTAGGGTTCACTCTATCACATTACAGGGGTTATGGGTCACTTTTTTTTGATTACAGTTTTTGAAACTTTGTTATCTAAGTCACTCGCCAAATCCGGACAGGGCGCTGGATACGTATGCTGATCGACATCGCTTCCGAGCGGACCGCTGAGCTTACGATGGTTCCCGCTGTCCCGTCTGTTCAGGACAAGATTGCAGGTTACGCCTTACAAACCCCCAACCATATTGCGGCCAGCGATGGCACCCGCCAATTTACTTACTCGTCATTCGACACTCAGGCGCGCCAGATAGCCGCCGGACTTAGAACTTTCGGAGTAACTTCGGACGTCCTGGTAGCAGTTCTCGCCGGACGATCTGTGGATCTGATTCTCACGATCGCCGCAGTACTCTACTCAGGCGGCGGATACCTTCCGATTGACCCGGATACGCCCGTCGAGCGCATCCGTTTCATGCTGCGCGACTCCGCGCCGCGCGTTCTGATCACCGAACGCCGCTTTGGCTCCGCTCTGGAGGATATTCCTGCGGGCATTCAGGTCGTCTTCCTCGATGATTTCGCCGGCGGGCAGTTCTCAGAGGCTACTGCGGGTCCAGTCACCGGAGGGGAATCATCTCTCGCTTACGTCATTTACACTTCCGGCTCCACGGGCAGTCCAAAGGGTGTGGAAGTTACCCATCGGGGACTCTCGCATTTCTGCTCTCACATGCAAAGCGAACTCAGCTTCGGTCCTGGCGATACTATGCTCGCGGTTGCTTCGGCGTCGTTCGATGTCGCGGTATTTGAGCTTCTTTTTCCGCTCTATTGCGGCGGCCGGGTCGTAATTCTTCCACGCACTGCCGCAGCGGACGGTAAGGAGCTGGGTGCAGCAATCGCGCGATACAATGCGTCCGTCGTGCTCGCTACACCGGCTACGTGGAAGTTGCTTCTCGACAGCGGATGGGAGGGACACGCCAATCTCCGCGCTGTATCCGGCGGCGAGGCCATGAGTCCTTCACTTGCCCGCGCAATCTGCGCCAAGACCCGAGCGCTGTGGAACCACTACGGGCCGACGGAAGCCACTATCGCCGCAACCTCATGGCTCGTCAAGGGCGACGAAGACAAACTGCCTATTGGACGTCCGGTTGCCGGACTTCATCTGCATGTTCTGGGAGAGGACGGCGCTCCGGTTTCGACTGGATCGGCGGGCGAGTTGTACATCAGCGGTCCCGGCCTCGCGCGCGGATACCGCGGCGATCCTCGCCGTACAGCTGAACGCTTTCTCCCGTTACCCGGGCACCCGGGTACCCGAGTTTATCGAACCGGTGATCTGGTGCGCGAACTTCCCGACGGGGCCTTCGACTTCATCGCGCGTGTTGATAACCAGGTCAAGATTCGGGGCCATCGCGTAGAGCTTGAAGAGATTGAATCAGCTTTAGTGCGCCATCCCGCGGTGCAGGAGGCCGCGATTATTACTCATGATCGCGCTGCCGACGATCGCAGGCTGGTCGCCTTCATTGTTGCGAAGGAAGGATATGCGCCCAGTGTCGCGGACCTCCGCGCATTTCTGGCCACGACCCTCTACTCTTTCATGATCCCGGGCAACTACTTTGTACTTCCCGCGCTCCCGCGTAACGCCAACGGGAAAATTGATCGCCACGCTCTGCGTCTGCTGGGCGCGGGCGAACACGCAGTCCGCACTCCGCCTGGCCCATCCGGGGATCCCGTACAGATGGAATTGCTCGACATCTGGCGCCGAATACCTGGCTTCCAGGCAATCGGGGTTACTGACAGCTTCTTTGATTTCGGTGGACATTCGCTGCTTGCCGCCCGCCTCATGAACGATATTGAAGAACGGTTCGGCGTGCGATTGCCTCTTGCAACTCTTTTCGAAGCCCCCACAGTCGAGGCGCTCGCGAAGTTCATCCGCGCCGGCAACTCCGCTCGTCCCTGGTCGCCGTTGGTCACGATCAGAAGCAGTGGCACGCGTCCTCCGTTATTCTGCGTCCATGGCATTGGCGGGAACGCTCTCAACTTTGAGCGCCTGGGTGTGTGGCTGAGCCCGGACCAGCCACTCTACGGTCTGCAGGCATACGGTGTTGATTGTGGCCGTCCCATCGCGCGCCTTGAAGACATGGCCTCCGCGTATATTGCTGCCATTCATGAAATCCAGCCGGAAGGCCCCTATTTCATCGCCGGATATTCAGCGGGGGGAATCGTCGCTTTTGAGATGGTGCGTCAACTTCGGCGCGCAGGCAAGTCTGTCGCGCTCTTAGTTCTCTTTGACGCGCTGGTCTATGGACACGCGACGCCTCGCGCTTCGAGCCGCACCTTTACCGAAAGGGCGGCCCGCACCGTGGCAGGAATCGCGGCTCGCATCGCTGTCTTCTTCAGAATGCGTGGTACTCAACGCACCGAGTCATTTAAACGTAACTGGACTTACTACTGGTGGCTGCTTGCAATAACGATGAGAACGAACCTGTACCTCACGGCCACTCGTCTGGGGCTGCCGCTCGGTCCACCGCGCAGAATGCAGGATGCATTCGCTCTTGCGGTGCGACGGTATCAACCCGATGCGGTCGATACGCCAGCGGTTCTCTACAAGGCGGCGCGCGGCGACAGCGATGAGGACAGTGACCCGTCGATGGGCTGGGATCCCCTGGTTTCGGAACTTACCGTTGAAACCTGCGATGCCGACCATCTGGGTATGTTCTATGAACCGCAGGTTAAGGCGCTCGCAGGCTCGCTGGATCGGTATTTGCGCGCGGCGCAACCGGACGATTCACTCAGCGCGGAGCCGGACCCATTTCCCTCCGCATACAAGACCGAGATCGGCGGGCGCTAGTTCGATCTCGATGCCTGGAGCGCCACCGCCAACGAGGATGGTTTCGTGGTGGCGAAGTCCGTCATCGAGAAAGATCGGAATATCCTTTACACCGATCGGGGACACGCCACCGCGAAGATATCCACAGACCGCCTTGAGGTCGGCGGGACTCGCCATGGCATATTTTCCGCCACCGACGAGAGCTGACACCGCGTGTAAGTTTGCTCTGTCACTTACTCGCATACTAACCATGACAAATTTCCGGGACGCGGCTTTTAATATCAGAGACTTACTAATACGTTCCACCGCCATGCCCAGAGCCGCAGCCACATCCTGCGGGCCGCGAATTGCCATCCCCAGGTCTTGATGACGAATAATCCGGAACCAAACAGAGGCTGTGAATAGAGCTTCGCGGACGCCATCGGGGGGATCAGCTTGCGGCATTGACCTTGGCCTGCGCACACTCCGCAGCCGCGGCCTGCAGCAGGGATTCTGCGTATGCGCGATCGGACTCACTGAGAGTGGGCTGAGTTGTCAGGTACGACGTGAGGAAATCAACGCGATCTGCCGGAGAATCTTCCACTCGACTCAGAAACGCCACATCCGACGGGACCATGTGTCGAATAGCCAGCATCGGTACGGGACTGCGGAGTGGGCGGAAGTCCGCGTTGTGCAGGCCGGACTGCTCATTATGCGCATGGAATTCGCCCAGCATCAGACCGGCACGAACAAACTCCGGTTTGAGCATGTTTCGCGTTCCGTCAATCAATCGCGGCGCATCGTCGGGAGAGACTTCCGGAAATGCGAGCATAATGGCCACGTAAATCCAATCCTGCGCTGTAGTTCGGCGAATGCGCAGAAAGTTCTCCTTGTGATCCCTCACAATCGAACTGATCTCAGCGAGCGGATCGGAGCTGTGAAGGTGAACCACAGACAGACGAATCAGATCTCGCATCCTGGCGCCGTGAGCGAAAGGGCACACCGGACCCTGCCTGCCCAGCTGGGGGTGATGACGAACAAGAAATTGATCGATCCAACCTGATAGTTGCTCAAGAACCTCCAGGTCATGACGCGCCTCTGCTATCTCCCGGAGGCTCATCAGCGCGCTGGTAGTATGTTCCTGCTGCGTCCTGGCGCGAGCGGCGTGCGGACAACCACCAATTCCTGCGTGCCCGGCGACATCCGGATAACTTTGTTCACTTAGACTGGCAATAGTTGTGGCTCCAGGCACGGACAATTATTACTATCTCCCGCTAAGCGTGAAGCAACTGCATGCCCACTTATTAACATCGGCCACCTTTCCTGTGCTGCGGATACATTATCGTTACTGTTTTGTGAAATGGTTCCGCTGGCCCAAAAATTGCTTTTTGTTGCGCGTCGGAATACCGGAGTCCTTTATACTGTGCGCTACGAACCTATACGTGCTCTTACCAATCTTCCATCCGTTCCTGTACCACAGCGCAGCATTTATCAGCCAGGACCGCTTGAAGAAACCGTTACGGCGTTCTTTCGCCTCAAGACGGCGATCGCGCTTACTTGTATTGTCTTTTCCGCGGTCGTGATCGCTTCTTTCTGGACTCATGCCCGTGTGTGGGAGTCCACGCTTAGCATTCTGGTGAGAAACACGAGGTCGGCGGCGGAAGTAGCGCCTACTCCTTCGGCTCCCCAGTCGCCCACTCCCGTCGACGACGCTGAAATCGGCACCGAGATACAACTTCTCTCGGGTAATGACCTTCACACCGAAGTCGCTAAGTCTCTTCATCCGGGCGTTCCCGGTACCGCACTTTCTGCTGACGTGAAACTAATCAACTCCCGTCTAAGCGTAATCCCGATCCCGCGCACCGCCCTCATAAAGGTTGTTTATCGGGCAGGTTCTGCGTCGGAGGCCACATCGACGCTGAAAACCCTGATGGATGATTACCTCACCTACAGGCTGAAACTGCACGGTGGTCAGCAAGCTCTCGAGTTCTTTACCCAGCAGGCGGCGAAGGACCGAAAAGAGCTCGATAATGCCAGAGCGGCACTGGCGGGCTATGAAGACGGAGCGCACCTTGCAGCTCTGCCGGAGCAGACTGACCTCACGCTGCGGAAGCTTACGGAAGTTCGCTCTCAGCTCGACGACACAGTCACCGAAGCAGGCGAAGTTAAAGCACGGACGGACCGTCTCACAAACGAGCTCACGCAACTGGCTCCGCGTCTTGTTACCCAGCAGAAAGCAGTGCCAAACCAGTACTCGCTGGAGCGCCTGAATACGTCGCTTCTGGAGCTCAGAAACCGTCGGAGCAGTCTGCTTACCCAATACAAATCGGATGATCGGCGTGTGACGGAGCTGGATAGTGAAATAGCTCAGACCCAGGCGGCGATTAATGCGGCCCAGGCTTCCCACGAGACGGAGGAAACCACCGACGTCAACCCGGTAAGACAATCGTTCGAAACTGAGCTCGCCAAGGCGCGCGTTGCATCTGCCGCAAACTTCGCTCGCCGCCAAACCCTGATTGCGCAGGCTGCGCAGTATGAAGATAAACTGCACGCCTTAAGCAAAGCGTCGGGCAGCGATCAGCAGCTTCAGCTCGCTGTTCGTCAGGCCGAAGAGAACTACTCGCTGTCATCGCGCAAGCTTGCGGAGGCGCGGATGAACTCTTCGCTCGACTCTAACAAGATCGCGAATGTCACCGTCGCTGATGGACCTACGGTCCCCACATCGCCGGACTCGCGTTTCGGCCTCACCCGAATCCTCATGTTGATTCTGGGCAACCTGATAATCATCGCCACCTTCACGGCTATAGGCATCCGCCACCGCACCCTTCTCGCTCCTTGGGAGGCTGAAGCTCTTACCGGCCTTCCGGTCGTCGCAACCATTCCTTTTGAAGCTCACGCCGGCCTCTACGCTCCGGCCCTCTCATCTCATCGCTAAGGAGACCCATGTTCGCCACTCGACAGACGACTATTCCCGCGCCTTATCGGCCTCCGACCGGAGCCTCACGATCCGCCACGGGCGTAAATGGAGCCTGGCTCCCTCTTATCGAAAGAATGCGGACGCTTCGGGAGTCGCGACCGGAACCGGTTGCTCTGGCGTTCGCATCGATCGAGGCGGGCGGCGGAACGACATACATCACGCACCGGCTGAGTGCAGACCTTCGTCAATGCACCGGCCAGCGCGTGGCCACCTGCTCGGCGCTGGAACTCTGGGAAAGCAGCACGCCTGGCCTGGTTCCCATCGAAGAAGAACATGATACGGACCCGTGTCCAGGAAACGCTCCAGGGTCTCGTGACGCGATTGATCTTCTCCAACAGCATTTCGACTATCTCATCGTTGATTGCCCTCCCCTGTCGAGAGCCCCGGACGCAATGATGCTGGCGAAGCGCATCGACGGGCTCTGCCTGATCATTGAAGCCGGACGTACCACGAAATCGGAACTTCAGTCGCATCTATCAACTATTTCCCTGAGCGGTGTACGTATTTTCGGTCTTGTGTTCAATAAACGCCGTAATCCGGTTCCCGACTTTATTTACAGGATGCTATAACGAATGTCACGAACCCTTTCTTTCTTTGCCTGCCTTCTGTCAGTGATTTCGATTCTCCCCGGTGTGGCAGGAGCGCAGCCACTTCCCGCCACATCATCCGCGTCGAACTCCGCTCCGGCGTTCGCAACCCGCTCGCATCCATATCGCCTGCAGCCCGGCGATGTCGTGGAGGTTAGTTACACTTACACCCCCGAATACAATTCCACAGTCACGATTGAGCCTGATGGCATGGTCACGCTGAAGTTTATCGGCGCACTCGGTCTTTCGGATGAGACACTCGAGACGGCTACTGAGAAGGTAAAGAAGCTGGCTGCCACTCGTCTGAACGATCCTGAGGTGACCATCACGCTCCGGGAATACGTTAAGCCCCACGTCGTTATCTCGGGTGAAGTGAATCATCCGGGCAGCTTCGACATCCACGGTAAGGTGACTGCGCTTGAAGCCATAGCCATGAGCGGAGGTTTCAAGGATTCCGCCAAGCAAACTCAGGTTCTCCTGCTGCGAAAGACGGAAGGCGATATGGCAAGCACGCATCTCATTAACTTCAAGAGTTTGACCAGCGCCAAAGGCGCCACAGAAGACGTAGAGTTGCAGCCCAATGACATTCTGATCGTTCCAAAAACGCGGTTCGCCACCATTGAGCCTTACGTTCGACTTACGGCGATGGGTCTTACCGGTCTTTACGGTCTCTCCGTTATCAAATAGCGAATCCCGACTATCATGACCTTCTCCCTGATCGTTGCTACCCGTGGACGCACAGAAGAGCTTGTAAAACTCTTCGAATCTCTGCTTTCGCAAACCCTGAAAACCTTTGAGGTCATCGTTGTCGATCAAAACGAAGATGACAGACTGGAACGAATCGTCGCCAGTTACCGATGCGCTTTTCCCTTGATCCATCTTTGCGTATCGCCGCGAGGCAAGGCAGCGGCAAACAATGCCGGCATTGAGGTGGCCAACAGCGATGTAATCGCATTCCCTGACGATGATTGCTGGTATCCGCCACGCCTGCTTGCCGAGGTGGCTCACTTTCTCCGCCTGCACCCGGACTCTGCTGCGGTGACCGGTCGCGAATCCGCGTCTGCAGTCGCACCTACCAACAACCGCTTTGACGTGGAATCTGGTGAGATTACCAAGGCCAACGTATGGCGGCGCCACATCTCGTTCACAATGTTCTTTCGTCGCGTTATTGTGGGCCGCCTGCGTTTCGATGAAAACCTCGGAGTCGGCGCGGGAACACGCTGGGGCGCCGGAGAGGACACCGATTTCCTGCTGCGATTTATTAAAGCCGGCAATCGCGTTAGTTACGTCTCCGACCTCGTTGTGTGCCATCCGGACTGGGGCCGCGGCCCCGTGTCGGAAAGTTACTACCGAAAGGCGCGATCCTACGGTATGGGAATGGGCCGCCTGCTCCGGACCCATCGCTTTCCTGCACAGATTGTCCTGAAATACTTCATCCGCCCCGCGGGTGGCGCCGTCCTATCCGCCCTTCGCGGCAGCCCCGCAGCTTTCCGGTACTACCTGGCCGTCTTTCAGGGCCGTTTTATGGGATGGATGTTGAGCGGACAGGACCGGCCCGCGTAGTGCGCCGTGCCGAGGGATCCGGTTCTGCTCATTCGAACTATTCGGAAGCGCGACCAGTCACTGGAGATTTATGCGGAAGAAGTTACGGGCGCTGACTTCCAACCGGCTGGTTCGTAATGCGGCATCTCTGTATGGGGTTCAAATCTGCCGCAAGTTACTGCCCCTGGTTAGTGTTCCTTACCTGGCCCACGTGCTCGGGCCCTCCGGATGGGGCCGGGTTGCCTTCGTCCAGTCTCTGGGCGAGGGTATGGTGCTTGTCCTGGAGTTTGGATTTAACCTCTCCGCCACGCGCGAGATTGCGCGCAATCGTGACTGCCCTCATACCTGCGGCGATGTAATTTCCGGAACGCTTGGCGCTCAGGCACTACTTTCCATCCCGGCCGTGATCGTTGCATGGATTGCCGCCAGCCACATACCGATGCTGCGGAATGACCCCGCTCTGATCAGTGCAGGTTTGTTATATGGCGTCGCGCAAGGCATAGCGCCCTTGTGGTTCTTTCAGGGCCTTGAACGAATGGCGCTGGCCAGCGCGCTGGAAATCTCGAGCAAAATCGCGGGTCTTGCGGGACTGGTCCTATTTGTCCATCATCGCGGAGACGAGTGGATTGTGTTGTTCTTGCAGGCGCTCGCCCCAACGGTAAGTACAGCAGCCGGACTCTACCTTGCGCGCAGGTTTGCGGCTTTTGGTCTGCCTACCTGGAGGCAGATTTGCCGATCTTTGTCGCAGGGATGGCAGATGTTTCTGCTGCGCAGCAGCGCAAGTCTGTATGGGATAGGGACATCCCTTATCCTTGGAATTCTTACCACTCCGACGATTGTTGGCTATTACGCAAGTGCAGAAAAAATTTCAAAGTCGGTTGCCGGCTTACTCCTTCCCATTCGAGAGAGCCTCTACCCAAGACTTAGTCACTTAGTAGCTCATGCGCCCGGTGAGTCCCGCCGCCTGGCAAGAGTAGGTGTGATTTTGATGGGTGGCGGCGGGCTCGCCCTTGGATTACTCACAGGAATATTCGCTCCGCGAATCATACGAACGCTGATGGGTCCGCGCTTCGATCCGGCCATTGAGGTGCTTAGGATTCTTGCAACGTTGCCTCTGATTCTGGCATTTACGGATTCAATCGGGCTGCAATATCTGCTCCCGAGGGGAAAGGAGAACATTGTGAGCCCGGTGATGCTTGCTGGTGGTGTGTTGAATCTCGCAATGGCTTTCATCCTGGCTCCCGGCTTTGGTGCGGTTGGAATGGCATGGTCTGTGGTTGGCACGGAAACGTTTGTGTGCGTTGTTCTCCTCGTGATCGTGTTGCGCCTGGGTAATGAAGACGGCCACAGGACGATGGAGACATCAAGCGCGACCCATGCGAAACTCAAAACCATTCACGAGGCCGCCGATGCCTGACCTCTCTGATCGCACTGGTCTTTTATATTACGTTGCCTGCATAGGTATTTACCTACTTACTCAACATCGCCTGCGGATATTCATCTTCGGATCCACTGCACTTTTCTCCTGCGGGCATGTTGACATTAACAGCGGCGATGAAGTTACGGCCGATACACCGGACCGATCTCTTCCGTCGCCTGCTGCTGTTGTTCAGATCCGCCCCCTGTCAGTTGGGCGGGTTCGCTCGTTTCCGCCCTTCCCCCCTCACAAACAGGTCCGTGAGGCTGAGGCGCGGCGACATCGCATTCGGAACGGAGTCCGAATGCCCGCTTTGATAGCTTCGCGAAGCTCTGCACGCCCGGGGCCCGCGAATAAGGAGGAAAGAAGTGGCTTCAATTGCTCAGATTCGTCCCCGCGTCGTAGAGCGTGAAACAACGCTCGCAACGCTCCCGTCATTAACAATCGCAACGATCGTATTGTCGGACACGCTTGCCCTCCTGGCGGCGATCTCGCTGGGTATCGCCTCCCGCTATGCATTTGGCGGCGGAGCTGATATCCAATCTTATGTCCGGCTATGGCCCTTTCTTTCCGTATTTCTGGTGGTCTACGGAGTGGTGGGCCTTTATCCGGCGATTGGTATGACACCGCCGGACGAACTGAGGCGCGTGATGAGTTCGACGGTCGTACTGTTCTATGGAATGGCAGCGAGCACCATGGCGTTTCGGGGGGCTTCGCGCCCGGTCACCCCAACTCTGGTAATTACCCTGTCACTTACGGTTGTATTAATACCGCTGATGAGGGCACTTACCAGAAGGCTGTTTGCCGAGAGGTGGTGGTGGGGCTATCCCGCAGTCGTCTTTGGCAACAGTTGCCTGACGAGGTCCGTTGTCAGCACTCTAAAAAAGGAACCTGAGCTTGGTCTGAAACCGGTCGCTGTCGTCGGACCGGAATCTCACGAGTTCGCCGGCGTACCCGTCGTCAACGTCCACTCTCTGGATAGACGCCTTGGTCGCGCACAGTCTTACACGTACGCGATGATGACTACGTGGGAAGATGGCACCCAGGTCCACCGCGACCCTGAAGATCCGCAGTTCCAGCGACTCATCTACGTACAGGATACAGACGCCTTCTGCATGTGGGCGAAACCGCGCGTTCTCGGAGGATTCCTTGGCGTTGAAGTTCGCCAGTTGCACCTGTGCCGGGGCCTCCAATGTCTGAAGAGGGCTCTCGACATCCTCCTGACCATTCTGATCTCTCTGATCGCACTGCCAATCATAGCTTGGATTGCGGTTGCGATTCCGCTCGATTCCTCTGGCCCCGTCTTCTTCTGCCATCGGCGCCTCGGTCGTGGCGGACGACCTTTCAAGGCATGGAAATTCCGCACCATGGTCCCGAACGCGGAACAGGTTCTACAGGCCTACCTGAAACAGAATCCGGAAATGCGCGTCGAATGGGAACGCGATCAGAAACTCCGCCACGACCCTCGCGTCACGCGCCTCGGCCGTATCATCCGCAAATTCAGTCTGGATGAACTCCCACAACTCTGGAACGTAGTGACGGGTGATATGAGCCTTGTAGGCCCGCGTCCGATTGTGCAAGCCGAAGTCTCCCGCTACGGCAGAGGCATTCATCACTACAATGCGGTCACCGGAGGGCTCACTGGTCTCTGGCAGGTCTCCGGACGCAACGACACCTCGTACGATGAACGCGTTCGTCTGGACTGCTTCTATGTGAAGAACTGGTCCGTCTGCCTTGATCTCTGCATTCTTTTCCGCACTTTCGCCGTCGTGTTACTGCGAAAAGGAGCGTATTGATGCAGGCATCATTCGCCGAAATGCCTGGCAGCATCTGCGTCAACGGAAGGTTTCGCGCGCATAGGATGACTGGCTTACAACGGTATGCGGAAGAGTTAGTGTCGCGCCTGGGAGCACGTGCGCGCGTCATCGAACCGGCATCGCGACTGAAAGGCCCGCGCGGTCACATGTGGGAACAACTTGCGCTACCGGCAAGAGTCGGCCCGGAATTACTCTGGAGCCCCTGTAACACGGGCCCCCGCTGGTTTCGCCGCCAGGTGGTCACGGTTCATGACATGTTCCCTCTTGAGCATCCGGAATGGTTTAGCAACGAATTCTGCCGCGCGTATCGGTTCATCGTTCCACCTCTGATTCGCGCGGCGGTTCGCATCATTGCGGTTTCCGAATTCACGAAGCGTTCGATCCTCCATCTCACCGGGGTCTCCGAGGACAAGGTTGACGTTATTCACAGCGCTATCGGCCACCAATTCAAACCCGCGCCACCTTCGGCCGTGACCGCAGCCCGACGCGCCGTTGGCCTGCCGCACGGAAAATACCTGCTAAGCGTATCCTCCATCGAACCGCGCAAGAACACGGCGCGCCTGCTCCATGCGTGGGGGCAGGCGCTGCCGGATCTCCCGCACGATACATACCTGGTGCTGGCGGGCGGTTCGGGTAGTTCAACAGTATTCGCGGAAGGAGGGATCGGCCAGGTTCCTGATCGAGTCCTTTTTCCCGGCTATATAGACGAGGAATTGCTGCCCGCGCTTTATACCGGCGCCCGTGCGCTCGTCCTTCCATCGATTGCCGAAGGCTTCGGCTTCCCGCCGCTGGAAGCTATGGCATGCGGAACACCCGTGGTCACGTCTTCAACATCGTCGCTGCTCGAGCTCTGCGGTGGATCGGCATTGCTGGTTGAACCGACTGATACTGACGCGATCGCCCGGGCAATTCATCGCATCGCAACTGACGACGCGCTTTGCTCGCGGCTTCGCATCGCCGGGCTCGGACGTGTGAAGGCGTTCGACTGGAGTCACACGGCAGATAAAACGTGGGCTTCTCTCTGCCGGGGTTGGCGCCAGTTGGGCCACGCTCATCACTCGAGGAGCCAATGAATACGATCCTCGAAATGAAGGTCAACCCCACGACCGCTGATCGCACTCGCATCAGGCGACCTCGTCGCCCTTCTGTCCTGCATGTTCTTGAAGCAACCTCTGCCGGCGCGGCCCGTTACGTATCCGACGTACTTCTCAACATCAATACAGAAGCCTTCGATGTATGTTTCGCCTATTCGATGGCCAGGGCAGACGAACGCTTTCGCAATGATCTGGATCGGATTCGCGCCCGCGGCATTGCGCTGTGCGAGATTCCGATGAAACGCGAAATCGATCCGGTCGCCGATCTTACTGCATTCTTCGATCTCCGCCGTCTGATGAAACGCCATAAATTCGATATTGTGCACGGCCACAGTTCCAAGGCCGGTTTCCTCGCGCGCGTAGCCGCTAAGTCAGTTAGCGGCAGAACCGTAACGGTGTATTCGCCGCACGCTATCTGTATTTCAGTCAAGCCGAAATACCGCTATCTGGAGCGGTTCGCCGCGGCATTCACAGACGCCATACTCGGAGTAAGTCAATCCGAATGCGCCGAACTGGACCAGTACAGACTCGTTCCGCGGCGCAAGCTTCACTTTGTTACTGCGGCGGTTGACGTTGACGCTTATAACTATCACGGGCAACCCCAACTCGAAAACAAGACGGTGCGCGAAAAGTACGGACTTCCCGCCAATGCTGTTCTCGTGGGCACGGCGGGCAGGCTCAGCCGTCAGAAGGACCCCATCACTTTTCTCGAAGTAGCAGCCATCGTACTGAGCACTGAGCCCAACGCGTGGTTCGTCTGGATTGGCGATGGCGAGTTGCGCGAAGCCACGATCGCCCGGGCCCGCGAACTTGGCATTGAACAGCGACTCATCCTTCCCGGCTATCTTCCGGACATCAAAGCGTGGCTTTCGGCCCTGGATATCTTCCTTCTGACATCCATCTATGAGTCCTTCGGCTACGTAACCTGTGAAGCAATGGCTCTGGCCCGGCCCGTAGTAGCGACCCGAGTCGCAGGCAGCTCCGAACTTGTTTCCAGCGGGCAAACCGGATTCCTCGCGACGAAAGAATCGCCGGAATCGCTGGCGGCATACGTAACACTGTTAATCCGCGACGAACAGCTACGCGTAAAACTCGGACAGGCGGGACGCCGTAAAGCCGAAGCAGTCTATAACCTTCAGCGCATGATCGCCGATCTCGAAAAGCTTTACGATTCTCTCCTCTCCACATCGCGGGAGCGGGCTGCGTGACGCCGCAGGAATCGAAGCCCGGCCGGGCGGGGCAACTCGAAGCCCTGACCGGTATCCGTATCATCGCCGCCCTCTGGGTCCTGGTGTTCCACTTCTCGCAGATCGACGTCGACAAGGGAATCAACTATAGCTTCGGCATCCTCAATCCACTTGTGCGCCGCGGTTATCTAGGCGTGGACATCTTCTTCGTCCTGAGCGGCTTCATTCTCATGCACGTCTATCGAACCCGGTTTATTAACGGGGTCGGATGGCACTCATGGCGTGACTTTCTGAAGTTCCGAATCGCCAGACTCTATCCGGTTCACTTAATAAGTATGGTCATGATGGCCTGTATATTTCTGGTCGCCGCCAGATCGGGCTTTCACCCTCACAAAGCCGAAGCCTTCACGCGAGCGTCATTGCTCGCGAATCTCACAATGACACATGTATGGTTCTCTGGCGTGGCCGCCATGAATACACCGGCATGGTCAATCTCCGCCGAATGGTTCGCCTACCTTTGGTTCCCCGTCGTGTGCTGTCTGATTGTCAGATGGAAGAGCATCTGGCTCGGGATTCCGGCGCTGGCTGCGATTGCAACGGCATTGCTGATTCCCGAGTGGCCGCCGCTTCTTCAGATTGCCGCTGAGTTCACTCTCGGGTTGTGTACCTACGAAGCAGCGCTCCGTTTTCCCGGTCGATTCCGCACGCGCTGGGGATCATTACTGTGCCTGATCGGCGCAATTGCCGTAATCTACATCCTCCCGGACTTAGCCGTTCCGGCGGTAATGATAGCCAGCGCATATGCCTTCGTCTCGCTCTCCGCCGCAACCGATGTATCGTCGCCGATGCTAAGTTCACCGTTGCTGATTTACGGTGGAGAGATTTCCTACTCGCTCTACATGTTCCACTGGGTAGTCTGGTCCATCGTACGAAGAGGCATGGGAGTCTTCTTCCAGGAAATCCAAATCCCACACCTTGAACTGATGGCCGTCGCCACAATTCTGAGCCTGGCCGTAGCCGCTGCAGCATACCGATGGATCGAACTTCCGGGCCGTCGTCTCCTCCGAGGCTCTCCCGCGGAGATTCACACGCGCTCCGCAACGCCGGCACAGACCGCCACTACATCGTCGATTGATTTTCTGACTCCCAGCGCTTAGAATTGTGGCGAGGATTCACGACGCATGGCTGTCTTTCTGGTAGAACGCGATCTCCCTGGTGTCACGCTGGAGGAACTGGCAGCGTGCCAGAAGAAGGCCATTCAGATGGGCCGTGAAATGACCGCACAGGGACAGAACGTGCGATACATCCGTTCGACTTTTGTTCCAGGTGAGCACAAATGCATGTGCCTCTTCGAAGCGCCCAGCGAAGAGAACGTCCGCGCCGCCAACGAGCGCGCCAGCATCCCATTCACCCGGATTGTCGCGGCCGAAGATCTGAGCCCTGAATCCGCCTGACGCAAGAAGATCCCGACGTCAGGCCGACGGAACAATCATCACATCCGAAATCGTCCTCGCCAACGCATTCATGGTGAATGCCTTGGCTAGAAACGCCACATTCGGCGCGTCGAGATCGAGTGCGCCGGCCTCGTTCCCGCCATACCCGGACATCAGAATTACCCGGATTCCGGGCCGTGCCTTCCGAATCTCGGAGACCAGCTGCCGACCGCCCATGTTCGGCATCACCATGTCGGTAACGAGCAGCGAAATTTCGCCCTCAAACGAATCAGCCTTGCTTAGTGCCTCCCGTCCGTCGCAAGCGCTGATTACCGAATAACCCATGTGCTCGAGATAAGTGCCGACAAGCTCTCGTACGCCGTCTTCATCCTCCGCGAGCAGTACGGTGCCGTGTCCTTCCTGGTGGTCCTCGGCTGGGGCTACCGGAGCCTCCGGCACGAAAGGCGGCTCCTTAACTCGGGGAAGGTGAACCACAAACGTACTCCCCTTCCCCACCGCACTGTCAACGGAGATATGCCCGCCGCTCTGCCGCACGATCCCATAGGTCATCGACAATCCGAGCCCGGTCCCCTCGCCAATCCCCTTCGTCGTAAAAAACGGCTCGAAGATCCGAGCCTGCGTCTCAGCCGGCATTCCGTGGCCGGTATCGCGCACAACGATGCGCACATAGTCTCCGGCGGGCAGCGAATCCGGACCGGGCCAGGGCGCGGCAATCCGGACTCTTTCCGTCGCTACTGTCATTTCACCGCCACCAGACGACATCGCATCCTGCGCGTTAATCGCCAGGTTCATTAACACCTGTTCAATCTGAGAAGCATCGGCGTGTACGAAGCCGACATCTTCCCCAGGCTGGTACCGCAGCACAATCGACTTCGGCACCAGTGGTGAGAGCAAACCGACAAAGCGCCCCACCACCTCATTCACCTCAATGCGCCTGCTCTTCAGCACCTGGCGCCGGCTGAATGCCAGTAGCTGCCGCGTCAGCAGGCCCGCACGGTCGGCTGCCGCCATCACCGGGATCAGTCGCTTTTCCACCTCCGGATAGTCGATTGCCACGAGCTGCAGATGCCCACCGATGATTGTTAGCAGGTTATTGAAATCGTGCGCCACGCCACCGGCCAGCTGCCCCACCAGCTGCATTCGCTGCCCGTGGCTGAGTTGGGCCTCCAGTTGCTTTTTCTCCGTGACATCCGTCGCCAAAACGTCCAGGTAAAACGCTTCGCCACCGGCATCGCGCAACGCCCGGCCGCTCAGGCTGACGTTGATCTCATGCCCGTCGCGGCGGATCCACGCCGCTTCGAACCCCTGCACCACTGGTTGTGCCAGCAGCGCTGCCCGAAACTCTTCGAACCGCTCCGCGGGTGAAAAAATCTGCGGCAAATCCCGGAGCAGCAATTCCGATTCGCTCGCACTCTCATACCCGAGCATGTCCAGCGTCGCCCGATTCAGTTGCAAAAGCTGCCCGCTCATCGTCGCCCGGAAGATTGCGCTCGGCGCCTCTTCAATTAGTGACCGGTAGCTATGCTCGGAAATGCGCAGCGCGCGCTCCGCGACCAGCCTCTCCGTCGAGTCAATCGCAAGGCCAACTGCTCCAATCACCAAGCTTGCCGAATCCAGAATCGGCTCCAGAAAAGCCTGCAGTTCACGTCCGTTAAATTCGACGGTGAACGCCCGCCGCTCACCTGCGAGCGCGGCCCGATGCGCCAGTCCCACAAACGAATCGGACTCCGTGCTGGGGAACAATTCATTCAGCGGACGGCACGCAAAGTAGCCCGGCTCCCGCTGCAACCCCTGCAGCGCTCCGCCCGCCACTGTCGTTAGGAGCAGCTCGCGATTTGTCGCCCAAAACAGGGACGGTAACCGGTCCAGCAGCGCAGGCAACCGCGCATAAGACGACTCCGCGAACTCCGGGCCGGCCGTCGGATCGGTCATAGACAAATTATATGGCCAACCGCCCGTCAGCCACTGAAAAAATGAAAAGTGTGGCTAAGCCGCTACAGATTTTTTCGATGCCGGGCCGCGCACCTTCGCCACGCGCGCTTTTACCGGAAAATGCTGCTTCAGCCAGTTGTGCAGGCTTTCCTTTTGGGTAGCGTTTACAACACGATACCAGCGGATGTCGCCAGTTTGCTCGTCATACTCGGCCATCGTGTAAGCACCGGTGGTCATGACAAAGATAATGCTGTCGTCCCTCAATCTGCCGCAGTAGAAAGATTCATTAATCGTATGGCGATCAGTCATTTATCTGTATTATAGCAGAGAATTTACACACCCCCTCAGCGCGCGAAATCCAGGTACCCCCGCTGCGGGTCGGTGCTGATCAACTTCACCTGTAGCTGATCTCCGACGTCCACCCCGGCAGGATGTACCAAAATTCCCTCTGCGGGCGGATTGGCAATCCGAACGAACGTCCCCTTCGGCGTCACTCCGGTCACCACTGCGGCAAACGTCTGGCCCACACGGGGAGCAAGTGCGACGGCCGCCATCCGCTTACTCATCACCCGCTCCACTTTGCGTGCCGCATCTTCCATGAGCGTGCATCGCTTCGCAATCGAAGCGAGTTCGTCATCCGAATAGGGCGACCGAGCTTTCGCGATCACGGCCTTGATCAGCCGCTGCGTCACTAAGTCGGCAAACCGCCGGTTCGGCGCGGTCGAGTGCGTGTAATCGTGCGCCGCAAGCGCAAAATGCCCCGCCTCTTCCCCCGGGTGCGCCATTACGTACTCACCTGGTCCCATCAGCTTGACCACGGCTAACGAAACGTCTGGGTAATGCGCCGGATCATTTGCCTTCTGCTCGCATAGGAATCCATTCAAAGCCCCGGAATCGGCCGTGGCCGGGAGCGTAGCGCCATATCGCGCCGCGAGTTCCACGATTCGAGGCCACCGCTCGGGAGTTCGGACCACACGCGCCAGCGTCGGCACTTTGGCATCGGAAAGCGATCGTGCCATTACACCGTTCGCAGCCACCATGAAATTCTCAATCAACTCAGTTGCGCGATTCTTCTGTCGCGTTTGGATGCCGGAAACCTTGCCGTCGCTCACCACGACCTCGGCCTCCGCCCGATCCAGATTCAGCGCACCCATGCGAAGGCGCTCCGCGTGCAAGGCCTGCGCCGCCTCATCCTGTAGCTTCAGTTGCCCCTGTAAATCCGCCGACGCAATAACTTTCGGCGGTGCCGCCGCTTTCCCCTCAAGCCACGGCCCCACCCCGTTGTAGGTCAACTGCGCCCGATTTCGCACCAGCGCCCGATACACAGCGCCCGCGGTGACCGACCCATCCGCCACTACCGTCATCTCAATGACAACCGCGAGACGATCCGCATTTTCGTTTAGTGACGTCAGATCGGTCGATAGTTCCTCCGGCAGCATGGGGAATGTATGTACTCCGGTATACACGGAGGTGGTCGCGGACGCCGCATGTTCATCGATCGGCGACCCTGCCGGAACCGCCGAATCCACATCGGCAATCCCAACCAGAACACGAATTCCGGCGCTGGTCCTCTCCGCAACTTCGATCTGATCCAGATCGCGCGAGGTGTCGTTATCGATCGAAGACCACAGCAAAGAGCGCAGATCGCGAACACCCGCCTCGACGCTCATCGCTGGCGATGAGGCTGCCCGCAACGAAGCCACCTGTCGGGCAACGCCAGGCGGAAAATCGGGATGAAATCCCGCATCGATCATCGTCTGGCGGGCCATCGCCCGAAGGTCGAACCCGTTGTGATTCATGAATTTCGTCGAACCTTTTTAGTGGCCGGACGAAACAGGGAAAGGAGTCAGATTTCCATCGGCGGCAATCGGCAGCTCATGCGCCTCGCCGATAATGCTGAGCCGGGGATTCGCCTCAATCTCTTCCCGCATGTTCTCACTCAAAGCGATCGGAGACACCGCAAGGGTATTTGGAATCCAACCGAACCGCACATCGGTCAGATTCTGCTTCCCAACCGTAGGAGCAATCCGTTCAATGCACTCCTTGTCCGTAGCAAAATGCATCGGCAGTTTCCCCGACCGCACCGTGGTCGCAGTCAGCACGTTTAGCCACGTCGCATTATTGTCAACGGCATTCGCCAGCCGATCGGTAATCACCTCAGCCATCCCGATGCCCGAAGCATTGCCATAGCTGTGGTCGCTGAGCGCCCGCACGAAAATCCGCTCTACATGCGGCAGGCCTGGCCAAGGATTAATCTCGCCATCCACCCCGCGATTCACGATCTTCGTATCCATACCTGCGCCGCTGTAATTCTTCCCCATCTCATCGACAATCAGGAAATCCAGATCGCACGGCAGCGTAGCGGCCCACGACTTCGAAAGCGCCAGCAGTTCCTCTTCCCGCGCCTCCATATTCGCTGCCGGTACCGCCGCCAGTTTACTCGTATTGTGATAAGCGTCTTCCAGGACGGCCAGACCGCCAAGAATCTTTCCGGAACCGAGAACTTGCCGCCCCACGGACCGAATCACAGCCTCCAGCCCGATCCTGCGCGCATGCATGTGGTAGTTCTTCGCACCGGCCCACTTGCCGAGGCCGATCGCCATCATCTTGTAAAGCCCGCTCTCTATCTTCCCGGCGAAATCCGTGTGCTGCTTGATACGCCCCACCAGAAACACGCCGGCGGCCTGCGAAGCGTGCCGGTCCAGAAACACCTCAATCCCTTCCGGCGACTTGCCGAGTGAAATCACTTCCAGCGAACTGCGCACCTCGCAGCCCATCGTTGCCGGAGTGATCCCATAGTGCGCAAGTACATCGGTCTGGCCCTCCGCGGTCGCGGCGCCATGGCTGCCCATCGCCGGAAAGATAAATGGCATACAGCCGCGCGACTTCCAGTAATCCACCACAGCGCGCACAATCGTGTCGATGTTGCCGATCCCCCGGCTCCCCACTCCGATTGCGACCTCCGCGCCCGCGGCGAGCGAGGCCCCCAAGCCGGCTTCGCTTAATTCTCTCCGCACTTCCGCGGGGATATCGGTAATACGATGTTCAGGGAAGTTCTGGGCCACCAGAAGCATTTTCGGCAGAGCCGACGGGGAAGGATTCACGCAAGGATTATATCAGCGCAAAAATCGGCCTAGCGCCACTGTTCGGAAAGCATCCGCGAGTACTCTTCCGAAGCGTAAATTGCAAAATCGTACTCTTCGGCGCGGATCGGCTCAAACGGTTTCATCTGCTGGTAGCAGATGTAGGAATAGTCCGCAAACCGGTGATAGTGCTCCAGAAACATCGGCGAGAGCAGTTCGATTCCGGGCGGTTCCTCGAACAAACATCTCATCCCGATAGCCCGCGAAAACACCGCGCGCCGGTCCGTCACTCCCCATCCCTCCAGCTTTACCTTTACCGCCTCGGGAGGCGAATCCACAACCAAAGCCGAAAAACACTGCGCATTAATCCGCACTCCGACATTGCCCGACCGCTCCATCTGATCCATGCACTGGTCGATCCAGCGGAACAGATCCTTGCCGAGGAAGATCAGCATACGGATTTCCTGATACCGCCCCAGAATCACACGCCGCTGCAGATCGTCGTATCGCGGATTATTCATCGCCGCCTGTTGCAGCGCGACTGCCGCCCGCGAACCATCCACCAGCTGAGCTGTTGCGTTCTCCCCCCCAAAAGGGTGCAGAATCAGAGGAGGCAGTTGGTACTTGCGGCGAGACTGAGATGAAGGTGACACGGTCGCGTTTTTCTCCATCGTCTTATATCGGCCGGAACAACCGATTTTATAGGGTTTCCGCGCCGAACTCAGCCCGCAAAATGCGCGAAATATCACCGTTGTCGACATCCGGATCGTTCAGGAGAGTCTGCAACCTGGATTCCAGCGCCGCGTGGTCCGGCTTTGGCACAATCGTCTTCAGGTCCGACAACAATGCTTCCAGTTCCCCGTCCATCGATTGGAGATTACCACGTTTTGCGCGTCGCGGAATCAGAGTTTTCCACGCCCTGGCAAACGCTACTTTCGCTCGGCAAGCCTGACCCGCGCCGAAATCCTCTGGTTGCCCCGCAGTACGTCCACCACGACCTCGTCACCGGCCTTATGGGCTCGCAGCGCGTAGGTGAAGTCGTAGAGATTCCGAATCTCCGCATTATCGAAACGAACCAGGATATCGCCAGGCTTTAGCCCCGCCAGGCCGGCAGGTGAGTCCGGATGCACATCTGCAAAGCGAACCCCGGTCGGCGGCTCCGCAAAATCGGGCACGCTGCCGAAATTCGGCCCATAACCCGACCCATTGCCCGAACCATGCGGTTCCGCCTCAGTAACCCGGACGAACTCGGGCCGCCCGTTGGCCGACTCCAGCTTTTCGATCATGCCGGCAACCAGCCTCACCACCCGTATCGCATCCGGCGCATCAATCTTGTCCCATGTATCCGAGGGCCGGTGATAGTCCCCATGAAGCCCCGAAAAGAAGAACAAAGTCGGTACTTGCTTCGCCGTGAAGGACGTATGGTCGCTCGATCCATACCCACTCTCCGAATAGTCCACGCGAAAGCCCGCCTCTTTCACCAAAGCATCCAGGTCCGCCCGAAACGAAGTTCCCGTAGACGCTCCGCCGATAAAAAGCTTGTCGTCCCGCACTCTCCCGATCATGTCCATATTGAGCATCGCTACTGCATTCGCCAAAGGGAGCAAAGGATGATTCGCGTAATACCCGGACCCCAGCAGCCCCAATTCCTCGCCGGCAAAAGCGATGAAGAGGATACCTCGGCGTTGCTTCGGCAACCCGGAAAAATATCGCGCCAGTTCCAGGACTCCGGCGGTACCGGAAGCATTGTCATCCGCACCCGGATGCATCATCCCCTGCAGTGTCGGCGCCAGCGAAAACGGACCACCCAACCCGAGGTGATCGTAATGAGCCCCCACCACGATGTATTCTTCACCCGATCCGGGCAGATACCCCACCACGTTGTGGACCGTCTTTACCACCCGCTCAACATCCACCGATTCCCGCACCGTCACGTCAGCCAGGGCAAAGGACCGAGGCCTCAGGTCGGAATTAATCGCCTCTTCCGTCGCGCCCAAATCCTTACCCGACGCCTGAAACCACCCCTCTGCAACCGACTCCCGGACCTGCACAAACAGGATCCCGGCATCCGGCGGCCCGGTCGTATTAATGAAGGCCTCAAGCGCATCCTGACTATCCGGATGATTCACCCGATCCAGCACCAGCAGCAGGCCACGAGCCCCGTGATTCCGCGCGTTCGCCGCCTTGCTGTAACCCTGTGAATGATCTGTATAGACCTTCCCCTCGAACACGCTCGCCGGATCGAACTCCTGCGGCTCATGCGCCAGGACCAGCACAAACTTCCCGCGCACATCGAGGCCCGCGTAGTCGTCGTACCCGTACTCGGGCGCCGTAATTCCGTACCCCGCAAAAACGACTGAACCCGAAGCCTTGCCACTCGATGAAAAGCTGTAAGGCGTGAAATCCTTATCCGTCTGCAGCGTTTCCGTCTCCCCGTGTAGCACCGACTCCAGCCTGTTATTCCGGCCAGGTCTTGAACTCGTAGTAACGGGAAACGCCTGCAGATAGCCCCCGCCGATGGGCCTTAAGCCATCGCCCCGGAACTGTTCCTCGATATACTTTGCTGCCTTCTCCAGTTCCGGAGATCCACTTTCCCGCCCCTTCAACTCGGGAGAAGCCAGGTACTGAATGTGCGCGAGATAGCGATCCACATCGAACGAAGGCGCATCGGCAGCAGCAACCTGCCATACCAGGAACGCCGCAAGCCAGACAGCCCTCAGATTCACTTCGAAGCGCCGGGCAGTGACAGTTGCACGCTGCAGCAATCGTCCTTCCTGACCGACTTCGAATACGCGAGCTCAAACCCAACTACGCCCTTTAGATCGTCGAGCGCGATCGAGCCTACCATCGGGCGACCGTTGATCAGGAACGTTGGGGTCGACGTCGCGTGCAGCGCCTCGCCGAGCGCCTCCTCCCGATCTACATCCTTCCGGGGCTCGGGAGCCACCGAGCACGCACTCAATTTTGCGGTATCCAGATTCTTTTCGCTCGCAGCCCAGCCCATCACTTTGTCCTTGAGGTTGTCCGCAGTTAGCTCACCCTGATGCGCAAATGCCCAGTCATGATAGGCCCAGAAGGACGCATTGCTCTGCGAGTAAATGCACCGCCCCATAATCGCCGCGCCGCGCGCGTAAGGGTGAATCGGCTCCAGCGGAAAATCCACCCAGTACAACTGAACGTCTTTCGGGAACGCCTCCAGCAGTTTCGTTTTCGCCACATCCGCTTCCTGCTTGCAGAAAGGACACTGGAAATCCGCAAATTCTACCACCGTCACCGGCGCTCCCGGAGTTCCCAGAAATGGCTGATTTTCCAGCTTCAACTGATCGAGCGAATCCTGGAACGGACTCTTACCCAGATCGAAAACATCTCCTCGAAAAATCGTCTTCCCGTCCGCCGAAATAAAGAACACGGCCTCCTGGGAATGGCCGCCTAATGACCCGCGAAACTGGAACCGGTAATAGCCGGTCATCGCCGGCACCGGGTCGCTCATTGTGACTTCAACGTTCGGAGTCCAGAGCAGCAGATGACGCAGATACGCCTCAACCGCGGGCTTATCGAATTTGAGCCCTGTCGGAGACTCAGCCCCCGCAATCCCGTACCACACAGACAGCAGAACGGCAACGGCGCGCAGCAAACGCATTTACATCACCGGACCAATCCGCCATGGCACAAACTCACGATGCCCCAGCTTCTCCGCCTTCGTCCGCTCACCCGACGCCACCCGCAGCATCATGTCAAATATCTCCCGGCCCACACGATCCACAGTTGAATCTCCATCCGCAATCACGCCGGCATTCACATCCATGTTGTCCTTCATGCGCCGCCCGGTGTGCGTATTCGTAGAAATCTTCACTACCGGCACAGTCGGAAATCCGATCGCGCTGCCCCGCCCGGTGGTAAACGCAATCAGATTGCACCCACCCGCCGCGAGCCCGGTCAGAGACACCGGATCATACCCCGGCGTGTTCATGAAGTTGAATCCCGGAGCGACCACCGCCTCTGCATAATCCACCGCATCGTTCAGGTTCGACGTTCCGGCCTTCGCCACCGCCCCCAGGCTCTTCTCCAGAATGTTCGTCAGTCCGCCGTCCTTATTGCCGGGCGAAGGATTGTCGTCAAAGCTCCCGCCAAACCGGTTCAGATACGTCTTATAGCCGCGAACGAACCCAAGCAGTTTCTCGGCAACCTCGCGATTCCGCGCCCGCCGCACCAGCAGATGCTCCGCCCCGAAAATCTCCGTCGTCTCCGCCAGCACAGCAGCCGCCCCAACCTCCGCCAATAAGTCCGACGCAACACCCAGCGCGGGGTTAGCCGTAATCCCGGAAAACGAATCCGACCCACCGCAGTTCAAGCCCACCACCAGTTTCGAAGCCGGAACTTCCACCCGGTGCTCCGCCGCGCACTCTTCCATCAATGCCCGGATGTGACGCCGCGCCGACTCCAGAGCGCCGGTAGTCCCACCGCTCTCCTGGAGAGTCATCCCCACCAGTCTGTTTGAGCGCGGAGCCTGATCTCCTAAATAATGCGAAATTTGATTCGTCTCGCACCCGAGCCCCAAAATGATCGCCGCCGACACATTCGGGTGGGCCAAAGTCCCGGCCAACGTCCGCCGGAGTTGGATCAGGTCGGGCCCCATCGACATCGCGCAGCCCTCGCCATGCGGAAACGCCACAATCCCATCCACATTCGACGGCAGCGCCTCGCCCCGAAACGATTCCGCAATCAGTTCCGCCGTGTGCGCCGCGCAGTTGCTGGCCGCCACGACTGCGATGTAATTTCGGGTTCCGACTCGCCCGTCCTCCCGCAAATATCCCTGGAATGTAAGCCCGCCCCGTGCCGCCGCCGGCTGTCGATCCCCATCCGGATACTCATAATCGAATGCAAGTTCTTCAAAACCAAGGTTATGCGTGTGGATATGCTCGCCGGTCCCGATATTCGTCTTCGCCCTGCCAATCCGCTGACCGTACCGGATCACCTGCTCCCCGGCCGCAATCGAACGCAACGCCACCTTATGCCCTGCGGGAATGCCGGAAATCGCCGTAAACCGGCCTCCATCAACCTCGATCGGTGTTCCCGCCGCCACCGCCACGCGGGCAATTCCCACGTTATCGCCTGGATGCAGCCGGATCACAATATTTTCCGCCGTAGGCGCATTCTGAATTCCGAATAATTGGCTCACAGGTACACCCGCCACGCGTATAAGCAATTGGACACCCCTCAAGTATAGGGGAACCAGCGGCCCCGGCGGCGGTAGCGGAAGCCGTCTATTTCGTTGACGTTTAATTACTTGGCAAGGCCGCACACCCGGGCGTATGGTGTAACTTAGACGTGGCCGCCCTCGTCGATAATACAGCCCCGGATGGTCGGGGAAAGCCGGATTACGGTAAGTCGTTCCAGCAGGTCTGTGATAGACTCCAAAAATTGGAACGGCTGTGAGGGTGGTTCCGTTTTATGAAAATAGTGGCTATCGAGGTTTCCAGAAATCCGCATGTCTGAATCTCATCATCATTACGACGCCGAAGTCGCCGCTCACGATGCCCAGGGCAACGTGAAGCTTGCCCTCGAAGCCGACGATCATCTCAATCGCCTGATGGCGCCCGATACCGAGATCCCCTGGTATAAGTCCATCGTCGAAAACATCAAAGAGCTGATCCAGCCCGAAAAGCTTCCGCCACTGGAATTGACCTCTACCCCCGTCGCCGTAAAAGACATCTGGGGCGAAGGCACGAATCCAAAGCGCGTGATGTCCTCAGTTCTGATCCATGCCGGCATCTTCGCCGCCCTGATTCTGATCGGCACCAATGATCAGGTGAAGAAAGCTGCGGCGAAGTATATACCTATCGTGGCTCCTCCTCCGGTGGAGAAGCCCGTACCGGTTAAAGCTGCTCCGGCCGGTGGCGGATCGCGTTCTCCCCTGCCCGCACTGAAAGCGGCTCTGCCGCGCCCTGCGCCCAAAGCCTTCACTCCGCCTTTGGTCACGATTGAACATCCCGCCCTGACTCTCGACGCTTCTCTCGTAGCGCCGCCCGACGCCTGGGCAGCTCCGACCGGAGCCATTGGTAACCCGCTTGGACAGATCGGCGGAGGCGGTGGCTTCGGCAGCGGCGGCGGTATCGGCAATGGTCGCGGTACCGGCATCGGCAACGGTAATGGAGCGGGTGTAGGCGGCAGCGGTTCCGGCGTCTACAACGTCGGAAACGGTGTGACCCAGCCGACGCTGATCTCCAAGGTCGATCCCGAATACTCGGAGGAAGCCCGCAAAGCCAAGTACAACGGCACCGTGGAACTGTCCATCGTGGTAAACCTCGAAGGTAAAGCCGAGGACATCAAGGTCGTAAAGAGCATCGGCATGGGTCTTGACGAAAAAGCCATCGAAGCGGTCCAGAAATGGCGCTTTAACCCGGGCAAGAAATCCGGGCAGCCTGTGAAGACCCGCGCCGTCGTGCAGGTAAACTTCCGCCTGCTCTGATCTGGCAGACAAGACGAACCCAAACCGCCCGCCTCAGCTAAAATGAGGCGGGCGGTTTTATTTTTGCCCGCCGCCCCACCCCCTTCTCCATGCCAGCCAACCGCCTCCAGCACGAAAAAAGCCCCTACCTCCTCCAACACGCTAACAACCCCGTCGAATGGTACCCCTGGGGCGAAGAAGCCTTCGAAAAATCCCGGCGCGAAGACAAGCCAATCTTCCTCTCCATCGGCTACTCCACCTGCCACTGGTGTCACGTCATGGAGCGCGAGTCCTTCGAATCCCCCGCCACCGCCGCCATCCTCAACCAGCATTTCGTTCCCGTAAAGGTCGACCGCGAAGAACGCCCGGATATCGACCGTATCTACATGAACTACGTCCAGGCCGCAACTGGCGGAGGTGGCTGGCCAATGTCCGTCTGGCTCACCCCGGACCTTCACCCCTTCGTCGGCGGCACCTACTTCCCGCCTGACAATCGTTACGGACGTCCGGGCTTCCCCAATATCCTGGAACGCATCGCTCAGGGCTGGCGCGACGATCGTCAGCGCATCGTCGAATCGAGCGAGCGCATCATCGAAGATCTCCGCCGTCAATCCGCTATCTCCGCCGAAGGGCCAGATCACATTGACCCGGCGGTCCTCGACAGCGCTTTCCAGCAATTCCGCCGCTCCTATGATTCCAAACTCGGAGGCTTCGGCGGGCCGCCCAAATTCCCCCGCCCCTCCGTCCACAACTTCCTCCTCCGCTACTGGAAGCGCACCGGCAACGATGAAGCGCTCGACATGGTCGCCGAAACCCTTATTGCCATGGAGAAGGGCGGCATGAACGACCAGCTCGGCGGCGGCTTCCACCGTTACTCCGTTGACGAATACTGGTTCGTCCCCCACTTCGAAAAAATGCTCTACGATCAGGCTCAACTGGTCTCGTCGTACCTCGAAGCCTTCCAGATCACCGGCAACGCTACATTCTCCTTCGCCGCGCGCCGCACGCTCGACTACATCCTCCGAGAGATGACCGCTCCCGAAGGAGCTTTTTGGTCAGCCGAAGATGCCGACAGCGCAGCCGACGCCAACGATCCTCATCACAAGAGTGAAGGCTTCTTCTATATCTGGACGCGAAACGAATTAACCGAGCTCCTGGGTGAACAGAAGGCCGAATGGTTCGCCTATCGCTACGGAGTCCAGCCCAACGGAAACGTCGATAACGACCCGCACCACGAATTCACGGGCCGCAACATCCTCTTCGAGGCCCACACGATTGAAGAAACCGCAGTCAACTTCAACCGGACCGAAACCGAAATCTTCGAAGCTCTCACCGAGGCGCAGCACACACTACTCAGAGCAAGAGCCCAGCGCCCCCGACCGCACCTCGACGACAAGATACTCACCGCATGGAACGGCCTCATGATCTCTGCGATGGCTCGAGCCGGAGCAATCCTGAACGAACCGAGCTACACCAGCGCCGCAAGAAAGGCCGCGGATTTCCTGCTGGAAACAATGCGCTCCCAGGACGGCGAACTCCTGCGCCGCTACCGAAACGGAGACGCGGCCATCGGCGGCATGCTCGACGACTACGCTTTCCTCATCCAGGCTTTAATCGACCTCTCCGAAGTAACCTTCGAAGCGCGTTACCTCAACGAAGCCGTAAATCTGGCCAAAGAACAGCAATCCCGCTTCGAAGACCAACAGAACGGCGGTTTCTATGCCTCCTCCCAACCGGATGCCGCCCGCCTCAACCGCATCAAAGACGACTACGACGGAGCCGAGCCATCAGGCAACTCCGTCTCTCTGCTCAACCTCCTTCGCCTGCACAGAATCACCAACGTCGCAGCCTTCCAAACCTCCGCCAGAAACCTGATCAAAGCCTTCTCCACCAGACTTGCGGCCTCCCCCTTCGGCATGCCGCAAATGCTCGTAGCCTGCGAATTCGATCTCGCCGCCCCACGCGAAATCGTGGTGTCCGGTAATCCCGACCCCGCCATGACCACCCAACTCTGGCGGCGCTTCGACCCCAACCGCGTCCTCCTCCGCGCCTCACCGGAAACCGCTCGCTTCAATCCCGCAATTGGAGCCATGACGGACGACGCCCCAGCCATCTACCTATGCGAAAACTTCACCTGTCACACGCCAGCCCGCAATTCGGATGATCTCGCGCGCTTGCTAGAATAGGGTATTTTCGGGAAAAGAGGGGAAAATATGGAACGCGCAGGAGCCACAACACTCGGAGGCAATCCGATGACGTTGATCGGGCCCGAACTCAAAGCCGGTGACCCCGCCCCCGATTTCTCCGTCGTCGACAGCTCACTGAAACCTGTCGACCTTGCCGCAACCGGCAACATAACACGCATCTTCAGCGTGCTGCCCTCGCTCGACACCCCCGTCTGCGACGCCCAAACCAAGCGCTTCAACGAAGACTCCGTAAAAATGCCGGGCGTCGACATCTATACCGTGTCGATGGACCTCCCCTTCGCCCAGAAGCGCTTCTGCAACTCCTTCGCGCTTGACCACGTGAAGATGCTTTCCGACCACAAAGACGGCTCCTTCGGCCGCGCCTACGGTACGCTGATCAAGGAACTCCGAATCCTGAGCCGCGCGATCTTCGTCGTCGGCCCTGACAACAAACTCAGGTACGTGGAGTACGTGCCCGAAGTCGGCAGCCATCCGAATTACGAGGCAGTACTGGCCGCCGTCGCCGGTTAACTTCCCTGACCGCCACCGGCATGATCGCGAAGCTTCGCCAGAGCGCCCTCGTGCGCGGCGGACTCGTCATCGGCGCCGGAATCCTCCTCGGCAACATCACCGGCTTCGTTCGTGTAGCCATCACGGCCTATCTGCTCGGCACTCACGCGCGAGCCGACGCCCTGGCCGTGGCTACCGGTCTTGCGGACACCGTCAACACCATCATCGTCAACATGCTGCTGGTGTCATTCGTGCCTATGCTGATGGCCAAAACTACGGATAGAACCTCCCTCTTCGCAAGAGCAGCCAGGCTCTTCGCAACCATCCTCGCCGCAGCCAGCGCACTCATCGCAATACTCGCCCCGCAACTGGCGCATCTCCTGGGACCGGGTCTGGCCGAACCCCAAAAACACACCGCGGCAATCCTGATAGCGATACTAGCCCCGTCCGTCCTGTTCTCAGGATCGTCCGGAATCTTCGCTGCCCTCTTGTTCACCGAACGTCGCTTCTGGGCGCCGGCAACATACCAGCTGTGCCTGAATGGGGCCACCATAGTGATCGCATTGGTCTTCTGGAACGCTATCGGCGAATATGGACTGGCCGTCGGCTACACAGCAGGCGCCATGCTCCAGTTCGCGTTTACCTGGTACGCAAGCCGCGATCTTCGCTCAACAACAACCGAACCCAACACCACGCCGCGAAGCGAAATCCTGCTGAAGCCCGGCATGTTCCTGCTCTACGCCGGACTCATGTCCTCGAACCTGGTCCTCGCCAGAGCGTTCGCCACACACGCCGGATCGGGCACTGCCGCCGCGTTCGAATACTCCATGCGCTGCGTCAACGTGGTAACCGCCTATCTCGTGTACCCGGCAGCCAACTCGCTGCTCCCCGAAATCGCCCGCCTGCGCTCAATCAACAACACGCCGCACGCCTACCGCCTGATGAGCCGAAGCCTGAAACTCATGGCGATTGCCTCAGTAATCGCCTGCGCCGCCGGCCTGCTCCTGCGCACACCGATTATCGCCCTGCTTTTCCAGCGCGGAAGCTTCACAAGACAATCGACAATTCTCGTCTCAAGAGTATTTGCGGGTCTCGCGCCCAGTCTCATTGGCTGGACACTGATGGACCTCATCTCCCGCTGCAACTTCGCCCTCGATCGCCCCAGACTCCCGCTGATCGCCGCGCTAATCCCGGTATCAGTAAACGCGGTCTTCCTCGCAATCACGCGCGTCAGCGACCCGATTCTGTTAGGCCTCGGCGCATCGTTGGGTCTACTCGCCGGTTTCGGCGCCATATTCACGATGACGAAGTTCTCTCAGTTATCGCCCGGCGACTCTTCCAGGTGATCGATCACGAAAACCGGCTCAGAGCGGACATGCTTTTCCAGCTTCAGCCCGAGTTGCTTTTCCAGTGCCTGAAATAAGGACACCACCCCAGTCATCTCCCCGGAACCCTGATTGCGCCCGCGCTGCGCATCGGCACCATCTGCCGCGAGTAGCTGATCCGGAGGAATCGCACTGAACGTAAGCGTAATATCCCATGCACCACCCAAACGGCTTTCATCCGGCACGGGATAACGGAGATAGTTGGGAGCAATGGACGGCAACTGCTCCGCGAACCGTCGCATCGTAATATTCCGGCAGACCGCCGTAATCTGGGACACGCCATTCACGGGCAATCGCTGCGTCTTACAGCCCGCCCGCTCGTTTCCATCCCCCGCGTCAACTTTGGCTTACTCGCCACCAGGCTATAGGCCTCAGCCGGACGATCCTCATAATGAGTTGCCATCTTAAACCGCTCTATCACGAGCGATCTCAGCATTTCACTAAAATCGTCCTCGGACACAAATCCGGCGGGTTCCTTAGCCACTAAGTCGAACGAAGGAGAAAACGGAGTAAGCCACTTCGGCCGCCCAGGCAACTCACCCTCAGGATCGATATTCAGCTTCCACGCCTGGAGGATCAGCAGGAACAACGGCGCACCACGCATCTCCACCCTGCCTCCCGGCTCAATCAATCGTCGTCCCGGCGGCGTGCCCGGCAGGCTCTGCCGGATCGAAGCCACTTCAAACGCCTTCGCAGTAGCCCGCTCCCGGGGAGCGTCCAATATGGGATTCGGATTCACGCGATCCACCACAATCCCATACATTGGAACTCTGCCTGACATCACCTTCAGCCCCAGCTGCTTCTCAAGGGCATCGAACAGCCTAACGCCTTCCGATCCGGCCAGAGGAAGATCGCGCCGGTCATTCCACGTAAGATCGAAATCCCACGCGCCGCCTAGCCCTGTCTGGTCCACCACAGGACCGTCAACATATCGCTTATCGATACCTGCAAGCGTCTCCGCAAATGCCCGCATCGTGATGCCGCGGCATGAAGCAACATAGTGGCGCTGGCTGATGGGGCCAGCCTGTAGATGGGCGGCGGAGCAACCGGAACCGGCTGAACTTGCGGGGTGCATTCCGCGTGCGCTCTTTCCAGGGGACAAAATGAACCCGGAAACAGGCACGTCCGCCGCGTGGACCGCCAGGCCGAAGCGCTGCGCCAGCAGACTCCGCAGCATGGCTCGTACCACGTCCGAAGGGGTGTCCGACGAAGACTCCGCACTGACGTCAAATCGATCCCAATCGATCCACTCCGGTCCGCCGGACACTACATCGGAATGAACGCCGTAAGCCAGCCCAATCAGATCCGCCAGCGAAGCGCGCTGGATCTCCACCTGTCCGCCGTGCAGAGCGTCAAACGCAGCGGCCGCATCCGCAACCGGAACGCTCTTTCGCACCACCGCCGAGTGAAAATCCTGACCCAGCAAAGCCGCGGCGGAGAGCAATAGCAGAAACATGGCTCGGATCATACGCATTTGCCCCGCCAGGTGCTTGCTGTTGCGGTCAAACGGTTTCCGCGACCAGCCGCGTAGCCAAAACCGCACAGGTGACGCGATCCATCTGCTAATTCGTCGAAGGTTTCTCGGCGCGATCCACTACGATCACCTCTATCGGAGCCTTCTCCGGAGTCAGTTTCAGCCCCAACTGCTCCTGAAATACCGTAAATATCGAGGGTGCCGTATCCGCAGCCCCGGGCGCCACCTCGACACCGTTCAGTCGAACCCGTCCAGCCATGATCGTCTCGCGCGGCACTTCCACGTGAAAATCGTACTTTCCGCTCAGACCCGTACGATCCACGACCGGCCGATCCACATAAGCCGACAACATCCTGCCCGCCAGTTCAGCCATTGAGGTACCGTACCAGTCCATAACGATGCCATTGCTGCTCTGCCGCCCTGGACCAAACCCGCAGTAATGTACAGCAGTTTCAGAAGGGTCGTCGCCGCGCGGCAGATGGTTTACGTCAAGCGCCACACACGTTCCTTCTTTGGATTCATGCAGCTTGTTCGAATTCTTCACCACGGTCATCACGTAGACCGACTGCTCGCGCGGTTCCCGATGCACTTTGACCTGAAACCGATCTTCGAGGAGACTCTGCATCATCGGACCGCTCATCTCGGCAACCGACGAGCCCGCGGCCGCCTTCGCGCTGATCTCAAACCTTTCGCTGTCAAGCCACGCGGGACCGCCGGTGACTTCCATGCGCCGCGTCCCAATCCCGTCCGTCGTAAACGTCCCGTACGCAATCCGGATCAGATTGCGCAACGTCGTGCACGGCAAGGCAAGCCGCCCCGGAGCCGGTGGACTACCGGCATTCCCGCACTCCGCCGATGCCGGCTTGACCGAGGCCGCCTCAAACGCCGACCGCGGCGTCTGAGCCATGAGAGTCGCAGCAAGCAGCACCGGCAAAAGCATTGCGGTCAGTCCGAAGAAACATTTCCGCCGATTTGAAACCACTCCAGCCGCTTTCCAGCCGATGTGTGGCGTCAGCCCGCTCAGGATGCCCTCTTCCGTTCGAGCGCTGTAATTCGATCCTCGATGGCAAGCAGGCGCTCCCCAAGCGCGGCGGTTTCGCCCAGCGCCTGGCGCGTTCTCATGTCCGACGTGCGACCCCACTTCCAGAATTCTGTCAATAGTTTCGTTTCGACCTTCTCGCACTCTTCGCTAATATGGGTCCGCAACGCGGCATCCATCGCATCGAGCTTCGTCCCGAACTCCGCGCCCATCGCATCGAGCTTCGTCCCGAACTTTGCGTCCATCGCATCGAGCTTCGTCCCGAACTCCGCGCCCATCGCGTCGAGCTTCGTCCCGAACTCATCCCTCATTGCATCAAGATAAGACTTCAGTTCCTGATCCATTCGTACCTTCCGGCAAACCTGCGCTTTCTCCCAATTGTTACGCAGATCCCGCTCGGAATGTCAACGACGGTGATCACCATCCCGCTGGGTGGGCGACGCCAAAGCCCAACTCTCCGCACCGTTCACCGTCAGTGGTCCTGCCAAGCGCATCGTCATTATCATTCCGCGAAGACCCAATCGCCCTTCAACTCCCGCACCTTCTTCGGATTTACAGCCGCCACCACATATACCGGCTGCTCCGTCCCCCCCGGCAACGCAGGCGCTCGCCGCCAGTCCCGTCAATTTTAAAAGAATTTGGCGCTGATTCCAAACGATTTAAGCCTTACCGCCCGGCATCGTAAGATCGACGCCATGGTAGTTCTGAATCAGGACGGCATCACACCGGAGGACACACAATTGGCTTCGTTTTTTCGTTTTTGTTTCTCGGGGGACGGCGGTCGGGACACCTTACTTCTTCCCCACAAGCGAAAGGAACTCGTTCCGGGTCTCTTTATTCTTCCGGAACGCCCCCAGCATCGTACTCGTAACCGTGCCCGAATGCTGCTTCTCAACCCCGCGCATCATCATGCAGAAATGCTGCGCCTCCGCAATCACCCCCACACCCAGCGGATCGAGCATGTCCTGAATGCACTGCGCCACCTCCTGCGTAAGCCGCTCCTGAATCTGCAGCCGTCGGGCAAAAATATCCACAATCCGGGGCAGCTTGCTAAGCCCAATCACCTTATTCCGGGCGATATACGCAATGTGCATCTTGCCAAAAAACGGCAGCATATGGTGTTCGCACATGCTGAAGAACTCGATGTCCTTCACGATCACCATCTCGTCGTACTTCACGTCGTAGATAGCGCCATTCACAACGGCGGCAATATCCGCCTTGTAACCGCTGGTCAGAAAGCGCAGGGCCTTCTCCACGCGTTCCGGCGTGCGCAGCAAACCGTCGCGCCGCGGATCCTCTCCTACCGCCTCCAGTACCCCGCTGATCAGCGGAGCAATCGGCTTCGCCGGCATCACTTCAACCACAGCGCGTTTACGGTTCATAAGGACTCAACTTCACAGATGTTCCGTTCCGTTTCCCAGATGCGGATTTTTTCAAGCTTCGGCAAGCCGGATGGGAACGCCGCTGCCCAGGACAATCGCAGCCTTCGTTCCAGCTCTGCCGCCAGATTCTCGGTTGTCGGGACAGCGGCGCGAAACGCCGCAACTTCCTCATTCAGGTTGCGATACCGCAGAGGCTCAACAATCTCTCGGGCAGCCAACGCATCCAGATCGGCCAGGGACACCGCCCGCCCCGTCACAGGATCCACCGGTCCGGCCACGGTGATTTCAACTTCATAGTTATGCCCATGACCGTTCGGATTATTGCACTTCCCATAGACCGCGCGGTTCTCTTCCTCGCTCAACTCAGACGAATGAAGGCGGTGCGTAGCCGAAAAGCCATACCTGCGAGAAACACGAATCAACGCCCACCCCGGTATTCCACAAACAGCTCATTCGTCTCATGCACGCGCACCGAATACAACGAAGCGCGCCCGGTCGGATCGATATACTTCTCAATCCGCGCCCAGATATCGATCGCAATGTTCTCCACCGTCGGCACCGCGCCCGCAAACGAATCCACTTCCCGATTGATCAGGCGATGATCATACACCGAAAGCACGCGCTCCTCCAGAACATCCTTGAGCCGCTTCAGATCGAGGATCATACCAGTCACTGGATCGGGCTCGCCCTCAATCGCCACCTCAACAACATAGTTGTGCCCGTGGCTCAGAGGATTCGCCGCGGCGCCATAAACGCGCTCGTTTTCCTCATCGGACAGCATCTCCGACCGGCAGATGTGCGACGCCGAAAACTCCACCTTCTTCGAAATAATCATCAGCCCCCGGCCCGCACCTTGCGCGATCCAATAGAATTATAGAAGACCAAATGAAAGCCGACCGACTTCTCCACGGCGCGCTCGCACTGATGCTGGCAGCGTTCTGCTTCACGCTCTACAACACCCTCCACGAGACGGTAGTCAACGCCGGAGACCGCGCGCCGGACTTTACCATCACCACGGACGCCGGCAAGACCGTCACAGTTCATAGCTTCGGTGGCAAGCTTCTGCTTCTCAACTTCTGGGCCACCTGGTGCCCGCCATGCGTGGAAGAAATCCCCGGCCTCAACGACCTTGCAAGGCAGCTCGGACCAAAGGGGCTGGTAATTCTCGGCGTCAGCGTCGACAAGGAAGAAGACAAGTACCGAGCCTTCCTGCAAAGATCGCCGCTGGCCTACCCGACGGCGCGCGATCCCGAAGAAAAAATTAACCTCTCCTACGGCACAATTCAATATCCGGAAAGCTATCTGATCGACTCCAGCGGCAAGGTGATCGAAAAGTTCATCTCATCACAGCCCTGGTCCTCGCCCCAGATGATCCAGCATGTCAGCTCACTCCTCTGAAGCCGCGTTCGCGCGCCGGCCGTTGCCGGCTGAAGTTCGCCAGAAACTCTCCGCCATTGTGGACGAAAAAGGGCTCCTGGATCGTCCCGCCGATCTGTCACTGTATGAATATGACGGCAGCGTGGATAAATCCGCACCCGACGTTGTCGTTTTTCCGCGCTCTGCGGAAGAGGTGTCGCGCATCCTCAAATTGGCAGCCGCTCACAACGTGCCGGTCGTGGGACGCGGAGCCGGCACGGGACTGAGCGGCGGAGCCATCCCGCGCGCCGGCGGCATCATGATCGCCTTCGCCCGCATGAACCGCATCGTGAACGTCGATCTCCCGAACGAACGAGCGGTGGTTGAACCAGGCGTGGTCAATCTCGACGTCACAAACACTGTATCGCCACTCGGCTACTTTTACGCGCCTGACCCATCGAGCCAGCGAGCCTGCACCATCGGTGGCAATGTTGCGGAGAATGCCGGCGGACCGCACACCCTGGCTTACGGAGTCACCACCAATCACATTCAGGGACTCGAATTCGTACTGCCCGACGGCACAATCCACACGACTGGCTCCGAGGCCATCGGCTACGATCTCATCGGCCTGCTTACAGGTTCGGAAGGCACGATGGCGCTCACCACGAAAGCCACGCTGCGTCTGATGCGCAAGCCCGAATGCGTGAAGACAATCCTCGCTGTCTGCAACAGCGCATCGGACGCTGCGGATACCGTCGCTGAAATCACTGCGCGTTCCATCACCCCGGTCGCTGTTGAGATGCTCGACGGCGAAATGCTCCGAATGGTGGAAGAAGCCACGCACGCAGGCTATCCCCTGGACGCTGCCGCCGTTCTGCTCATCGAACTCGAAGGCCTTACCGAAGCAGTCATCGAGCAGGTCGAGCAAATCCGCGAGGCCTGCGTGAAGTGCAACGTTCGCGAAGTCCGCGTAGCCCGCACAGACGAGGAACGGGACCTCCTCTGGAAAGGCCGCAAGAACGCCTTCGGCGCGGTAGGCCGCGTGAGCCCTTCTTATTACGTGCAGGATGGCGTAGTGCCGCGTACTCAGATCGCGCCTACACTGCGCCGCATCGCCGAAGTGGCCATAAAGCATGGGCTCAGCATCAGCAATATCTTCCATGCGGGCGATGGCAACATGCACCCGATCATCCTCTTCAACTCGCACGTGCCCGGAGAACTCGAAAAAGCCAAGGCTGCGGGTGAAGAGATTCTCGAATGGTGCATTTCCGTGGGCGGTTCCATCACCGGTGAGCACGGCGTCGGTATGGAGAAGAACGAACTGATGAGTTCACTTTTCTCCGAAGACTCGCTCGAGTGCATGGCCCGCCTCAAGCAGCTCTTCGATCCGGAGAACCGCCTCAACCCGGGCAAAGTTCTGCCCACGGGCCGGGGCTGCATGGAGATTCGCCAGGCGCCCCTGCATCAGCATTCGCAGGCGCTTTAACGTCCATTGGAGTTCCGGGTGCTGCGCTCCTTCCGAAGGCGCAGGACGCCATACTATGAACAACTATTCGGATAAACAATTCGCCGTCGTAACCGGGGCATCCGCAGGAATTGGCCTCGAACTGGCGCGGGTATTCGCGCGTAACAAATTCGATCTTCTGATCGTCGCGGAGGATCCCGGTATCTTCAAAGCCGGAAACTCTGTCCGCGACTTCGGGGTGAACGTTCAGGAACTGCAGGCCGACCTTTCAAAACCGGAAGGTGTGGAACAGGTCTACAGAGAAATCGAAAAGACACAGCGACCGGTAGACGCAATCGCGCTTAACGCCGGTATTGGCGCGGGTGGTGACTTCGTGCGACAGATCGACCTGGAAAAGGAACTTACTCTCATCGATCTGAACGTGCGCTCCACGGTGCATCTGGCGAAGCTGGTGATGAAAGACATGGTGAACCACAGGCATGGTCGCGTACTGTTCACTTCATCGATTGCTTCTACGATGCCCGGAACATTCAACGCCGTCTACAACGCATCGAAAGCATTCGTGCAATCGTTCGCACAGGCCATCCGCAATGAAGTAAAGGACACAGGAGTGACGGTGACGGCGTTAATGCCGGGGCCGACAGAAACTAACTTCTTCCATCGTGCCGGAATGGACAACACCAAGGTTGGACAAGGCGAGAAAGACGATCCGGCCGACGTGGCGAAGGAAGGCTTCGACGCCCTGATGGAAGGCAAGGACCACGTGATCGCGGGCTCCTTCAGGAACAAGGTCCAGGCAACAATAGCCCATGTGCTGCCGGACACACTAACTGCCGAAATCCACCGGCATTCGGCGCAGCCCATCTCAGGGACGGATTGATGTGCACCTCGATATCCATTGGCCGCAATGATACGGTCGTCGTGGACCGAGGCCGATTATTCACTGGAAATTTGTATCGAGCGGACGTAGCATGAAGGGGTCTTTAAAAACTGAAGTACCGGTACTTCGCTGGACCCTGTATGCGAATTATACTCATCGAAGACAATGACGCGGATGTATTCCTGATCCACAAGGCACTCATAAATAAAGGGCTTAATTGCGATTTGGACCGCTTTTGCGATGGCGACGCGGGGCTGAACTACCTGAATTCTTTCACGTGGAACAGCCCCGATCTCCCCAGGCTCATCCTTCTCGATCTTACGCTGCCCCGGCGGGATGGCCTCGACGTTCTCCGCCGGATCAGGAGCAAGTCCGCATTGGTTGGGGTACCTGTGGGCGTCCTCACCTCATCGCATTCGCCTGCCGATAAGATGCGCGCTTCCAATCTGGGCGCAGATCGCTTTATTGAGAAGCCCTCCAGCCTCGACGATTTCCTGAATCGGGTGGGAACCGCGGTCGACGAGATGCTTTCCTTTTCGCGAACGCACTGAGTTCTTTATCGCGCCGCGTTAACCTCGTGCGAATCTAGGGTTAGATTCCCATGACGAAGCGTGCGCTGATCCCGGGCCAGGTCGCATCCAGCGAAGCGATTCGCAACGTCAACAGGCGCATTGTTCTGAACCTTATTCGTACCCGGCACCCGATTTCGCGAGCCGACCTGGCTCGCGCGTCAGGTATGCAGCGCAGCACAATCTCCCTGATCGTAGAAGAGCTGATCGAGGAGAACTGGGTCATTGAAGGCGCGACCGGACGTCCTCCAAGGGGGCGCCGACCGACTTACCTTCGTCTGAATCAGGACCGAATCATTGTCGGTGTCGACATTCGTCCGACGCAGACCACCGTGGCACTGGCGGACGTCAACGGCAGCTTTATCGCCCAGGAAACCTTCCCGACGCCGCGCGATCCCGCGACCGCAGTCTGGCTGCTGGCCAAGCGCATCAAAGCCATTGTTCATTCGACGGAAGGCAAGAAGATCGAAGGCATCGGAATCTCGGTGCCCGGCCGCGTGAATCGGGCTGAAGGTCATCTGGTATTCGCACCAAACCTGAGATGGCGTGACGTCGATCTCCGAAAGCCAATCAGCAAAGCCACCGGACTCGAAGTGGAAGTAGAGAATGCGGCCAGCGCCTGTGTGCTGGCCGCGGTTTGGTTTGACAAGCTGGACGATTGCCGCAATTTGGTGGTGATGACGGTATCTGAGGGGATCGGTATCGGCATCTACATGAATGGCGAGCTGGTGCGGGGTCACAATAACATGGCGGGTGAGTTTGGACACGTAACCCTCGATCCTCGTGGACCCGCATGTGCCTGTGGTAGCCGCGGCTGCTGGGAAGTATTCGCATCGAACAGAGCTGCCATCCGTTACTACAACGAGTCGGTTACAAAGGCTGCGCGCATCACATTTCTTGATCTCCTTCGACTGGCGGACCAGGGCGATGCCCGCGCGACGAAGGCGCTGGAAACAATGGCGCAGTATCTTGGCAGAGGGATGCGGATGATCGTAGCGGGGCTCGCACCGGAGCGTATCGTGGTGATCGGCGATCTCACGAAGTCCTGGCAACGGTTCGGACCGGTGATTGAGTCCCAGGTGAACGCACAGATTCTGGAAGGTGGTTTCGCACCGGTCCTCATTCCGGCACACGAAGATGGGCTCGCCCGGTTACGGGGCACCGTCGCGCTGGTGTTGCAGAAGCACTTCGGTGCCTGAACCCGGTTTCGGCATCTAAGCTGCCACAGCGACCTCCGGCAAAATCTCGTCCATCGAGATCGTGTTCAGCTTCTCGTCAGCAGCCGATTCCTCATCCAGTGTTTCCTGAAGAAGCCGCGCTGCCTCGGTATAGTCGAGCTTCTCCGCGAATGTCCGCGCAGTGCCGTATGCCGAAATTTCGTAGTGTTCCACACGTTGCGCGGCAGCAATGATACCTGCATCAAGAACCATGGCATCGCCCTTCTCGGCAAGAGCTTCCTTACCCTCGTCAATCAGACCTTCCATCGCCTTGCACGTCTTGCCGGTGAGCTTGAAGCCCAGTGATTCACCAATGGCTTCCAGCCGCTGCACGTGCCCGCGCGTTTCCTCAAGGTGACTGGTGAAGGCCTCCTTCAGGGAAGGCGTTGAAGCCTTCTTTGCCATAGCGGGCAGCGCCTTGGTAAGTTGTTTCTCCGCGTTATAGAGATCTTTTATTTGATCCTGGAATAGTTCGGTAAGCGTTTCCATCTCAGACTCCGTTTTTTATAGGAATGCGTATTGATGGGAGGGCAAAACATTCCGCGTGGCGCCTCCCCGCCGCGGTTTAAGCAATTTTGACGCCTTATTGAGGCGGCAGGATCGACTTGATGCGGGCTTCGAGTTCGCTCACTCGCTGGCGCAACTCTTCCATCTCCTGCCCTTCCGGATCTGGCATGAGCCCGTGTTCCAGCACACCTTCCCGGGGCGCGTGATAGCGAACCACTCGGCCGGGGATGCCCACTACGGTGGAATTATCCGGCGCCGGATGAACGACCACTGCGCCCGCTCCGACGCGCACGTTATCGCCAATCCGGATGTTGCCGAGAACCTTGGCGCCGGTCCCGATTACTACATTGTCGCCGATGGTCGGGTGTCGTTTGCCGCGCTCATCGCCGGTTCCACCCAGGGTTACGTTTTGATAGATGAGTACGTCGTCGCCGATCTCGGTGGTTTCGCCGATCACGACTCCCATTCCATGATCGATGAAGAAGCGGCGGCCGATGGTAGCTCCGGGATGAATCTCAATGCCGGTAAAGAAGCGCGCCGCCTGTGAAATGACTCGCGGAAGCAGAGGAATGCGGGCTTTGTAGAGCCTGTGCGCCAGGCGGTGCAACAGTACCGCGTGAAACCCGGGATAGCACAGAAAGATCTCCAGGACGCTCTGCGCCGCGGGATCTTCCCGAAAGATCGTGTTTATCTGTTCCCGGATGAGGGCAAACATGTGCGTGCCTTAACCGGCACCCATGAGATGCCGCTCAGTGGGCGCCGGCTTCAACTGTTTCTTCAATCACCGGCGGCTTTGCGCCTTCCGGTATTTTCGCCAGCATATCTTCCTTGCGATAAATCAGCGTGGAAGTGCTATAGCTGGCAAGTTCGAATCCATGACCGTGGGTGATCGCATCGGTGGGACAGGCTTCAACGCAGTAGCCGCAGAAGATGCACCGGTTGTAGTCGATGTTGTAAACCTTCGCGTAGCGCTCACCACCGCTGATGCGGACCTGCTCGGTGTTCTCTGCCGCTTCAATGTAGATGCACTGCGCCGGACAGGCAGCTGCGCAGAGGAAGCAGGCAACGCACTTTTCCATCCCGTTTTCGTCGCGCTGTAGCACGTGCGCGCCGCGAAAGCGTTCCTGGAGCGAAGCCGGTTCGTCGGGGTAGTTCTCCGTCACAGTCGGCGACATCATCTCGCGGAGCGTGATGCTCATGCCCTTGACTATCGCGGAGGCCGCATCGACAACATCACCAATGTTTGCCATCCCTAATATGTTAACCCGCTCAGTCGTACTTCTCGTAAATCACACGGCGGCGGTCGATGCCGACAGCCTTGAGTTCCGCGCGGAGCTCGTCGACCATTTCGCGGAGACCGCAGATGTAGATGTCGACTGGCTGACTCGCCTGGCTGAGCAGTGCCATGACGTGGGGCTGGACGCGGCCAGTTCGTCCCCGCCATTCGGCGCCAGGTCTGGTGAGAGTAGGTATATAAGAGAAGCCTTCGCGGGATCGTTCGAGGGCGCGCCATTCTTTGCTGTAGAGCAGGCCGTCTTCGTGGCGAGTACCGAAGACAAGGCTACACTTCCCCGCGGGAGACCCAGCTTCGAGAAAAGAACGGAAAGGTGCGATTCCCGTTCCCGTGGCAACCAGGATTGAGTCCGGACCCGCGCCGCGCGGTGTGAACGTTCCCAGCGGACCGGTGAAAGTGACTTCATCGCCAATGTTTCTGCTGAACAGCCAGGGCGAGAATTTTCCATCGGGCACGAGGTTCGCGCATAACCCGAAGCTCCCGCCTAAAGGCGCAGTCGCAATCGAGTATGCGCGGGTAATCTCTTCGCCATCGACTATCGCTGTGAATGACAGGAACTGGCCCGGAATAAAGCTGCCGTTCCAATCCACGGGTTCGAAATCGAAGTGACGCGTGGCTGGCCCGAGTTCGCGCCAGGATTTTAGCCGGGCTTTCATCGCGATTGCTCCCGGACACGATCAACGAGCATAGTGCTCAGCGACGGATGTCCATCGAGTGGAGGCGTGACTCTGACCGGCACACCAAACTTCGCAATTAAGTGGTCCACGAGGACAGGCAGATCGCGCTGGAGGTGAATGCCCAGCGTGAGGAAGTAGGGCAGGACGAGCACCTCATCCGCGCCCGCTTTCACCAGATTTTCGACCGCCGCCTCGAGTCGCGGTTCGCACTCGAGGAATGCGGTTTCGTAGCGCTGCCAACCGCCTTCCCGCGCCGCACTCGCAGCAACAGTGCGCACGGCCTCGTTGGCGGATGCAACGCTCGATCCGTGTCCAAATACGACAATTCCGGTTTCGGGCATTGTTAAAGAATAATTTTCGGCTCTTCGGAACCGACGGCTTCGGCTGCCTCTTCCGCCTTCATGTCGACGTAGAACTGCGACAGGAATACAAGGAAGGCTTTGCAGCGCGCGCGACCGTTGTTGAGACCGAAAGCTACGCGTTGCAGGAATACGAGCGCCCCGAGTACGGCGTTCTCGGGCATCTTCTCGGTCTCGCTCGCTTCTTTCAGGCGTGCAGTAATATCCTCGATCCGCGCGATCACCTTTTCGTACATTGATGCCGCGATGGGATTGACTGGCTTGTTTTCTATGTAGATGCCGGAATCCAGCGATCGACGGGCTGCGACGAGCGAATCCAGCGCAGTCACCGCGTCAGTGTCAAGGGCCTCCGGGAATGCACGCGCGGCCTCGTACATGGCGGAGCCCAGCAGAACGATGAGGAATTCGTGGGCGCGCAGAAACTCGTCTTCGAGCTGCACATCCTGGCTCGGCATCAGCGAAGGATCATGAACGGGCTTCTTTTCGTGGCGATGCGCTTCGGCGAGGTACTCGCAGTTCAGGGGACAGTCGATGGTTTGCTCACGGCCCGCGCCGCAACATCCGGGGCAGATTTCTTCCCGGATACCGGGACAGTAACGTTTGGCTTTAGCCGTTTTGCAGATTGCGCAGGTCACGTTTACAGAAATAGCACGCGGAACGGAGTTTCCATGACTGCAATCAGTTGTCGGACGGCCGTTCAACGCTGTCTATGACGATCACTTCGGTCTGCTCCTTAGACGAATCGAGCTTCAGGCCAAGTTGCTCCTGCAAAGCCTTAAAGATATCCGGATCGTCCGGATTTGACACCATGGACTCGCCCTTCCCGCGAAACTGATCGGGTTCGGGCTTCCACGTCAGAGTGAAATCGAAGCTGCCCGTAAGGCCGGTCTTATCCAGCACGGGCCTCTCGAACACAAAGGACTGCAGAAGTTCCGCCAGTTGTTTCATGGAAGCATTGCGGGCGGGTAGATTTGGCCCGCCTCCCTTTAGCGCGAGTCTGGTTGCACCACCACCATCGCCTTCCGTTCTGGCCTTCATTTTGGGGCCGCCTTTCGCCACCGTCAGCACCAGCACAGGCATCTCTTTCCGTTCCCGGTGAAACTTCAGTTGCCAGCGATCTTCGACAAGCGTCTGCAGCAACAACCGAACGTCGCCGAGTGAAGGTTTTGCCGCTGTGTCCGGCTTTCCGAGCACATCGTAACGGTCAGAAGCCATCCATTTCGGCCCGCCCAGAATCTGGCTTCGATCAAGCTGATATGCGAATGCGATCAAGTCTTTGAGGGTGAATCCTTCGACTGATACCTGGCTACCCGGAAGGCTGATCTGGAGGTGAGAATTCTCGGGCTCGGTCGGCTTAATGGTCGCTGCTTCGAATACGCGGCGAATGGGTGCCGGACTTTGCGCGTTGATCCGCGCCACGTCGCATGTTGCAGCGAGAAACGCAGCGATTACGAAAGCATTCAGGTGAGCCATAAAGACGTTTTCTGAGTTTACAGGTTGCGTTTCAGGAACGAGATAATCTGGTAGCCCACCGCAAACTTGAACGGAGTCTCACCAAGCGTGTAGTGCCCGCAGGGCATAACTACGATCTTGTGGTCGGCACCGCTTCTTGCGATACGTCCCACGATGTCTTTCGAGAACTCCGGTGGGAAGGTTGTGTCATAAGTCGCATAGAGAAAGAAGCTTCGCTTCTTCATGGCCGCAAACCTGGGGATGTGATGCACCGGGCTCAGGCAGTCCCACACCTGGCGGAGGCGATCGAGATCGATCTGTCCTTCGATGCCTTCGCGAATGTGCTTCGTGGAAAGGCCAGTCCAGACTACATCGGCGAAGTGCGTAGAGCAGTGATTGAATACGTTCACGCGCAGGCGATCGTCATGAGCGCTGGTAAGAAAGCCATAGCAGGAACCAAGACTGGTGCCCACGATTCCGAGGTCTTCGTAGCCTTGTTCCTGCAGCCAGTCGAAGCAGGAACGCACATCGATCACCGATTGCCTGGTGGCATCGATGGTCCGGGCTACGTTGGCCGAAACTGCATAATCGGCGCGGGTCAGTTCGGGGGGCATGCGGCGATCGTGGTACGGCAGGCTGATGCGCAACGCCGAGATGCCGAACCTCGCAATTCCCTGGCAAAGTGCTACATGCTGTCCGGGGCTGGAGTTCCAGTGCGGCAGAACCACAACCGCTTTCCTGCCTCGCTTCCAGCGGCCATGACCGGGAAAGTAACGAGCCTCCACTACGTTGTTGCAGGCATACGGCGTTTCCACGGGCGAAGTGAAGCGCAGTATGTCAGAGTCGATGCGAAAGTCTCGCGGGGACTGATATGCAAAGAACTCCGGGCTCCGTTCAATCGCAGTGCGGTTGATCTCCCGCAACCTTTGCTCGGTCTCGAGCGCGCGGGCGTGGAACGGCCAGCCCTTCATCCATTCGGCTCCCCAGTCGAACGGCCGGACGACGCGGTCGGTAGACCTGGTAGCGAGATCGTACTCCCAGGTGTTAATCCGTTTCGCGTACCACTGCTTCACCATTTCCATGCGTCTGAAATTCCAGGTTACCAAGAAGCCTTTGCTACGATGCGGTTCAGGGACTCCTCTGAAAACTTCCTCTCTATCCCGGCGGGCCTTTCTGGCGTCGGCTGTTTCCGGCGTTGCCTGTTCGCAGAAACGGGCGAGCCGCTACCAGGCGTGGATGTTTGTTGCCAGCGCTTCCGAGCGCGGTGTAGTAGTTTCCGATCTTTCCAGCTTTCGTCGATCGGGCGTAATTGCCCTGGGCGGCGTGCCGGATCAGGTTCTCTCGGCGCGCGGAAAGGTTTTTGCCCTCTGCTTTGAAAACCAGACTGTTGCGCAAATCGATCCAATCAGTCGCGCGATCACCGCGACGACTTCCGTGGGAGGCAAAATTGCGGCTGCGGCGCTGACAACTGACGGGCGATGGCTGGCGGTGGCCGTGAGTCAACCCGCGGGCGTGGTGATGCTCGACACCGCGAGCGGAAAGGTTGCGCGGCGTGCAGTGTTGCCCGGTTCGCCGCATGCGATAGCGGCGTCATTGAATCAATTGGCTGCGCTGACGACCAATTCGAAGGCGACAAGCCTCGCTCGGATTTCTGTGTCCGATGGAGCTTTGCTCGGCGTCTCGCCGATCGGCGCGGGCGAGATCACGGCAATTGGATATCGGAAAGATGGCGGGACGATCTTCGTTGGCGCGAGCGATTCGCGCGAGATCGTTTCGCTGAACTCGGCGAACGCAGCCGTGCTGGCGCGGTTGCCGGTTCCGATCCGCCCGGCACGGTTCTGCGCGCATGAAGATGGCGGACAGGTGTTCGTGACCGGTGCCGATATGGAGCCTCGACTCGTCATCTTCAGTCCCTATCAAAATCAGATTGACCAGACGGTCTACGCGGGGCGAGCGCTTTCCGCTGTGGCAGCCGCGCCGGTGCGAAATCTGTTGTTTCTCAGCAATGCTTCGGCGGGTGACGTGACAATAATGGATATCTTCAGCCGGCGGGTTATTGCTTCCATTCGGACGGGCGGGAGTCCGGGCGAGATTCTGGTTGCGCCGGCTCCCCGTGCGGGAGGCGAGGAAGAGTATGCGTTCGTTGTCGATACCGTCACGGGCGACGTTTCAGTGCTACATATTCCTGTAATTCTGCAAAAGAGCCAGGTGTTTATCGCGGAGCATCCAAAGCCAGTGTTCGCCGTGTTCCATGGCGGCGCGAATCCGCAGTCAGCTGTGATTGTTCCTTACACCGCCTGACGCCCGGCAGGGATACAACCTCATTCTTGCGTTATGTCGCTCCGGAGACCGGGTCTTTCGGGGTGACGCGTGAAGACAGCGTACCCGCGGCAGCCCCTCTCAATCAGTTCGCGGTTGGAGCCTTTTCGATGTGATCGATGACGAGGATATCGACGATGGCTTTCTTCGCTTCAAGTTTCAGGCCGAGCTGATCCTGCAGCGCCTGAGCAAGGCTGGGCAAGGTGGGATCGGCAAGCGCGGCTTCATCGGCCGCCCAAAAAAACTCCACGTCGAATTCGCCGGCCAGGTTAGTAGCATTGCGGACGGGACGCCCAGCCTGATTTGAGAGGCGCTCCGCCAGTTTCGCCATGGTCTCGTTTTTCAGACGCATGCGGGCTCGGTCTCTCATGATGGCCATGCTTCCGCCGGGCGGCAGGATGGGGAAACCGAGATTATCAGTGGTCATTTTAGGCGGCCCATCAGGCATCGGTGTCTTTGCCGCCGGGTCTTCCGGCGGGCCGGCCGCCTTCAGCTTCGGTCCGTTTTTCGCGACCGTGAGATCGTAGACGGAAACTTCCTTCTGTTCGTGGTGAGCAATCATCCCGAAGCGATCAGCCAGCAGATTCTGCAGCATAAGAAGGAAGTCGGTCGAGCTCGTTGCGGGCAGAATCCTTGCTGCGACGTCGACTCTCACGGCATTGGGGCCGAAGTTTCCGGTCAGCCAGCCCGGGGCGATCACTTCGTCCGTGCGGCGGTTGTAAGCCGTGAGGATCAGACTCATCAGCGGGTAACCCTCGACGGCAAGGCGCTCGGGATCTTTACTGCCGGGACCTCCGCGGAAACCGAAACCCGTTGCGCCTGGAGCGGAGAGTTTGACGGAGGCGACCTCGAACCGCGGCTGCGGACCGCTTTGCGCGGCCAGAGAAACCGCACTAAGGCAGGCAATGCCAATAAATTTCATACTAATTTATTAGTATGAGACGATCATGGATGTCAAGCGGATATTATCGAGACAGTGCGCACCAAATCCGTGGTCCTGATCAGTTCGTCAGTTGCCTTGCTGACATTTGCGGCGGTTGCTCAGCAGCCTTCAAAGGAGGCCTCCGATGTCATCGCAAACGTGCTTGCCGGCACGATGCTTCCCGGCCAGGAAGTCACGGCTTTTGAGCACAGCGAGAGCTGGTATCCGGGCGTCGTGGTATCGCGCAAGGGCGCCGCGGCAAAGCCGATTCCGGCTGCGCCTTCCAGACTGAAGGAAGTTCATTTCGAGTCCGACAGGAAGAACTTCGATCTGTTCGATTACATTACCGACAACCGCGTGGCGGGATTGCTTGTGCTTAAGGATGGCAGGATTGCGTTTGAGGACTATGAACTCGGAACGTCGGCAAGCACGAAGTGGTGTTCATTTTCAATGGCGAAGTCCGTGTCGTCCACTTTGGTTGGTGCGGCGATTGGGCAGGGTTTGATCGCCGGCATTGATTCGCCGATTACCAACTACGTCCCGGCGCTGAAGGGTGGCGGATATGAAGGCGTCAGCGTGCGAAACCTGCTGCAGATGGCTTCCGGCGTGAAGTGGGACGAGACCTATACGAATCCACAGTCAGACGTGAGCAAACTTGGCATGAAGCTGCTGGAGAAGAAGCCTGGCACTGTGGTGAGTTACATGAGCTCCCTGCCGAAGGCGGGGGCGCCTGGCTCCGTTTGGAATTACAGCACGGGTGAAACATATCTGGTGGGAGCTGTGATTGAAGGCGCCACGCACAAATCGCTGTCGGCCTATCTTTCCGAGACCTTGTGGTCAAAGCTGGGAATGGAAGCTGATGCCACATGGTGGCAGGAGTCGCCAGGTGGGCTGGGGCTGGCAGGCGCGGGCCTGGGAGCAACACTGCGCGACTACGGACGATTCGCATTGTTCGCGCAGCAGGATGGTGTGATTAACGGAAAGCGCGTCGTTCCCGAAGGGTGGTTCCGCGATGCCGGAAGCGCGCATGTAATCGGCGGAAAGTCGGTCGATTACGGCTATCTGTGGTGGCCGGTCCCGGCCGGCGATCCGGTTCACAAAGGCGCGTTTCAGGCGCGTGGAATTTACGGACAGATCATCTATGTGAATCCGGCGCACAAAGTTTCGATCGTGGTGCTGAGCGCTCGGTCAAAGCCCACTGGCGCAGCCGCTCTTAACGATCAGGCCTTCTTCGCCGCAGTGACTAAGGCGCTTGAGAACTGACACCGAGAGGTTCTACGGGGCCGACGCCTTTGTTCGTTCGGGGAAGAATGCCGGAGTCGATCACCTGACCGGTTCTTGAGATGACGGCGAAGTACATCTGATCGCCTGTGATTTCAAACATGGCGAAGCAGCGATCGGAGTCGTAGCCTTTCGCCGCTTCGTCGGCAAACTTCAGCCCTTTGGGACGAAGTTCGCCGGCGTTCCCCAGGATGAAGTAGTAGATTCCATTCTGGGGTTTAATGCGCTCGTAGACGTGCTCGTGGCCGGTGAAGACCACGTCGACCGCGTATTGCTCAAAGATCGGTTCAATGCGGTGGCGCAGGTCGAGATCGGGTCCATGATACTTTCCGTCTGAGTAAAGCGGGTGATGGAAGTAGCAGATTTTCCATGCCGCGCTCGAAGATTTCAGTTCCTGTTTCAACCAGTCCAGCTGGACGGGATCCATGTAGGTACTGTCGAGCGCGAAGAATTCGACGTTTCCCTTTTTGAAATCGTAATAGCGTTTACCGCCCATATTGAAGGGTTCGTAGAAGCGCTCAGCGGGATTGTCGTGATTTCCCAGCGATGCGTAGAACTTCACCTGGCTATCCGTGAGAGGCTTGTACGGCTGTGCGAACTTCCGGTCCAGATCCGCCGGACTGTGGCCGCCGTAGATGTTATCCCCGAGCATCAGCACGAATGTAAACGGAAGTGTGGTCCGCCAGGCTGACATCTGACGCGCGACTTCGAATTGCTCGGGTTTGCCGGTGCCCGAATCGCCGATGATGGCGAAACGCACGGAATCGGGCGCGAGAGGGAATCCGAGTTTCGCGGTTGACTGCGCGATTACCCCGACCGCTGCGACAAAAACGATTGCGAATCTCATAGCGCGTTGGGAAGAAAGTCCACCACCATGTTCGCGTCGGCATCTCTGAGGACGAGCGTTTCGCCTACGATTCGATAGTCAAGATCGTGGGGTAACTCGGGTAGGTTCAGGAGCAGAGTCGGTGGAGTCGACGGCAACGGGATACCGTCGGGAAATGAATCGTTCACTTTCAGCGCCAGTTGAACAGGTTCGGCATGTTCCAGACTCTTTCGCACGCGTTCATCATTATTACCCCGCATTGCCGCCGCGATGAGTGCCCGGAATTCCTTCGCGGTCGCCGGAGTAAAAATGTCTCCCTGCCGGGCATTCTTTCGCGCCTCACGGATTTTTGCAGCGAGTTCGTGCTCGGCGTCGGCAAAATCACCCTTCTTTCCGGCTTTGTTGAGAGGAGGCGCCGCAGACTGAGCCTGGGCGTGAACCTTCCGGTAGTCGGCAATGTGCTGACGAAACTCGTCAAGTCCTGACTCGATTGCGTAAACGGCGCATGCGCACAACATCGCAGTGGCGAAGAGCTTTTGAAACATGGCATTGTGCTTGCAAGCGATTTGCCAGTTACTGGCAGTAAGGGAGATCAGCTATGCACACAAGACTATGGAGTGCGGGCCTCGCCGTGGCCGTGTCATTGGTTTTCTATGCAGAGGCTTCGGCCGCGAAGCGCCCGGCTGGTTCGGTTGGAAAGAACGCACCCGTCTTATGGACAGAACCTGTCGATATTGCTTCGCGGAATCTGTATTTCGGACGCGGAGGCGAAGAAGACAAGCCGCCAACGAATAACTTCCAGTTCGTCAGCGAAGACACGGATGGATCGAATCCGAAGTTTAATGTGACCGATTCCGCGGGCACGAAGTGGAAGGTCAAGCTGGGAGACGAGTCGAAGCCGGAGATCGTGGCATCCCGTCTGGTGTGGGCCGTTGGATATTTCACCGATGAAGACTATTTCCTTCCCGCGATTACGGTAGAGGGAATCGAAGGCCACATGCAACGCGGCCAGAATCTTGTTGGAAACGGCGGCGCGCTGCTGAACGTGCGACTGAAGCGCGGCGACACCGGCGCGAAGAAGGTGGGCGAGTGGAAGTGGAAAGACAATCCGTTTGTGAATACCCGCGAATGGAACGGCCTTCGGGTGATGATGGCGCTCATCAACAACTGGGATCTCAAAGACGTCAACAACGCGATCTACCAAACCCGCGACGGCAAGACGATGTATGGTATCAGCGACCTGGGCGCTACATTTGGCGCAGAGCATCTGGATATGGGCCGCAAGTCTGACAAGGGCGACTATGATACTTTCGCGAAGACCGGCTTCATTGACAAGATAAATGCCAACACGGTCGATTTCAAAGTACCGGGATCGCCTTCCGCGATCATCATGTTCAATGTGCCGTCATACTCTTCCCGGCGCGCGATGATGTGGATCGGCAAGGGTATCCCGAAGGAGGATGCGCGGTGGATCGGCGGCGTGCTGGCGAAGCTTTCGAAGCAGCAGATCAACGATGCGTTCCGCGCGGGTGGATACAGCTATGGAGAGATTGAAAACTTCACAGCGATCATCCAGGCCCGTATTGCCGCTTTGAATTCGCTTTAGGTTTCAGGCAAGCGCCAGATTTGGTTCTACGGTTTCGCTAAGTGGAGAGAACTCGCCGCGTTCGAGCTTCGGCCAGGCTGCGGCGGCGATCATGACTGCGTTGTCGGTCGAGAGGGCGGGAGCCGGAAAGTAGACGGGCAGACCGGCATATTGTCTGCCTGCGGTGGCGCGCAGGCCGGAGTTGCATGCCACGCCTCCGGTGATGACAATCGCGCGAACGTCCTCCATTTGGCCCGCGGCGGCAGCGGCATGGCTGAGCAGTTCTTCGATGACGGTTGCCTGAAAGCTCGCGACCAGATCGAGCGTGGTCTCAGGCGTTACTGCAAGCCACTCGTCGGTTGATGGAGATGGATTCGTTCGCAGCAACGCTTTGCGTGCTTCGATTTCCGCGGCGACATCGTGACTCTCCACCCAACGCAGGACTGCGGTCTTCAGACCGCTGAAGCTGAAATCGAGCGGCTTTCCCTTTACCCGTGCGAGAGTGAACGGCACAGCATCAGGATTGCCGAATGGCGCCAGACGGTCGATGACGGGTCCGCCCGGATATCCGAAGCCAAGTAGTTTGGCTACTTTGTCGAAAGCTTCGCCGGCGGCGTCGTCACGGGTTTTGCCCAGGAGTTTATAGCCGGCGGAGTTCACTTCGAACAGGTGTGTATGGCCGCCGCTCGCAACCAGCGCCAGGGCAGGCAGCTCTACCGGTTCGCCACGCTGCCGGGCTTCCAGCATTACGGCCTGGATATGTCCCTCGATGTGGTGGACGGCGATGAGTGGAATGCCCTGGGAAAAAGCAATTCCCTTGGCGTAAGTCAGCCCGACCAGGAGTGCGCCCGCCAGACCTGGGCCGGAGGTCGCGGCCACAGCGTCCAGGTCGGCCCATCCGATTCCGGCGCGTTCCATCGCTTCACGAACTACGGGGACAATGGCGCGGAGATGCTCACGAGAGGCGAGTTCCGGCACCACGCCACCGTACCTTGCATGCACTTCGAGTTGACTTGCAACCACGCTTGAACCGACATGGATACCATCCGCAAGAACGGCGGCGGCAGTTTCATCGCAGGAACTCTCGATAGCCAGTATTCGCAAGGGTTCGCCTACTCTCCACTGTACGCCGGGGAGGACCGGCGGTGTGGTAATTTAAATATTTCCTATGGCATACGTAATTGCGGAACCCTGTATCGGAACGAAGGACGCTGCCTGCGTCGACGCCTGCCCGGTGGATTGCATCCATCCGAAAAAGGACGAAGCTGGTTTCGCCGATGTGGAAATGATCTACATCGATCCGGTAGAGTGCATCGATTGCGGCGCGTGCGTTCCGGTTTGCCCGGTGTCGGCCATCTTCGCACAGGACGATCTGCCCGAGAAGTGGGCTAAGTTCACTCAAATCAACGCCGATTATTTCAAGCGTTAGGCCCAGACCTGTTGCTATATTCGTAGTAGATGCGTCATCTTCCCGCTGCAGCTACGATTGCCGTGCTTTCCGGCTGCCTGACGTTACAGGCTTCCATCCTTCCCGTGACGCATCTGGAAGCCGCCACGGTCGCCATTTTTCAGGATTATACGGTTCGGTTCGAGAAGCAGGTGTCGGACGCGTTTTCGGCGGCCGGAAAGCTGTGGATTGACGACGAGAAGGCGGCGCGGCGTAAAGATTTCGAAGCGGGCAAGCCGATTGTGGCAGCTCGCGAGAACGAGGACATCCGCAACGGCAGCATCCATCATTATTCGGGTACGATTCGAGTGAAGGGCGCGAAAATCGACCAGATGCGGCGGGTGATGATCGATTACCCGAGCTATCCTAACTACTTCAAGCCGGATGTGGTGCGCGGCAGCGGCATTCCGCAGCCTGACAGCAAGCTGGATGACGAGCACTTCTTCTCGCATTTGTTCCTTTCAGAATCAACCCTCTGGATTGACGTCGCATACGACGCGCAGTATGACAGCCGTTTTCGGCGACTGGATTCCACGCGGTGGATCAGCCGGTCGACTACGCTCAGTATTAAAGAGCTACAGGATGCGAAGAAGCTCGATGGCGCCACGTACCCTGAGGGCGAAGACCACGGCTTCCTGTGGCGCACGAACACGTACTGGTTTGCGCGCGAACGCGATGGCGGACTGGATCTTCAGGTAGACAGCATGACGCTGTCTCGGCCCGCGCCCGTTGGGTTTGGGTGGTGGGGGAACAAGCGTACGCATGACGCGGTAGATAAGATGTTGCGCGATACCAAAGCGGCAATTGAAGCGCTGCGATAACCCCACATTCCGGGCCCGCGATTGTGACATAATTTGAGCCACAGGAGGGTCGGAATGAGACCTGCGTTTCGCTGTGTGCCAATTGTGTTGCTCAGCGCGGTGTGTGCATTCGCGCAGAAGACTTCGTCGGGGACCACGACGAGTGGCGCCACTAGCGGCACGTCGTCCGGCGGAGCCACGGGAACCACGCCTTCCGGCGGCAGTGGCGGCGCTACCAGCACGAACACCAGCCGCACTCCCTCCGTTGCGCCCTCTGCGCAGACTACGCCGCCTCCGCCCCGTCCTGTCTTCATTTCCGGCCAGGTGGTGACGGACGACGGCTCGGCCCTGCCCGGCAATATCTCGATTCAATCATTATGCGGTGCTCAACAGCAGACGGTAGCGCACACAAGCGCGAACGGCAGCTTTGCTTTTGACTGGACCGCGAATCCGGCCGGAATGGACATTGGCGATGCGTCGCAGACCAGTCGCGCGGTTAACCCCGGCGCCAATCTCGCACCCAGTGCAGGTCAAATCACGGTGAACGCGCGTACGGCCGATCTGCTTGCCACGTGCGACCTGCGCGCCTCAACCGCAGGGTATACGTCCAGGCGAATCAGTCTCTATGAACACTCCGGATTGGATAGCTTCGATATCGGGGCTATCACGATTCATAGGGTCAATGGCGATGAAGGGCGGACAGTGAGCGCTCTTGCTCTGAAGGCTCCGAAGGATGCGAAGAAAAGTTTCGAAAAGGGTACGGAGCAGATGAAGGCCCACAAGGCCGTCGATGCCGCGGTGAGCTTCCGCAAGGCCGTCGACATCTATCCGCAGTACGCGGACTCCTGGTACAGTCTTGGAAAAGCCGAATTGCAAACCGGGGCAAAGGACAGCGCAAAGGCCGATTTTCAGAAAGCGATGGATCTGGATAACAAGCTTGTGGGACCCTGGCAGGAACTGGGGTACATGGCCGCGAGTCAGTCGCAGTGGGAGGATGCGGCTCGCTATCTGGATCAGGCTGTAAAGCTTGATCCGGTGGATTCACCAATGGCCTGGTATTATTCGGCGGTGGCGAACTATAATCTGGGTCACCTCGACCAGGCCGAGCGCTCCGTTCGCGCCGAGATGAGGCTCGAAAAGAATCCGCAGGCGCAATATGTTCTGGCACAGGTCCTGATCGGACGCAAGGATTTGAAGGGCGGCGCGGAGGCTCTGCGTAGTTATATCGCGCTGGGTCCGAAGCCGGAGTTTCTCGAGATTGCGAAGAAACAGCTCGGAAGCGTGGAAAGCCAGATCGGTCAGTAGGCAGCACCTGAGGGTATGTGGACTTTGCTTCGATTCGGTTTAGTCGTTGCGTTGGCTGTTGGGCTGCACGCCCAAAACACCACGACCGATTCGAACGCATCAGTATCCGGGGCTCCCTCAGGGAATGGCGGAATCACGACGATTCCGGCGCGGCCAGTTTACGTTTCGGGGTTGGTGAAGATGGACGATGGCTCGCCGCTGGCTGAGGCGGTGAACGTGGAATCAGTCTGCGGCCAGCTGACAAGAGTGCTGGGACGAACCGGTGCGAATGGGACGTTCCGATTTCCGTGGACTGTGGCGGGAACGGCTTTCAGCGATGCATCTCAGCCAGCCCGCAGCACTCCTGGCGCCAGCGTGGGAGTACTGAACACCTCACGCACCGTTGCTCGCGGTCTGGAGCCGCTGGCGAACTGCGAACTAATCGCGATTGCGCCCGGGTTCTATTCGAGCCGCGTGAGTCTGGGGACGCGCGTTGATGACCTGTCCTCGGACGCGGGTACGATCGTTCTCCATCGTGTGGCTCAGAGCGAAGGACGGACAATTAGTCTGCTCGCATTGAAGGCGCCGAAGAAGGCGAAAGCGACCCTGGAAAAGGCCGAGCGGTTGGCGTTTTCCGGAAAGAGCACACAGGCGATTTCCGCCTTTCAGAAAGCCCTGGCGGTTTATGCCAATTACCCGGAAGCGTGGCTGGGTCTCGGCAAGGCGCAGTGGGTGAATCACGATAAGGCAAATGCGCGGGTTTCGTTTCAGAAGGCAATGGCGCTGGATGAAAGGCTCGTAGGACCCTGGCAGCAACTCGGATATCTCGCCTGCGACGATTCGCAATGGGAAGAGGCGGCGCGCGATCTGAATCGTGCGGTCGAACTCGGTCCCCGCGATTCGTCTGTCGCGTGGCACTACCTCGCTGTGGCGAGTTACAACCTGCGCCGTTTCGATGTCGCCGAGCGAAGCGTTCGAACCGAGCTGAAGCTTGATCCGCATGCAAAGCCGGAAGCACAGTATTTACTGGCGCTGGTGCTGATCGCTCGTCATGATATGGAAGGCGGCGAAGCAGCGCTGCGCCTCTATATTGCATCCGCGCCCGCATCCACCGATACCGATCTTGCGCGACGCGCGCTGAGTCAGCTCGAAAAACGCTCCACTCACTGACAACGCGCGGAATCGCACGATTGACATAGCATTTCATCGTTACGCCGGTAGTAGTTGGGGTATAGTGGAGTTACAGATGAAACGCAGAGTTCCACCGAAGGGCGCGGCGCCCGAGGTTTCGGAAGTAGTTTCTCCCGAAATCATTGAGAGCGCGCGGCAGGTGATGAGCCTTGAACGAGCTCGTCCTTCCACTCGATGCGTTGTCTGTGGTGATCAGGCCAGCGTAGATGCGAATGAGCAGCTGTGCTGGGTGTGCCGGCGCTTAAAAATCAGCGCGTGGCGCGACGCCGATCATCAGCTTCCCGTTCAGGAATAGTTTTCCCGGCGCCTCATCGATTTGCGTCGATAGCGGCCGATACTTCTTCCCACTCAGCGAGTAATTGCGTCATGTCGACGCGGCGTGACTCCAGCAGACTCGCGATTTCGATGCTTTGCCCGGCACTCTGAAAATTGGAGAGCGCGGCTTCGAAGTCAGCTATCTCCACCTCGAGACGAGTGACCTCGTCTTCGATTGAGCGCTGCCGTTCTTTCATCTGGCGAAGTTTGATGGGGTTCAGCCTGGCTGGCGCCGGCACAGCAGCCTTTGGCTTCTGCTGCTGAGGCTGCTGTTGTTGCTTTTGTTGCTGAGGCTGCTTTTGTTGTGATGCCTGCGGCTTTGGCGTTGCCGACGCCTGCTGCGGGGGGCTTGCGGCCCCCACGGCAAGAGTGCCGCCTCCGCTCTTTCGCCACAGGTAGTCTTCGTAATTGTCGGGATAGGCCGTTACCGCGCCGTCGGCAACTTCGATGACCCGAGTGGCGAGCTGATCGAGAAAATAGCGGTCGTGCGACACGAAGACCACTGTGCCGTTGAATGCCTTCAGCGCGGTCAGAAGGACGTCTTTGGCGCGAATGTCGAGGTGGTTCGTAGGTTCGTCAAGCAGGAGGAAGTTGCCCGGCATCATCAGCATGCGCGCGAGTGCGTAGCGATTGCGTTCTCCGCCGGAGAGCACCCCGATTTTCTTGAACACATCGTCCTCGGAAAAGAGAAAAGAACCGAGGATAGTGCGTAGCTCAGTGTTCGACGCGCGTGGCGCTACGCCGGCGAGATCGTCCAGAATGCTGGATTCAACATCGAGCGCTTTGTACTGATCCTGCGCGAAGTAATCCACCTCCACGTTGTGCCCGAGGATGTATTCGCCGCTCGAAACCGGCTCCTCGCCGGAAAGCAGTTTGATCAGCGTCGATTTCCCCGCCCCGTTGACGCCGACGAGCGCGATGCGGTCGCCGCGCTCTATGTTAAACGCGGCGTGAGCGAAGACGTGCTTAGAGCCGTAGCTCTTCGATACGTCTTTGAACTCAGCAACAATTCTTCCGCTTGGCTTCGGCTGCGGGAAACGAAAGTGAATCGTTTTTTCGTCGGGCGGAACTTCAATGCGCTCGATCTTTTCGAGTTCCTTGATGCGGCTCTGCACCTGCTTCGCCTTGGTTGCCTGGTAACGGAAGCGATTGATGAACGCTTCGAGCGCTTCAATGCGTTCGCGCTGATTCTTATACGCCGCTTCCAGCTGCTGGCGGCGTTCTGCCTTCTGGGTCTCGTATTTCGAGTAGCCACCGGTATAGAAATAAACCCGCTTGTTCCAGATTTCCGCGATCTTCGTTACTGTCACGTCGAGGAAGTAGCGGTCGTGCGAGATGAGCACGAACGAATGAGGGTAGTTCGAGAGATAGGATTCAAGCCAGTCCCGCGCCTCGATATCGAGGTGATTTGTCGGCTCGTCCAGCAGGAGCAGGTTGGGCGCTTCGAGGAGAAGCTTCGCGAGTGCGATACGCATCTGCCAGCCGCCGGAAAACTCTTCCACGCGGCGTTCCCAGTCAGTGCGTGAAAAACCGAGGCCGGTAAGCACCGCGCCCACGCGCGATTCGATGTTGTAGCCGTCGCGCGCGGTGAATTCGTCCTGTGCCTGATGGTAACGTTCCGCAATCTGCTGGTACTCGGCACTCGAATGATCGAGTTCAGCCATGCGATGGGCGAGATCTTTTTGCTCCTGTTCGAGTGCGCGCAATGAGTCAAAGACAGACATGCATTCCGCGAACACCGAGCGGCCTGTGAGGTTGATGCCATCCTGCGGGAGATAACCGGCTCGCACGCCTTTGGCGAGGTTGATTGTGCCGTAGTCGAGATGCTCGATACCCGCCAGCGCCTTTAGCAGTGTGGACTTGCCGGTGCCATTCGCGCCCACGATGCCGACGCGCTCTTTCGGCGTGATCAGCCAGTTCAGGTCTTCAAAGAGAATGCGGGGGCCGAAGCGTTTCCCGGCTTCGGAAAGCTGGATCATCTTTCAGGTGTTTGAGGGGCTACTGCTGCAATTATAGCGAGCGTTCAGAGCCAGTATTGCCAGTGTCCGCCAATGACGACGTATGCCGCGAGCGCGCCGTTGGTAACTGCGTGGGTGAGGATGCAGTCCCACAGATTGCGTGTACGGACCATCCACCAGTTGTAAATGGCCCCCGTGATGAGGCCGACATCCCAGAAGGAGCCATGCTCGCTCGCGAAAAGGACTGCCGTGATCCAGAACGCCGCAGGTGCGTATTTGCCGAGGGGTACGGTTTCAAAGTCGGGACTAATCAGCCAGCGCATCAGCCATCCGCGCCAGAAGAGTTCTTCGAGAATTGGAACGGCAATGACGCTGATTGCGATGCGGAAGAGGAGAAAGATCGCGTCGTTTTTCGAGTCGGGTGGGGTGTTGCCGGCGGGGTGGCCGACGATGCCGTTATCGAACAGGACGAAGCGATGCCAGTTGGGACTAATGACCTCGGGTCCAACCCACAATGCAAAAACGGCGAGGCCCAGGAGGATGCTCTGCAGCGGGAGGGAAGGCAGCTTCTTCAGGAGTGGCAAGGAAACTGCTGCGATTGTGGCTATGGATACAAGGAAGCGGACCGCGACGGGGATCGGTGTAAACCGCTGCAGCGCCAGCATCGCCATAAATACCGCGAAGGGAAGAATCCAGGGGAGGGCGCGATGCCGGGTTGTCAGCAAGATCGGTTGCTAGAAGGGAAGCGTGGTGCCGGGCGTGGTGGACGTCCGTGCGACCGAAGCGTGCGCCAGGAAGCGGTACGGATTCACGGGTGTTGAGTGAATGCGAACTTCGTAGTGCAGGTGCGGACCGGTAGCGCGTCCGGTCATGCCGACCAGACCAAGGATTTCTCCCTGACGGATTTCCGCGCCTTCAATGGCTTCGATTTTCGAGAGGTGTCCGTACCAGGTCTGATAGCCGTTACCGTGATCCACGATGACACAACGGCCATAGCCGCCATTCCAGCCGGCGGAGATGACAACGCCATCAGCGGCGACCTTAACCGGAGTTCCGAGCGGAGCGGAAATGTCGATACCAGGATGGCGCGCTCCTTCACCCGAGAACGGGTCCGAACGCTCTCCGAATCCGCTCATAAGGCGACCCATCACTGGCCAGACGCCGGGAAGGACATTCACATCGGCGCGAGAGAAGATTGTACGACCGCGACGGGGGAAACTCGTAGTGCGCAGGTAATTGTATTCGGCCAGCGAATCGCCCATGGACGGCAGGAGCGGGGCTTCTCCGATGAGGTCCGGCGAACCTGCGATCTGGTTTCGGATGCCGTAGGCGGTGGAAACTTCCGTCGCGAGAACCTGGAGGCTGGCAAGTTGTTGATTCGTCTGCTGAACCTGCTTTTGCAGGTTTTCGTACCGATGCCGCAGCACGTCAGTTTCGTGTTGTAAGGAATTGTAATTCGAGACTTTCAGGGCCATTCTCGCATAGCTGCCGGCTACCCCAAAGAGGCAAAGCATGGCAAATCCGAGAACGCCAAACGTACCGTACAGGAAGCGATGGGGCACGTGCACGCGGCGAAGCCGCCCATGAAGGGAATGCGCAAGAACGACGATGAAGTAGTCTTGTTTCAATAGTTTCTCTCAGGCTTCTGACGCTTCGGAGGAAAGCAGTTCAGAGGCGGTGGTCACTATATCCGGGCTGCATCCGCCCGGGCTCGATTTAAGAAAAAGCAGTGAGAATTCGTACCTAACCTGCTTAAATCGAGAAACCTGAGGTTAACACCCTTTAAGGTTGCAAGTCAACCCATTTCATTGCTACCATCCCGGCGTGTCCGCTCGCATTCCGGGTAGCTACTTCGCCCGCAACCTTGTCAACAGCAAGACCCTTATTTTTCAGTTGGTTAAGAGAGACTTTCAGCAGCGTTACGTGGGGTCCGCAGCGGGCTGGTTGTGGAGCATAATTCACCCTTTTGTATTACTGGTTAGCTACGTTTTTGTCTTCCAGTCGATGCACGGGGAACTGGGAGGCGAGCTCAAAAACCATTTCCCTTTGTATCTGTTCGCGGGGATGCTGCCGTGGCTCCTGTTCTCAGAGACGCTACTGCGATCGTCAGGCTCGATCGTTGAACACGCCAACCTGATCACGAAGACCATGTTTCCCTCGGAAATCCTGCCGGTGGCTGTGTTTCTGTCATCGCTGGTGAGCCATGCAATTGTGGTTCTGATCGTCGCGGTATCTGCTGCGTCCGTTCTTGGACACGGAAACCCGGCGCTGGCGCTCCTGGTCGTTTATGTACCGATTGTGGGGCTGTTCGCGATAGGGGCTGGCTGGGTGGCGGCGGCGCTGCAGGTTTACTTACGCGATACGGTCCAGGTGGTCGCAGTGATCACAACGTTTTGGTTTTGGCTGACGCCGATCTTTCTCCAGGAGAAAGACTTCGAAGGTCGGCATATCGGCTGGGCCCTGCGCTGGAACCCAATGGCATACGTGGTCCGGGGATACAGGCAAATGCTGCTGGCGCAGGGCGCGCCGCCGCTGCATGACGTTTGCCTGGCGGCGGGCTTCGCGATTCTGACGTTTGTGCTCGGCGGTTTATTTTTCCGCCATATGAAGAAAGGATTCGCCGACGTGCTGTAGCGGCGGTTATTTCTGGGCTTTGGCGGTCGCTTTAGACCGGGCTTCTTCAAGGCGCTGCGTGATGCGCTTCAGTTCAGCCGAATCCATATCGGCAGGCGCCGCAGTTTTCATCTCACTAACGGAAAGATCCCATTCCTGGGCTGCTTCGGCATATTTGCCCTGTTTGAAGTAGACCTCTGCAAGGTGGTCGTGTACCGTCGGATCTTTCTTAATCTTGCCGAGCGCCAGGCGGAGCTCATCGGCAGCCTGATCGAGACGATTCTGTCGATAATGAACCCAACCCAGGCTGTCGAGATAGGCGCCGCTGTCGGGCTCCAGATCCACGGCCCTTGCGATAAGCTGCTGTGCTTCCTCGAGCCTTACGTCACGGTCAGCCAGCATGTACCCGAGGTAATTCAGTGCGCCGGCGTTATCAGGGTCGGATTTCAACACTGAACGGAACTGCTTCTCGGCTTCGTCATAGTTCTTTTCGTGCTCAAACATCGCGCCGCGCATGAATACGATGGCCTGTTTCTGCTGCGCGGTTTTTGAAAGGGTATCGGCCTTATCCAGCGTGGACAGCGCATCCTTGTAGCGCTTTGCCTTCTCCTGAATCTGCGCGATGGCGACTACAACCTGCTGGTCTTCGTCGGCGCCGGGAATGGCTTTCAGTTCGGAGATGGCGCGGTCAAATTCCGCCATGGTTCCCAGCAAAGACGCGTGCTCAAGAGCGACGGTCTTGTCCCCCGCGAATCGCTTCAGAGCGGCATCGGCTGCAAGGCGGGCGCCTTTGAAGTCTCTGGCATCGGCAAGCGTTTCGATTACTTCCACCTCAACTACGGAAGCGGCCTGCGGATTCAGATCGGCAATCTGGCGGAAGGAAGCCACCGCATCGCCGGCTTTGTCGGCGTTGCGCTGCATGCCGGCCATGGAGCGCAGCATGCTGATCCGTTCCATGCGCTCGGCATCGGAGTAGACGGTTTTCTTTGTTTCGTTCAGCAGTGTCTGTACGGCAGCAATACCCTCGGTGGTCTTCCCTTCCGCCTCCATCAGCTCAGCTTCGGACATACGCACGCCAATGCTGTTATCGATGGCTCGCGCCTTATTCAGTGCATCGTGAGCTTTCGCAAAGTTGTGCTTCTGGCCCCAAAGATCCGCGAGTTCTATCAGGTCGTCAATATTCTTCGGCTCGGCTGCGGAGAGATCCTGCCAGGCGGAAATGGCTTCGTCGATGCGGTTGGTCTTCAGGAGCGCTTCGCAGTACTTGCGCCGCGCGCGTGTGCTCTGATCCACCGGAATGAGGCGCTTCCAGGTATCAGCCGCTTTGCTGAAATCCCGGCTGTCTTCGTAGAGTTCCGCCAGAAGTTGAATGGTGTTCGGATCGCCATCCTCACCCGTCACTGGCTGCAGGATACTGATGGCGCCGGCGAAATCACCACGGCCGGCATAAAGTTCGGCAAGCCCGGTGAGTGCATCGTCGTCGGAAGCATCCAGCGCAACCACGGCCTTGTATGCCTTTTCGGCGGCGGCATCATCCTTTTTCAGGCGGTAGAGATGCGCCAGGGAAGAGAGGCTTTCGGCATCTTTTGGATCGATATCCGCGGCGCGCTGATAGTGCTTGATGGCGTTCGCCAGGGCTTCCGGGTCAATCTTAGTGGGCTGACCCTGAGCCTGATCGGGATCGCCGATCTGAGCGGCGTACATCCTTGCCAGAATCTTCTCCGCTCCGGCATCGTTGGGATTCGTTTTTATGAGTTGATTCGCAAGATCGACGGCCTTTTCGGCCTGGCCGGCACGCATATACAGCTCGGCCAGTTCTTCACCGATGACGGTATCGGAAGGATCGAGCGCCATGGCCTTCTTGTAATAGTCGATGGCCTGATTAACAAACATCTGCCGACCACCATTCCTGGCGGCTTCCTCGGCGTAAACCCGCGCCATCGCGTAGTTGTAATAGGCGTCGCCTTTATTTGAGGATTGCGCCGGCCGCTGGGCAGGAGTCTGGGAAAAAGCGGGAATGGCGGCGGTGAACGCCAGGCTCAGAATCACAACTGCGTTTCGCGCACGGCCGTTCATTAGTGGATAGAACCTTCCCCGAACGGCTGGCAGAGCGGTCTCCGCGAGGCCGAACGTGTTGTCATCATTGTATAACGCCGAATCGTAAAATGCCGCTTCCAGTGTCATCGGAATTACAGTCCTTTGCAGGCGAATCGCCCCTTCTTGCAGTGGTTGGTCCTACCGGGTCGGGCAAGAGCGAACTTGCTCTGCGACTCGCCAAAAGGTTCGGAGGTGAGATCCTGAACTGCGATTCGGTTCAGGTTTTTAGATACTTCGACATCGGAACTGCCAAATTGCCGGAGCCGGAGCGGCGCGGAGTGGTTCACCACCTGATTGACGCATTCGAACCCGATCAGGTATTCACTGCAGGCGATTTTGGCCGGATTGGCCGAAAGATTTTAAGGGAGATTACGGCGCGCGGCCATTTACCGGTGGTGGCAGGGGGAACAGGATTCTACCTGCGCGCGCTTGTGACCGGCCTGGCGCCGGGACCGGCAAGGAATGAAGAGTTGCGGACACGGCTGGCGGTGCGCGAAGTGCGGCGCCCTGGTTCACTGCATAAACTGCTGCGGCGGTTCGATCCGTCTACCGCAGCGCGGATTCACGCGAACGATGTTCCAAAAACCATGCGTGCGCTCGAGATCCGTCTTCAGACGCGAAGGCCCGCAGCAGAGGTGTTCGCCGAAGGCCGAGATGTTCTGGCAGGTTATCGAGTATTAAAAATCGGGCTGTTCCCGGATCGCGAGCAACTGGTAGCCCGGCTTGAGGCTCGCGTGGAGGCAATGTTCGCGGCAGGCCTGGTAGCGGAGGTGGAGGCGATTCTGGCTCGTGGGGTACCGGCGTCGTCTAAGCCATTCGAATCCATCGGGTACAAGCAGGCGCTGCAGGTCGCTCGGGGCGAACTTTCGATGCGCGATGCGATTTTTTACGCGAAGCGCGATACGCGACAATATGCCAAACGGCAGATGACCTGGTTTCGTCAGGAGCCCGAGTTGGAAATAGTGCGCGGGTTTGGTGGAGATCGTGGCGTTGTTGATCAGGTGGACCAACTGGTTTCGCGGTTTTTACGGGTCGCTTAGATTTTCGCGCAGCCTTGCGCGAAAACATCGCTCTCCAGCCCCGCCGCCATCGCGGCGGCGAGGAACAGTTCCATGCACGAGTGGAATTTCAGGTCGTCCGGGGCGCCGGAGATTTCGCCCAGAGTTGCACCGGCGGCATTTACGAGCGCGGTGCATTGCTGCAGGCGGGATCCCAAGATCGGATGTTTAAGGTAAGTTTCTGCTTCCTCGCGACTGGAAATCGCGTACCTGACTGACATCGCGCTTGAGCCCAAACCCGTGAGCTGCGGAAAGACGAACCACATCCAGTGGGACTCTTTCCGGCCGCGACGGAGCTCCGCCAGAACGCGGTCATAGACAGGATTCTGGGCATCCACAAAACGCCGCAGATCGAACGGATCATTCATCCGAACTCGTTTACAAAAAGACACTTGACATGCCGGCGGCGCGATGTTAATTTTTACGCATAGTCGTCTGTTAATTTTTACGCACATGCCAAAGCAAAACTCAAAGGACACCCCTGAAGCCTCCCTCAGCCGCCGGGAGCGTCAAATTATGGATATTCTGTTCGCCGATGGACGCATCAGCGCGCAGGAAGTCCAGCAGCGTATGTCCGATGCGCCGAGCTACTCCACGGTCCGTACCCTTTTGCGCGTTCTCGAACAGAAAGGGCATATTCGCCATCTGGAAGATGGTCCGCGCTATGTTTACCAGCCCGTCGCCGCGCGCGAAACCGCTCGCCGATCGGCGATGCAAAGGCTGATTGCAACATTTTTTGGAGGTTCGGCGAAGGAAGCCGCGCTGGCGTTTTTCGATCCCTCCACCTCGAAACTCAGCAACGAAGATCTGGAAGAACTGGAGCGCATGATTGCGAATGCGCGCAGGGAGAAGAACTCATGAACTACACGACGCTACTGTTTGTGATTTTGAAAATTACCGCAGTGCTGGCCGCCGCTCAGGTGTGCCTGACCACGATGCGGCGTGCGACTGCTGCCATGCGACACATCGTCTGCGCGGCGTCGCTGGCGGGGTGCCTGCTGGTCCCGGTGCTTCCCTACGTTCCCGGCGTCGCTCTGGCATCGGTGGCAGTACCTATCCCTGCCATGGCGCAATTCTCGATCAATGTGAGCGCATCGCAATCGCGGGTCTTCCCTGTGGCGGCCCCGTTCGTGGCGCTTTGGATTACCGGCGCCGTGTTTCTGCTTGCGCGAACGTGGTTCGGTTATCGGGAGCTGCATCGCAAGCTGCGCGGCGCAGGCAGTTCCGGCGCGGCGGGCCGCGTGCCCGTCCTGATCGCTGATGTCGGAGTCCCGTTTGTTTCGGGGCTTCGAAGACCGAAAATCGCGTTGCCGCGCGAATGGCCGCAGGAGTTCCGCGAAGCCGCGTTGCGGCACGAGCTCGCCCATGTGGACCGGCTCGATCTGTGGACGGAATTACTGACGCGAATCGTGTGCGCCGTTTACTGGTTCCATCCGCTGGTTTGGATGACGTCGGCCCGTCTGCGCGTGGAGCGCGAGGCCGCATGTGACGACGCTGTTCTGAATTCCGGTTACTACGCTCCCGCTTATGCGGACGCACTGCTCGCGGCGGCACGTGGAGTTGCATCGATGCCGATGGTCGGTTGCTCGATGCTCGACTCGGCTTCGCTAAAGGCGCGCATGGCGCGGTTACTTGACACGGGGCTGCAGCGCATGTCGAGCCGCCAGGCGAAGCTGCGCGCGGGAATCGCAATGGCGATCGGGCTAGTGGCAATCGGAATTCTGATACCGGCGCGCGCGCAAGACGCCGCCCAGACAACAAGCCCGGCAGCCGATCGTCAGCCCGAGTCCGCGCCACCCGACGGCATTTACACTGTTGGCGGCGAAGTGTCCGCTCCGTCGGTTCAAAGCCATGTGGAGCCTGTTTACCCCGACGATGCGCGCGAAGAAAAGATCTCCGGCACCTTGCAGATGGAGCTTGTGGTGGGCGCCGACGGTATCGCCCGGGAAATAGTGATCGTGAAGGGCCTGACGCCCAGCCTGAATAATTCAGCCATCAACGCCGTTCAACAATGGCGATTCAATCCGGGTTATTTCCACGGCGAGCCAGTCGCGGTGAAGGCGACGGTTCAGGTCAATTTCAAACTAATGTGATCATGCGACTGCTCCGATTCATTCTCACGGCGTCGTGCGCGGCGGTCCTGGCAGTCGCGCAGACGCCGGCGCGGACAGAGTTCGATGTGGCGTCCGTCAAACAGAACACGTCCGGAACCCAGGAGTCATTTGCCAATTCTCCACTCGGCCCGGGCGATGTTTTCGTGGAAACCGGCGGCCTGTTCTCCGCCTCGAACTTTCCACTGATTACTTATATTTCGTTCGCTTACAGAATTCAGGGGAATCAGGCGGAAGCCCTTGTGGCTCAGTTGCCCGCCTGGGTGATGAGCGATCGATTCGACATCCAGGCCAGGTCGTCACAACACCCGACTAAGAACGACATGCGGACGATGATGCGCGCGCTGCTGACAGAGCGATTCGGATTCACGATGCACACGGAATCGCGCCCTCAGCCTGTTTTCGCACTGACGCTCCGCAAGCAGGGAAAGACCGGGCCGCAGCTGCGCGCTCATCCTGCGAACAGTTCCTGTCAGCCGGTGGGTCAGGCCGCGCCCGAGGGTGCGATTGATGGCGGATTTCCCGCGGGGTGCGGCGGCCTCCTGCCCTTGCCTCATGGGGAAGGCAGAATCTCAAAGTTCGGCGCCCGCGATATCACAATGCAGTTCCTCGCGAATCAACTTGCCGCGATGGGTCCACTGGGGCGTCCGGTAGTGGATCAGACAGGGCTCACCGGGAACATTGACTTCACCCTTGAGTGGAGCCCCGATCCTCGCCCCGGCTCGCCCGAGGCCGAAGAGCCCGCTGCAGGTCCGTCATTCCTGGAGGCAGTATCGGATCAGCTGGGTCTGAAACTGGAATCGCAGAAACTGCCGCAGGACACATTGATCGTCGACCACATCGAACACCTAAAAGACAACTGAGCATTCGTTAAACTCGGTGACATGATTCCCCGCCCTCTGGCATCGGAAGCCGACTCGTACTTCTTCACTTACATCAATCAGGTGGAAGGTGAAGATCCGGTGGGGACCATGGAGAGGCAGCTAAACGAATCGCTCGAGCTGTTTGCCGGAATAACGGAAGAAGCTTCGCTGAACCGCTATGCACCCGGGAAGTGGAGCATCCGCGAGGCTCTCAGCCACGTTACGGACACGGAGCGGGCGTTTGCTTTCCGGGTGTTATGGTTCGGGCGAGGGTTTGAGCCTTCACTCCCCGGCTTCGATCAGAACATTGCTGCCGCGGGTGCTCGCGCCGATACGATCCCATGGGCAGCGCACATGGAAGAATTCCGGCTGGTGCGCCTGGCCACGCTGGCTCTGTTTCGGAGCCTGCCGCCGGAAGGATGGCGGCGTGGCGGCATTGCGAGCGAAAAAGTCTTCACGGTGCGCGGCCTGGCCTACATCATTCCCGGCCACACCGCGCACCATGTGAGGATACTGCGGGAACGTTATCTCGCGCCTAATACTTAGGAACGGACGGATCGACTTTGTCGCTCCAGGCCAGAATGCCGCCAGTCATATTGCGGACATTCTTAAACCCGGACTGTTTCAGAAATTCCACAGCCTTCGCGCTGCGGCCACCCATCTTGCAGTGAACGACGTATTCCGCTTCCGGATCGAGCTCATTTACGTGCTTCGGCACTTCGCCGAGGGGAATCAGGGTTGAACCCGGAATTCGCGCGATCTGATATTCGTGCGGCTCGCGGACATCGATCAGTTTGAAGTTGTCGCCCCGGTCGAGTTTGGCTTTGAGTTCCACCGCATCGATTTCACCTGATGTGCTCACTGGCTTTGCTTCCTCCTCGCGGGGTGGCATTCCGCAGAATTGCTGATAGTCGATAAGTTTGGTAATCGTCGGATGATCGCCGCACGCCGGGCAATCGGGATCCCGCCGCAGCTTGAGCTCGCGGAACTTCATCCCGAGAGCATCGTATAGCATCAGGCGGCCAACCAGCGGCTGGCCGGCGCCGAGAATCAGCTTCACTGTTTCGGTGGCCTGCACGAGTCCGATAATACCCGGCAGGATGCCGAGCACGCCGCCTTCCGCGCAGCTGGGCACCAGGCCCGGCGGTGGCGGTTCCGGATAGAGGCAGCGATAGCATGGTCCGCCCGGATAGGCGAAAATCGTCGACTGGCCTTCGAAACGAAAGATGGAGCCGTAGACGTTCGGCTTCTTCAGCAGCACGCAGGCGTCGTTTACCAGATAACGCGTGGGAAAGTTGTCGGTGCCATCGACTATGTAGTCATAGTCTTTCAGGATGTCGAGTGCATTCTCACTGGAGAGCGCGACCTCGTGACGATCCAGCTGCACGAACGGATTGATATCGCGCATGCTCTCAATCGCGGAATCGATCTTGGGCTTGCCGACGTCCTTGGTACCGTGAATTACCTGGCGCTGCAGATTCGTGTAATCCACAACGTCGAAATCTACCAGACCGATGCGTCCGATCCCGGCTGCGGCAAGATAGAGCGCCGTGGGCGCACCCAGACCGCCGGTACCGACCAGCAGCACGCTCGCGCGCTTCAGTTTCAACTGCCCTTCCATGCCGACTTCCGGCATGATCAGGTGGCGGCTATAGCGGAGGATCTCGTCTTTGCTTAATGAAACGTCTTGAGAGGACATTTGCTGATTAGATGATGCTCACGCCGCCCGCGATGCTGGGGACGATGGAAAGCGTGTCGCCTGCGGCAACCGGCGTTGCGTCTTTGCTCAGATAGCGGATGTCGTCGTCGTTCAGATAGACGTTGACGAAGCTGCGGAGCTTGCCTTCATCGTTATAAAGCTGTTTCTTCAGGTCGGGGTAACGGGTGGTGAGGGCGGTGAGCACCTCGCCAACGGTCGCGCCGGCGGCTTCCACCGTGTCTTGCTTTTCCACGAACTGGCGAAGCGGAGTCGGGATCAGGATTCGGGCCATGTAAGTTCCTCTTTTTCTGCGTGAGTCTGTTCTGCGTTGGGTAGCCAGCTGTTGGCGTGGTTGAAGCGTCCCTTCTGGATCGACAGCACCACGAATGAATACCACGGGCAGGAGTTCTTTAAATCGGTTTCCGAGAAATAAGCGTCGCAGTCGGGGTGCGAATGATAGATGCCGATCAGTTCCAGCTTCCGGTCGCGCGCTTCGCGTTCGGCGCGCAGCAGATCCTGGGGACGCAGCTCATAACGCGCTGCCTGCGAACCAGCGGAAACATTGTCGAGGGCGAGCGCGAAGGTTACGGTTTTGGTGTCGCCATCAACCGTGCCGATCATCGCGCCGCAGCATTCGTTGGGATATGTCGCCTGCGCGTGATTCACCATTTCGCGCCACGGTTGCCGTTCAATTGAAATCATGGTTTGTAGTCTTCGTTGTCCCAGAAGGACTCGCTCAGGTACTTATCCGCGCCATCGCAGAGGACGGTCACAATGACCCCGTTCCTGCCGGCGCCGTAAAGTTCCTTCGCGAGTTGCACAGCGGCCTGAACGTTGCCGCCCGCCGAGATGCCGACGAGCATGCCTTCATCGCGCGCCATACGCCGCACCATTCGATATGCGTCTTCGGTTTCGATGCCGATGTTGCGATCGGCGATCGTTGGATCGTAAATGCGGGGCACGATGGCCGAAGCCATGTGCTTCGTGCCTTCGATGCCGTGGAAACCTGTAGACGGCTGCGCGGAAATGCATTCCACGCCCGGCACGTCCTGTTTCAGACGTCGACTGGTGCCGACAAAAGTTCCACTCGTTCCAAGCAGCGTCACAAAGTGAGTTACCCTGCCTTCGGTCTGTTCGATAATTTCGGGGCCCGTGGTGTTAAAGTGCGCCTGCCAGTTGGCATCGTTGCCATACTGATCCGGATAAAAATAGCGCTCCGGACTCTCGGCATAAAGCTTGCGGACTTCGCGAATCGCCCCGTCGGATCCTTCCGCCGGATCGGTCAGGATGAGTTCCGCGCCGTATGCGTTCAGAATTCGCTTGCGCTCGGGCGAAGCGTTTTGCGGCAGGCAGAGCTTGACTTTATAACCGCGCGCCGCGCCAATCATGGCATACGCAATGCCGGTGTTGCCGCTGGTGGAATCGATCAGAATTTTGTCAGGAGTAAGTTTCCCGGAGCGTTCGCCCTCGAGAATCATATTGAGAGCGGCGCGATCCTTCACCGATCCGCCGGGGTTAAAGTACTCGGCCTTCCCGTAAATTTCGATGCCCGGAAATGCGCGCGCGACCTTTTCCAGTCGCAGCAAGGGTGTCTTGCCGATTTGACTGACCAGATCGTGCGCCATGGGCGCGGTGCGGACGGATTTCATCGTCGGTGGGGTTGCAAGCCTGAATCCAGACTTTCTCTATCTTACAATTGGTGATTCTTCATATTGGTCTTCCGATTCAACATTTATGCGCAGACGACTGCTGATCCGGCCCGGCGCCATCGGGGATTTCATTGTCAGCCTGCCGGCTTTGGAATCGCTTCGCGCCGATTACACGGAAGTCTGGTGCGCGGAACCGAATGTTCCCCTGGCACGTTTTGCGGATCGTGCGATTTCGCTCGGCAGTTCCGGCATCGACAGGTTGGGAATTGCCAACGATGAGGACGTGGCGGAGCGATTGGGCCGGTTCGACGACATCATTTCCTGGTACGGCGAAAGCCGCCCGGAATTTCGTAAGCTCGTCTCTGACCTAATGCTGCCGTTCCGGTTTCTGCGAGCGCTGCCTGGCGGCGATTCCCACGCAGTCAAATTCTATAAGAATCAGGCCCGTTCACTCGGCGCGCTGCCGAAGGGCAATCCACGTATCTACTGCCCCGCGGTTCTTCGCAGTTTCGCGGCAATCCACCCGTTCGCGAGTTCACCCGCTAAACGCGTGCCCATGGAAATCTTCGAAGGTGCGGCAAAGAAGCTATCGCAGTCGATGCCGGTTCAGTGGCTCTGCGGACCCGAAGAGTCGCTCGCCGGCGCCACGCGCTTTGACAATCTCTACGATCTCGCCTGCCACCTGCGGGGAGCGCGCATCTTCGTGGGAAATGATTCCGGCATCTCGCACCTTGCCGCCGCGGTCGGAACTCCTGTGACGGCACTCTTCATATCCACCGATCCGGGTGTCTGGTCGCCACGGGGAAGCACTGTTGACGCGATCACCCTTCGTACCCGAAATGCGCCTTCAACAGGTTCTTCAGCACGCCACCTAATTGCATGAACTCGAAGTAGCTCGGCGCTTTGCGAAAATAGCTTGCGCCGAGTTCCGCCGCGCGCGCGCGATCCACTTGTGAATCCGAAGAACTCAGTACCAGCACGGGAATGTCTTTGAACCGCGCTGAGGAACGCACCCGGCGCAGTACCTCGAAGCCGTCGATTCTGGGCAGATTGATATCGAGCAGGAGAAACTTCGGCACGGGCGCACTCGGATCAGTCTGGGCGCGATTCAGGAACTCCAACGCCTCGTGTCCATCCGCCGTAACATGCATTTCGAGAGGCAAGCCCTCCAGCCGAATCGCTTCCCGCACAAGCAGGGTATCGGGAAGATTATCTTCAACCAGCAGCAGATCCCAGCGGGGCTCCCGCTCCGGTGCCGGTTCGCCGGGGGACGGTGAAGTAGAAAGTGGATCCCTTGCCCGGCTGGGACTCGACCCAAATCCGTCCTCCGTACCGCTCAACCACGCGCTGGCAAATCGCCAGCCCAATGCCGGTGCCGCCATAGGTCCTGTCGTGATGTAACCGCTTGAATACTCCAAAGATTTTCTCCTTGTACTGAGGATCTATGCCAATGCCGTTGTCCTGAACCGAAAAACGGCAGAATTTGCCCTGAGGTTCGGCCGCGATATGGATTCGGGGGGCCTTATCGTGGCGATACTTAAGGGCATTGCCAATCAGATTCTGAAACACCTGCTGCAGATGAGACGTACCGATGAAGACGTCCGGCAGTTCGTCCCATGTAACTTCCGCTCCGCTTTCACGGATCGCTTCAGAGAGACTCGTGATCGAGTTCCGCAGGGCCTCGAGCGAATCGACCGGGCTATCGGTGGGCTCGGCGGCGCCCGCCCTCGTGTAGGCGAGCAGGTCATCGACGAGCGTGGCGAGCCGTCGTCCGCCTTCATGGAGGAATCCGAGGAACTGACGACCATCGTCGTCAAGCCTGGCCCCATAGTGACGCGCCACAATCTCGCTGTAAACCGCTACGTTGCGAATCGGCTCCTGCAAATCATGGCTGGCCGAGTAAGCGAACTGCTGAAGGTCCTCATTGGCCCGGCGCAGCGCGTCTTCCTTCTCTTTTTGCTCGTGAATATCGGTATTTGACCCGATCCACATCGTGATGTGCCCGTTCAGATCGTGCATGGAGTGAGCACTCGTCAGGTGCCAGCGGTACTTGCCGTCAGTACGGCGGAAGCGGTGCTCCAGGTTAAGAAGCTCCCCGGTTGCGACGGAATGTTGCCATAGACGGACCGTTTCCTCTACATCATCGGGATGGACGAACTGCGTCCACGACCATCCGCCGGACTCTTCGAAGGAACTGCCAATGACGTCGGTCCACTGGCGATTGAAGTAATCAACCGTTCCATCGGGTTTCGCCGTGAAGATCTTTTGCGGCATCGATTCAGCCATAAACCGGAATCGCTCGCGCTCCGCCTTCAGATCTTCATCCCGAGATTGTATCCCCGCCAGCATTTCATTGAAGCGGTCGGCCAGCAGACCGAGCTCGTCGTTTGAAATCTTCTGTGCCCGGATGGAGTAGTCGCCAGTATCAGAAACGGAGCTGGCTGCGCGCACCAGAGTAGATATCGGCTTTTCAATTACTCCCCGCACCTTGGATGCCAGCAGAAGCGCCAGCAGGCTGGACGCCAGCAGGACAGCGGCCACAATGCCACCAAACAGCTGCGTGCGCTCGCCGATTTCATCCAGATCGTACACGAGGACCAGAGTTCCGACCGTGCCTCCGCTCAACAGGATGGGCTGAGTCACCACAACGTCCGATGTGGTGAAGCGTATGTCTTCGCCGGCGCCTGGGGCTGGGCAAACCGTCGCGTTATGTCGCGAGTAGTGCGCAAAGAGTATGCCGTCTTTGCCGAAGACGCACGCGCTGGCGACGTGTGGGCGCGCGCGAAGGGTGGTCAGGGTTTCCGTTGCGGCTTTCAGGTCGCCGAAGGTGAGAGCGCCGGTGCTGTTGTCTGCAATGATGCGGGCGAGCGCAGTTAGATCGCGCCGCAAATAGGAGCGGAACAGCAGCGAATCGAAAACCACGATTCCGGCGCCGGCGAGCGCAAGCGCCGACGCCGTGGCGATCATGATCATGATCAGGAGCTTCCGCCTGATCGGCTTGTTGCGAAAGATTCTCGCGTTGACCGGCATCGCGTTTATCTCGCAACCTCTCTCGCCACCGCAAGCAGGCGTGAACTCAGGTGTAGCGAAGCGGCGCGCGCGGCAGATTGGCTGATGTCGAAGCGAACCCTGTGGTTCTCAACCACGAATCCGATCATTCCACCGTTCCGTACGAAGGCCGCACCTTCCCCAACCGTCAGGATCGCGCGACCGGCAGCGCCCATTCTGGCCAGTTCCGCGCCGCCGTCTTCGCTGAATACGATCTGGCAGGTTTGCGGCGATGGAAACTCCGGCATCCGTCGCACCACCAGCTTCCGCCCGTTAGCGGACTCGCCCTGGACGAGTTCGTCAATCGCGCGGCCGAAGGGGTCCTTGCCCAGAATGCAGATGGCGATGGGGGAATCGGCCGTGGCGAAGGCGTTGGCGGGCCACTCGACGAACTTCGCGAAGTTCAGCAGATAAGTGGCTTTGACGTCGTATTCGCCTGGCGCCTCCGCGGCGCGCGCCATAGGAAAAAGACACAGGAGCGCCAGCGCCCCGGCATTTCGCCACGACGAATTATTTCGCCCTTTAGCCATTGTTACTTCGTCTGCCAGGACAGACTTGCGTACGCGCTTCTGCGAATTGCCACGGGGCCGCCGGGATCGCCCATATACTCCACATGATCCGGCTGCAGGATGTTTTGTGCCACCAGCGAGAGATCCAGGTGCCGCCCCAATTTATAACCGATGCGGGCATCCCCGGTCGAGTACGCATTCACACCCTGCGCCGATAGTGCACTGACATAACGGTAAATCATGTCAAGCTGCAGCCGGGTGGAAAGATCCAAGGAAGAACTGAGGCTCACTTCATGCTGCGGGCTGCTGCCTTCGTCAGCCGCCGGACCGAAGCTGAGGGTGTTGGTGGGCGCCTGATGGAGCGAAATGCGCAGAAATGAATACGAGCCGTGCAGCCGCCAGCCGTTCATCGGCCGCCATTCCCCGGTCGCTTCGCCGCCATAGGTAGCGCCGTAAAGACCATTCTGAAACTGCGCCTGAATCAGCGTGTAACTCGAGGGGCCGGGAACGGCGGTTGGATATGGCAGGCCGCTCCCTGTCGCCGAGAGCGAAAGCACCTGTTCACTGAACAAATCGTGGTAGTGATTGAAAAATCCGGAAAGGTCGAGGAAAAGGTTCTTACCGAACAGGCGGCGATATCCGACTTCATCCGCATTCAGTTGCTCGGGCGCGAAATCGGGATTAGCGTCAAAACGCGCGAAGGTGGGCACGCCATTCGAAGTCCCGAGATAACTGGAGAGATAAAAATCGTGTTCCCCGTCTGAGGGCGTCCGCAGCGCATGTGTAAAAGACGCGCGGAACGTCTGGCGGCTGGTCGGCGTCCAGGCGAGCCGTACGCTGGGCTCGAAGTTGAGAGATGCGTAATTCGTTCGCAGAAGCTTGCTTCCGGCCGACAGGGTGAGCTTGCCGGGAACCAGTGTAAAGTCGTCCTGCAGGAATGCGGAAAGAAGATAGTCGGTGCGCTTCAGTGGCGAAAACACCAGTCCAGTCGTGACTTCCTGAAAGCGCCCCTGACTTACCCGCACGCCGGCGCCGAAGAGAAATTCGTGGCGCCTGCCCGCTTTGGCCCGCTCAAGATAGTCAACGTCGTACGTATCGCGGTTTTCGCCGAGATTCGGCTCCAGTCGATTCGTGCGGTCGTAGAATGCCTGAATCTGGATATCGTTGTCGGCGTCGAAAGCGCGCTTCCACCGGAATAAAGCATTTCCGCCCGAGAGTTCTTCGCGTCCGGTGACGTTGGCTGTCGAAGGCGGCGTGTAATTCGTAACGGTAACCTGCTCGCCATCGGATTGCGAATAGCCATCGCCCTGCAGCGTGAAAGAATCCCGGGCGCCGCGGGCCCAATCCAGACGAAAACCGCCCTGAGCGCCGTGCCAGTCATCAAATCTGTTGCTGTCGGGATGGGATTGCGCGCCACGCGAGAATCCTTTTGCATAGACCCGATAGTTGAAGCCACTCGCCGTTTCTCCACCGTAACGAAAGCTGCCGGATCCCTGCTCCTGATTGCCGCCACTCACCTTCGCCATCGCCCCGTGCGTCTCGTTCGCGGATTTTGTGATGATGTTGATCACGCCGTCGACGGCATTTGGGCCCCAGATGGTGCCGCCCGGACCACGGATCACCTCAATCCGATCGATATCGTCCAGGAAAGTGTCCTGCACTTCCCAGTAGGTGCCGGCGAAGAGCGGGGTGTAAACCGTGCGCCCGTCCATCAGAACCAGAACGGAGCGGGAAATTCGTGTGCCGAAGCCCCGAATGCCGATTGCCCACTTACTCGCGTCAATCTGCGCCACTTCAACACCCGGCGCCATCCGCAGCGCATCCGGAATCGTGGTAACACCCGACCGCCGGATGTCTTCTCCTGTGATCACATAGATCGCAACCGGCGACTTGAATGCCGGAACGGGCTCCTTCGTAGGAGAAACCACTTCAAGCTGTGACAGCTGTTCGAGACTGAGTTGCTTGAGAGCGGCGAGTCCTGGAGCAGGATTCGGCTGTGGTTTTCCGAAGCCCAGGGAAGAAAGCCAGATTGTCGCGACGACCCGCGCAATCGTTCCGGCCTGTTTTCCTCTGGCATAAACGGACAAGTTTCCAGTATATCGGGATTTCGTCCATTGGATTGTTGACCAAAAGCGCCCTGATTGGGACAGCATGGTCTATTTAACACAGTTCATGACCTGCCTTCATCGAACAGCGCGGCTAATCCGTCAAGTCTGCGCTCCCAGAGATTGCGCCGATCGCGTATCCACTCTTCCACGGGAGTCAGTCCGCCGGGAACCAGGCTGCAGGTTCGAACGCGACCAACCTTCTCCGTCCGCACGAGGCCGCTCTGCTCCAGGATTTGCAGATGCTGGACGACGGCGGCGAGGCTCATGTCGAGCGGTTCGGCCAGCGCTGACACCGTCAGCGGACTGGCCGTAAGCCGCTCGAGCATCGCTCGCCGCGTCGGATCGCTCAGGGCGTGAAAAATCTTCCCGAGCCTCTGATCTGATTCAGCGGGCACGGGTCAGGCGGCGACCTCTTTATCGAGTTTGCCGAACAGAGTGTTCCATCCGGCCTGGCGCATCTCAGGGCCGTCAGCGCCTTCGAAAAATGCCGCCTGATGCGTGAAGATGAGGTCTGCTCCTTTCTCCGTCGGCAGAATCTCGAAGGTTGCAAGCGCCACGGAAATGCGCTTGTCGCCAACCGCCATGCTGCTGGCCTGAACGATTCGCCGGTTAGGGACGATATCGCGGTAGGTTCCTTCGTTGGTCAGGGCAATTCCGGGGAAAGGCGAGTTCAGGCCAAACCGATAAACGGCCCGCTCCCTCCCACCCACCTGGAAGTCGGACTCAAACACCTCCAGATTCAGGCTGCTTCCTTCTCCGAACCAGCGGCGCTTGATGGCGGGGTCGGATAGCGCTGCGTAAACCCTCTCCGCGGGGACAGAGTAGTTGCGCTCGATCACGAAGGTGTTGTGAATTACGGATTGTTCCGGCATGTTGTCTCCTTGCGACTTTAAGCAGTTCACTTAAGTCTATACTTAAGTTTAGTTACCGGTCGACCGATAGTCAAGTCGATACTTAACTAATTTGGCGTTAACCATTGGAGCGCTTGGTCCGTCGTAGGGATTGTGAAGAGTGGGGGATTGCTTCTCTGCGTTGCCTGGTGCTGTTTTGCAGGTTGGCGGCACTTCGGTGTCAGCCCTCAGACTGAACCCGCGCCGCAGTCCGGCATAGCCGCCGCGTTCCTTGCAGCCCATAACGCGGCACGGGAGCGAGTCGGAACCAAGCCACTCAAGTGGTCTCCTAAATTAGTCACGGTCGCCCAACAATGGGCAGATCACCTGCTTTACACAGGTGCGTTTGTCCACAGCCATAATCCAAACTTCGGCGAAAACCTCTACGATATCCGCGGTGGCCACGCGACGCCCGCCCACGTCATGCAGGCGTTCACAGGAGAAGCGCGCGATTACAATTACGCCGCCAACGTCTGCACGGGGGTGTGCGGACACTATACACAGGTCGTCTGGAACGACACCACCGATGTGGGATGCGCCGTCGCCCGCGGCGGCGATCGCGAAGTCTGGGTATGCGAGTACAGCCCGCCTGGGAACTGGGTCGGCAAACGCCCCTATTAGGAATCGCAAAGTGGCTTTCCGATTTCCCAGTCGTGCCCGTAAGGATCGGTGATTCGGGAGAGGCGCCAGCCGTAATCGTTCTCTACAGGTCTGACGACGGCCGCACCGGCAGCAACGGCACGGTCAAAGGCGGCATCGGGATCGTCCACAATCATCACCATGCGCACGCTGCCGCCGTTCAGCGTTTCCGGACTGAAGTTTCGATGCTCAGGTGACTCGTCGGCAATCCAGAATTCGGCGTCGTCAACGGCCATCCGCGCAACAACAGCACCGTCGGGTGCATCCACGCGGAAGGTGAGGGCAGCTCCGAAAGCAGCCTGATAGAACTCAATGGCTTCGGCGCCTCGTCGCACGGAAAGCAGTGGAGCGATGGAAGAGCAGGCTGGCATGTACGTATACTACACGCGCGAACTCTGACAGCGCTGCTATTGTGGGATTCACTGCCTTCCGCGTGATCGGCGATCCTCCATCTCTGTCCGCTTTCTTCTCCCTCTGGGGCCGTAACTCCGGCGACTTCCTGCGCTATGAGGGCGATGTTGGTCCGGTTCGGGTCACTTATTCCGAAGCCGCTGCGGGCGCTTCGGCATTCGCAACCCGATTGCGGGATGCCGGGATTAAGCGCGGCGAACGCGTGATTTTCTGGTGCGAGAATCGGCCCGAATGGATTGTCGGGCTTTGGGGCTGTCTGCTCGAAGGTGTTGTAGCCGTGCCAATCGACTTTCGTTCGTCCGGCGCGGTAGTGGAACGCATTGCAGGAATCGTCGATGCGCGCGCTCTGCTGATCGGAGAGAGGCTAAGCGCACCCGCTCTTGCATGCCCTGTGTGGCCGATGCGCGGCGTGGCGAAGACGGGGGCGGTGGGTTCATTTCAGCCGGCTCCAGTCGATGAGATAGCAGAAATACTCTTCACTTCGGGCGCAACCGGTGAACCCAAAGGCGTCACTCTGACACATCGCAATATCCTTGCGAACCTGAAGCCGATCGATCATGGCATTGAAAAATATCGCCGCTACATGGGCCCGTTTCAGCCGATTCGCTTCCTGAATCTTCTCCCTTTGAGCCACATGTTCGGCCAGTCGATGGCCGCTTTCATTCCGGCCATGATCGAAGGCGAGGTATTTTTCATGCCGGGATCCAGTCCTCGCGAGACTGCGAATCTGATCCGACGCCGCCGTATTTCAGTTCTGGTATGTGTCCCCCAGATGCTGGAACTTCTTCGCGAATACATACTGCAGGCTGTTCCGCAAGCCGCCGCACCCGCGCACTCCGGTAAATGGTACTCGCGCTGGTGGCAGTATCGCCGCGTGCATCGCCTGCTCGGGTGGAAGTTCTGGAGTTTCGTCGTGGGAGCCGCGCCGCTCGATCCCGAACTCGAAGAGTTCTGGCGAAAACTCGGTTACGTCGTGATACAGGGGTATGGACTCACCGAAACCGCACCGGTGGCCACGCTGAACCATCCATTCGAAACGCGCAAGGGCTCTGTAGGTAAGGCCATCGCGGGTGTCGAGATCCGCATCGCGCCCGATGGCGAAATACTGTTGCGCGGCGACAACATCACACCGGGCTACTTCGGGCAAGACAACTCTTCCATGCGCGACGCCGACGGCTTCCTGCACACAGGCGATCTCGGCACGCTCGACGCTGAAGGTCGGCTGAGCATCCTTGGCCGAAAGAAGGAAGTCATCATCTCGCCTGATGGCCTGAATGTTTACCCGGAAGACGTGGAGCGTGTAATCAACAGCGTTCCTGGCGTAAGGGAGTCGGCTGTCGTTGCGGCGAAGCGCGAAGGACGCGAGACTGTTCATGCTGTGCTGGCGCTCGATTCCGGTGCGAATCCGGAAGCAATTATCAGCGCTGCAAATGCATCTCTGGAATCGCACCAGAAAGTGCGCGGATGGTCTTTATGGCCCGAAGGCTCGGCTCTACCGCGAACATCGGGCACCGGGAAGCTAAAACGGGGAGAGGTCGCGGCATGGGTTGCGTCTGGCGAAGCTTCGCAACCAACAACTTCGGCAGGCGGAACCGTAGAAGACATTCTGCGGCGTTACTCCGGCGGCCGGGAGGTCAATCGTACCAGCTCGCTCGACGATCTCGGTCTCAGTTCGCTTGATCGAATCCAGCTCGCCATGGAACTTGAGCGCAGAACCGGCACTTCCATTGATGAATCCAGCTTCGCCAACGCGCGCACCGTTGGCGAACTGCTGCAAACGAAGCCGTCGGCGCCGAACGATGATAGTCCGCCAAAGGAAATTCCGGAATGGAATCGATCCCGCGCGGCGCGGGCGATTCGAAGAGTCGCGCTACCGGGACTGATTCTTCCGCTTACCAGAATCTTCGCGCATGTCAAGGCAGAAGGTCGCGAAAACCTGCGCGATCTGTCCGGCCCCGTCATCTTCGCGGCTACCCATCAGAGCCTTCTCGATGGCCCCGCAATCCTCGCAGCGCTGCCACAGAAATATCGCTATCGGCTTGCGCCCGCCGTGATGAAGGAGTTCTTCGACGCGCACTTCCATCCGACGCGCCACACCTCCGGCCAGCGCTTCCGTGACGGCCTTGCCTACTCCCTCGCCTCGCTGATCTTCAACATCTTCCCGCTTCCGCAGCGCGAAGCAGGCGTCCGCGAGGCACTACGCTACGCCGGTGTGCTGGCGGCGGACGGCTACTCCATTCTCATCTTCCCCGAAGGACGCCGCACTGACGCGGGCGAAATCGCGCCTTTCCAACAAGGCGTGGGAGTTCTCTCCGCGCGCCTCAACATACCCGTTGTTCCCGTTCGCCTGATCGGACTCGATAAAGTGCTTCACAAGAGCGCGCGTTTCCCGATTCCCGGCTCCGTGCGCGTTGTCTTCGGATCTCCAATCTTTCCCACCGCACCGGATCCGCGTGAGATCGTCACCAGGCTCGAAGAAACCGTCCGCAGCCTCGCCTAAAGTTCTGTCCGTTTTCTCCGATTAGCAGACTGTACGCCGGCTTTGCGCCTTGCGTCCAGCGCCATTTAGCGAAGGAAGACAGAACAAATGAAACAGTGGTCGATATCGAGGAAGCTTTTCCTCAGCACCGGAGCCCTGATGCTCCTGATCGTGGCAGCCGGACTGTTCGCGCTGAACTCGATTTCCACCGTGCAGGGCAACATCGAGAAAGTGGCCAGCGTCATGAGCCGCCGCCTTTATCTTGTGGGCGAACTCAGGATGTCCGCGCAGGATGCCTGGGCCGGTGAAAAAGGAGCCCTCGTCAGCGCGCTGATTAAGGACACGAAGAACAGTGAGTCCTATCAGGATCAGGCGAAACAGGCGCTGAAGCACGTCGTGGAGACCGCCACAGAGTTGAAGCCCCTGCTGATCATTCCTGCCAGCCAGACCGACCTCGCTTCAATTCAGAGCGAAGTTGCCACCTGGCAGCAGAATACCGATTCGGTCAACGCACTTATGAAGAAGGGTGACGCGAAGAAGGCACAGGACACAAGCCGTGACCTCAGCAAGCCCCGCTATAGGAATGTGGTGAAGCTGGCCAGCGATATGGAAGGCCGGATTCTCAAGATGATGAACGACACGCGCGAAGATGCCGCAAAGCAGGCGTCCTCGTTGTTGACCATCATGTTCTGTCTGGTGATTGTTTCAATGCTCATCGGCGTTCTCGCTTTTTGGATGATCAAAGACATCGTGAAGACGCTTCGCGGCACAGTCACTGAACTGTCCGACGGCGGCGAGCAGGTTGCCGCCGCGTCTTCGCAGATCGCCTCAACCAGCCAGAGCCTCTCGCAGGGTTCCTCGGAACAGGCCGCGTCGCTGGAAGAGGTCTCCGCTTCCATGGAAGAAATGACGGCCATGACGCGTCGCAACTCCGAAAATTCTTCTGAAGCCACGTCGATGATGGCGGAAACCGTCTCGCAGGTGGATCGCTCCAACTCCGCATTACAGGAAATGGTAGCGTCCATGGGCGCAATCAAGTCGTCCAGCGAAAAAGTCGCCCGCATCAACAAGACGATCGACGAGATCGCGTTCCAGACCAACATCCTCGCACTCAATGCCGCGGTGGAAGCGGCGCGGGCCGGCGAAGCGGGCATGGGCTTCGCGGTCGTCGCCGATGAAGTTCGCAACCTCGCGCAGCGCTCGGCTGTCGCCGCGAAAGACACCGCCGTTCTGATCGAAGAAGCGATCGCGAACTCCAACCAGGGCGCCGCAAAACTCGAACAGGTCGCTACGGCCATCCGCGCCATCACGGACAGCGCCGGAAAGGTCAAGGGCCTCGTGGACGAGGTGAATGAAGCCAGCAAGCAGCAGACGCAGGGCATCAATCAGGTGTCGACTGCCGTCACTCAGGTCAGCAAGGTTACGCAGACTGCCGCCGCGAGCGCGGAAGAAAGCGCCGCCGCCGCGCAGGAGCTGAGTGCGCAGTCGGATACCGTTTCCGACCTTGTCCAGCGTCTACGCGGACTCGTGGAAGGCGCCGGCAGCAGGCGGGAACAGCACAAGCGGGGTGCGGGTTCCTCTCACGTCTCAAGTACCCCGGCGATGAAACGCTTCGAAGCTTCAAGTCCCGCCGCAATTGGAGAGGCCGAAGATCCCTTCCCAATGGATACGAAGATAAGCGGCTTTCGCAACTTCTGAGGGCCGGAAATAAGGAGACCACAATCATGGCCACAATGACCGCGCTTCCCGAAACCGCAATCGCTGACTCGCGCGCCGGCAAGTACCTCACCTTCCACCTCGGCACCGAAGAATTCGGTATCCGCGTTCTCCAGGTCCGCGAAATCATGGGACTGCAGGACGTCACCATAGTCCCGCAAACACCGCCACACGTGAAAGGCGTCATCAACCTGCGCGGCAGGGTAATCCCCGTGATTTGCCTGCGAGCGAAGTTTGGCCTTGACGCGGTCGAATACACTTCGCGGACCTGCATCATCGTCGTGCAGGTGCGTGGCGCCGCGGGCCCCGTACAGGTCGGAATTATAGTCGATGCCGTCTCGGAGGTGCTCAACGTTTCCGACGCCGAGACCGAGGATACCCCGGACTTCGGTGGCGGACAGCCCACGCAATACCTGCTTGGCATGGCCAAGATCAAAGACAAGGTCAAGATCCTGCTGGATATCGACGAGGTTGTCACGTCGCAGGAAATGGCAGTGCTGCGTAAGATCGCGGCCTGAGTCAAAGGACCATCGTGGACAGAGACAGCCAAAAGAACATGGTTGTGGCGGATCTGCGCGAAGAAGTAGACAAACTTGCGCTTACCGCCATGATGGCCGAACCCGGCGAAGACAGCTCCGCTGCGCTGCTTGCCACGCTCAGTAGTATCGCCGCGCGCGCGAATGCCGCCGGTCTGTCCGGCATACCGGCGTTGATTGACGAATTGCGATCGTGCTCTCCTCTCTCTGCCGAGGCGTTCCTCGCAACTATTACCCGTCTGCAGCAGGCAATCGCCGATGGAGGTTTCTCGCCAGCCGCGCTGGCCAATCCCGCACCCGGGGCGCTTTCACTCGATCCCGAACTGCTTTCTGACTTCTTTGTGGAGTCGCGCGACCATCTCGCCGCTATCGAGAATCAGCTCATGATTCTCGAGCGCGACCCAAAGAACAAAGACGCGATCCACACGATCTTCCGCGGATTCCACACCATCAAAGGTCTGGCGGGATTCATGGAATTCCCCGCGATCCAGGCCGTCGCCCATGAGGTTGAAACCCTGCTGGACCATGCGCGTAACGGCAAGCTGACCGTAACTCCCGCCGTCGTGGATCTCGTCCTCGAAGGCGCCGATTACCTCAGAACAGATATGCGACGCATCGAACTCACAGCCACCGGCGAAACGGCCCCGTCAGAAGCCGCTCCCAACGCCGCGCTCGTCACGCGCATCCAGGCCGCAATGGTGGGCGAGCCCGCTCAGACCCGGGATCCGGCAGAAGTCTCCGCCGCGCCGGTCGAGCCAACCGAGACCACCGCGAAGGCTGACACAAGTTCTTCACGTGTCGTCAAGATCGATACCGCGAAACTCGACTTCCTCGTCGACATGGTGGGCGAACTCGTGATCGCGCAATCCATGGTGCGTCACGATGGCGAACTCAACTCGGTCGGCAATCCCAAACTACAGCGCAATCTCTCGCAGCTTGCGCGTATCACAGCCGACGTGCAGAAAACCACCATGGCCATGCGTATGGTGCCGATCGGCCAGCTCTTCCAGCGTTCGGTCCGCCTGGTACGCGATCTGACGCGCAAGGCGGGCAAGCGCGCGGAACTCGAACTCAGCGGCGAAGCCACCGAACTTGACCGCACGATTGTAGAAGACCTCGCCGATCCCCTGATGCACATGATCCGGAACTCCGCCGACCATGGCATTGAGCCACCTGCGGCCCGTGAAGCCGCCGGGAAGAACCCGGTCGCGAAGATCGGATTGAAGGCCTATCATCAGGCGGGTCACATTGTGATTGAAGTGAGTGATGACGGTCGTGGATTGAATCGCGAAAAGATTCTGGCGAAAGCTCGCGAGCGCGGACTCGTCGCCGAAGGGCAACAGTTCACGGATAAGGAGGTCTTCAACCTCATCTTCGAACCAGGCTTCTCCACTGCCGAGAAACTTACAGACATCTCTGGCCGAGGTGTCGGCATGGACGTAGTGCGTCGTCAGATTCAGAAGATGCGCGGTCGCATCGATATTGAGTCGCAACCCGGCAAAGGCACAGTCTTCTTCCTGAAGCTACCCCTCACACTCGCCATTATCGATGGTCTGGTAGTCGGCGTTGGTGAAGAACGTTACATAGTGCCGATTTACGCCATCCGCGAGATGTTCCGCCCCCGCCCGGACGCCGTATTCACCGTCGAGGGCCGGCGCGAAATGATCCTGGTACGCGGCGGACTCCTGCCGGTCACGCGCCTCTACTCGCAGTTTGATGTAAAGCCCCGTTCCACGGAGCTTTCGAAGTGCGTGGTTGTTGTGGTGGAAACGGACTCGCGGCGTTTCTGTCTGATGGTCGATGAGGTAATCGGCAAGCAGGAAGTAGTGATCAAGAGCCTCGGTGAGACGTTCCGCCACGTTGCCGGCGTCGCCGGAGGCGCGATTCTCGGCGATGGCCGCGTGGGCCTCATTCTCGATATGGACGGCCTGTTCGGCGGACGGAATGTCTGATCGCGGCGCGACGGTGTCAGCCCCGCCGTTCGACGCCACACTCTCCCCGGGCACATTCGAAAAGATTCGCCGCCTGGTTTATGACAAGGCCGGAATCGATCTCAAAGAAGGTAAGGAACATCTGGTTTCTGCACGTCTCAACAGGAAGTTGCGCGAGGCCAACTGCGCAACTTATGAGCAGTATCTGCGCGCCGTCGAATCAGACACAACGGGCGACTCCCTGATCGCGCTGATTGACGCGCTCAGCACGAACTTCACTTCATTTCTTCGCGAGACTGCGCACTTTGATTTTCTTCGCGAAACAATACTGCCAGCCCTCAGGGACCGCGCTTCCATCGAATTCTGGTGCGCGGCATCAGCCACGGGAGAAGAACCATACTCGCTGCTGTTCACACTGCTGGATGAACTTAAGGCGAAGCACGGTACCCCATGTCGCCTGCTCGCGACCGATATCTCCACAAAGGCGCTGCACGCCGCGCGAAAGGCGATCTATCCCGCCGAACGATTCAGCGCCTGTCCCCGCGAATGGCTCCCCCGTTACCTTCTGCGGGGTGAAGGCGAATATGACGGCCTCTATCGAGTCAAGCCTGAAATCGCGCGACTCATCGAATTCCGCCGCCTCAATCTGATCGAGGCCTTCAACCCCGGCAGCATGTTCCCGCTCATCTCCTGCCGCAATGTCATGATCTATTTCGATAAGCCTACACAGGAGCGCGTCGTCAATCGTCTGGCTCAGTTCCTCGAACCGGGCGGTTATCTCTTCACGGGTCATTCGGAAAGCCTCGCCGGAATCGCGCATCCGCTGAAGTTCGTAAAGCCGGCGGTTTATCGCAAGGGAGGAACTCTGTGATGCCATCGATCACAGTAGGTATCGCCGATTGCCGCGTGAGCAGAGATGCCGAAGACACGCTGGTAACGCATGCGCTCGGCTCCTGCGTCGCGGTGGCGATTCATGACGCATACGCCGGCGTAGCCGGACTGCTTCACATCATGCTGCCGGAATCCTCCATCGACCCCGAGCGGGCGCGGACGCGTCCCTTCATGTTCGCCGACACAGGCATTCCGGAATTGTTTCACGCGGCCTACGCCATGGGGGCCGCCAAGAGTCGCCTCAGCGTCCGGCTGATCGGCGGCGCTCAGGTGCTCGATCCCAACGGCGTATTCAACATCGGAAAACGCAATCATCTGGCCTGTCGCAAAGTATTATGGGCAGCCGGCGTAATGGTCCACGCGGAGGAAGTCGGCGGCAACATCTCGCGCACTGTTCGTCTTGACGTGGGTACTGGTCAGCTGATGTGGTCAACGGGAAGCGGCGCCCCGCGCGAGCTGCCACTCAGAAAACAGGGTTCGAATCGAACCGATCCCGCCAACAAAGGAGTTAATCTGTGCCCTTCCGTGTGCTGATCGTCGACGATTCGCCATCCATGCGCACGTTCATTCGTCGCGTACTCGATCTTTCCGGCATTGAAATCAGCGCTCACTGGGAAGCGGCCGATGGTATCGAAGCCCTGGCCGTGCTCGAACGTGAATGGGTCGACGTCATCCTGACCGACATCAATATGCCACGCATGAACGGCGAAGAGTTTGTCCGCCAGCTCGGCGCATCCGGCGTACTGAAGACGGTGCCCGTCATCGTTATCTCGACCGACGCGACAACGGCGCGCCGCGCGCATCTGACCGCTTTGGGCGCGCATGGCTACCTCGCGAAGCCCTTCCGCCCGGAAGAACTGCGCGAAGAGATCGAGCGGGTAACGGAGGTGGCAATTGCTGGCGGAAAAGATTAGCAACGCACTCGGCGCCGCCATGGAGTCGGTGCTGGAAACCATGTTTTTTACCATGCCCGACCGTCAGATGGATAACGACGAAACACTGCCTGCGGACTGTTATCGCATACGCATGACCTTCAGCGGCGCCTGCGAAGGCCGCTTTGAAGTGCAGATCGCAAAAGAATCGGCGCGCGCGATGGCGAGCAGTTTTACCGGCGCGTTCGATCCCGATGAGCTCACCGAATCCAGTGTGCTGGAAGTCACCGCGGAACTTACGAATATGATCTGCGGCGCCATGCTGAGCCAGTGGGCCGGCGACGCGATTTTCAGTCTGAGCTCGCCCGCGGCACTGCCGGCGGCGGGCGAGGGCCCGGATTCCGAGCCCGCCGTACGCATCCGTCGCGCGTTCGAAGTGGATGGCGGCTTTCTCGCTGCACAACTTGAGCTCAATGGATTGCGGGCATGACGGCGCGCCGCATCCGCGTTCTTGTGGTGGATGATTCCGCCATCGTGCGACGCCTTCTTTCTGAGGCGATCTCAAAGGAACCCGATATGGAAGTGGTAGCCGTCGCGCCCGATCCGTTTGTGGCCCGCGATCAGATTCTGAAACTGAAGCCCGACGTAGTCACGCTCGATATCGAAATGCCCCGTATGGATGGTCTGACGTTTCTCACGAAGCTGATGCACTACAATCCGCTGCCGGTAATCATCATCAGCTCGGTAGGCCAGGCATCGAGCGATGCGGCTTTGGAAGCGCTCCGCCGGGGCGCGGTCGAAGTGCTCGCAAAGCCGTCCGGCCCTTATTCTGTCGGCGAAGTCGGGCAGGTTCTTGCGAGCAAGATTCGCGCATCGTATGGCGCAAAGCTGCATAAGCCCCTGGCCGATCGACCGGTGCCTGCCGCGGTGGCGCAGCCTCAAACTTTCCCGGCGTCGAGCCTCGTCGCGATTGGAGCTTCTACCGGCGGAACACAGGCGATCGAAGATCTGCTGCTGCAACTTCCGGAAAATTGCCCACCAATCGTGGTGGTGCAGCACATTCCGCCCGTTTTCTCCGCATCCTTCGCGAGCCGCCTGAATACGCTCTGCAAATTCGAAGTAAAGGAAGCGCGCGATGGCGATCTGATCGCGCCAGGCCGGGCGCTTATTGCTCCGGGCAACTTCCACATGCTGGTGAAGCAGAGCGACGGTGTCTCAAAAGTTGTGATTCGGGACGGCCCGCGGATCCACTACCAGCGCCCGGCTGTAGACCTGCTCTTTCAATCGGTAGCAGAGTCCGCATTCCGTCACATCGTGGGTGTACTGTTGACGGGGATGGGATCGGATGGCGCCGCAGGCCTGTTAAAGATGCACCAGCGCGGAGCTGCAACCATCGCTCAGGATGAAGCATCCTGCGTCGTATTCGGCATGCCGAAGGTAGCGATCGAACTCGGCGCCGCCGACCAGGTGCTTCCGCTCTCACAGATCGGTTCCGCGATAATGACCGCGCTCTCGTCCACTCAGAAATCCGCGCCGCACGCCAGAGCGAACTAATCAGCTTCCAACCCGAAACAACAAAACGCCCGAAGCCTCTCCGAATTGTGAGATGGCCTCAGGCGCCTGCTTTTATGGGAACTCAGCTCAGAGGCCGGTTCCTAGACATGAACGGCAATGGGTCCGGCAAGATTGCGCGAATGCAGCGGGATGCGATTCTCCACGAGCATCATTTGCACGGAGAACGGATGCCCATCGCAGGTGAACGGAACAACAGTCCAAGGATACGCGCCGGACGTCCAGGCCGCGAAGTCATGGCCGTGGATCACGGTCGGCGTGCTGAGGCCAAGCGTCCCCAGCTGAATCTCCAGCTCGGACTTCACGTTGCCGATGATCATATTGCCGATCTCGCCCATCGCATCCAGCACTTCTTCGTTAACGCTCTTGTACTCGTCCATCAGCAGAAAGCCGGCAAGCCTGCAGGCGGTTTCTTCGGTGCAGGCGACAATTCCGCTGCCGGTATAGTTGCCGGCGAGGCCGATAATGGCCGCCAGACCGCTGGTAGGACCGGGATCGGAGGTGACGCAGCGCGCCTCTCCTATCTTGATCTCCTGGCCGAACATCGTGGATACAACATTCTGCGTCGCGACCACAATCTGCTCGGCGATGATTTCATGAAACATTGGGGCTCCTTTTCGTGAGGGCAGATATCACAGGCTGCGTATCCACGCCAATGCTTCATATCGGCAGCGCTGCCGGGAATCTTGAGTTTCAGAAAGTCAGGACGCGGTGATCGGGGGTTTCGATCCGGACCGCTGCATACACGTCATCGATCAGCCCGGGTCCGAACTTCGCGAGGAACGGCACAATCGAATACAAACGCTCCTGCAGGTGGCGGGCAGGAAACACGAGGCCGGAAAGCGTACGTGCGTCCGCCTCCGCCTGCGCATCGCGGGCCATAATCTGCGATGCGGTCTTTTGGCTGATCTTCGCGAGCTGATACTCGATCTTCCGTCTGCTGGTGCTCAGCGCGCCATTCAGGGAAACGTCGAACCGACCCAGATCGGAGCTTAGCGCATCGAGCGCCGCTGCTACGGAAGACTCAGTTGTCGCCAGCTTCTCGCGCAGTTCATCAGGCACAAGCTGCCGCGCCATGGCGCTCTGCAGCGCCTGGTCGTTCGTGAAGAGGCTCGGCAGTGTGAGCTTATAGCGGCGCATGCGTTTGGCCGCGCGTTCGTCGAGGAGCGTGAATCCGGCCCGGGGAAACGCGACAGGCTGCCGATCGAGCAGCTTTTCATAAAGCACGCGAGACTGGGCCAGATATGCCAGCTCCGCGGGGCCACCAACATACGCCGCCGTCGGCAGCAGAAAATCCTGCAGCACCGGACGAAGCAGCGCATTGGGCGAAAGCTCTGCCGCCCGCGAGGCAAGCTCCTGAGCGCTCCATTTGCGATGATGTGCCACGAATTCACCGGCAGAGTGTCGTAGCGCCACCCGATGTCCATCTTCCAGGAGGAACGCCAGCGAAGTCTGCTGATCCACCAGCACCTGCGCATGATAGCCGCGGTCCGTCAGTTGCTTACTGCGCTGTGTCAAAGCCCCGATGAGGTCCGGCATTCCCTTCACCGCATCCGCCATAAACGGCGCAGCCGCGGAGCGAACACCGGAATCCATCGGATCAATCAGCAGGAGTCCGTAGGGCGCGAAGATCTTTCGGATTACGGCAGCGAAGGCGTCACCCATGCTCGCGCCGGACAGATAAGCGTCCGAGATCAGCGAAAACGCTTCCTCGGCGAACGGCAGCCCTTCCAGCGCAATCTTCAATTCCGGCAGAGGCAGCGACTCCGGCACCACCCCGCCCACAGGCCGCGACCCGTTCGTCGCCGGCCCCTTCGCCTGTAGCCGCACTGGCTGCAGATCGCCGCCGAAGGCCCACGCATGGTCCACCTCCGCCAGATCATGGTCTTCCGTAGCCAGCCAGAACACCGGCACCGCCGTGATCCCGCGCGAGTTCAGCTCCCGGGAAATTCGAATCGCCGTAAGCGCTTTATAAACGGTATAAGCCGGGCCGGAAAAAAGTCCCACCTGCTGCCCGGTCACAATCGCCACGGTGCCGGGTTTTGCAAGAATTTCCAGCGAAGGATTCCCGATGTTCAGCGGTGTCAGCGCCGAAACGATCGCCGCGCGTCGTGTTGCGGGAAAATCGAACCTGGAAGCTTCGGCGATCGCTTCCAGGCTGTTCGGACGCCAGGGATAGAGGTCGGCAACCTTATCGAAATCGTAGATCAGATCCGCGAACAGCTTTGAAGTATGGGGAAGTTCCGTTTGCCGGACACACGAAGACTCCATTGGCTTTGTCAGGTTAGCAGATGATTGTTACGGCCGTGTAGGTTCAGAAAAACACGGCAGTTCGGGCTAAAAGTGGCCGCCCAGCAGAAGTCCGGGCACGATGCGGCGGGCAATGTCGTTGTAAATCACGAATACCATCAGCATCATGAGAAAAACGAACCCAACCTTGAGCATGCCTTCCTTGACGCTGAGGCTGATGTCCCGCCCCATCACCATCTCTATCAGCAGCGTGAGGATCATGGCCCCGTCCAGAATCGGAATCGGCAGCAGGTTCAGGATCGCCAGATTCAGACTGACCATCGCCATTAGAGACAGGAATGTTGCCGGGCCCTGCTTAGCCGCCTCGGTCGCCTGACCCGCAATCCCGATCGGCCCCGAGAGCGTCTTTGCCGGAACCCGCCGTTCCACAATCCCGCGCAGCATTTCCACAATCAGCGTGGCGGACTTGGCGTTTTGCTTCACGGATTCGGAAAGCGCATCCGGAAGCGAAAGACTCGTCTTCAGAATGTTCCACTTCACCTCTGGGCTGACCCCGATCATCCATCTTGCGGGACCGTCCAGAGCCTTGAACTGGGGAACCATCGTAGCCGTACTCGTCGAACCCGCCTGTGCACCGGGACGCGAATACTCCACCGTAACCGGCTTGCCGTCGCTGCGGCGAATGATCTCAGGAAGCGTGTAGCGCGAGTGAATCGGCGTGCCATTCACCTTCAGCAGCACATCGCCCTTTTGCAGGCCAGCCGAAGCCGCGGGCATTCCCGCTGTCACAGCGCCGACCTGGATAACGTTTTCGCCCTCCCAACCGGCGTCCCCCATACCACTCTTCTCGTCGGTAACCGGAGTAACGGACGTCGTAAAAACCCTGCCGGCGCGCTGTACGGAGACGGAAATGGGGCGATCCACCTGCTCGATTTCGCGAGTCAGAATGTCTTCCCAGTCCGGATTGGCGGTTCCATCGATCCGCAGAATCTTATCGCCGGCGACGATGCCGGCCTTCGCTGCCGGGGAATCGGCCACAACGTGGCCAACCACCGCGCCGTTATCGTCAATGATCTTCTCGAAAGAGACCATATAGAGCCCGGTCAAAACCCCGATCGCCAGCACCACGTTCATGAAGGGACCAGCACCCGCAATGATCAGTCGCTGCCAGCGGGGCTTCGCCAGAAAACCATCCGGATCGGCCGCATGAGCGTCGCCAGGCTGATCGCCAACCATCTTCACGTAGCCGCCAAACAGGAAAAGCGAAAAGCGGTAATCCGTCTCGCCGCGCTTGAACCCAAAAAGCCGCGGACCGAAGCCAAAACTAAAGACGTCAACCTTCACCTTGAAAGCGCGCGCTGCCCAGAAGTGCCCGAGTTCGTGCACCAGAATCATCACGCCGATCAGAACCAGCAGCCACCAGATATTGGAGAGAACGGTCATCATTTCACGTCACCAGCGGTCTCGGCCTTAGCTTCGCTCCGTGGAGCAAACTTCGCGGCATTCGAATCAATCACTTCCCGTGCCACCCTGCGCGCGGTGCGATCGATTTCAAGCACTTCCACAATGCTCGTCGGCTCCTGAAATGGCATGCGATTCAAGGTCTCTTCCACCACGCCCGCAATTGCCGGGAACCGAATTTCTTCCTTCAAAAACGCCGCCACAGCTATCTCATCGGCAGCGTTCAGAATACAGGAAGAAGCTCCGCCCTGGTGCAAAGATGCGTAAGCGAGCCCAAGCAGCCGGAATTTATCGAAATCCGGAGCGTGAAACTCCCATTGCCGCGACTGCGTCCAGTCGATTCGCGGCACCGGAGCCGCCCACCGATCCGGCCATGTCAGCGCATACTGAATCGGCATTCTCATGTCGGTAGCGCACACTTGTGCAATCACGCTGCCGTCCTCATACTCCACCATGGCATGCACAGCCGATTGAGGATGCACCACTACCTGAATATCCTCTGCCGAAAAATCGAAAAGCCAGTGCGCTTCAATGACTTCGAAACCCTTATTCATCAGAGTGGCCGAATCGATCGTGATTCGGTCACCCATCTTCCATGTTGGATGCTTCAAAGCGTCTGACGGTCGGACATAGTCCAAAGTTTCCTTAGGAGTCGTCCGAAATGGACCGCCCGATGCCGTCAGGATCAGCTTCTTCGCCTCGGATCGCAGACCGGCTCGCAGACATTGATGCGCGCCGTTATGTTCGGAATCGACGGGAATCATCTCTACCCCGTGCCGAGCCACCGCGTCCATCACCAATTTGCCGCTCGAAACAAGGACTTCTTTGTTGGCCAGACCCACGCGCTTACCGGCGCAGATTCCCTCGTAAGTTGCCTCGAGCCCGGCAACTCCGACGATCGAAGACATCACGGTGTCGATTTCCGATGCCACAGAAACCTGAACCCGGGCTGCAGGTCCACTGAGTAGCTGTGGAATTCCCGATTTTGGAAGGAGCCTCCGCAGCTTATCAACGTCTTCAGCCGCTTCAACCACCGCCACCGCGGGCCGGAACTCCCCAATCTGCCGCGCAAGGAGGTCAATATTGCGCCCGGCGACGAGCGCGAACACCTGGAACTGATCCGGATTCTGCCGAACCACATCGAGCGTATTGGTTCCGATCGAACCAGTGGACCCCAGAATCGTCAGAGTACGCCGCGACATGACCTGATCGATCATAACATGTTGCGAAGAATCGATTTTCTGTTGAAAGGAATGAGACTTTGAAAGACCGAACCCTTACGGGCGCCGGGGAGGATGCTTCAGGGGTCTTTCAGTTTAGAGGTTAGTCTCGCTTTGGTGGGAGTACTCAAAACCTCCCCGGCTTGATTCCAATATTAGTATAGATAGAATTTGGAATCAACTGAATTTTGTATATGAAATTCAGGATTTGTACCGTCCAACACCTTAGGACTGGACCTTCACACCCGCAAATCCCTCTAACACATTGATAGTGGAGCAGATATCTTCCTCTCCATGTCCCTGAGAGATTGCCGCCTGGAACATCTGCCGGGTAAGCGCGGTAAGGGGAAGCGGCACATCCAGCTCGCTACCGGATTCCAGCATGAGCCCGATGTCCTTGTGCATCCATTTGACAGAGAAGTTCGTTGTGAAATCGCGGCGGAAGATGAACGGCGCCTTGTATTCGATAAGTCCGGACTTTGCAGCGCTGTTTGAAAGGATGTCCAGCATGAGCGCAGGCGGAACTCCAGCCTTGGTGCTCAGCACAATCCCCTCATTAAACGCCTGAAGGATATTCGAAAGAACCAGATTCTGCGTCAGCTTGGCGTGCAGGCCCATTCCCGGGCCGCCACAATAGTAGAGTTTCTTGCCCATCACCTCAAGCAGCGGGAGCACCGACTGGTAGACCTTCTCATCCCCACCCACCATGAACGTCAGCGTGGCGTTGATCGCGCCAGGAGTAGATCCGGTAACCGGTGCGCCGAGAAAATCGATTCCCGCGGCAGCCAGTTTTTCGCCGATCGCGACGCTGGCTGAAGGACTAATCGTGCTCGCATCCACAATCACCAGCCCCTTGCGCCCGCCCTCGATCAAACCATCTTTACCGAGGATCACCTGCTCGGCCATCTTCGTGTCGCCAACGCAAAGGAACACGACGTCAGACTGACGCGCAACATCGGCGGGCGTCGTACAGGGGACGCCACCGGCTTCCTCCTTCAGCTGGGCAGCCTTGCTCGCCGTATTAGACCAGAGCGCGACCGAATGGCCAGCCTTCAGAAGATTGCGCGCCATGGGATATCCCATGAGACCGAGACCAAGAAATCCAAGTTTTGCCATGGCTTCTATTGTCGCGCAGGGCGCCAGGAAATTGGCGTTGCCGCCAAAGAATTGGAGATACCAGATGAGGAAAGGCCTGGGAGTGATACCAGGCCCGAACGCATCGAAATGAGGATAAAGACTGAGGTTACCGGCGGATTATCAGAGGGAAAGCATCATTGCGGGGTTTTAAGAAGGTAGGAAGATTTCTCAGCGTTCCGGGCCTGTTTAAGTGATACGCACGCTAGCGGTGCAAGTCGGTCGCCAAACCCGACGCTCGACGTTTGCCATCCAGCGCCCACTCCAGACCCGCACGCGCATCGCTCGACTCAGGTTCAAGCCTCACCGCTTCTCTCGCAGCTGCGAGGGCGCCATCCCAGTCGCCGATCTGCCCGTCACAGAGTGCGATGTTGTACCAGGCGCCGGGAATGCCGGGCCGCCATTTCAGCGCCTGCGCAGCGTCCCACGCACACTGCGCATACGCCTCCTGATTGTAGTCGCTTTGCGAGGCATAAAGATATTCTTCCGGTGTGGACTGGTTCTTCCTCTCAGGATGCAACGCGATCAGTTGCTCGTAACTGCTCTCCGCCTGAACGCCCAGACGCCGGGCTTCCTCGCTTACCGAAGACGCCTCCGCGCTTCGCCCCCTCCGCTGAAGTTCCGTAGCCAGGTTCTGCAGTTCGTCGGATCGTGTGAACAGCACCGTATCGTTCGCATAGACAGGCGGAACACTCAACGAATCGCGCTTCATGTGTACTCGCGCCTGATAGCCGAGAAGCACACCAGCGCCAAGCACTGCGGGGAGCGCGGCAACCGCCGGCACGCTCAGATTCCTGCCGCGCGCGACGCGCTGCCACGCTACAACCGTCAGCAACAGTACGGAAAGCCAGCATAGCGCCTGAAAATATTGATGCGAACCCCACGGGTAGGCGATCGCCAGATACCATGGCATGCCGAGCGTCCAGTAGTTATAGACCACCAGTAGAAACACCGAACCCGTCATCACGAACCACGCAACAGGAAACGAGCCCAGCTCGGCTACCCAGGGTGTCAGCCACGCGAGATACTGCACCGCGAAGCCCGACGTTCCCGCGAAAAAAACAAGGAAGATCATGCCCACCTGTGTGTAAAGAGATGGTCGGGTGGAAAGACGGCTCAGGTATACCGAAACAACGACCACAACCGCGAGCACCAGAGGCGTACCCACATGGCTGAACGCGGAGTTGAGGCCCTGAAAGCGTGGCGACCGAATTGCCACTTCCCGCATCAGCCAGGAAACGCCCCAGAGTCCATAGCTGCTCTTGTATCCGAAGACCTGACGGTAAATAGCGCCGGGCTGCTCAAAGGCATATGGCGACCAGGCCAGCAACACAACAGCCGACGCGGCGCCGAAAAAAACGGCGCGCCGACGCGCGCCACGCAGCCAAAGGAAAAACACCGGACATAGAATTACCGGAGCGATTTTGATACAGAACCCCATGCCAAACGCAATTCCCCCGGCGAGCGCCTGATCGCGGTACCCGGCCAGCCAAACCGCGGCAATCACGAAGAAGATCATCACGGGATCGGTGTTGCCGTGAAAGCCGGAAATCAGAATGTGAATGGGTGCGATTGCGATTAGCAACACCGTCGTAAATATGCGCTTTTCCGCGAAACGCGCCCCGAGAATCCGGCAGATGAGCCAAAGCGTGCCAACGTCCGCCAGTATTCCGGGGAACCGAATCCAGAACTGAAATGGCAGGGAAGTGTGCTCCGCTACCCAGAGGATCGCGCGCAGCACGTGAAGCATTGATGGCGGATGGTTCAGATCCGGCGCGATGTCATAAAGATCGGCGCCAAAGTATCGCGACCAGACGGCGAAACGCTGGTACGTATAAACGTCGTTCGTGCCATACGTCCGAAGCGCAAGAGTCACCTTCGCCACGAACGACGCGAGCGCCGTCAGAATGAGCGCTGCCCGCTGTCGGCGTGAGATTTCGCCCGGCATGTTTCATCTTACCGACCGGGCTCGAAATCCGTCTTCAGCGCGGCAACGCAAAACCGAACAGCGCACCCGTACCGGCGATCGCCACGTATTGGCGGCCATCTACGGAATAACTGATGGGCGCGGAAGCCAGCGATCCACCCGTGTTGTAGCGCCACAGCAGTTTGCCGCTTAGCGCATCAAGAGCAATAAACGACCCTTCCGTGGTAGCGGCGAAGACAACGTTGCCCGCCGTTGCCAGCACACCCGGGGTGAGCGCGGCCTGCGTCAGTTCGTACTTCCACTTCACAGCGCCGGTCTCCGGATCGATGGCCATCACGCCCTGCGTATTCGGCGCGGCTCCCGCCGGAGGTCCGCCAAATCCACCTCCGTTGCCGCGGCCCTGGTACTGCCGCCCTTCTTCATACGCCTGAGGGCCCGAAGAATAGTTACCTGGTGAATCGTGATAAACGAGGTAGTACAGGCCCGTCGCCGCACTGTAGGAAGGCGCCTGGAAATTTGTACCGCCACCGAGAGATGGATACACCGTGACACCTTCCGCGCTTGCCCGCGTATTCGGAAGTTCAATGGGACGTCCATTTGCATCCCACTCCTTCACCCACGTAACACGAACGAACGGCGTTGCCTGAAGCAGCTTGCCTGTCACACGGTCCAGCACATAAAACACGCCATTGCGATCCGCATGCAGCATCAGCTTGCGCGGCTGCCCATGCCACTGGCGATCCACCAGAATTGTGTCCTCTGTGGAATCCCAGTCATGCGTGTCATTCGGCGTGAACTGGTAGTGCCACTTGCGAAGACCAGTATCGGGATCGAGCGCGACCACCGAACAGGTGAACAGATCGTCGCCTTTTCGAACGTCGCCATTGATTACAGGACCGGGATTGCCTACGGTCCAGTAAACCGTGTTTAGTTCCGGATCGTAAGTCCCCGGCAACCAGGTGGCGCCGGCGCCATGCTGCCAGCTATCGCCCGCCCATGTCTCATTACAGAACTCGCCCGAACCGGGAATAGCGTTGAAGTGCCAGAGTTT
>JBEHXG010000003.1:0-192866 GCA_048498815.1 Acidobacteriota bacterium | reverse complement strand
AGCCAGCGTCGCTTCGCTCCGACCTCGCTGATCGGGACCAGGAGAATACTGATCGGAATCAGAGGAGAACGGTGATCGGAATCGCGAGAATCCCCAGGTGATGTGGCAGCCGAAGAAGAAAGCACGACAGTGCGGGGAATTCTCGTGGCTTCGGATTTCGATGCCAAGGCGAAAGCGGCAGCCAGAATGGTGCCCAACCTCATGCTGCGCAAATACAGCGTGCGCTTTCTGTTCTCAGACGGGCACTCCTGACGGTAAGCCGCCAGCCTGCGCCAATGAATGTCTCAATTAGCTTTTTTGGGTTGCATCACAGTCGACGTGATACCGAGTTCGTTCTCGAGTTGCGCGGCGGTGCGGTTGGCGGCTTCGGAGTTACTGAACGGGCCGAGGTGGACGGCGTGGATGACATGGCCATCAGTGGTTCTGGACGTGATTACTATTGCCGTCTCGTAGCCGGCGTTTTTCAGAGTGGATAGGCGGCTGGCGGCGTTGGCGGCGTTGTCGAAAGATCCGGCCAGGAGATACGTCGACTGAGGAATTGCGGACTCGGGAGGACGGGCGGCCGCTGAAGGACCGGATGCGGGTCGCGGCTCCGGTGGAGGCGCTGGTGTTGTAACAATGCTGGTCTGGGATTTGGCTGGCTCGCTACGGATGAGCGGTCCCGTGTAGACTCCCGCGAGATAGAGCAGCAGCGCTCCCCAGCATCCCGCGGCAATTTTCAGAATTACCCGGCCAGTTGGGGATTGTCTGCCACTGCCTCCGTCTGGCTTCGGCGGTATCGGTGCAGGCTTCGTCTGTGGCGCGAGCCAGAATGGCGTCGCACCGAGGTTATCCGTCTCGATAACGTCGCGGTCATAGGTCACCCCGTCAAGCACGTAACTCGAACTGATGCTTTGCAGCATGCAGTAGCCCTCCGCGGGATAGGACCGACCCGAGACGGAACTGCTTTCGCTGCCTGAGTTCCAGAAGTATCTCACGGGCAGTTGGGAGAGTTGGTGTCCAGTGAGGATCGCATCATAGCCAATGTAGATGCCAGGTGTATAGCCGCCCGCGGAGACGGCATTCAGCCATGCTTCGCAGTAGGCGCTGACGCTGGAAGCGGATGCGCTGGTGCTGATGCCTTCGAGATCGAGCCAGAGACTGAGCCGAGCGGGGAGGCCGACCGACCTGGCGTTGTTGACGGCATTTTGTCCGTACTCTTCCCCCATTTGCGCAGTTGGACACCAATCCGCGTACTGGACATGCTGCACCGCCATCAGGGCGAGACCTGCGTTGAGAATATTGTTGGCTTCGGTTGTGGATAGATCGCCTGATTTCTCCGTGCTACCGAGCGACAAGTAGCGGATAGCGAAGGTGAAGCCCGCTTGTTTGAAGGCCTGCGCCGTGGATGCGGTGAGCTGCGTGTCCGTATCGAAGCCGAGTGATCCCGCGGGAGCGGCCATCACTGTGCCGCTCACTCCTGCGGTCGGCGTGTCGAGAAGCTTGTTCAAGCGCCGCCTCCTGCGATCAGATTGGCAAGATCCGCAACGAACGCGCGCATGCTGGGTACGGTGAAGGTGCTTATTCGGGTGAAGGACTTGAGTGCACGGAGCTCGACGACGACAAGACCGCCTTTGACTTTCAGGGCTCCCATGGATTTATCTGTGTTGCTGCCGCGCGGGGCTGTCGCTCCCGGGGCAGTCATGCGATCGGAATTGACAATGCGGTTGAGGCCGCCAGGGCGGCCGGGAACTTCCCGCGGTTCGGGCACCACAATGGAATCGAGCCACTGCTGAACTGTAAAATCTCCACCGGCTTGCCCTGGCAAGAGTGTGGTGGCGGCCGTGGCTCCGAGCCGGGTCACAAGTTCAGCGGCTGCGGCGGGGAACGCTGTCTTCGCATCGCGATGGAGGGCCGAATACATCGAGGCAAATGATGAGCGAGCCATCACCGGGAACAGCATTTTCTTGTAGCTGGCGTGGGCGCCCTGGCTGTTGAGTATGTACTGCCCGATGAAGTGCAGTAGTCCTTTCAGCTTATTCAGTTGTGGCGCGGCGAGGCCCGCTACACCGGCGACGGAAGCGTTAACGGCGGCGGAAATGTCAGCGAATTGAGCAGCGTGGCGGGCGCCAATCGGGTGTTGGCCGGAATCCCGTTCGCTCTGCAGTTTTTCGTCGAATCCCCGGAGCACCCCTTCGCGCCTGCCTTTCGCGGCGGCCTCTTCGTCGTCCGCCGGTACCTTTGCTCGCCAACGGTCCCAGGCAGCTGTAAGAAGTGCATCGTGTTCTTCAACGACGATGCGGCCGGAATCCATCCTGTAACGCGTCAGGAGCTCGAAGAAGTGGAAGAGTCGGTCAAAGGGAATGCCGACTGTGCCTTGAGGTGATCCGGTGATGATCTCTTTGGCGTATGGGGGGATTACATACGCCTTGGCTGCCGGCATCAAAACGATGTCACTCAGCAGTGTGGGCACGGCAAGTGTTGTGGGGAATCGAGCAACGGCGTCGAGCATGTTGTCGACGATTGGCGCGAGGGCTGCTACGTCAACGGGCGGTTCGGTGACGAATTCGAGCTTGCTGTTGTCGGAGTCGATCTTCCAGCCGGCGGCGGTAAGCATCGTTTCGTCTTGCGGAACGCGGCCCTCCTCAGGGTTGGCGGCTGTGTACGGAAAGCGCGCAGCGATGGAGGTCTCGTATTCGACGCCTGCAGCTCTCTGGATGATGGCGGAGTTGAGGGTGGCGGCGTAGGGAGCGAGCTGAGCGACGGCGCGCTGTTGCAATGCGTGTGCTCCCATTTGAGTGGCTTCGGCTTCGAGTCCGCGATCATCGTTGATGGCGTGGCGGCCCAGAAGTTGTTTGGTTGGTTTCACACGTCCCTGGGCCTGCTGGACGATGTGCCAGGCTTCGTGAGGAAGATGCTTTTCCTGACCGGGGCCGACGTGGATGTCTGTTCCCTGCGCATAGGCATGGGCGTTGAGTTCGGCAGGCCTCGAGGAGTTGTAGTGGACCTTGACGCGATCCATGGACATGCCTGAGAGCGATTCGATACCCGATTTAAGACTGTCGGGAAGGCCGGTTTTGTTGGCCGCTGAGGCGGTCTGTACGACGCCGGAGCCGGAGGACGCGAGCGACATCAATTGGGGGACGTCGTAATCACCGGCTTCCGACGAGCTGGACGACGAGTTGGAATGGTCTTCCGTTGAGGACTTGCCCTGGTCGCGATCGTTAAGAACTTCGATCAGTCTGCCGGAGGCGCCGCGCGGTGGAGCGGGCGTGAGATCTTTCTCGCGGCCTTCGGCGAGAGCCTTGTGCTGAGGATTACCGGCGAGTTTCCGAAAAGGTTTGTCCGATGTTGCCATGAGCTCCACGGCGAAGCGACCTGAAGTCTGGACCGTCGGAGGATGGGCGCCGGGGATGCTGAGCTCGGCCGCTTTTCGCACTTCCTCAAGCGCGAACCGGCAGGCATTCATGCAGACGGTGTTGGGCGAAGAGTGGACGCGAATGACGGCTTTGAGGATCTTGCTGTCTTCGGGGACCTTCCCAAGCAGCTTCGTGTAGGCTGCGAGGATTTGGGCGACGATGGTGGGGTCCGCATCCATGGAGACTTCGCTGTGGGCATGGGATTGAGCGGAGAATGATGCTCCGGGGAGTACGCGTGCAGTAACGGCACGCTGGCCGGCTTCAAAGCTTTCGGGTTTGATGGATGGGTCTTCCGGATGGAGCAGATGCTGAAAATAACCGCTGTTCCACGCGCTTGTGAAATGTGCGGTTTTGCTCACCAGCCGGTTGGCGGCATTTACGAAGTGGATGGAGAGGGCCGCGGTCACGACGTTCTGAGTCGTACTTGTGCGTTTCGCAGCTTTGCCTCTTGCTGCGAGTTCTTTGTGCACTTTGCTGCCATGAACACGGTATGTTGCACCCTGGCTATCGGTCGAATCGAAGCTCTCGCTCCGCCGGAGAGTAGCTCCTTTAGCTCCCACGTAGAAGGGGTCGGCGGGCTCTTCCCGGATTACCTGGGGCGCGTTGCGGACCGGCGGAGTGGGGGCGGTGCGGGGTTCTCCGTCGCGATACCAGTTGCCGCGGACCAGCGTGATGTAAAAAGCTTCGGCGCCGTTTGTGATCTGGAGGCGGTTGTCTACCTGCGCCTGGGATTGATGGAAAACCTCGCCAGTAGCGGCGTCCGTGAATTGTTGTGGACCTGTTTCGCGGAAATAGCCCTGTATTACGGGTTCTGTGTGCGAATTCAGAATGTTGCTGAGCTGCTTGAGCGCGTGCGTCGCGGGTGTCCGGAGGAGCGGCATGCGGGCGGATTGATTGTCGGCTCGCTGCCGGAGAGGGGCTTGGGTTGGCTGTGCGAATTCGGGCATGGTGTCACCTTCAACTCTGCATCGACTTTCCCTCTTTGTGACGTTCGGCGCGAATGGCGAAGAGGATGTCGCCGTTGCGGATTTCACGCGGTTCCCGCTCTACTGCCTGGAGGCAGGCGTAGCGGAGCACGTTAACGATATTGCCGCCGGTCAGTTCGTAGTCGCGGGCAAGGCGGGCAAGCTCCACATCCGGCGCGAGCTTGTAGGGTTTGTCACTGAAGTTGTTGCTCCAGAGCTGCAGCCGGTGTTCAAAGCCCGGTACATCGAAGTGAATTGTCGACTGGAAGCGGCGATAGAACGCTTCATCGATCTGCGAGCGGAGGTTACTTGCGAGGATCACTACGCCCGGAAAGTCTTCCACACGCTGCAGCAGATACGAGATTTGCTGGTTGGCGGCCCGGTCGTTGGACGTTCGCGATTCGGTGCGTCGTCCGAAGAGCGAATCGGCTTCGTCGAAAAAGAGAATCCAGTCGGCGTGCTCGGCGTGATCGAAGACGAGCGCCAGATTCTTTTCCGTCTCGCCGATGTACTTGGAGACGATCTTTGAGAGATCGATCCGGTAGACCGGAAGGTTGGTGGCTTTGCCGAGGAGCGTTGCGGTCAGCGTTTTGCCCGTGCCGGGCGGGCCGTAAAAGAGACTGCGGAAGCCGGGGCGAATACGGTCACGGAGATGCCATTCATCAAGGAGAAAGTCGCGGTTCTTTATCCAACGCACGATGTCCTGCACTTCGCGCATCGTGGCCGCGTCGAGCACAAGGTCTTCCCAGCTGGCTGGTGTCGTGATGCGCTGGGCGGGGAAGTCGGGGCCGAAGGGTGGTGTCCACGGGCGGCCGGTGGTGAGGCGTTCGAAATATTCGGGGCTCACGCGAAGCAGCGCAGCCTGCGATGGGTCGGCGGCGGGGGGCTGTTCGAATTGCAGAATCTGACGGCGGAAGAAGACATGGTCAGCGCTGAGGAGTGAGAGGTAATGCAGGCGCAGGTGCGTATCGCGTCCGGCGAGGAGGAAGAGCGCGGTTTCGGCAGTGGGTAAGAATCCTGTTTGCGCGCCGGCAATACCGCCGAATTCGGTAAAGCGGCGCTGCAGGGCTTCGTTCCGGATCAAAAAAGGATCGAGCGCGTCCGGACGGATTTGCGGAAGAAACGCGAGGAGCAGGATGAGTCTCTCTGCTGCGCTTAGTTTGAATTCGCGAATTACGGCGCCGTAAGGCGTGCGGCCCAATTGTGGTGGAGGGATCGTCTCGATGAGATCGTGTTCGGTGTAGTGCCCGGCGGCGTGCGCGTGAAAACGTCTATCGAGAAGCTCACGGAACCAGACGATTTCGTTCTCTATTGCTGTGGCGTTGGCCCTTAAATGCTTGTCTTCGTGCTTCGTCATGATTACCAGGTCACGTGGATGGGTGTGGGCATCCAGTTGTTCAGGATTACGGCGAAACTCCAGGGGATGCTGTCGACCAGTACGTCGAGCGTGCGGCGGTTGACGCGGCAGTGCCAGCGGTTATCGGCATAGTTGAGACGGGCTTCGCGCTGGAGGAACGTCTCGCGCAGACCGGCGACGGAAGTGTTGGCGAGGGCGGTCCAGTTAGCGAGAATCGCCCCCAGGAGCTGATCGCAGAGTTCGGTTTCTCGTTCCGTCAGTTCGATCCCGGGCGCGATAGGAGTGGAGGGTTCGAGGCCGCAGAGAAGTTTGTTGAGCACCAGCGTGGGCTCGGGGGCCGAGGTGTTGGCGTCAGCCAGGTATTGGAGGAGGTGGACGGCGCGAGAGCCGACGTCGGGATTGAGCCAGCGTTGGCGGCCTTGGTCGTCGGGTTCGAGCATGTTGAGGGAGTGAAAGAGGTGGGGGAGGAACGGAGCGGTGATGACGAGGCCTCCGTTGGCGATATAGATGGGATCGCTGTTGTGGGGTGGGTCGGGTTCGGTCACGGGTTTGCGGGGCATGGGTGGTCTGGAAGTGGTCGACGGTTGCGGCGCGGCTACGATGGTGTCGCGCAGTGTGGCATAGCCCGCCTGCTCGGCCAATTGCCTGGCCGTCACCTGAAACGTTTCCGTGCCGGATCGCATTGCGGCTTCTGTGATCAGGCGTTTGTCGGTGTAGGCACGGCTGGCGATCAGGTTGAGAGCGATACTCCAGATCTGAGGGGTGTCTTTAGGGTTGGTTCGGCTCCATGCAGACGCAAGAACTGCCGCGGTGCGGCGCGTGCTCTCGACTTGACCTGGCAGGAGGAATCCGATCAAATCGATCAGCGCTTGTTGCGGGAGGATGCGGAGGAGCTGTTCGCGCGCCGCCGGAGATCTGAGCCAATTCAGGATTTCGGCGCGTTGATCGGATGTGCCGCCCCGGAGGAAGAGTTCGAAGGTGAGGAGTAGTCCGTCGCGTTCGTCGCCTGAGCGGGCGCTGAGGAGGCGGTTCAACAGCTGCGCAGCATCGAGCGCACTCGTGGGAGTGAGAAGGTGTTCGGCATACTGCGGACTGACTTGCCGGAGCCTGCTTGTGAGCTTTTTCAGATTGCCTGGCGACGGCGTGGAGAGGATCGCGGTTGTCAATTCGGCTGCACCCCACCGGGATGAGCGTCTGCTTAACTTCAGACGGATCGGGGTAAGGCGCAGGAAGGCCGCTGCCGGTTGAGGGTGGCGGAGAATGAGAGTGTCGACTAGTTCCCAAAGATTTCCGGACGCCGGGGTGGCGGTGATCGCTGCGGCAATCGCGCCGGTGAGCGCAACCAGTGGCCATAGCGCGGGGGCTCCCGCAATTGCGGGTCTGGCGCCGGCTTGACTCGTAGTTTCTGCGATGGCAGCGAAGTCCAGCGGCTTTGCCGCCAGCAATGTCGCGATCAGCCTGGCGTAGAAATGTAACGGATTCGCTGCGGCTGTGCGTGCCGCCTGCAGTGCCTGAGAAACAGGGGCATTGGCATCTTGTATCGCGGGCAACAGTCGCGCGAGCAGAGCTTCGATATCGGCGCTCTGCATTTGCCCGAGCGCAGCGAGGATTGTGCGTTGCTGCTCAGCGGGATCGCTGTGGGCCAGCGCCATCTCGATCATTGGGATCGATTGAGTAGGCAGATCGGCGAGGATATTCACGCGAACCGGGCGGGGTGCCAGTTCCGCCGACAGCTCCGCAAGGATCGCCGGGAGCGAGGACCTGAGCGGGCTGCGCGCGCGTGCTGCTTCAATGCCTTTCGCAAGAGCTGCAAGGATCACTGTGGGGGCTACAGCCTCGCGTTGTGCAAGTTGTTCAATCAGTGAGAGGCAGAAAGACTTACGATTGAAATGCGAACCGGGCTCTTCGACGAGGTAAGTGATGGTGAGGACGTACAGCAGCCGGTCGAAATGCGCGGGCTCGCGCGGCAGGATGGGTTCGTTTCGATGCACTTCTGAGAGATCGCCCAGAAATTCGACGACGCGGGCGGCGTGCTCGGGCTCGAGGATTTCGATCAGGCGAAAGACAGTGGGGCGGTCAAGCGCTCCGATCGTGCGTTCGAGCCAGTCGCGGTTAGCTCCGTAGCGGCGGATTAGCTCGGCAAGAGACTCTGAGTTGACTGAGGATAGTTTGGAGATTTCCGCTGGGGTTGGTGGGCTCTCGCGGATTGCCGTGGCGGAGCCTGCCGGCGACCCGTTCGTCGAAGTGAGGCGCGCGATGAATTCCGACCAAATCTCTCCATCGGCTGAAACGTCAAGGACAGTTTCAGCATCGGCCATCGGCGTCTGGCTGTCCGTGGCGGTGAAACTTCGGATGATCCGTACAACGGCTTCGGGTTCGACTGTTGTCAGCGCATTCAGTTCGGCGGGCGTGGCCTTTAGTGCAGGGGATCTGAGCAACTGAACAAGCACGCGGGGGTCACGGGCGGCGAGACTTGCGAGTTCGGCCGGTCTGAGCCGGGCCTTCGTGGTAGCTTCGCCACCTGACTGCGGGCCTGACTCTGTGGTGTTAGTGACTTCGTTTTCCGCCTCTAATAATTCACGGAGAACTGCAGGTAGTGACGATTGGGGAGTTTGGCGGATACCGAGGCGTTCGAGACCCTGTGCGAGCAGGTGCAGCAGCGCTTCGAACGAGACGCTGTATTGCAGGGCAAAGCCGTGCACCAGCGATGCAACGAACATGCGCCGATTGAATTGCGAACCCGCCTCGCGAATGAGATAAGAAAAGACGAGAAGCCAGAGTAGTCGATCGAATTGTGCCGCGTCCCGCACTCCGAGCGTTTCTTCGCGATGGATCTCACGGAGGTCGAACATGTAGGCCAGGATCAGCGCTGCGTGAGCTGGTTCGAGCAGTTCCAGCAGGCGGAGGAGGTTTTGGCCGCTGAGTTGACGGACAAGGCGCTCGAGTGCATGGCGGGATTTTCCGATGCGGCGGATGCGCGCGGCGAGTTGAGTGGGGTCGTCGCGTTCGACCTGATTGAAAAGTTCGTTAAACGAGAACGTGCCGGCGGCCGCCCGGAACGGAAGGGTGCCGCGCATGAGGTACCACTCGAGGAGATCGGCTCGCGACGTTGCGCCTCCGGCGCGTCGGGCCTTGACGGGCGAGAGCAGGGCGCGTTCGAGTGCGTCGCGGAGTTCGGAATAGAGGCGGGCGGGAGCCAGCGTGTCGAATTCATCCAGAGGAATGGTGCCCAGGTGGACTTCGAGTCGGTCGATTGTAGTGTGGTCTGCATCGGTGGTGGCTTCCGTGAGGACGCGATCGATGACCGGGATGAGTTGGGTGAGATTGAAGTCGCTTAATCGTTCGCGAAGCGCGCGCGCTCCGTTTGGGCCGCACTGAATGTTCAGCGTCTGGAGGCGGATGCTGTGGCTCTCATTCGTCATAGCTGCGGGGTGGATGTGGTGTGGCGGTGACGTTCGAGAAAGCGCCGCAGCCTGGCGGAGGAGAGCGCGATGCTGAAGCGATGTCCGCGATGCAGCGCGGATCGCCAGAGCCGATTCAGACGCTCGAACCGCGTCATGCTCCAGGGGTCGAGGAAGCAGACCTGTGCCACTGTGTCGGCTGGGGTGTTTTCCCGGATAACTTCTTCCACCGTGGTGCGGATGTCGCGATCGATGCGCTCATGCGCCGGCAGTGAAACGACGGCGGTCAGTGTGAAGCTGTAAACGAATTCATCACGGCGATGATGACGACGCCGGTGCGGACGGCGCCCGTGGCGGAGCAGTGTGTGCTCCACGATATAGAGCTGCGTGCGGGCATGGCGCGCGGAACGGAGGTATCGCCACAGTGCATTGGCTTCGATTACGGCAATATCAACGCTGGCTTCCACGTCGACCACAATCCAGCCTCCCTGAGGCGTACGGCAGAGGATGGTAACGGTCTCTTCTCCTTCGAACCGCCCGACATAAAGATTGCCGGGATTGCTCGCCCAGTCGATAAATTCTTCGGTGATGGCGCTGCCTTTCAGGATTGAAGAAATCTCGGGAAGGTTGTCCGGCGGCGGGAAAGATGTTAGCGGGCGAAAGTGGTCGTCGATCCAGGCAGAGTCCTGCGCCTCAGCGCGCCCGATGGTGGCGTCGGCTGCGTCGCGGACGACGGTGAGACGCGAAGTCTCGAGTGCATCGGTCCAGGGTTGGTGATGTTCCAGATCAAGGCCCAGTTCGAGGCGGCACTTGATCTCCATGCCTGCGAAGTTTCGATGAGAGGGCTGGGCCTGATAGTCGAAGGCGCGTCCTCGGGAGCGCGTGGATGCAACCAGAACTTTCAGGAAAGCAAGGCGTGCCCGCAGGAGTCTTTCTGCGGCCGCCGGGCTGTACGCGGTTTGGCTGGTGTGATTCTGGGCGTAGAGTTCGTTCGCATACAGCGATAGCAGGAAATTGGTGAAGCGGTTGCGGCGCGCGATGGTTTCGCCTTCACTGTTTACGATTGCTTTGAGTCCGCTGCGGTAGTCCTGGGCCAGCACCGGCGCCACATTCGGTACGGACTTTTCCAGCGACTGCCAGTAATATGTTGGGTTCTCGGTGGCCGAAAGCGTGTAGAGATCGCCGATGTGTGCGAGTTGGGAGAAGTAGTCGGCCATTAGCTGTTCGAAGGGGAGCAGGTAGGCTTTGAGCTGTTTCGCCTGGGCGCGCCGCGCGGGCGATGCGTTGGGCGGAAGTCCGAAGGAGTTGATGCCGTAGACGCCGGGGTATTGATTCTGGATGGAGTAGTACAGCTCCAGGTCGCGATGCGTGCCCGTTGGCGCGCCGAAGAATTCTTCGTACTGGAGTTCGAGCGGATAGGGGCGGCGGTAAGCGGCCCAGAGCTGGCTGAGTTCGCGTTCCACGGTTTGCGGATCGGGATGAACAATTTTTCCGTTTCGCAGGAGGCGCAGCGCAATAGGTTGCGTCTCGAGATGCAAGATACGCTCGACAGGGATGGGAATGGATTCGTTAACGCTGTAACGGCCGCCATCGCCCGTGTGGCCGGTACGTACCGCCAGGTTGCGGACGCCCACAACGCCCTTACTTTGCGCGATGGCTGCAAGTACATCGTTGACCGGCAGTTCCAGGCGCTTGCATTGCAGCGAAGCGTCGGGAATGAAGCCGTTGAGGAGCAGGGGGCCGTTGAAGATCTGATCGCTCGATTCTCCTGCGGCCATGAGGCTCTTCAGACTCTCACGCGGAAGTTCGGGCGACATCAGATTGCCTGCGGCGAAGTAGATACCGGCGACGGTGGAACTGGGATCGGCTGCGGGGCCGAGCGTCACGTCGGCTGAGAGCGTTGCCCGCAATGGTTTCAGCAGATGAACGGAATGCAGGTCTTCGCAGATATTGCGATGGCGGTTGTAGACCTGCGTTATTTTTTCGACGATGCGTTTGGGTTTGTAATGGCAGTCGCGGTGGCACTCATCGGATTCCGGCGCGTAGAGAAGAATGTCATACAGACCGTTGACTTCCTTTGATCCCGAGGCGGGTATGCGCGGAAAGAGCCACGCGTTGCGAACGGCCGGCACGCGATCGACGAAGAGCTTGCGGTAGTCATTGACGGTAACGGGATTGCAGGGGAGGATGCGCCTCGGAATGAACATGCCGTGGCGGCGAGGGTGGATGTCTCCGGTGACGGGTTCGGCGAGCAGGTCGGCGAGCGGGAACTCGGCGCGATAGGAAAGCTCCGTGAGTGCGTAGCAGAGTTGTTCCAGCGTGGTGACACCGGGATCGTGCTCGTTGTAATCGGTCCAGATGGCGGAGGACAGCTGCTGCGTGAGGGCGATGCCCTTCTCTCGGAGGAAGTTGTAGTCGAGCCCTTTGTTCTTCGAGGGGTCGGGTGAAATGCCGGAGATGTCGACCGTGGGTTCGGTTTGACGAGCGGGTGGACGAATCATCGGTGCACCCCGGTCGCGCAGGAGTCCGCGTCAGGTGGGGCCGCCGTGATGTCGTGCGTCGTGGCGGAGGTGAGGAAGTACCAGGGTTCGCTCGCGAGCGGAGGATCGTGTACGAGTTGCAGTGTGACCAGCGCTTCCACGTAGGGCCGCGACTCGATAAACTGCGCGATGGCGTCGCTGGTCGCATAATCGCCGTTGAGTGTGGCTCGCTGTGCGTCGTAGAACCACGGTGAGAGATAGGAGATGAGGTCGGAGTTGAGGCGGTCGGCTCCTCCTCCTCCGGTTTCGGCGGTGGACTCCCGGAACATGACTTCCGCGCGGACTTTCACTCGCACGTAACGTGGGTTTTCGACATGGATATCGGTGAACGGGCTTGCGAGCGAGACCAGATACTGTTTGATTTCTTCGATCGTTTCGGAAGTGGCCAGCGGTTCGGTGGAGTCAGCCACCTGTTGGCCTGTGGATCCCGCCACGACCATGACGAGAACGCAGGCCGGTGTAACTGCGCCGTTGGCATCGGTGGCAGGCACAGCCTGGACTTTCCAGATGATGGGGAAGCGGTCGAGGACGAGGCGTTCGTAATCCCAGTGGAGGATTGCGCGGTCTTTGTGGCGCAGCCGCTCGGCGGCGCGGATCTCGAACTGTGCATTCGTTTCGGCAGGGCGACCGCCGAAGCTTTCGATGGGCTGATTGATGGACTTGATAGCCGCCAGGGTCTGTACGGATTGTTTGATTGTGTAGGGCGGCAGCGGTTCTTTGAGGTGAGCGCCGGAGGTGTCGCCATCGTTGGTCCATGTGGCGATGGTGGGGTACGGGTAGACGCCGATAGCGTCGGGAAACGATTCAGGAGTTTGGGTGACTGCCTGAAGCCAACGATAGTCGGAGGAGGCTGCGGTTGATGCTGCGTCGGATGCTGTGGCTGTGGGGATGTCGAGTGTGAGGACGCCGGTGTTCAGCAGGCCGTTGGTGGTGTCTGCCGGGATTTGATCGGGTGTTAGATTGAGCCAGTTGTTGGCCGAGAGGATCTGCCAGGTGACCTTAGTGTTGGCGCCGCCCTGTGCAGCGGACATCTGGAAGAGCAGGTCGAGCGATTGCGCGACCGTGAGGCCGGAGAATCCGAGTTGGAGCGAGCCAGGCGGCGGTTCGTACAGGAGTGAGTTCGATGTGGCTTCGCTGTAGCCTTCGAACGGGAGCAGATAGAAGTAATTGCCTTCCTGCGGCGTGAAGGACGTGGTGGCGGAGTAGCTGATGCTGATCGCACTGGATTGCGGCATCCACGGGACGTTCGGGTAGTTGAGCTGCATACTCGATTGCATGCAGGTTCCGAAGGCTTGCTGGAGTTTTTGCCGGCAGGCGATGAGCTGAGATTGCGCGCACTGCGCGTAGTTTGCGGCCGCGGTGGCAGCGCATTTATCGATGCATTGCTGCAGCCAGATAATCGCCCGCAAGAGCGTGATCGCCTTTTGTATGGCCGTGCCGGCGCTGGGTGGCAAATCTGCCGGCGGTGACGACTGCAGCGCGGATTGCAGACGTCCGATGATCGTCTGTGCCTGAAATGCAGGCGAAGTTGACCCCGATGTGGTCCAGGTAGTGCGGATCCATGCGGCGATGCCCTGACCGAGCGGGGCCAAAGTTTGCGTGAGATAGCCCTGCGACGCCTGGATGAGAATTTGCTGCTGCTGCAGGATCGCAGTCCTGATGTTGTCCCGCGTGGGCGGCGCGGCGGTTGTGAACTGCAGCAGGAGCGCGGTCAGCGCTTCTGAAACGGAGTTTAGGGGCTGGCAGCCGGGGCGACTAAGCCCGCCGCCTCCTCCGTCGACCTGCGGCAGATCGGCAATTACTGCGTTCAGGACGTTGGTGGCATAGAGCGTGTTGCCGAAGGCGTACGACGGTTCAGTCAGCGTCAGGCGGATGGCGCTGGATGCCGGGTCATAGTAGAGCGGCGGGTCAGTGGGCACGATATCCATGGTGTTGAAGAGCGAGATATCGCAGAGCGGACCGTCCGGTGTTGGCGTCGGGTTCGCACAATCGTCTTTGGTGCGGAAGAGGAAGACCCCGGGAACGGGTGGGCTGCCGCTCCAAACGATGGGCTTCTCATGGAGATTCCATGTGCCGGGATTGACGACATCGATTTGCCCGACGAACGTGTTGTTCTGGAAAAGCGGCGTGGGCGAAGGCAGACCGTCGAGTCCCAGAACGTAATTACTGTAGTAGCCGAAGAATCCGTCGGCGTTGGCGGGCAGTCCGAACCAGGTGAGGCTGATGGCCAGGGTGCCCGGATCGGGTGTTTTTACGAAGAGTTCTTCGTTCGTGAATTCGAGGAAGGAGCCAGTGACTGGCGTGCCACCGAAGGTCGGCCACGGTGCGGTGATGTCAACAGGGCCGTTCGTGTTGGAGACGGCGAGAGCGGTGAGGTCAACGGTGGTTGTGTTGATGGTGATGAGTTCGATATCGAGGCCGGCGAGCAGTGAATAGGGATAGACGAGAATTCCCGCAATCTGCACCGCTTCATGACGCAGCGATGCTTTCAGTTTGGGGGCATCCGGCGCGGGATCCAGGCTGTTTGCTTCTACCGGGGGCGCTTTTGCATTGAGTTGAAAGATCAGCGTGAAACCATTAGGCGCGGGCGGAGAGGTTGCTGTGGAGAGAGCGGCTTCGAACGATTCAAGCTGAAACCAGCCGGTTGAGTTGGAGAGGTAGACGTCAAATGCGCTGCCCGCTATTTCGGCGAAAATGGCTTCGTTTGACAGGTCGGTTGCTGCAGAGATTGAGCTGAGCGCCGTGGTGAGATCCTGCCAGGAGGCGGCGGTTAAATCGAAGCCGATGTTCACAGAGCGATCGCCGCCCGTGAGTGTGAGATAAGGAGAGGCGATGATAAAGCCAATGGTGGCTTCGGTTGTAGTTGCAATTGTTGTTGCGCCTGGCTGAGTTGCCCCGAATGGCTGCCATGGTGCGAGGCCGGTCTGAGGCACTTTACCTGCTGCCTCGTCATTCATCAGCTTGAGGTCGATTACGGTTTCGAGCGGATGCTGTGGCGCCTGAGGCGGGTCTCCCGGAGCGATTGGCGGTGATGCCGCGATTTCATAGAGCGGTCCCTGTACTACGCGCACACTGCGGACTGTTGCCAGCGCCGCGTTTGAGACGGTAATGTCCTTCGAGGTTGCGTAGAGGATGGTGGAACCGTCCGGTTCGGTGCCCGCGGGGAACTCTGTACCCGCGGGAATGTCAGTCGATGCCAGGCCTGAAGCGGGGTCGAACGTGAAGGTGAGGTAGACGCTGTCGGGGATCGGCCCTGCGTTGGTGAGTTGAAGGAGTTGCCGGTAGTAAAACGCGGCGAAGCGGCGCGACGTTCGGTTGATGGTGCGCTGTGCGAAACGGAAGAGTCGAACGTAGGCGATGTAGAGCGCAATCTGCGGCTTGTGATCGTTTTCCTGCAGCGTCGCCGGAAGGTGCGTCCGTGCGAATTTCCGCAATTGCACCAGCACGTCAATGAACGCACGAAAGATGCGTTCCAGTTCTTCCACGAACGTTCGGGAGCGCTTCGCCGGTGAATTGTCTTCATCGGGACAGTGCGGATGGTGACGCGCGGCGGAGAAGTTCCATGGGCCTCTCCATTTGCTGAAGTCAAGTTCTGCGGAGGGTTTCATCAGCCCGCTTGACGCGGCGTGCTCGGCTTCGTTTTTCAGCGTGGCGAGATGTTCGCCGAGCGGGTGCGCAATGTAAGCGGCGAGTTCCGCGGAAAAGAGACGCGCGGACCGCGAGTTCGGATGCAGCGTTCCTGCGCTCAGCCACGCATCGTAGTTCCGCGCGAGTTTAAGTATCGCGGAGATCGCGCTGTTCGCGTCGCGCTCATTGACCTTGTTGAAGAAATCGCGCTCGAGGGCGCGGATATCAATCGAAGCTATGCAGGCCAGAATGATCGTCGGGTCGGTGAGAAAAAAGTTCGTCCAGTCACCGTCCTTCTGATCAAGCAGGTTATAGAAGTTGAGCAGCGCGCCGTATGGAACCGCAAAGCTCAAGAGCTGATACAAAGTGCGGCCATCCACGCGCGCGGGCGCGCCGGCCGAGGACGTGAGCCAGCGGCTGTATTGCGAAGGCGCTCCGTTGAGGCAGAGGCCCGACGTGATCGGCCTCTCGCTCATGGCTTCTGCGGGGGAATCGTAGCCTCATTGAGGTAGAACGGGTAAACCATGTTGGAGCGAGTATTGGTGCGCCGAATATTGTAGTTCACGCCGATCAGCAACAGGCCATCTTCATCGGGCGAGACTTCCACTTTGACTTCGTCAACGTCAATCCGCGGTTCCCAGTTCAGGATTGCCTGGCGCACCATGTTCTGAATCTGGGTGGTCAGGGTAGTGTTGATGGCGCGGAAGACCATCTGATAGATATCGGAACCGTATTCAGGCACCATGATTCGTTCGCCGATGCGCGTGGAAAACAGAATCCACAGGCTCTCGTGAATATCGAGGTCATTCGAGACCATGTTCACAGACCAGGTGAGCGTAGAGAAGGTGGGGGGAAAGCTCCAGCCGGTACCGAGAAAATCTTTGTCGACGGCCATCCGCTAGCCTCCGATCATTACCGTGGGAAAACCGACGGCGATGGTGCCGCCGTGCGCGGTGGAGTCGCCCATTCGCGCGGCCGGCTTACCGCCGATCATTACCGTGGCGGAACCTTTCACAATGGAATCGGGCGCGGGCGCGACGCAGATGGCCAGATCGCCTACGACGGCGGCGGGCAGTCCACCGATCAGAACGTTGGGCGTGCAGGGTCCGGAGATGGGGCCGCCCACGTGCGGGATCGGCGCGGGTACTGCGGGAGTCTGCAGCGGACAGACATGCATGTCGGAAAGGCGCGCGGCTGGTGGCATATCAGTTGATCTGGACCAGACCTCCCTTGATGGTGACGGTGGCGGAGCCTGTTAGCTCGGACATCGCGCCCTGGGCGGAAAACTTCGAACTGGCGGTGTGCGTGACCTGGAGGCCTTTCAGCGTGGCGTTGCTGGTCGCGCTCATCGCGAGGTTCCCGCCGGCGTTGATCGTGATATTGCCTTTCGCTTTGAGCGTCATGTCCGAGCCGCTTTCCACAACGATGCCGCTGCTCGAAAGCGTGATGCTGTTGCTGTTCGGGTCCGTCACGGTGACCTTTCCATCCTTGTCGTCGAGCGTGACGACTCGCTTGCCGGGCGTAAGGATCTGGATGATCTTATCCACGTCGTTGAAGGTGAGTTTCATCTGTGACGACGTGACGATCGCTTTGGTAGTATTCTTTGCGTCCGGTGGATACGGCGGCGGCAACGGCTTGCTGTAGACGGAGCCCACGATTACCGGCGAGCGCGGGTCGTTATTGAGGAAGGCAACCAGGACTTCATCCCCGATCTCGGGATAGAAGACGGCGCCGATCTTGTTCGACGCATAGAACGAGCCGAGGCGTGCCCAGACGGCCGGCGCGCTGTCGCCGAGGATGGGGAGTGTGATCTGGACGCGGAATTCACCCGCCGGGTCGCTGTCGATCTTTGTCACTTTGCCCGTCTGAATGCCGCTGATCGGCGGAAGCTGGCCGGATGCTCCCGGAGCGGGGATGTGCGGGGTCACGCTTGCGAACCAGGGCCAGGCGAGTCCGATGTTGGTGGTGGTGAGCCAGCGTCCTTCGGTAATGCTGTGGCGCACGGCGCTGACGAATGCAGCGCCGTTGAAGCGGTCTCCGAGGCCCGCGAGTTGTACCATCTTGCCGGGCTGCGGGAGGGCGCTGCCCTGGAAACGAACCCATCCGCGGATCTTCGAGAGCCGTGATTTCAGCAGCTCAGAGGAAGACCAGTCCTGCAGGCCGGATGATGGGATTTCGGCGCCGGACTGTTGCGGGAAGGCCGAGATGTTGAATGTCTTCGCGAGCTGGTCCGAAGTGACGTTTCCCGGTGTGGTGACGCTGACGGTCCCAGGCCCGGCGGTGATGACTTTCTGTGTGGCCTCGTCCCACGAGTAGCTCTTGATTACGGACGACTTGTATTGGGTGGAGGCGTCCATGCGCGCATCGAGATCGAGTATTGATTCTCCATACGTGAGCGTAAGCACGGGCGACTGTGAGGTATCGGGTGCGCTGACCGTGATCTTGCCGGCATTTACATTGACGACAAACCCATTGAGTTCCGCCCGCATGAGCATCAGATCCCAGTCGGTGGAGTAATACTGGACGATGTCCTCGTAAGTGGTTGTAGTGGCAGTGACCGAGGAAGAGAGTCCGTTTGCGGAAATGAGTTTCGCCATAAGGTCGCTGTCTTTAACGTTGTTGAAGACCGCGTTATTGCGCGCGAGCGTCATGCCCATCGCCTTGTCGGAGGCCTCCACGGTAAGCGTGGAACTCGACGTCTGATTGATCGCGATGCTCTGCTGAACGATGAGGCCTGAGAAGATCGTTGTCTCCGTTCCGTCATAACCAGCGGCAATTTCAATGGTGTTGCCTGGCAGGAAAGTGCTGGTGTCGGAGACCGGGAAATCCTGATCTGACGGGCTGCCGTCGTAGATGACGATTCGGGCTTTAGGAAGACGATTCAGTTCGGCCGTCGTGTCGATGGAAACCACCTGACAGGTACTCGGGATAGCGCTTCCATTGACCTTGACGGTGAATGTTGTCAGAGATCCGCTGACGATTACAGGCGATGGTGCAGTGCTCATGGATTGGCCGTCTCCAGCGGCGGGAACAGAATCTTCGTGCCGGGGATCAGGTTACGGAATCCGTCCATGCCATTCACCGCGGCTACTTTCGCGTAGTATACGCTTGAGCCGTAAATGTCGTAGCAGAGCTGCGGCAGCGTGTCGCCGCTTTTCACGGTGATAAGGTGCGAAAGATCGGGAGACTGGGCATTGGCTTCTTTTGCAATCTCCTGTTCGCTCTGGAAGCCCACGAAGCTGGCGTCGGCTTTGGCGCGCAACGGCGTTCCATCGGGCTTGAAGAGCGTATACGTCATCTTCAGTGACTGCAGGCGGCAATTGAACAGCAGCGTTCCCCACGAGAGCTGAAGGAAATTTGGAGAATGGATGGCGCCGTTGTAATCGAACGCCACCTTCATGAACGTATCTACCTGCTGAACGATTCCGTCCGACGAAGCAGGCGGTGTGCCGGGCAGTGGACTGGGGACGACTCCCGTGCCATCGAAGATCAGCTGAAAGTCGAGCTTGTCCGAGGGCGTGCGATTGTATTCGGGCGACCCGCCAGGGCTGCCCTGCGCCTGCGTGTCATTGTAAATAATCTGATAACTCTGCGTGTACTGTTCGGGATTGATATAGACGCTCATCTGCGCCTTCTGCGCTTTAGCCGTGAACGTGTCGTCGGCGAAAGCGGTGATGAGCATCTTCTCAAGGGTGCCGGAGTTGCCCAATCTAGCGGTCCCCCGGCTCTTTCAGCATCTGCAGAACGCGCTGCACGCACTCTGCAATCAGAGCTTCATGCGCCTGTTTTGTCTGCGCGGTCATCACCTGCGGAGTGGACGCCGCGTTCGGGCCAGGTGTAGGCATATCCTCTATATGCATCTGGATAGAGACTTCGTTGATCTCGATCATTGGGTCCGTGTGTTAGCTCGGCTGCGTGCGTGTGAAGTAGCTGTAAGAGAATTCGAGCGACTCGGTAAGAACGTCATTCTCCATGGAATTCAGCGAGGACGTTTTCCACTTCAGCGGGTAGGCATTATAGAAGGTCCACGAAATCAGCGGGCGCGCACCTTCGCCGAGCAGCAGAACCATCAGGTTCTGCACTACGATCGGCTGCGCCAGTGTAGCTCCGATGGTGGCGGCCACCCATTCGCCCAAAGGTGAATTTTGGGTGACCACCCCGCGCTTCAGCACAAGCGGAGGATACTTCGTCTGCTTCGGGAGGCGATACACGAATCGGTTCTCGCCTCCCTCCGCAACTTCTTCCACGCCGAATTCGGCCTCTATTCCGGAGACTTCCTGAAAGCTGGAGTCGATATTCGCCGACCCGGCAGTGGTTGCGCCGTTCGGTAGTACACTCACGCTGAAGAAGAACTTCCCCGGCGGATAGTAGGCCTGATTCATGCAATCGCCTTACGGGGCCGAGTTGACCATGGTCTCGAAGGCCATTTCGAGCGCTTCAACAGCGACCTCATTCCCCTCGGACTTCATGTCGGTGCCGGTGAGTTTGGTAGGCCACGCATTGTTGAGCGTCCAGACGTACTTGGGCGCTCCGGTCTGATCGAGCAGGTTTACTGTGACAGTGGCGCGCTTGATCGTATTCATGGCGATCTGGTTGTACCAGTTCCAGAATCCGACGTCGCTCACGAACACGCCCTTGCGCAGCGTGACGTTGCCGACGCGGCCGAGACCCGGCATTTTGATCGGATAGAACGATTTGTTGTCCCCGTGCCGGTATTCGATGATCTTGGTTTCGGTTTCGAGGCCGGTTACCTCCATGAAACTCCCGGTGACGCCGTTGTCAAAGGTCACCGAGAAGTAAAACTTCGGTAACGGCCAGATATTGTTTTGTGCCTCGCCTGCCATTTATCTTCCTCGCTTTCGAAAATTATTGGTCATTGAGTTATCCATGCGCGCGCTCCGCGGGTTAGACGCCCTGCATGGTCTGCTTAAAGGTGAGCTCGATGAATTCCGCCGGATGAATCATCTGGACGGTCACCTGCACCACCATGTAGCCGTTGAGGATGTCCGTGCCGGTCATGGTCTGCGGAACGCCGCAGAGCACGGTGAAGGCGTCGGATGCCTTGTCGCCCATGAGTCCACCCTGCGACCAGAGGCCGGTGAGGAAGCCGGAGATCATCTGAGTCACGGCGACCCAGGTGGAAGCGTCGTTAGGCGCGAAGACGAACTGATTCATCGCGTTCTTAATCGACGTTTCGATGTAGATGATGGTGCGGCGTACCTGAATATAGCGCCAGTCCATGCTGTTGCCATCGAGTGTGCGCGCACCCCAGACAACCGGGCCCTGACCGGGGAAATAGCGAATCACGTCGATTGCTTTACCGTCAATCGGGACATTAAGGTCGCCCTGCTGTGCGTCGGAAAGGTTGACGGTCAGGGAGAGCGTCTGCTGCACCGGCATGTTTGCGGGCGCGTTCCATACACCGCGTGTCTGATCGTTCAGCGTATAGATTCCGGCCATCGCGCCGCTGGGCGGCAACAGACCTTCCTTCAGCGCGACCAGCGAGAGCAGATTCGCGTAAGCCGGCAGTGCGCTCGAAAGCGTGTTGTTGAGCGTCTGCACGTTGTTGGAATCGTGTTCGTTGCCGGGGATGGTGTAGTCCTGATTGATGGTGTCAATGTAATACTGCACCTTCTGCTGAGTGGCGTTCTGTTGCGGCACCCCGTTCACAATCGCGTTGGGATACTGATTCTGATTGAAGAGAGTAAGGATGTACTGCAACTGCGTGTACTGCGCAGGCGGCGACGTCAGCGGGTTCGTCGTGTCCGGCGTGGTGGTGCCCGTCGCCTGTTGCGTGGGATCAAAGTTCGTATAGTTAATGTCCGACGACTGCACGATCGAGGTGTTGAGAAACGGAAAGTATGCCATTCCGTAGTTCGGCGGCAGGGGCTGGGTGGGAATGTACTGCTGGAAATTCGAGATGCAGGGTTCGAGTGTCTGATCCACGTTGGCCTGCGTGACTGAAGTGGAGTCGTATACGTCGAAGATCGCTACCCGGTCCTGCAGCTTTTCACACTGCGTGAGCATCGCCTGCGTCACGGTCTCGAACGCGGCAGAAGTCTGCGGCGGAATGCTGCCCTCACCCGGATCGGGCGGAAGCAGTACGGCATCGGGCACCACGAGCATTGTGGGGCCAACCTGGTAGGAGATCGCGTTGAGTCCGTCAAGCAGCGGCTGCATGGCGACGGAGCCGGAGTAGTCGCCGACTGAAACCACATAGCAGTTGCTGCCGCCGTTGGCATAGAACAGCCGCATGCTGTAGTACAGATTGAACTGCGGCTGATTCTTCGTAGTGAGAATGTAGCCCTGGTTATTTACCGTAAAGTCGGGATTGATGCTGCCGGGCTGGCTGGCCGGTAGCGGTTCGATGTTGAAGAGCGTGTTGTATTCGTTGCCGAAGATCTGCTCGAAGTCCGCCATGGAACTGATGGCGACGGGTTGATTGAGAACTGATTTTCCGTTGACGATCGCCTGCTGGGTATAGCCGATGAAGGCCGGAACAGCGGTTGCCGTTCCGACGATTGATGTCGGGAATGCATCCAGTTCGGTGACGTAAACACCGGGGGTTTTTCGGTTCTTAAAATTGGGGTTGGTAGTCGTTGGCATGGTGCGCACCTCTGAGCGCGTTGGGGTTCATTTGTATTCGGTCAAACTGAGTCAAACGTATACGTAAATGTCGGAGTAGCAGTCTTTGGAAGGTGGAGAGCCGGTTGGTGGAGGCTTATCAGGATCGCTGGTGGCGAAGTCTGACTTGCCGGGGATTACCTGCTGAATGGAAGCAACCGGCAGGGGCTCCAGAAGGACGCCGTTTTTCATGACTACGCCGCCGGCATCGCCCAGCAGTTTGAACCTGGAATCGGACTGTTGCTGGATGGCGATGGCGCTGTCCGAAACGAACAGCGATGCGGGCTGGTTGCCCGGCAGCACGACTGGCTTCGGTCCGGTGAACGTGACGCTGCTCTGCGTGTCAATGGAGAGGTTGGTCAGTGGTGACGAACTGGAGACTATGTAGTAGTTCCAGATAGTGGAGCGGCGGTTGAAGCCGATCATGTACTGAGTGGGGTTAAGCGTCGGATTCGAACTATCGAGATTCTCAACCGGATATACTCCGCCCTTGACACCAGGGTTGGTGAAGAGAAGATCGAGGAAAACGAGCGGAGGGCCGGAGTAAGCGTAAATTACTTCAGCTCCCGGGCTTGGGTCCGTGGGGCCCACCTGTTCGATGGTGTATTTGTCTTCCGGAAGCCCGGAGAAATCGAGATAGACGGGATCGCGGCGGATCATTTTCGGCGGCGAGCCTGCGACGTCGATTCCGTAAATACCGTCGCAGTTCGGCGGCAGCGTGGCGGATTGCGGCCAATAGACTGGCTGGCAGAGCACGATTTCTCCCGATAAGCCACGAACCTGCACGCGCGTTGTATCCGGCTTCGGAATGGGCACGGCAAGTTGCGAACCGGTGAGCGGGAGTGGTGTTGCGCCCTGGAAGAATGTCGGGTCCAGACTGACGGTTCCATGCGGACCGGCGACGGCATTCAGGTTGGAGAGAAAGTACGAACGTTGCCCCGGGTTCAGGTTGGTGGGGAAGTCTGTGAAGTTGAAGAAATAGTGGTTTTCCAGTGTAAGAATGAAGGACAGGCGCGTCCAGATCCCGGTTTGAGCGGGTTGCTGTTGGGCGCGCAGGAAGTTGAAGAAATCGTCTTTGCGGCTGACGTCGAGGAGGACGGAGAACCCCGTACCTTCGTCTTTGAATAGCAGACCAAGCGAACCCATGAGGGCTGCGGACTCGTTCGTGGGGGTGATCCGAAAGTCCGGACAGAGATAGTCGGACACGTTGTAGTATGTGTTGCGCATGCCGACCTGAATCAGCCTCACGTACTGGTAGGAGCGGTTTCGCTGGCCGAGCGCCGATCCGACACGGCGCGATGAGGAACTCCGTAAACTGGTGCGGACCATGGCTCTAGCTCGTCTGCTCCGGATCGGTAGAGGCTTCGGACAAGCCGTAGCCGCGTGCGGCGGGCACCTGCGCCTGGATGGCGTCGCTCATGAAGGGCAGGATGCGCACTTTGTAATAAACGGAGGGCAGGTACTTTACCCCGGCCAGTCCCATCAGGTAGTTGAGATCGACGGCGTCCAGATTGGTGAACTCAAACGCGAGTTTGTCGATTGGGCTCGGGAGATCAGGCAGATTTTGATGGTCGAAGTACGGGTTTTCCTGAAAAAACTGAATGGTTTGCGAGATCATTCCGAGCCCGCGAGGATAGTTAGGACCCGAAAAATTCGCAAAAAACAGGATGTAGAGCTGGATGTAGATCGGGGGCTGAATCACGGCGTAGCGATTTGCGCCAGACGGAACGGCGGGCTTCCATGTGCTGATCGTCGTATCCTGCTGGATGTTCGCAACATAAACGACGATTTTGTTGGTAGTGCGGGCCGTGAGCTGGCCATCTTCATCGACAATGTTGGAGAGAATGGCCCAGTCGTCAATGGCCGGATCGACAGCCTGAAAGTATGCGTTTAGACGCTTGGTAACCGCTTCGAGCGTGTCCTGAATCAGGGTCATTCCGCGTGCAAGCCGGCCCGGCGAATGGACACGGGACGGCGGCCTCCCCTGGCTTTAGAGGACGCGTCCGAAAAAAAACGAGATCCCGATTTGGCGATAATATCAGATTTCCGCGAAGTCCAGAAAGAATAATTGAATTACTGGTGTAGTCTTTTGAGAGATTCAGAAATGGCAATGGAATATTGGCAAAGACAGTGAATTCGGCTTGCGATAGTGTTAACTTTTGTAACCATCCCAGGCACCACTTTGAGGATGTGGTGCCGGCCGGGTTGCGCGAGTGGGTTCCGCGTTATCAGGAATGCGGGATAGGCGATGTGACAGAGACACGCAGGAGACTGCGGAGTTCACCAGCAGGCAAGTTGTCCGCGTAAATCTCCACAGGTAGCCGGTTCAGCCATTTTTCGCAGGACGACAACTCCGTCAACGAGTCAGACTTGCAGGCTGAAATCCCGCAGATATGTTCTCAGCTGATCGCGGACGCGACGGAAGATCATCATGCGCTCTTCGTCGCTGCCAACGTTTGGCGGCGGAGGATCCTCAAAGCTGTTGTGAATCATCTGCGCGGCTCCGAAGAACACCGGACAGCTCTCACGCGCATTGTCGCAGACTGTTATGACGTAATCGAAGTTCTGGCCGTCGAATTCGCTCACGTTCTTTGAACGATGCCTGGAAATATCGATCCCCAACTCCTTCATGGCGGCGATTGCCTCGGGTCGCACCGAACTGGCCTTCGTGCCCGCGCTCTCAACCTCAAAGCGGTCGCCTGCGTCATGGCGAAGTAAACCTTCCGCCATCTGGCTGCGGGCCGAGTTGCCGGTACAAAGGATCAAAACGCGTTTCTTGTCACTCATAAGGGTTGCTTTTCCGCGTGGGGAACTACGACTGCGTCTGCAGCCGACGGAAGCGCTGGTACCAGCCAGCGGAACAAAAGCGTCGCGGCGGCCGCTCCCACCAGTTGCGCAGCGATAAAGCCAGGTGCGTCGGCGGGCCGGATTCCCGCGAATGTATCGGTGAACGATCGCGCCGCCGTGACCGCCGGGTTGGCGAATGAGGTTGATGCTGTGAACCAATAAGCGCCTGTGATGTACGCTCCGACTGCGAACGGCACGGCGGAAGAACGCAGGCGGGCGCATCCCCAAATCACGCAAAGCAGCCCGAAGGTCGCGATTGCCTCGCTGAATACCTGCGACGATCCTGTCCTGATGTGGCGCGAGACTCTGAAAAAAGCCTCGCCAAACATGAGATGGGCCGTTGCTACTCCTGTGAAGGCGCCGGTGAACTGCGCCGCGATATAGCCCGGCACGGCGCTCCAGCGTAAGCCGCCCTGCGATGCATCCGCCAGCGTCACCGCCGGATTAAAGTGCGCGCCGGAAATCGGTCCGAACGTGAGGATGAGCGCTACCAGCATCGCGCCCGTCGCCAGTGTATTCGCCAAAAGGGCAAGAGCGACGTTACCTCCGGCGAGACGATCGCCCATAATGCCGGAGCCAACGACGGCCGTGAGCAGGAGCGCAGTGCCGACGAATTCGGCCACGATGCGTCGTAACATTTTCAACTTCGTCCTATCCGCTCGATTTCGCCATGAACGGTGATTCTGCGATCCAGTATCGTGAAGGCATCGAAGAATGCCTTGCGAATCTCTCTGCCGTGCCCCGCACTGCGGCAGGATCAGGCATACTCCACTTCGCGGTAAATGGACGGCCTCGCCGCAGCGCCGCCATAAGCTGACTCCTTTCGCTCGCTCGATCAGGCACAGCAACCGGGTGCACAACAAGCCGGGGGTTTCGTTCCACGAACGAATGCACTCATGAACTTGCCTTCGACTGCGGGAGCCATTGCGTCAACATCGACTCCCTGCCCGCTCAGGAATGTGCGCGCGTCCTCAATGTTGTAAACACGCGTCGGCTCGATGTGGATATTCTCGAATCCGGCCCGTGCAAGTTTTGCGACGTACTCGTAGTCGTCCAGCGCCCCCGCAATGCATCCGACCCACAGCAGCATGTTCCTGCGGACTGCATCCGGAACTTCGCCACGTGTGACCACATCGGAAATCGCAAAGCGCCCACCCGGTTTCAGGACCCGGAAGGCTTCACGCAGCACCTGATCCTTCTCGCTCGAAAGATTAATGACGCAATTGCTGATGATTACGTCAATCGAACTGTCGGGCAACGGGATGTGCTCGATCTCGCCTTTCAGAAACTCGGCATTCTCAACACCGGCCTTGCGTTGGTTCGCCCGGGCAAGAGCCAGCATCTCATCTGTCATATCGAGACCGTAGGCTCTTCCGGTCGGACCGACGCGTCGGGCGGACAGCAACACGTCGATGCCGCCACCGGAACCGAGATCAAGGACTGTTTCACCCGGATTCAGTTGGGCCAACGCGGTGGGATTGCCGCAGCCGAGCGACGCGAGGACGGCATCCTCGGGCAGTTCGCCAGTCTGCCCGACGTCATAAAGGTTTGACGTGATCGGGTCGCAGCAGCCATCGAGGGCGGCCGAGGCTCCGCAGCAGGAGCTTCCTCCCGCACTGACACGGAGCGCGGCCTGACCATATTTTTCCCGGACTACATCCTTAATTTCCATGTCGGTCCTCTTTACTGACACAAGCGGAAAAGCGCCTGTGGCTCGATAGCCTTGTTGCGCGTGCAGCACTCGGCGTAGAGAAAACCAAGGAGTTCCTGCAACGCCCCGGTATTCGCTGAATACCAGAGATAGGTACCCTCGCGCCGGACTTTTACGAGGTCCTCGTTTTTCAGCTTTTCAAGATGATGGGATAGCGTTGAAGCAGGGATACCCAATTCCTCGCCGATATCGCCGACGACCATACCTTCGGGATGGGAAGAAAGCAGAGCGCGCATGATCCGCAATCTCGGTCCCGTCCCCATTGCGGAGAACATGTCGGCATATCGGATCACCTCTTCTTCGGTGGGTTTCGCTGGCATCAACCTATATTTCTATCATAATAGAAATATAGAATCAACTGCGCAGTCACCAAACGTATGCTCGCCGGCATGGTACACGCCCGGTACATGGCCAACCAAGCGTTCTATAAACTGTTGATTATGAATTAGATATTTGGTGCTGGAGGAGGGGGTCGAACCCTCATACCCAGTGAAGGATGCGGGATTTTGAGTCCCGTGCGTCTGCCAGTTCCGCCACTCCAGCAACTACTTATCTCATCTGAGTTTACCCGATGCCCAGGCGCTCGTGCCAAATGCTTCAGGGATTCATAATCCTGTGAAGATCAAGAGAAGGCGGCCTGCCTCCGCTCTGCGACAGGAGCGCGTGGATCTGCCCCCGATGATGCGTCTGGTGATTGAAGAAATGCGCGATTGCGACTTCAGTGCGTTCCGTGTAATGCCTTCCCTGATTATTCACATACGAGATCGATCTGGCGAGCAGATCGTACCCGGCATTATCGAAGAAGGCCTTAATCAAATCGTCCTGCCGGATCCGCGCCGCCCGCAGCTGATCGAACTCTTCGTACAAAATGGAATTGAGCGCCGGCGTAACCTCTCCGCCTCCCTCGAAGCGCGCCAGCCAGATCCTATCGCCCAGCAGGATGTGATTCAGGAGACCGTGAATGCTCCCAAAGGAAACCTGCCGCCCCGCGCGGAGATCCACCGCCGGCAACTGCGCACAGACTTCATACAGGCGCTCGTTGGCGATCTTGTTGTAGCGCGCCAGCGTTCGAAAGTGTGCCAGCAGGCTCATGGCCGCCATTGTACAGCGGTGGACAAATAAATAGGAGAAAACATCCGCCATTCCGCACAACCTCTTCAGGTGGGTTTTTCGAATGGCCCGCTGCGGGGAGACTGCCGGCTTCATGCCCTTGTTCAAGACACGAAGTGCCGCCGTATACGGAATCGACGCCCATCCGGTGGACGTGGAAGTAGACCTCTTTCGCAGCGGCATGGCCCGCGATTTCATGCTGGTCGGAATGCCGGACACCGCCGTTAAGGAAAGCCGCGAAAGAATCAAGTCCGCGCTGATGAACTCCGGCTTCGGCTACCCCAGCCAGGCCGTGACCGTGAACCTGGCGCCCGCTCACGTGCGCAAGGAAGGCTCCGGCTTTGACCTCCCTATGGCACTTGCAATCCTCGGGGCCATGGGCACGCTGAAAGGTCTGGATCAGCATGTTTCCGTAGGCGAACTATCCCTGGATGGCGCAATTCGTCCCGTGCGCGGCGCTCTGTCAATGGCCGTCTGCGCTAGAGAAAACGGAATCCCGAACCTCATTCTGCCCCGCGAAAACGCAGCAGAAGCAGCGGTCGTTGAAGGTGTCCGCGTCTTCGGCGTCCAGCACCTGGCCGAAGTCGTAGCGATGCTGAACAAGCCGGATGAGGTCGCACCGGCAAGCGCTACAAAAGGACCGCCCGCCAACGCAGTACGCGACACTACCGCTCCCGATTTTCGCGACGTGCGCGGCCAGCTATCCGCCCGCCGAGCTCTGCAGGTAGCGGCGGCCGGCAACCATAACGTACTTATGATCGGCCCGCCCGGCTCCGGCAAGACAATGCTGGCGAAGCGCCTCGCCGGCATTCTCCCCCTCATGGCCTTCGAGGAAGCGATCGAATCCACTCGCATCCACAGCATCGCGGGCACCCTCCAGCCCGGCTCCGGCCTCCTCTGGACCCGCCCCTTTCGCGCTCCGCACCACACCATCTCCGATGCCGGCATGATCGGCGGCGGAGCAGGCATGCCTCGGCCCGGCGAAGTCAGCCTCGCCCACAACGGTCTGCTGTTCCTCGACGAATTCCCCGAGTTTCCCCGCAATGTGCTCGAAATCCTGCGCCAGCCGCTCGAAGATTCCGTAGTCACCATCGCCCGCGCCGCCATGACCCTGAACTTCCCGGCCAGCTTCATGCTGGTGGCAGCGATGAACCCGTGCCCCTGCGGCTTCTATGGCGACCCCACGCGGGAGTGCCGCTGCACCCCCGCCATCATCCAACGCTATCTCGGAAAGATCAGCGGCCCGCTGCTCGACCGGATCGATATCCAGGTCGAAGTGCCCGCGGTGCCCTACAAAGAACTCCGGGGCGGGGAAGTAACCGAAAATTCCGCTGACATGCGAGCCCGCGTCGAACGGGCCCGCGAGGTCCAGCAGGTCCGCGGCTGTACCAATGCCCGCATGCCATCGCGGCTGATCCGGCAACAGTGCGCACTTGACGCCACCGGTGAACGTACTCTCGAAATGGCGATGAAGCGAATGAGCCTCTCCGCACGCGCGCATGACCGCATACTAAAAGTCGCCCGCACCGTAGCCGATCTTGACGGCGCCCCCTCGATTGCCGCTAAGCACGTAGCGGAGGCAATCCAGTACCGAAGCCTGGATCGCAACTACTGGAGCTAGCCTGCGCAGGCAAGTCCGGGGAAATTCCGGTTTTCTGTAAACGATTGCCGTCCGTCCGTCGTATTCATGGGTAGATGACACGGTTACTCGCGGCCATTCTCTTCACAGCCACTGCAGCGTGGGGCCAAAAAGGCTTTGATGTTGTTTCGATCAGGCCGAGCGATCCCCTTTCGAATCGCATGGGCATCGGGTTTTCCCCCGGCGGTTCCTTCACGGCCACAGGCGCGAATCTCGTGTCGCTGATTATGCAGGCGTACGATGTGCGCGGGTTTCAGGTAGCCGACGGCGTGGGGTGGATGAACGACGACAAGTACACCATCGTCACCAAAGACGAGTCACCCGGACTCGGACAGGGCGAATTGCAGAACATGAACGACGAGCAGCGCACGGCGTTTCGCGAACGGATGGAGAGCAAGCTTCGCGCCATGCTGGCGGACCGCTTCCAGCTCCGCGTTCATAAGGAAACCAGAGAGATGTCGGTCTTTGCCCTGACGGTCGCAAAAGGCGGACCCAGGATGAAGGCCGCGGCCGACGATGGCCATAGCGACTCCGGCATCAACGCCGCCCCCGCGGATGAAGGCAAAGTCGGCCTGAAAGGGAAGGGCGTCCCGATGGCCGTCATGACCCGTTTTCTCTCTGACCAGGTGCAGCGCACGGTTCTGGATCGGACCGGACTGACCGCAAAGTACGATTTCACGCTGGTCTATTCTCCCGGTATGGGAGACGCCACCGGTCCTTCGATTTTCACAGCACTTCAGGAACAGTTGGGGCTAAAGCTGGACTCGCAAAAAGCCCCCGTCGAAGTCGTAGTGATCGATGCGGCGCAAAAGCCGTCGGAAAACTGACAAATTCCGCCGTTCAGCGTCAGCGATAGGTTTTATCGTCAAGACGGCTGAAATCCACACCGTCCTTCATCACCCCGATCGTGACGATACCGAACGTAAAAACCTCGGTACCGGGCTCCAGATGCCCGCCAAAGGCGTGATCGGGAGTAGCCAGCGTCATATGGGCGTGGATCTTGCCGTCAATGATATAGCCGTTCATTGAAATCATGTCGGCGGGCGCATTCGGATCTTTCTCGAACATGTTTTTTGACGGGAAATCCCGGTTGCTCACCTGATGAAGCTGGTAGCCCCGCACGGACCCCGCGCCCGCCAGGATCACGGCATTCCGAATCTTCTCCTGCGCCACGGCCTTCTCAATTCCGGCCAGCAAGTCGGCGCCAAACTTGAATCGAAGCGTGACAACGCGATCGAACTGCCCGTCGATCGTATACATATCCGGGACTTTATCGCTATTCGGCTTCCGGTCGTCGGCGGGGTTGGCTGAGGCGTTGGTCTGTTCGCGGCGCGTCTGCTGTGCAAAGGCAAGGCCGGCGCAGAGGAGGCATAGGGCAAGGCGCATGGCCTCATTATCCGCCCTCTTTGAGAAATATTTTGCGCGCGCCCCACTATTTCCCTAAAGCTCCGCCACATCGCCGCCGATATAGGAAGGACGATGCTCACACAGGAGAGTTCCATGGTCAGCAACAGCGAAACGAAGATTCTGATTGTCGAAGACGAAGGCCTGATCGCGATCGATCTCAAGCGCAGGCTCGAAAAGACCGGTTACACCGTCATCGGCATTGCGGCGGACTCCCAGGAGGCGATGGCCGCCATGGAAGCCGATACCCCAAACCTTGTGCTGATGGACATTCACATCCGCGGCCAGCAGGATGGCATCGAAGTCGCGGGTCGTATCCGCGATCAGTACCGCACGCCGGTAATCTTCGTCAGCGCCTACGCGAACGACGCGACGCTCGAAAGAGCGAAGATTACCGAGCCGTTCGGCTACATCGTAAAACCGTTCTCCGGCGTAAACTTTCACGCGCAGATTGAAATGGCGCTCTGGAAGCACCGTATGGAAAAGAAGCTGCGCGCCAGCGAGGCATGGCTTGCGGCAACCGTCCGAAACGTTGCTGATGCGCTGATCACCACGGACGCGACCGGCAACATCGTCCTCATAAACGAGCCGGCCGCGAAACTGACGGGCTGGGCTCCGGAAGAGGCCGCGGGCAAACCCCTGCTCGAAGTATTTCGCGTGTTTGAAGAGGCCACGGGCGAGCCGGCCATTCACCCCCTGGAAGTGATCTACGACGGGCGCGCACTGGACACCAGTTCGCGAGCCATGCGTCTGTTCGACCGCGCGGAAAAGCCGGTTCTGGTGGATGTCGAAATGTCCTGGAATTCGGATTCGCAGGGCGATTCCCTCGGCGCCATCATCGTATTTCGCGACATCACCGCACGCAGACAGGCAGAATACCAGGAACGCCAGCTGCAAAAGATGAATTCGCTCGCCATGCTGGCCACCGGACTCGGCAGCGAACTTACGCTTCTGCACCGGAAGATGGACGACGCGGTATCGGCCCTCCTCGCCGATACCCACAGCGGGCATCGGCCTACGCTTCGTACGCTCCACAAGCTGCTGAGCCGTCAGCAGGTCCTCAGTCTGCAACTTTCCTCGCTCGGAAAAACTGAACACAGTGAGCAGGCTTCCGTGGATCTGAATCAGACTCTGCTTTCAATGGAAGACCAGTTTCGCCAGCTCGCCGGAAGCGCAGCAACGCTGACGCTTAAACTTGATGAGAAGATTCCACACGTGAGCGTTCCGCCCGCCGAACTGCGGTCGAATCTTCTGCGCCTCGTGGGCGAGTCGCGAGTCTCTGTCGCCGATGGGGGCGCAATCGAGATTGAAACAAAGTCAGTACAGATGCACGATGGCAGCACACAGGCTCGCATAGCGATTCACGATAACGGGCGCGGTGTGCGGCCGAATGCGCGAAATCACGTGTTCGATCCCTACTATCAGGCCAGGCCAGGAAACCGCAACGCCGGTTTGTCGCTCGCGGTCGTGCAGCAATTCGTGCTGCGCAACGGCGGCGCGGTCGAGGTGGAAACACAACCCGCGATCGAAGAGGGAACCACATTTCTCCTGACGTTTCCCGGCGTCAGGGCCAACCTGAACGAAGATCCACCGGCGGTCCCGGCTCACGCGCACTGACGATGTGCTTCAAGCAGGCGTGAGAGCAGCAACTCCATCTGACCGTCGTCGTAGATGAAATAGTGTCCCCGTCCGGTGAATTCCTGGAGCTCGCTTCCCGGGATCCGGTGATGCAGATCGCGCGCAACGGGCACGGGTACCACCAAATCCTCATCGCCGTGGAAGATCAGCACACGGCAGGGTGAGAGATGCGCCACGTCGATGCGCGGATTGGAGTATAGTGCCTGCGTCTCCTGCAGCAGGCATGATGACCCCTGCGAATATCCCTCCCGCCGGCTCTCGCGAATGAGTTCTTCGACTTCCGGCTTTGAGAGGATACGCTGATCGTCGGGCGAAAGGCTCTTTTTCACGCCGTCGAAGTAAGGCTCCCATCGTTCGAAAATCTGATCGTGATTCTGTTTTTCGATGCGTAGAAACGTCTTCTGCCGGACGTTGGCGAGCTTCGCGGAGAGCAGGATGTGCCAGGCTTCCTCCGAATAACGCCGCCAGCTCGCAATAAGATGCGGCAGTCCCATCCCCCCCACCAGCGCCATGGCCTTCAGTCCAGGCAGCTGTCCGCAAGCCAGCGCATAAGTCGCACCCGCGGAAAAGCCGAAGATCGAAAATTCCGCGTTCGGCCCCAGCAGATGCTCTGTAAGCTGGCGAACATCGTCCGCCCAGCCGAGCACGGTTCGCGCGTGCGACGGAGTCGACAATCCAATGCCAGGCCGGTCCGGCGAAATCAGCCGAACGTTGAGATTCGCAAGAATAGCATCGATTCCCGGGACATGCTCCAGGCGCGAGCCCTGAAAGCCGTGCAGATATAAAATCGGCGTGCCGTCCCGAGGACCGCGATCCATCCACGCAAGCGTCCTCCCGTCGCGAAGCGTCATCTTGCCAAACGCCGGGTCAGCCTCGCCCGGACCGGCGCGCAGACCGGGCACTTCATCCATCAGATTCGAAACGGCGACCCGCAGAGATTCCAGATCGGCATGTGGATCGAGCGTCGGCGCGATCGGCCTGCCGATGCGCACATGAAAGTGGAATGGTCTTTCGTTTTCCCCGGCTTCGAGCGCGGCGAAGATCACGGTCTCTGGCGACCAATCGAGTCGAAGGCCGCCGACTGCCACCGGCACCACCGGGCGCCCGCTCTTCTCCGCGGCGACCACGGCTCCCGTGCTCCAGTTCTCCAGTTGCCGGGCGGGATCGGCGATTGCGCGGCCAGCCGGAAAAATGAGAACTGCGTGGCGGCTGGTTTCACGCAGGTAATTTGCGATGAGATCGGAAACTCCACCTCGGTGTTTGGCCGCTTCAGGATCGGCCTTGTAATCCGGCACCAGCAGGGCAATTCCATAATGATGCAGGACCCACCGCTCTAGCCCCACCATCCAGTTACGGGAATCCGAAGTCATCAAAATGCGCGGTACGCAGTGGGCATGCGTGGCAAGAATATGTCCCAGGATGAAACCATCCACACCGGATTTATAGGCGTGGTTAGCCGCCACGATGAACGAACCGGACGGGAGATTTTCCAGCCCCTGAATGTCGATCCACGGAAGAACGTACCTGGTGAACAGGACCTGCGCCAGCCGGATGGGCCAGCCCTGAGCCTGGAGAAAATCGGGAGTCTGACTGCTTTCGCGGCGCAGCTTTCGGTGTAGCGGAATCAGGGCGGCAACAAAGCCGAGCGCGGCAAGTCCGGCCTGCTGAAGTAAGGATGGTTTCGGGCTTTTCAACGGAGACGCCGTTTATCGTACCGCAGGGTCAATCTTTTCGGTCGCGACGTTCCTCGCCTCTGCCCTGTGGAGCGGATTGTGGCCCGCGCTGCGGCTCAGGACCACGCTGCATTGGAGCGGACTGAGGTTGGCGCTGCGGCTCAGGACCCCGTTGCATCGGAGCGGGCTGTGGTTGGCGCTGCGGTTCAGGACCACGCTGCATCGGAGCGGGCTGCGGCTGGCGCTGGGGCTCAGGACCACGCTGCATTGGAGCGGACTGAGGTTGGCGCTGCGGCTCAGGACCCCGTTGCATCGGAGCGGGCTGTGGCTGGCGCTGGGGCTCAGGACCACGCTGCATCGGAGCGGGCTGTGGCTGGCGCTGGGGCTCAGGACCACGCTGCATCGGAGCGGGCTGCGGCTGGCGCTGGGGTTCAGGACCACGCTGCATCGGAGCGGGCTGCGGCTGGCGCTGCGGTTCAGGACCACGCTGCATCGGAGCCGCCTGCTGCAGACCACGCTCCGGCTGAGCTTGCCGATTCCGTCCAAAATCCTTCTGCCGCTGCTCCTCAAACGGATTGGGGCGCGGCGCAGCCTGCGCCGGAGCCTGCGTCTGAACTCGTGCAGCCGCCTGGACTGCCGCGGCCGGGGCTTGTTGCGCGGGCGCTCTGTAGCTCGTAGGCAAACTCCGCGTATCCACTACAGTCGCGGGCTGGTGGCTCCTTCCGGCAAACTGTCCCCGATTCGAAGCCGCCTGCCGCGCCGCCTGAATCTGCGCCGCGACGGGCCGCGTCCGAGGATCGCGCGCCACTGCCAGTTCCTGCGGAGTTGGCCGCGCACTCGTCCCCCGGCCGCCATTGAAACTCGCGCGATCCCGATTCGTAGCCGCCGGAACAGCGTAGTTGTAGACATGATTATGCACCACCGTGACATTCACGTTCGTCACGTTGCGGTTGTAATTCACACGCCCATCGCGCCAATACGCCCCGTAATACCCGTGGCCTGTATATCCGAATCCATAATTGATGCCGCCATAAAATCCCACATGCGGACCCCAGTAGCCTGCATGCCAGCGGTAACGGCTACCCACATACTCCCAATAAGGGGGTGTCCACAACGCATCAACCCACGGTGCCATAACCCAGGCGCCCGGGACCCAGTAGTAACCACCATCAGTCCAGGCCCAATAACCAGGTGTCCAGATGTCGCCATCCTCCGGAATTGGCGGCTGATCATATTCCGGCAGCGGCGGCGGAGGCTGCGTAGCTTCCACAGCTTCATAAGAGGAGTCATCGCCGGGTGAATCGTAGTAAGCGTCAGGAGCGGGCGGGGGACTATCGTAGGAAACCGGGGTCTGACTCAAAGGCGCAAGATTCCCGCTCGACGGATCGGAACTATAGGCCACACTAACCGCACCCGTAGCGCCCGGCTGGGGACTCTCTGCCGACACGGTTTCCGTGGCTCTGTTGCAGGAAGCCAGGAAGATAGCGAGAAGCGTTGCAGCCAGCCCGGATATTCTCATACGTATTGCGCCGATGCACGCCGCGTGCCAACCGATCGGTCGGCGATCATAAATCATGCATGTGAGACAGGCAGAGGAACAGGATCTGGACGTGATCGCACCGTTATTCGATAGTTACCGCCGGTTTTATCGGAAGACCGGAGATCTGGAAGGCGCGCGGCGATTCCTGTCCGAACGCCTGCGGCGAAACGAATCGGTGATCCTGCTCGCCTCCGATGGTGAACGCGCAATAGGCTTCACGCAGCTCTATCCATCGTTTTCATCCGCTTCGATGGCTCCGATTTACGTACTCAACGATCTCTACGTCACGCCGGAGGCCCGAAGGTCCGGGGCCGGCACAATGCTGCTGGAGTCCGCGGCCGCCTTCGCACGCACGCAGGGCGCAATGCGGCTAACGCTCTCAACGGAAGTAACGAATCAAACAGCCCAATCGGTCTACGAAAGAGCCGGCTGGAAGCGCGACACAACCTTTTGCGTCTACAGCCTGACGCTTTAGTCTTCGTTGCCCGAGTCGCCGACCTTCAGTACGGCAAGGAATGCCTCCTGCGGAATCTCCACGCGGCCCACGCGTTTCATCCGCTTCTTGCCTTCCTTCTGCTTTTCCAGCAGCTTCCGCTTACGCGAAATATCGCCCCCGTAGCATTTCGCGATCACGTTTTTGCGCATCGCGGAAATCGTTTCGCGAGCAATAATCTTCGCGCCGATAGCCGCCTGAAGGGCAATCTCGAACATCTGTCGCGGAATTAGCTTCCGCATCCGCTCGATCAACGTCTTGCCGCGCTCATAAGCATAGTCTTTGTGGACAATGAGCGAAAGCGCATCCACCGGTTCGCCCGCAATCACGATATCCAGCCGCACCATCGGCGAAACGCGATATCCCGCCAGATGGTAATCGAGCGAAGCATACCCGCGCGAAACGCTCTTTAGCTTGTCGTAAAAATCCAGCACCACTTCGTTGAGCGGCATCTCATACGTCAGCATCACGCGGCCCGAGCCGATGTACTCAAACTTCTTCTGAATCCCGCGCTTATCCTCGAGCAGGGCGAGAATGCCGCCCAGATACTCCTCGCGCGTAATTACTGAAGCTTCAATGATCGGCTCTTCAATCTGATCGATCTCAGTCGGACTGGGGAACTTCGTCGGATTATCGACCTCCAGCACATCGCCCTTCGTCGTAGTGATGCGATATCGCACCCCCGGCGCCGTAGTGATCAGATCGATATTGAACTCACGCTCCAGCCGCTCCTGCACAATCTCCAGATGCAGCAGCCCAAGGAACCCGCATCGAAAGCCAAACCCAAGCGCAACAGAATTCTCCGGCTCGAAGCTCATCGCACTGTCATTCAGCTGCAGTTTCTGCAAAGCGTCGCGCAGCAGCCCATGCTCGTGCGATTCCACCGGATACAAGCCGGCAAACACCATCGGCTTAATTTCCTCGAACCCAGGCAGGGGCTCCGCGGCAGGATGATTCGCGTCCGTGATCGTATCGCCAATACGCGCATCCGCAACGTTCTTCACGTTGGCATAGATGAAGCCGACCTCCCCCGCTGCGAGTTCACTCGCGGGAATCGCCTTCGGCGACTGGAAACCCAGCCCTTCCACATCGAACTGCTGCCCGTTCGACCAGAACCGAATCCGCTGATTGAGACGCAGCCTGCCGTCGATTACACGAACCAGCACAATCACGCCGCGATACGGATCGAACCACGAATCGAAAATCAGGGCGCGCAGCGGCGTTTCCGCGTCGCCTTTGGGCGGCGGGATCTTCTTCACCACCGCTTCCAGAATCTCGTGAATCCCGACACCCTGCTTCGCGCTGCACAAAATGGCCTCGCTCGCGTCTATGCCGATGACTTCCTCAATCTGTTCCCGCACGCGTTCCGGTTCAGCCGCAGGCAGATCGATCTTATTGATCACCGGAATGATTTCCAGGTTGTGCTTCAGCGCCAGATAAGTATTCGCCAGCGTCTGCGCTTCCACGCCCTGCGACGCGTCCACAATCAGCAGCGCGCCTTCGCAGGCCTGCAGGCTCCGCGAAACCTCATACGAAAAATCCACGTGCCCAGGCGTATCAATGAGGTTGAGCTGGTATACATTCCCATCCTCCGCCTTGTAATCCAGACGAACCGCATGCGCCTTAATCGTGATGCCGCGTTCGCGCTCCAGGTCCATCGAATCGAGCACCTGCTCCATCATTTCGCGCTTCGAAAGCGCGCCCGTGGTCTCGAGCAGCCGGTCGGCGAGCGTGCTCTTGCCGTGGTCGATATGCGCGATGATGGAAAAATTGCGAATGAATTCGGGGACCATGCGGTAAGATGGGGCTGAAAACACGATTATCCCATAGCTGCCGAAACCCCTGCCAATATTGCCTGAATGAGCACTGAATCCTATATTCCGCCCACCGTCAGCCTGAGCGCCCACGGTCTGCGCCTCGCGATCGTCGTGAGTCGCTTCAATAACTTCGTGACCGACCGGCTGGCCGAAGGTGCGATTCAGGCCATCATTCAGATGGGCGGCGAAATTGCGAAAGACGACATCATCTCCATTCCCGGCGCCTGGGAGTTCCCGGTAACCGTGCGCGCCCTGGCTGGCACGAAGCAATACGACGCCATCATCTGTCTCGGTGCGGTGATTCGCGGGGACACTCCTCACTTCGATTACGTAGCAGGCGAGGCCGCGCGTGGAATTGCCGATGCCACTGCAGCTTCAGGTATCCCGATGGCCTTCGGCATCCTCACAACCAATACCGTGGAACAGGCCACTGACCGCGCCGGCGGCAAACACGGCAACAAAGGCTTCGAAGCAGCTTTAACGGCTATCGACATGGCGCTCTTGCTGCGCAAACTACGGGTGAAAAAGTAGTGGCGCGGCATAAGGCGCGGGAACAGACCCTGCAGATGCTCTATGAGTGGGACCTCCGCCGCACCTCGCTCGATGAAATCGTGCGCGGCTATTACGGCTCACTGCTGGTAGGTGAAGATTCCGTAGCAAAGCCTCGGCCCGACGCCTTCGCGCGCCAACTGCTCGAAGGCGTAACGGCAGACCTCGCGGAAATCGATGCCCTGATCACGCGCCATGCCGCACACTGGCGCCTGGAGCGCATGCCTGCGGTAGATCGCAACGTCCTCCGCCTCGCCGTATACGAGATGCTCCGAACCGATACCCCCGCGCCAATCGTAATCGACGAAGCACTCGAACTGGCGCGCCGTTTCGCGGGGGAAGAGTCCGTCCAGTTCGTCAACGGCGTGCTCGACGCTGTTCGCCGCGAACTGCCCGCGGTAACCACTGCAGCGTCCGGTTCAGCCGCCGAATAATTTCGCCACCGCTGCAGCCAGTCGCCCGTATGGAGAGGTATGCGGCTAATTTCGCTCCTTCTCGCGCTCTCCATTCCCGCCGCCGCGCAAACCGCCGACGAAATCATGGCGCGCGTCGCGGACAACCAAAACCGAGCGGAGCAGGCTCGAACCGGCTTCGTTTACCGCCAGCAGATCCTCGTTCGTCTGCAGCGCTCGGACGGCAAGCTCGCTCGTGAAGAAGATCGCGAATACACCGTAACGCCGCAGGCCGATGGCGCCGACCGCAATATGGTTCACTTCGCCGGTAAGTTCGGAGTGAAGGGCAAAGTCTTCCCCTTCACCGACCCCGGCTATCACTACAAAGACACCGACATCGACGCGGACCTCGCAGGCAGCCTGGCCGACGAATTCGGCGGCGACTCAAAAACGCGTGACGGCATCAACAGCGATCTTTTCCCACTCACCGCTAACAAGCAAAAGTATTACCGCTTTCGGCTGGCCGGCCAGGAAAACTATCGGGGACATGATGTCTTCCGCATCGCCTTCGAACCCTCCGGCAGACAGGAGCAGGGCGGAACTCCCTGGGCCGGCGAAGCGCTCATCGATAAAGCTGACTTTGCTCCCGTGCTGATCACCTCACACCTGGCGCGCGGAATCCCGCTGATCGTAAAAACGGTCCTCGGGACCAACCTGCAACAGCTCGGCTTTAAAGTGAGCTATGAAAAAGTCGATGGAAACCTGTGGTTTCCAGTCAGCTATAGCGGCGAGCTAAAAGTGAAGGTGCTCTTCCTCTACTCACGCACAATCGCCATGAGTATGGTGAATTCGGACTTTAAGCAGGCGGATGTCAAATCCTCAATCCGCTTCGAAGACCAGACCAACTAAGCCAGATTAACGATCTGCTTTGCTGCGCCGGCCGATCCCGCGATCTTCTCCTGCAGCATCATGATGGCGTGAATCAGTTGCTCCGGACGGGGCGGGCAACCCGGCACAAACACATCCACCGGAATCACCTGATTCACCGGCACCAGCGCATAGTTATTAAACACGCCCGATGACGTCGCGCACGCGCCCATCGAGATCACCCACTTGGGTTCCGGCATCTGCTGGTAAAGGTGCCGAATCACCGGAGCCATCTTGTTCGAAACGCGACCGGCGATGATCATCAGATCGCTCTGCCTCGGCGATCCGCGAAACACCTCAGCGCCGAACCGGGAAATATCGAAACGCGATGCGCTCATCGACATCATTTCGATCGCGCAGCACGCCAGTCCAAACGCCATCGGCCAGATGGAATTCTTGCGCCCCCAGTTGATCACGCTGTCAACGGTCGTCAGAACGGCGCCCGACTGCAGCAGCGCCTGCTCCATGCTCTCGTTATCGATTCGCGAAAACAGGTCAACCGGGCCACTGGCCAGCATCGTGCTCATGTTGCCTATTGTTACATGCAGAGTGTTACATGCGGATTCTTCCGCAAAGCCGCACGGAAACAATTGTCTGAAGGGGAGGTCCGCAATTGTTACACTTGAGTCGTGTCCGGTCTCTTCAGGCGTCTCATTCTATGGGACTATCCACGCGGTGTCTGGCAATACGACATCATCTGCGCCCTGATCCTGATCTTCATTTTTGCTTCTCCCGCGCGGTGGTTTCGCGATCAACCCCGCATCCCGAACGCTGCCGAGATCACTTCGCTCCCCGCCCATCAGGGCGAAAGCGAATTTTGGCTCGACCCCCAACTCGTCAGCTCAATTCCCGAAGAAAAGCGCAACTCAGAAATCGGGCGAATCCTCACACTTCGCACGCGCAGAAATCTGGTAGTAACGCGGATTGATCCGATACAGGATTCCGAACAGGAAATTACCGGCTATCTTGCTTTTACCCGGCCATAGCGTACCCTTTCGCATATTGCCGTCGTCTTAACTAATCAGGGAATATGATCCAGCGTCCAATTGCGATGTTTGCCACGCTCCTGCTGTTATCGGCCGGAGCCGCCCTATGCGATCCCCTCTCAGACCTTTACGCGAAAATTGACAGCGCCGCGAAAGGCTTTAAAGGCATCTCCGCAACCACCGCGATTACCCAGCACACTGCGGTTGTGAATGACGATGATCACCAGACCGGCGCACTGAAGCTGCTGAAGGTTCCCGGCGGCACCCGTGCCCTCATGGAAGTTAAGGGTGGTATGTCGGGAACGGAAACCGTTGCCATCAACTCGCAGGATGCCCGCGTCTACAACCCGCGCACCAGGATCCTCACCATTTATCCGTTGGGTAACAAGCAGGCTGTCGTGAACCAGGCGCTTCTGCTCGGTTTTGGCGCATCCAGCGCGGAGTTGCAGGCAAGTTACGACGTTACTTTCGTCGCCCAGGAGCCCCAGGGAACGCACGTCACGCTGGTGCCCAAATCGAAGGAGACGCAGCGCAACCTGAAGCAGGCCGATCTCTGGTATGGCCAGAACGGCTTGGTAACTCAGCAGAAGCTTCTCTATCCTTCCGGAGATTACCGGCTCGTCACATATTCCAATTTAAAGATGGGCGCGGTTCCTTCTGGCGAACTCGATCTGAATCCGAAAGGCGCAACCATCCAAAGGCAGGAGCAGTAGCCGCGTGGAAGTCCCCCGTCAGCGGCTGCACTACCTCGACTGGATGCGGGGGCTGGCCGCCATGGTCATGCTCACCGGCCATGTCTTCCATTCCTTCCTCCGCAACGATCTAAGGCAGGGCGGTCCTTACCTCGCCTCGCAATTCGTCGGCGGCATGCCGCCCGCGGTTTTCCTCTTCCTCCTCGGCGTCACGTTTGCGTTCCAGATGGATAGCCAGGAACGCAAAGGTGCAACCGTCCGGGGCCGTTTCATGGCCTCACTACGCCGCGCCGGACAAATCTGGGCCCTCGCCTTCGCCTTCCGCCTGCAGATGTGGATCGTTTCCATCGACAAGAGCCCCTGGACCGATCTGCTGCGCGTAGACGTGCTCAACACCATGGGCTTTGCGTTGCTCTGCCTCGCGGGCCTCTCGCTTGTCCGCACCATGGATCGCGTTCGTTTGTGCGCGCTCGCGGGTGTAGTGATTGCCGCGGTCTCACCGCTCGTCTCCTCGCTGGGATGGAGCCACGTCCCTGCGCTCGTCCAGCACTATCTCGCGCCGGATTCCTTTTACTTCGGCTTCTTTCCCTGGGGCTCATTTGTAGCCTTCGGCATGAGCGCCGGCAGTCTGCTCCGAATACTGAGCCGCAATCGCACCGGCAACGATCACACCGGCATCGCGATGCTCTGGATGTTTGGCGGTGGCGCGGCCCTCGCCTTCGGAGCCTGGAGCCTGTCGAATCTCCCGTTTTCGATTTACCCGCATGCGGAGTTCTGGCTAAACAGCCCCGCCCTGATTTTCATCAAGCTCGGAATCCTCATGATGCTGCTGGCCTTCGCCTGGGTCTGGAACCTCGGCGATGATGGCAGGTGGAGCATCGTACGCCAGTTCGGCGTCACCAGCCTGCTCGTCTACTGGGTCCATGTGGAACTGGTTTACGGCCGCTGGTTCTGGTTCTTCAAAGAAAATCTCACCGTGCCGCAAACCGTCAGCGCCGCGATTGTAGTCACTTTGCTCATGCTTGGCTTGTCGCTGCTGCGCACCAACTGGCCTGCGGTGAAGCGCCGGTTCAAAGCCATGCCCTTCCCGGCCTGGAGCGCCACGGGCATCCCCGCTCCCAGCGAAGCCGCCGGCGACTGAGCAGCCAGCTTCGCCAGTCGTGGCAAGACCTGCTTGTTATATACTCAGGACCGTCATGAAGACATTCGTCCTGCTGGCGGCCGCCGCGATTTCCGCCTTTGCTCAAACCTCTCCCCTGGAACAACTGATCACCCTCGCACGGCAAGGGCCGGCAGCGCCTGGCCTGCAGCAGAGCATTACGACGACGCTATCGGCCAGAGGCGGCACGGCCGTCTGGGGTCAGGACTTTCTCCTGGTCGCAAACTCGCCAACGGCGGTAACGGTTTCAATTGACAACCAGTCCCCGGTACCCATGGCGGCCATTCCAGGCTCCACTTTTTGGATGCTGCTGGTCAAGATGCGCACCGGCGTGACGCATCCCTACCAATACTACGCCGACGGTAAGCCGATGGGGGCACGCAGCGACGTCGTGGGATACAACACGGATTCCTACGAGAAGCCTGGTGTCCCTCATGGCAAGCTCAGCGATAAACAGACCATCGTCAGCAAGCTCTACGACGGAATGAAAGCGGATTACTGGGTGTACGCATCCCCCGGAGTTGATCCCAATGTTCCGGCCCCCCTCATGGTTTGGCAGGACGGCGAAACGGTGGTCAGACCCTACGGAACGTACCGGCTTTTTGCGGTCACGGAAAATCTGGTGGCCCAGAAGCTGATTCCGCCCATGGTGCACGTGATGATCGCGCCGGGCACATCGACCGCGGGCCGCCCGATGCGATCTCCGGAATACGACACCGTCAGCGATCTTTACGCCCGCTTCCTGATGGAAGAGGTGCTGCCTGAAGTACAGAAGATGTACAAGCTGCGCGAGGACGGCTACAGCCGCGGCATCGCGGGAATCTCGTCCGGCGGCATCTGCGCCTTTAACGTCGCCTGGGTCATGCCCGACAAATTCAGCCGCGTGAACTCCGGCGTAGGCAGCTTCACATCGATTCAGTGGAGGCCGCAGGACAAGCTGGATGGCGGCAACGTATATCCCTTCAAAGTCCGCAAAGAGCCGAAAAAGAATATCCGGGTGTGGACGAGCGACAGCTCCGAGGATCTCGAAAATCAGTTTGGCTCCTGGCCCATGCAGGCTATTCAGATGGCGAATTCTCTGAAGCTGAAAGAATACGATTTCCATTTCCGCTTCGGCACAGCCCAGCACGGAGCGGCACAGACCGGCCTCGATCTTCCGGAATCGATGACGTGGCTCTGGCGAGACTACGATCCGAATAAAACCAGTCAGGAATATCAGATGGAGCCCGCCGAAAAAGAACAACCTCTTTTCCGCGCGGTGATCTCGAATCGCAACGCCTGGTAATCGTCAGATCGGAATTCGGCGTCCGGAACGCGCGTGAGGTGGTAGGCGTGACTCACAATCTCTCCTTCCCTTCGATCGTCGGGTGGGGGACTTCGTGGCTAAAGATCCGGCATCAGAATCGGCCATCTTCCGGAGACTGACGCGGTGCGCCTTCATCGCATTCGGCGTTAAGGTATCTGATTCATCAGATGCCGCACAGTCGATGAAAACAAATGCTTCTAATTCGCTATAGCGATTTCCAGTTCGCGCAGAAATTCCCGAAGAGCACCCGTCAACGTGTCCCAAACGATTGACGAATCAACGTATGCGAATGACGTCAGACTCGTTCATACTGGATCGCGGCAGTTGCGATCACGTGGTCGCGGAAGTACCGGCTGAGATCCCCGGCATTCCGCAGGTCGACTTTGCGACCCGGTTTTTCCGTCAGTTCCACTTCCATGCCGCCGACGTCTCCAAGGGTCGGCGTACTCCCCGGCTCAAACTCCACCAGGACGTCAATGTCGCTTTCGGGCCGAAAGTGCGTGGTCAGAACGGAACTGAAAAGAGACAGTTTGCGAACATGATTCCGCCGGCAGAACTCTTCGAGCTCAGCCCGCGGCAATGCCAGAGCCGTTTCTCCCATGCAACCTCAGTATTCAATATCAGACCGCGAACGAACGTGGGGGCGCCAAACAGAACACGCCCCCCCAACCGAATGCTAAAATTCGGTTTCCTCCCCTCTATCCATATATGAACAATCCGATGGCCCGCACTCTGGCCGAATCCGATCCCGATATCTACCGGCTGATCCAGCACGAAACCGCCCGTCAGGATAACCAGATCGAGCTGATCGCGAGCGAAAACTTCACCTCCGAAGCTATCCTCGAAGCTACCGGCAGCGTGCTCACCAACAAGTACGCCGAAGGCTATCCCGGCAAACGCTACTACGGCGGCTGTGAAGTTGTCGACCAGATCGAAGACATCGCCCGCGACCGCGCCAAAAAGCTCTTCGGTGCCGAATACGCCAACGTGCAGCCGCACTCCGGCTCCCAGGCCAACCAGGCTGCTTTCGCCGCCATCCTCCAGCCCGGTGACACCATCATGGGCCTCGATCTCGCCCACGGCGGCCACCTCACCCACGGCCACAAACTGAATTTTTCCGGCAAGACCTATCACGTAGTTGGCTACCAGGTCAGCAAAGAAGACGAACGCATCGACTTCGAAAACGTCGCCCGCCTTGCCGAACAGCACAAGCCGAAGATGATCATCGCCGGCGGCAGCGCCTATCCCCGCCAGTGGGATTTCGCAAAGTTCCGCCAGATCGCCGACTCTGTCGGCGCCTACCTCGTCGTGGACATGGCCCACTTCTCCGGCCTCGTCGCGGCCGGCCTGCATCCGAACCCCTGCGAATACGCCGACATCGTCACCAGCACCACCCATAAGACACTGCGCGGACCCCGCTCCGGCCTTATCCTCGCCCGCGAAAAATTTGGCGCCGCAATCGATAAGAACGTCTTCCCCGGCGTTCAGGGCGGCCCCCTGATGCACGTAGTGGCTGCGAAAGCCGTCTGCTTCCTCGAAGCGCTCCAGCCCGCCTTCCGCGACTATCAGACTCAGGTGGTCGCGAACGCCAAAGCCCTCGCCATGGGCCTCCGCGCTGAAGGCTTCCGCGTCGTCTCCGGCGGCACCGACACGCACCTCCTTCTCCTTGACGTCTTCTCCAAAGGCGTGCGCGGACGCGAAGCCGAAAACGCCCTCGATTCCGCCCGCATCACCGTCAACAAAAACGCAATCCCGTTCGATACCAATCCGCCCCTGAACCCGAGCGGTATCCGCCTCGGCAGCCCCGCCGTTACCACGCGCGGCTTCAAAGAACGCGAAATGCAGGAAGTCGCTTCCTGTATTGCCGAAGTCGTCCGCAACATCAACACCGATTCCGCCGAATCCACCATCGCGGAGGTCCGCAAGCGCGTAGCGGCCCTGACCGAGCGTTTCCCGCTCTACGCGTGGCGTCGCGCGCAGGTATAGCGCATCAGACCCTCCCGTGAGAATCGCGCTCGATGTTCGGCGAATTCGCGATTTTGGCGTCGGCACCTACATCCGCAATCTCCTGCAGGCCATGGCTGCGCAGAGCTCCGCGCACCGGTTTCATCTGATCTGCTCGGAAGAAGACCGGCAACAGCTACCCAAACTTCCGGACAACTTCCAGGCCGAGATCTATAACCGCCGCGACTCAGACCGCGCCGACCACTACTGCCTCCCGAAGCTCGTTGAAAAATTGAAGGTGGATCTCACTCACATCCCCTTCCACCGCGTCCCGCTGTTGATGCCGCGCCCCTACGTCGTAACTATCCACGACCTGAGCAGCCTCTTCTATGACGACGCCACCGGAGCCCTCCACGCCGCCCGTGTCTTCCGTCTGAAGCGGGGACTCGAACGCGCCACCAGAATCATCGCCGTTTCAGGCGCAACCCAGCGCGACGTCGCGAACCTGGTTCCCCACGCCTCAGACCGCGTGCGCCTGATCTATAACGCCCCCGACCCTCAGTTCCTGGAACGCCGCAGAGCCGGCAGCGCGGCGGACGACCCGGCGGCGACCGCGCGCGAACGCTATCGAATCCTCGAACGTTACCAGATCAACTACCCGTTCCTGCTCTACGCGGGCTCCATCCGCCCGCAAAAAAACATCCCCAGACTGATTGAAGCCTTCGCCGTGGTTCGGCAGAAACTGGAAAACCATGGCGGCTACAAAGACCTGCGCCTCATCATCATCGGAGACGACATCTCCCGCTACCCCAACGTGCGCCGCGCCGTAATTCAAAGCCGCGTGGAACACGCCGTCCGCTTCCTTGGCTTCGTACCGCTGGAAACCCTGCGTGTATTCCACGAGATGGCAAGAGCATTCGTCTTCCCGTCGCTTTATGAGGGCTTCGGGCTCCCGCCCCTCGAGGCCATGGCGTCCGGAACGCCCGTAGTCGCATCGCAAGTCAGTTCGCTCCCCGAAGTTGTCGGCGGCGCCGCCATGCTGGTCAATCCCGAAAACGTCTTTGACATCGCGCGCGGCATTCTCGAAGTCCTCCAGAACGACGAACTCCGCGAAGAACTAATCACCCGAGGACGCCGGCAGGCTGCCCGCTTCAGCTGGGCCCGTACCGCCCGCGAAGTACTCGAACTCTACGCGGAAGCGGAAAACGAAGGCTAAAGCAGCCGCTCCAGCTCCGAAGCCAGATAATCCAGATTGACCTGACCGGTGCGATAGGTGCGCGCATCGAAAAAATGCCATCTCGCTCCGGACTTCGACGGGCAATAGAAGATCCGTTGCTCATCCACCCTGTCCCGATCCAGAAAATCCTGATTAAACGACCGCACGCCCCCCTGCAAAATATACGGATGCCGGAAGTCCTCCGTACAATTGGGTTCGTTTGTGGCCTCGTATTCGATCTGCAGCAGGCGCCCGCGCAAACTGATCTGAAGCAGATTCGGCCCCGCTTCGTTAAACCCCTCGCGATTCCACTCCGGCGGATCAAGCACCAGAATCGGCTCCGGCAATCGCCCATTTAGATCGTCCACGAACTCCCGGCAGGTCCTGTACAAAGCCTCAGCGCCCTCAAGGCGCTCCCCTTCCGTGCGCAGGCTCTGGTTCATTGCATTCCGGTCGCTCTCTGCAATCGCTTCAATCGACTTTGCCAGTCGGCCCAGGCGATCCTGCGTGCGGCGATTCCATCTTCCTTCCGATCCAAACAACTCTTGCCCTCACTGTGTCCAATATTCCACGTTCCGCGCCCGAAACCGGATGCCAGCCGGCCGCGCCTGCCACTCCGGGTTCGCGAGCCGATTCCAGTGTCCCACGGTTCCGCCTCACGTATCTTACAAGCAGGCCGGTACCTTCCGCGATCACGAAGCACGATTCGGCCGTTGGGTTGAGGCGATATCGGGGATTTTGATCGAGTAATATCGTGTCCCCGGTGCGAAATTGCAGCGGAAGCGCAAGATCGGCGCCAAGAATGCCGCAAATAGGTTCGATCAGGCCGCCAATCAAATCCCTTGAGAATGGCACGCTCCCCTGAAAGCTATGAAACGAAACCATAGCTCCGGGTCCCACCCTCTGCCGGAGCAGCGGGATCGCGGCAGTTCCCGGATCGGCTGACCCCGCCGCATTCCCCAGCACCTGTGCGAGCGTTAGATCCAGAGCGTTCATCAGACGATCCGCCGCGCATATTGATAACGTCCGTATCCCCTTCAAAACATTGTGCAAATGGGGCTGCGACAGAGACGCCTGCCGTGCCAGTGCGCGCTCGCTCACGGCCCCGGAATGGACCCTCTGACGTGCGAGTTCCGTTAACCGCTGACAAAGGGCGGCGATGGGCAGCGGAGGAATGGTGCCGGGTCCAGCCTGGCTATATTTCTATCAGAAATAGGCCGGTACGTAAAGACACATCTCGGTCGCTGCGTCGCCCCGGCCCCCAACCGGGGAAAGTGGCAGATAATGCAGGGCGATGGGGAATATATCTCTCCTGAGCGGGGAAATATATTGGACTGGTTTTCGGGTAATAAGCGAACTTATCTACAGGATTCGGCGGCCTGCAGAACCTGTGAGGCCGTCGAGAGGAGAGTACTGTGATTTTCGACTGGAGCAGTTCCGAAGTAGTTGCATTGGCAAAAGAAGGCTGCGCGCATTGCCTGGGTGTTGGATTGCGCCGCGGCGGCAGGGTGAAGGGAATGCCCTGCGGTTGTGTCCTCAGACGTGTATTTCGGGTCTGTTATGCGAAGTTTCGAATGTGCGCATCGAAAGAAAAACGTGTCGGAAAGGTCCGGGTCGAGCCTGTCACAGGTTCGGAAGGCAGCTTTTGTTGGGGCATGAAAGACGAAGAGTTCATGGCCGACTTCTGTCTCGTCAGCCGGCGCACACTTGACGACGAGGAATACCGAATCTTTCGCTACCACTTCCTGCTGGGTGCTGACTGGCGCTTATGCTGCCGTCGCTTGAATCTGGACCGCGGCAGCTTCTTCCATCAGATCTACCGCATTGAGCAGAAGCTCGGCCGCGTCTATCGCGAACTCCGCCCTTACGCGCTCTACCCGCTCGACGAGTACTTCGGCGGAGCTGTGCGTAAGGAACTTCCGCGGGTCAGCCGCCAAATCCTGCGTATGCCGTTTCCGGAGGACCTTGCGGAGCGCAGACGTCCGCTGCGTCCGCCTTTGAAAAAAATAGCCTGACGATAAAGGGGCGCGCCGCGACCCGGGGCGCCCCCGCCGCAAAATTCGTACAATAACCACACGGCCATCTTCGCCGAACTGGTGGTTAATGGAACCTGTTGAGCAAAACACGCTGGCGCTGGAAGAGAAGCACCGCTTCTTCACCCGCTGGTGCCACTGGGTAAACTTCCCCCTCCTTTCCGCCATGATTTTCAGCGGAATGCTGATCTACTGGGCTTACGACCCCTACCGCATCGGCATCGGCAATATCACCCTCTTCCATTTCTTCCCGGATAAGGTCTACACCACTCTCGGCTTCAACGCCCAGCTCGCGCGAGGCATGGCCATTCACTTCGCAATCGCCTGGCTCTTCGCCCTCAACGGACTCGCCTACTTCATCTACACTGTCTTCTCGGGCGAATGGCGCCAACTTATCCCCGAACCAAAATCCTTCCGTGAGGCCCTCCAGGTAGCCCTGCACGACATGGGATTCAAAGTCCCGCTCCCGCCCCAGGGCCGCTACAACGCCGCGCAGCGCATCACCTACTCCGGCATCGTACTCATGGGAGGACTCAGCCTCCTCACCGGACTCGGCATCTACAAACCCGCCCAACTCCACTGGCTCACGGCAGCCTTGGGCGGATACGAGTGGGCACGCTTCGAACACTTCTGGCTCACCATGGGCTACGTCGCCTTCTTCGTCATCCACATCGCGCAGGTAATCCGCGCCGGATGGCCCAACTTCCGCTCCATGCTGACTGGCTACGATCTGGTGAAAACCCATGCCAAATAACCGCGACCCTCGCGAAGAAATGGCGCGGAAAACCCGCCGCGGTTTCATCGGACTCGGTGTCGGCGCCGCCGTAGCCGCCGGGGGATGGCAGTGGCTCAACGCAGGCTACGAACGCGGCCACGATATCCCGGCCCCCCTGCGCAACGTCCTTCGCTTCAATGAACGCGTAGTCCGCAAAACCCTCTTCAGTGACGGCCACCTCGTCAAAACCTACCCCGCCTCTGCCATCGGTCAACTAAAAGAAAACGGCGACGAAGGCATGTCCGACGACTTCGACGCCGATGACTGGACCCTCCAGGTCATGCCTCGCGGCGGTGGTCTCCCCGCGACCCTCGACCTTGACGACATCAAAAAACTAACCCGCCATGAAGAAATCATCGACTTCAAGTGCGTGGAAGGCTGGAGCGTCGTAACTCAGTTCGCCGGTGCGCGCCTCTCCGACTTCGTGGCGAAATTCGCTCCCGGCTCAGAAGAGGCGCGCTATGTCGGTATGGCGACACCCGACGCCGGTTACTATGTAGGTCTCGACATGCCCAGCGCTCTTCATCCCCAGACTCTCCTCGCCTGGGAAATGAACGGCGCTCCGCTCGCCGACGAGCATGGCGCTCCACTCCGCCTCGTAATTCCCGTGAAGTACGGCATTAAGAACATCAAGCGCATCGGCCGCATCGCCTTCGCCGAAACCGAACCGAAAGACTTCTGGCGCGAACGCGGCTACGACTTCTATGCCGGGCTCTGAAAGGCCCCCCGGTCCGAAGCCAAAATACCTGCTCGGCAATCTGCCTCTTCTCGATCCCGACCCCCTCGCCGTCTACACCCGCTACGCTCACGACTACGGCGACATCTTCCATTACCGCGTCCTCTGGGTCCACGTCTATTTCCTCAACCACCCCGACTACATCGACTACGTCCTCGTCCGTAACTCACGCAACTTCATCAAAGACCGAACCCTCCGCAACAGCCGCTGGGTTCTCGGCGAAGGACTCCTCACCAGCGAAGGCGATCACTGGAAGCGCCAGCGTCGTCTCGCTCAGCCCGCCTTTCATCGCGAGAAGATCGCCGGCTACGCGCAAACCATGACAGATTTCACCAGCCAAATGCTGCGCACATGGCGGGCCGGCGAACAGATCGACATCCATCACGAAATGATGCAGCTCACCCTGCGTATCGTGGTGCAGTGTCTGTTCGGCATGGAGACCGGCGAAACCCGCGCCATCTCCCGTTCGCTCGACCTCGTCATGGCCCGCAACACCGGCCTTTGGCTCGTAATGCCGCCCGCACTGCAGCGCCTCCCCTGGCCCGGCAGCGCGCCATTCCACCGCGCGATCAAAGATCTGAACCTGGCCGTAAACAAGATCATTGCGGCGCGCCGCCAGACACAAAGCGAGTCCGACGACCTCCTGGCCATGCTGATGAACGCCCGCGACGAAGACGGCACGACCATGGACGACAAGCAGGTCCGCGACGAAGTAACCACCTTCTTCCTCGCCGGACACGAGACGACAGCCCTGGCCGTCTCCTGGGCGCTCTATCTGCTGAGCGAAAATCCCGAAGCTGAACAGAGCCTCCACGAAGAGCTGGACCGCGTTCTGGCAGACCGACCGGCGACGATGGACGACATTCCAAGGCTCATCTGGACCGAGGCAGTAGTGAAAGAAACCCTGCGCCTCTATCCTCCCGCATGGGCAATGGGCCGAACCGCCCTCGAAGACTTCGAACTCGGTGGCTACACGATTCCGAAAGGCTCCAGCATCATCCTCAGCCAGTGGGTAGTGCAGCGCGACGCCAGATTCTTTCCCGAGCCCGATAAATTCCGCCCGGGCCGTTGGCTGGAAGACCCGCCGAAAAAATTGCCGCGCTTCGCATACTTCCCCTTCGGAGGTGGACCGCGTCAATGCATCGGCATAAACTTCGCCATGATGGAAGCGGTCTTACTCATAGCGACGATAGCCCGGCGATTCCGAGTCAAAGTAACGCCGGACTACAAACCGAAGCCGGTTCCGGGCTTCACCCTGCGACCCAAGGCCGGCATTCCGGCTTCAATAGAAGCGAAACGCTAAACTGTAAAGAAAGGGCGCGTAGCTCAGCTGGTTAGAGCACCTCGTTTACACCGAGGGGGTCCGGGGTTCGAATCCCTGCGCGCCCACCAAACCATAAAAACGAACGAGCGGCTTCAACCGCATCGATAGAAGATGAAGCGCGAAACTGCTGTTTGCCTTATCGCGATGCTGCCGACCTGGTGGCTGGCCGGCAAGCTCGATATCGGGAACTGGTTCAATGGGCGTGTACTTCCCTATTGGGTGGACTTCATTGTTTTGTACATCGTCGTCATCTGCCTGGTGAATCTGGCCTTGAAAGTCCTGCGCGTCGCCCTCCGCGACTAATTCGGCAACGACCCGTCGCACACCACGCGCAGCTTTTCCGGTGGAAGAGGCAGAATGCCCGAGCCCGTCGTCCCGGGCCGCGCTTCATCCTTTTGCTTCATCCCACACCAGGCCCATATGCCGCAGCACAAATTCCGCCAGATCCTCAGGCGGAGGAGCCTCGAAAACCTCTAGCCCTCTCGCCGTCTCAAACTCCACCCGCGAGCAGTGCAGCGCATGCCGATCCAGCTCGAGCTTCTCGAGCAGACCCTCCGACATTCCATCCTCCATAAACCGAATCATCAGCGACGGATCAGGCCCATAAAGCTTATCCCCCACCAGCGGAAACCCGATCGACGCAGCATGAACACGAATCTGATGCCGCCGCCCGGAATGAGGATGAACCCGCACCAGCGAATATCCCCCGCCGGCAGCCACAGGAACAAACTCCGTCTCCGCCGGATCGCCACCCTCGGCCACTGTTGTCCGGCGCGAGTAGAATTCTGCGCCAATATCCGGGCCAATCGCAGCCGTCACGCGCACAGGGGTTTCCAGATGGCCGCTCAGCACCGCGTGATAAGTCTTTCGGAAATCGCGAAACTGTACGGCGCGCTGCAGCCGAACCCCGGTCTCCTTCGTTCGCGCGAAAACGAGAATTCCGCTTGTCTCGCGATCCAGCCGAAAAGGCATGCGCAGCACCTCGTCGCCCAGATACTCCCGGCACGCGCCCACCAAACTGGACCATGGCCCAAACCGCGAACGATGACACACCACATGCGGCGGTTTATTGATAACGATGAGCTCGTCAGTCGCCTCAAGTATCCACCCGCGCAACTCCTCCGCAGTAATCAGCCATCCCCAGTCTGTAGCGGGCATCCAGCCCTAATTGTAGGAAGCCGGGGGATGCCTCAGTTGGCTTCCGGCTTATGCGCGGCGTCAATCACCAGATGGTCCACCGGACCCCTGCCGGGCTCAAGCCGGAGTCCGAGTTGCTCACGAAGCGCCGTCGTGAACGATGGAAATACAGCATTGGCGGAAGCCTCGCCGTCCGGCGTCCACTCCAGCGTGAAGTCGTACTCGCCTTCTACTCCGGTGCGGTCGATAACCGGCGCCGACATCTGGTTGGTGAGGAAAATCTTCGCAAGGTACTCCATGGAGACGCCAAGACACGTAAGCTTGTGGCCGTTATTGACGAGGTCATGACGGCCCCCGGGAGTGTGGAGATTCTTCGATCCGCCCTTATCCACAACGAGCGTATAAATCGCATGCTGTCTCGCTTCGCGATGAAGCTTCAGGCCGAAGCGGTCCGCCAGAAGCGACTGCGTGCGCAAACGCAGAATATCCGACGCGCGACTCTGCGTGAGCTCCGGAGATTCGGCGCGCGGTCCCTCCTCTCTCCCGTTTTCCGGCTTGGCCACAATATCGAAATGGTCAGTCTCAAACCATCCCGGAGCCTGCAGAATGCGGTCTTCCGGAATGTCCCATGCGAAGGCGATCAGCATCTTCAGCGTGATATTGAGGGCATTGAGCTGGCCGCCGGCTGCGCGTCGGAAGCCACTGTTGACATCGCCACTCACATTGGGCTTAACCGAAATGACTCCGAACGACTGCGGGCCTTCGCCCTGGGGCAGCGCCTGTGCCTGGCTGAGACGCGCCGAAACAAGACCGGTGAATACCGGCTCGGCGATGACAAACATTGCCGCAAGAAGCAGTGCGAAAACACGGCGCGCGCCGATTCGGGCGCCGCCCCGAAAGTCCATGATCTTCTCAATGCGGACTCGAAGAGCAGGGCCGCTGATGCCCGAGGCACACGCTGCCGCGGGACGAAGTCCGAACCGGCACACTGCGAGGATGCTGCGAGCATAGGTTTCCGGCGTGGAACCGGAGGTAAGCACGGCCTGGTCGCAGGCGAGTTCACGTTCTTCAAGAAGCCGCCGGCCGATCCACCAGACCGGCGGGAAGAACCAGAAAACCGCCTGCACGGCCGCGTGTATTGCCGCCGTCAGATTGTCCCGTCGGCGAATATGGCAGAACTCATGCGACAGGATGGATTCGAATTCTTCCGCGGAAAGATTCTGCGCGAGGTCTGCCGGCAACAGCAGCGTCGGCCGGAACACCCCGAAAATGCAGGGCTCAATCGGAACCAACGGCTCCATCACCGGAACGCCGCCAATTCGGCCCCGGGGACGCGAGTCGCGCACGATACGGCGAAGGCGAAGCCAGTCGTTCATCCAGAATGACGTTGTGATGAGAAAGCCGGTAAGCCAGAGGAGTCCGAGGAGCGTGATCGGGAAGCGATCCGGCTGGGAAGTCACGGAATTGAGGAACGGAGACGAGGCGAATGTGCGGAAAGGCTGCGCCACTGTCGCCGTGACCGAAGTCGTGAACGCGCGGTGAATGGGTGCTGCAGGCGAGTATGGCGAAAGCATCGCTGCAATCCACGGCAGTGGAATCAACAGGCGCGCGGATGCGCTGAACCAGATGGCATAGCGCAGGCGCGCACGCGCGGGCCCCGCCGCCGCGGCTGCGAGCGCCGCCGCGAAGAAGAAGGCAGTGCACTGCCAAAGATGGTTGGCAACAGGCTGAAGTTCTCGCGGGATCATTTGGATACCTTTCCGGGCGCATCGCCCTTTTTCTGGGCCCGGAGAATGGCGCCTTCCGCTTCCCGCACGTCCTCAATCGTGAGCTTGCCGGATTCGACAAGTCTGGAGACGACCGTCATCGCCCGTCCGCCGAAGAGTCCGAGAAGTTCGTCGATCAGACGGTTCTCCGCGGCTGCCCTCGTCACCGCCGGCTCAAAAACGTTGGCGTTGCCGATGCGGCGCGCAATTCGGACCGCCTTCTTGGCTTCCATGCGATAGATGGTGGTCTGAATGGTGGTGAACGCCGGGCGCCCGGGCTCAGGAAAAGCCTCCTGAATTTCGCGGATTGAAGCCGCGCCGTGCTGCCAGAGAATTTCCATGATGCGAAGTTCAAGCTTCGCCAGTTTGGGTTCAGGCATAGTAAATTACCAACATCGTTAATCTAACCATACATATAGTTGGTTGTCAAGCGTGCTTCCGGCCCAGACGGGTAGTATGAACAACCGCGAACCTGGCGGAGGTACTACCGGGAGCAATACAGGTTTCTTTTTTACCCCGAGGCCAACTCTCAGTTCCGGACGATGGGTGATTATCCGGATTGCTGATGAATACCATCGGAAATCCACTAAAATACAGCCGCATCTTCTTGACACTGTTAACTTTCGTATGTAACACTTGATCGATTATTTGGAGGGCTCGTTGGCGGAGCAGGCATCGCAGGATATTCAGAAGCTCATCGAGACGGTGGACTGGGAATCCCAGGCCCGGTCGGGAGTAATCGCTTTAACCAAATTCATTCCGGAAGTCGGCACCTATCTGGCGGCTGCACTTGCGGTGCTTTGGCCGGAGAAGAAGCCAGACGTCTGGGACACCCTCAAAGATAAAGTCGCTGACCTGGTCGACCAGAAGCTGCTGCTCGCCGAGAAGAAAGAACGCAATAACGACCTCGAAACCGTCAAACGGTGCCTCAGGGAGTTCAATACGAATCCCGGCGAAGCCACGTTGACCACTTTGGTGGCGGAGTGCAACAGACTTGCAGTGAAGCTGCTCGGCGCGGACGATTCTTCGAAGCCGCACTTTCTGCCCCTGTCTCTGACGTTCGCACATCTTCATCTCGGCGTTCTTCGTGAACGTGTGGTGGGAGGAGCGAAGTACGGTAAGACGTCGGCCGAGTGGAAAAAGCAACTGAAGGAGCAGATCGCAGAGTATTCCAGTCATTTCAGGGAGAGCTTTTTCCTCTGGGAGCGATGGCGCAAGGCGCAAATCAAAGCCGAATTCGGGGGCGGCACCTGGACGAAATCGTTCTGCGCGGTGAAGGATCCACTCACGAATATCGAATATCGCGCGGAACACTCCTTTTACACGCTGGCGGAGGCCTATAAGCGGCAGGCCGAATACATGGAAGCGCAGATTTTCAATGAAGCCAGGCGGAAGTTCATTGAGAATATGTACTCCCTCTCGTTCTGCCTGGAGCGATATGTCAACGCGGAGGCAAAGGACAAGGCGGATGACGTGGCCGGCAGGTTGAGCCTCGGCCCGTTTTCGCCCCACCTGATGATCAGCAAGAAGAAAAAGGGATCAGATCCTGATCGTCTGTATACCCGCAGCCTCCCGGAACTATCACACCTCTCGCAGGACCGGCCTGGTGAAATCATTGAAATCGAGGCGTTGGAACTCGCCGACACCATCATTGGCCTGCAGGCGAAGTACACGAGGGGGGCCGGAACCTTCGAAGGGTCGCGTAGCGCTAAGGCGACGGTACGGAAGTTTGAACTCAAAGGACGCCGGATTCTGAGAGCCGACCTCTACTGGATGCGGAGTAAGTCCGAGCGCACGCTGCAGGCGATCGAATTCTTTTTGTCTGACGAATCGAGAACCGGCCTGATTGGCACATTGAAGCCAAAGGACCGATCGCGGCCGACCGTTGTCCAGGCTGAAGGCTACTACCTGATTGGCATCAATATGGCGCCCAGCGCATTCCCAGGGGGTACCCGCGGGAATCTCACCGCCGTGAAGTTCGATTTCATTCACAATTCACTAAAACCCCCTCGCAAGTAAGGACCGAAAAAGAACCCTATGGCCAATTGGAGAGCCCGGCTCGCTGATTTATTGAAGACCTCAGGCACCGCGACGGACATCTGGAAGCATTGCGGCCCGACATCGAACGACATATGGACCGCATTGCGAGTCGAGATCAATGATCAGACGTCCCGGGCCTGGCTTGACCAGAAGATCGCGCTAAAGCGGCTTAGCGAAACGGCGGTCGACGAAATCACCACCGCGGTGAGGCAGGCGTCGGAGCAATCGATCCCCGGCGGCCTCAAGGCCGTTTCCGAGTCCTGCCGCAAAGTCGCCGATCAGCTTACGGGCAGCGACGAGGACCATGCAAATTCACTTCCGATTTTGATTACGGCCGCGTATGTGGATCTGGCGTCTATGCGTGCCGCATCTTCCCCCGACGCGGAGGTTGAGCAACGCATCCAGGACTACCGTACCCGGGTCAGGAAGGCTTATCTGGCCTGGTGCCGGTGGCGCATCACAAAAATTACAACACGCGACTGGATAGAAGGATTTCTTTTTAAAGATAGTCACGCGAGCGTCCACGACCAGATTGCAGGTCATAACCGGGAGTGGTGGGTCGGTTTCAACAGCGTAAAGGCATACATGCTGCCCCTCGCGGAACTGGCAAAGCGGAGATTCTTTAACGACAGCCAGCGGGTTGCGATGGAATGTGTCTCACTCTCTTTCGGCTGGAATTCTTTCGCCTCCGCCGAGCCTGGCGAATATATCGCTGATCCCGAAATGGGCCATCTGATCTTTGGTCCCTACTCTTTTTACCTGGAAAACAATTCGGTGAGCAAATCGGAGCCGTATCCCCGCAAGGTTGAGACAGACGTTCCCGGAATCATCGAAGATATCGATCTGGGAGATGGAAAGAGGATCTCTTTCCTGCAGGCCAATTATAAGGGTGCCGCCGGAAAACCAATTGCTGGAAAGTCCATCGGCAACAAGCCCGGCAACTTTGTGACCTATGAGCCAACGGGGCTGATTACGACGGTCGAGACGCGCTGGAATCGCAAGGATCGTGTGCTGGCCGGGATAACTTTTTACTGCGGCAGGAATCGTTCCGTGCCATATGGCAATTCGGATAATGCGCCGATTGAGCCGGAGAAGTCCCAATTTGACGGCTTCCACCTTTCTTCGATCGGCGGTGCAGCCAACTATGCCTCAATTTTCGCGCTGGAGTTGGGTTTCAGACACGATTCGCTCGCGCCGAAAGACTAACCTTGCCCTGCTGAGCGGATCAGCTCAGCCATCCTTGTTATTCTGAACGGAACGCCGGACTCTCGCGCGAACACACTCGCCGGAAAGCTCCATGAAGCCGCTCCCATTCCTATGCTTCATCCTGGCGGCCATCGCCGGCCAGCGCTCTCTACACGCACAGGCCGTTCCGGGCTACGGCTGGAGCAGCCTCGGTGTCCTTCCCTTTCGCGCTTACAACTTCGTCATCGCCAAAGCCCCCGACCGCTACGTCCTCTATTTCACCCGGCAGCCGGCCAACAACATCCAGGGCAGTTCCATCGTGCCAGGCCGAGCCTTCTCAACCGACCTCAAAACCTGGACCCTTGATCCCAACGACGTCTGCTCCACCAGCGGCGATCTCTGCTCCATCAGCCCCAGCCGCACGGGCGTCCAGCAACTGCCCGATGGACGCCTTCGAATGTTCCTCCTCACCGCCGGCCTTTCGAGCGCAATCTCATCCGATGGCGTCGTATGGACCAAAGAACCCGGCATGCGCTTTACCGCCGATCCGTCTTCCATCTACGAGCGAGCCAACAACACAATCCGCTGGACCAGTTTCGTCTCCTCCCCCGATGGCACGCTGCGCATGTACTACCGCGGAGGAGTGACGCCCGGAAGCGCCGGAACTCCCGCCTACTACAACAACACGTTCACGAGCGGCATGATCCTCAGCGCGGTCTCGCAGGATAACGGCCTTACCTGGGCTCGTGAGCCGGGCGTCAGAATCAACCCCCTGGTCCAGGGCCCCGTCGTGAATCTCACCGCGAAAGACGGAACCACCCAAACCCAGTTCGACTGCGAGGATTTCACTGCCGTCACTCTGAAAGAAAATGGCCGGCAGGTCTATCGCGTGTACTGTTCCGGCGCCGCGGATGGCGCCGTCAGCTACATCAGCGACGATGGACTCAGCTTCGCGCTCGAAGGCCAGTTACCCGCCGACCGCAATGGCCCCAAAGCCATCGTCTTACCCGATGGCCGCATCTGGCTAATCCCCAACGCGCAGGACGGTATCGCCGACACCCTTGTCTACGGACCGCAGTCTCTCTTCCTCCAGATTCCCCGCGCCTCCGGCCCCCTGTTTCAGTCCGCCGTAATCGGCGTGACGGGCGCTTCCAATGGACCGGTCACCCTCGAAGCCGTCGATGGCTCCGTGAACTGTCCCGTTCAGCCCTGCACGTTTCATCCGGAATACTATTCGTTCTCGCCGCCCACCGGGACCCCGCCCTTCACTACCGTCCTCAGCTATCAGGGTCCGTCCTCGCCAGCCAGTCCGATGCTGGTGGTTCACGCCAACTCCGCAAGCGGCAACACCGCCGGGGCAGTCAATTGCATGATGCAGATCCTCGGGCGTTCCGATACCTCAGTCTTCTGCAAGCCCCGCGTGCCCGATCTCCCGATGAACGCCATGACCTTTGCCTTTCCGCCAGGGGCGCGGCCTGCATCGCAGAATTCGAACATCCTCACCCTCGGTGGCTCCGGCTACCCGTACACGGTCTCGTCCTCGGTTCCATGGGCAACCGTTTCGCCTGCCAGTGGCGTTGCCCCCGCCGTTCTCACCGTGACCGTCGATCCCTCAAGCCTGTCCGCGGGCTCCTACACGGGAGTCATCACGATTTCCGCCGAAGGCGCGACGGAAAAGATTAAGGTCAACGCGGTAATCTCCGCCGCGCCCCTCATCACATCGGTACAGAACTCCGGCAGCGCAGGACCGCTGATCGCGGGCAACAGCTTTGTCTCGATCTATGGCAGCGGCTTCGCTTCCGCGCCCGGCGTTTGGACACCCACCACCAGTCTGCCCACAACCCTCGGCGGCGTTTCCGTCCGGATCGCCGGCAAAGACGGCTTCATCAGCTACTCGGACCCAACGCAGATCAATGTCCTCGCGCCGGAACTTTCTCCGCAGGATATGTCTTCCGGAAGTGTGCAAGTCGAGGTCGCAACCGCATCCGGCAAGGCCGTAACCACGGCGTCGGTGTCGCCCGTCGGACCGTCCTGGTTCACCTACTCCACCGGCGGTCCCACATGGATCGCCGCGCTTATCGCCAACACTACGACCTACGTCGCGCCGCTCGATACTTTTGGCCCCGGTTCCAGTCGCCCCGCCAAAGCCGGCGACTATCTCGCCCTTTACGCAAACGGCCTCGGCGCCACCAGCCCCGCGGCGCCGCAGGGAGTGGTTCTGCAGACAGCTTACGCCCTCGATGATCTCTCCCGAGTGAAGCTCACAATCGGTGGCCATGACGTGCCGGTCTTATACGCAGGGCTGGTGGGAGCGGGCCTCTACCAGATCAATGTTCAGGTTCCGCCAGGACTCGGGACAGGAGAACTTCCGCTGCAACTGATGGTCAGCGGACAGCCGACCCAGGGCGGCGTGACGCTGAATTTTCAGTAAGCTACTCTCGCGGAAATCCCGCCGGAACATGCAATACTGTCGGATCCGAAAAGAAGCGATTGAACACTGCGTTATTGGCCACCTGAAGGATGACGATCATCGCCATTCCCGCCAGTGACAGACCGGCAACGCGCAACACAGCTTTCCACCTGAGCGAAATACCTCTGCGCGCCGCCAGCGTCGCACATCCAGCGACGAATAGACAGAGGAAGAGAAGATCCACGGCATGACCGGCGGGATCTGCCCCGATCGCACTTTGCGCTTCCTGCCACTCCAGTCCATCGTGTCCACGCCCGACGAGAAGGAAACGCAGAGTGTATAGACCCGCGGGCAGAAGAACGCCCGCCAGCACCGCGTCCGCGGCAGGCCACTGCTCACGCCTCCGCCAGGCAGGAAAGGAAGAAAGAAGCGCGCCCGTTATCAAAATCGCCGTCGCGACCACGCCACCCAGAGAAATCCAGATCTTCTCGAGCCATTCAATCTGGGGTTGAAGAATGTACTCTCGGGCAAACGTCGGCAACACAGGGACACCCCGCATCCAGCCAAACAGAGCGTGACCAATCTCGTGAACCCACACGCCGCCAAGGCAGGCGGCGGAATAAATCAGAAGCAGTCGGGCGTCTTTATTCATGACGCCCGACTGTCTGATCTTCCCGCCGTCTCTTGCGCGTGCTCATGGCCGGTTGCTTCTGCCCGTTATTACGCGCGCCAGGCGCAGGCGTTTACACGCTCGACGCAGCATGCAACCGGGAGACATGATAAGGCCGAATGGGAACGGTACCTCGCTGTCAGGCGTCCCTGACTGAGCGCAAGCCGCAACTGATATGTTTGGGCCTTCAATCGGCAGTTGGGAACGGCCCCGGATCTCCTCCGGCCAGGCGCTCACCCAATCCGCCAGGCGAGCGTCCAGGAATAGCGGCGGCCGCGCCGAGTGATCGGGCAAAGCCATCCAGGCCGGGGAACAGCGTAGCCTCGGTAATGTTCATACGGTCCAGTTCCGTTAGCAATTGCGCTCTAACCTGCGGCACGATCTCAAAGCGAATGAGCTTTGGCTCTCCCGCTTCCCGACCGAGTAACCAGGCAAGCGATTGCTCGAAAGATAAAGTTAGCGAGCTTGGGCACAGGAAAAGCCCCTGTTGCACGGTCATCCTCTCGCTGGCATGAAAGGGCTCCACTGGCGCAACCACTATTGGCGGTCGATCCCCAGGCTGCAGGAAAACGCTGTTGAAGTTCGTTCTGGAGCTAACAAACCGTGGCCAGTTTCTCAACTCGTCACGCGAGTCGAGGAGGTTCCCGCCTAAAGCTGGTGCCTTTTCGATAATCTCCTTCCACGCAAGCCGCGCGAGTTCGAACTGATCAACAGCCCAGATCGTGAAACTTGTATCAGGGGCTGCGTTAACGGCGGCGAAGTGGGCAGCAACATACGGCGACCGTGTCCAATCCAGCAGACGTGACGGCGCGCCGTGGTGACGCATGAGCGCCAGCCACGCCAGATCGTCATCGGGTTCGGGAAGTTCGGAGAGATAATGGTGCGCCCTGCGACGGAACTCTCTGCGCACGAATCGCTCAGAAGAGTACCTCGTTGTTCCATCGGGCAGCGCGAGTCGCTCGATCGACGGCTGAAGACTCCACCGCGAGTCCGGTTGTCCGCGGAAAATCCAGCGGCCCGGCGGATAAAGTGTCAATCCACCTATCGCCGATAACAGGCCGGGAAAACTGCCGACGACTACATGCCTGGAAACTCCCTGACGAAGAGGGTCGGGAAAGAGATGCGCCATCGCTGCCTGCATGTTTTGCAAAAAATCCGGTTCGAAGGATGACACCAGACATCAGGTGGAAATCCTTGAGCCCCGCCGTCTCACCACAATTATGCCCGAGATCATCGGTCAATATTGTGGGATTGCTCCGAAACATGCAAGTAGCCGATACTGAAGGTCTACACCCCCTCAATCCTCGGAGCGAGGGCGCGGGCCGCCGAAGGGCGGCTTTGCTTTTTTGCGGATGGATGCCTCGATGCCAACAGGCGCGCACGCCGGTCGTCAGACAATGACCTTGGAGTCCGCAACATGACGATCGCAGCCGGAATCGAGTTGCCGGAATCTGCAATCGCCGACATCTGCCGCCTCCACGAAGTGAAGGAACTGTCGCTCTTCGGATCAGCTGCCCGTGGCGAACTGAGACCGGACAGTGATTTCGATCTTCTGGTGGATTTTCTGCCTGGAGCGCGACCTGGCCTGCTTGGCATTGCGGTGATGGCCCGCGAGCTCAGCACCCTGCTGGGCCGGAGGGTCGATCTTGCCGTGAAGCCCGCGCTGAAACCGTCGATCCGTTCCGGCGTGCTTGCCGATGCCCGCCTCATCTATGCGGCAGCAGAGGCTCGGCGACATACTCGAAGCCCTCGACTGGATTGCGAAAGCGGTTCCCGCTGACGGCTCAAACGAGGCTCCAGCTTGACTAGCCGAGGCTGAACGACATGTTAGAAGCTGTCGACACCCCACTCCGGTCCGGCGGATTGACGCCAGACGGGGCTTCGCGACCTGTTTAGCCTATTCTGTCTCGAAAAGGGATCTCATCAGTTCCGACTGTCGAACGATACTTGACAGCGTCCCCCGCCGGAGCGAATCGTGGAGCGGCACCGGAATAGTGAGGGTGGTTGTCCCTGACTGCTTTTGCATGATCCGATGACTGCCTCGCTGACGGACTGCAACGAATCCGTTTTGTCCGGGAACTCGGCATACCTCCAGGCCCGAAAGAGCCCGGAGTTTACCCAACCGGCGCCTCGACCTGGGTTACGAATACCTCATATTGCGTCCGCCGGGCGATCTCCGAGGGCGATGCGGATTCGAAAAACAGCGTCAATGCCTCGATCAAATTCGCCCGCGACTCTTCGATTGATCCGCCCTCACTGGCGATGTCCAGCTCAGGGCACAAAGCAACGTATCCGTCGTCTTCGCGCTCGATAATAGCGGTTAGACGTTGCGGTGAGTTCATGATCCGAGTCTACACCGCTTCACTCGGACGATTTGTGGCCTTCAATCCCGGGCCCGCCGAGGGCCAGTCCAACTAAATTTCACATTAAATTCGCCCTGTTATCAATCACTTTCCAGTCCCTCCCCTAAAACCCCACCCCAACCCATGCTCAAATCCAATCAGGGACCGGCCTTTCATCTAGCCGCTCCTGACAGTTTTCTTGCTGGCCAGCAAGCGTCGTACTGAGGTGAAACTGGACCGCCGGCTTCCAACCCAAACGCAGCACCACCGGGGGAATAACGGCAGCGACTCATTGAGATCGCAGCCGACGGAGGGACTTTCAATCGCGATTGGAGACTATCGGGTCAAGCGAAGGACGTAGACCAGATATCAGAGAGCGAGTAACAAACCGGATCGAAGGCAAAGCCAAGCCGGGCGGGCGAAAAGCCGCGCAGACGAAAGTCTGCCAGGCCAATACTAACCGCAGGGCCGCTGGCGGCACAGATCCCGCTCAATTTGCTGGCGGCCGGTCACAGCACCGTAACAAGGTGACTCCCGGCCGTCGCGACGTATGAACGACTTAAAGAAAGGAGAGGCCGAAGTGTCGGCCCACTGACTTCGCAAACCATTTCGCGATAGAATCAGAAACATTGGCCAGGCGGCAACCCGCCGGCCAGTACAGGAGAAACCATGGCGTTCAAACTCAATGTGAACGGGCACACCTCCACGGTGGACGCCCCCGACGATATGCCCCTGCTCTGGGCCCTCCGCGACATGCTCGATGTCCGCGGCGTCAAGTTCGGCTGCGGCGCGGGCCTCTGCGGAGCCTGCACCGTCCACCTCAACGGACAGCCCGTGCGCGCCTGCCAGACCACTCTCGCCATGGTCAAAGATCAGCCCATCACCACCATCGAAGGCCTCTCCGCCGATGGAACCCATCCCGTCCAGCTCGCCTGGCAGGATCTCGACGTCCCCCAGTGCGGCTACTGTCAGGCCGGACAAATGATGTCCGCCGCCGCGCTCCTGGCCAAAACACCCAAGCCGACCGACTCTCAGATCGACACCGCCATGAACGGCAACCTCTGCCGCTGCGGCACCTACATTCGGATTCGCGCCGCCGTCCACAAGGCAGCCGAACTTGCCAGCCTGCGCGCCACAGCCACGAAATAAAGGAGACCGACGATGGAACGCAACGAAAACACAGCGATGCTGCAACGCCGATCCTTTCTGAAAATCAGCCTCGTCGCCGGAGGCGGCGTGATGCTCGGCCTCGAAACCGCGCCCGAAGCCGTAGCGCAGGGCCGCGGAGGCTTCGGCGCAGCCGCTGCTCCTCCCAACGCGAACAACTACATCAAAATCGCCGCCGATGGCGCGGTGACAATCGTCGCCAAGAATCCGGAAACGGGGCAGGGCATTCGCACCATGCTGCCCATGCTGATCGCCGAAGAACTCGACGTCGACTGGAAGAACGTCAAAATCGAACAGGCCGACTACGACGAATCGAAGTACGCCAATCAAAGCGCGGGCGGCAGCACGGCGACACCCTCTAACTGGACGCCGATGCGCCAGGTCGGCGCCGCCGGCCGCGCGCTCTTCATCAAGGCAGCGGCCCAGACGTGGAACGTCCCCGAAGCCGACCTCACCACAGCATCCGGCAAGGTGCTCCACAAAGCCTCCAATCGCTCCGTAGGCTACGGCGAGCTGACGTCGAAAATCGCCTCTCTGCCGGCCCCGAACCTGGCCGATCTCAAGCTCAAAGATTCCGCCGATTACAAAATTGTCGGCCACACCCAGAAGCAGACCGATCTGCACGAGATCGTCACCGGGAAGCCTCTCTACGCGATCGACGTCAAGCTCCCCGGCATGCTCTACGCCTCGTTCGAGCGCTGCCCGGTTCTGGGCGGCAAGGTTGTCAGCGCGAATCTCGACGAAATCAAAAAGATGCCGGGCATCAAAAACGCCTTCGTCGTCGACCAGCCGGGATCGGCTACCGTCACCGGACGCGTCCCCGATCTCGTCAGCGGCGTTGCAATCCTCGGCCAGACCTGGTGGCATGCGCAGAAGGCCCGCGCCTCGCTGAAAGTCGTTTGGGACGAAGGTCCAAACGCCGTAGGCAGCAGCACAGCATTCGCAAAGAACGCGGACGATATCAGCAAGCAGCCTCCCATGTCGAAGAATCGCGAAGACGGCGACTTCGATACCGCAATCAAAGGCGCGGCGAAGGCCGTCGAAGCGTCTTACTCGTATCCGTTCATCTCGCACGCACCGCTCGAACCGCAGGGAGCAACCGCGCACTTCAAAGACGGCAAGGTCGAAATCTGGACCAACAGCCAGCAGCCCGGCCCCGGCCGCCGCGGTGTCGCGGCCACGCTGAAGATGCAGCCCGAAGACGTCACGCTCCACATGGTGCGCGGCGGCGGTGGCTTCGGTCGCCGTCTCACCAATGACTACATGGTGGAAGCAGCCTGGATCGCCAGAGAAGCGGGCGTTCCGGTCAAGCTGCTTTGGTCGCGCGAAGACGACATGCAGCACGATTACTATCGCCCCGGTGGCTTCCAGTACCTCAAAGCCGGTCTCGATAATTCCGGCAAAATCGTGGCGTGGAAGAACCACCTGGTGACCTACGCGGAAGCGGCTTCTGCAACTCTCGGCGCTACCGAATTCCCGCAGCGCTTCATCCCGAACTTCCAGCTCGGCACCTCCACGCAGCCGCTCGGTCTCCGTACTGGAGCTCTGCGAGCGCCCGGTAGCAACGCAATCGCGTTCGTGATTCATTCGTTCCTCGATGAACTGGCGCACGCAGCGGGGAAAGATCCGCTGCAGTTCCGGCTCGATCTGCTCGATTCCGAAATCGCGGCGCTCGCCGCTGCGCCTCAGGGCGGTCGCGGTCCCGCCGGTCCGAACCCGTACGCCGCACGCGTGCGCGGAGTCCTTCAGTTGCTCGCCGAAAAATCCAACTGGGGCAAACAAAATCTGCCCAAAGGCACAGGCATGGGCCTCGCCTTCCACTTCAGCCATCAGGGCTACTTCGCCGAAGCCGTGCAGGCCTCGGTCGATGCCAACAACAAAGTGAAAGTCCAGAAGGTCTGGGTGGCAGCCGATGTCGGCAGCCAGATCATCAATCCCGGCGCGGCGGAGAACATCGTGCAGGGCGGCATCATCGACGGTCTGAGCGCGGCGATGGCCCAGAAGATCACCATCGAAAAGGGCCGCGTGCAGCAGACCAACTACCACCAGCACGCGATCATGCGCCTCGCGCAGGCGCCGCCGGTGATCGAAGTGCACTTCGCCAAGACCACCTACAGCCCCACTGGTCTCGGTGAGCCGTCGCTTCCGCCGATCCTGCCCGCGCTGGCGAACGCCATCTTCGCGGCCTCGGGTAAGCGGGTTCGTTCGCTCCCGCTGTCGGATTCCGGCTTTAGCTGGGCGTGATCGCTTTGCGATTACTGCCGTGCGCGCTCCTGCTGATCGCGGGAGCGGCGCACGCGCAGGATGAACGCACCATCCTGTCACCCGACGGGCAGATGGAATTCCGCCTGTTCACTGCAACTCCCGACGGTTCAAACCTGAACTGTCTGGCCTATCAGGTGTGGTCGCACGGCAAGCAGTTGCTCGATACCTCGTACCTTGGCCTGAACATCCACTTCCAGGAGCCGCTGCTGGGAGAAAACGTGGGCCTGAGCGCGGACAAAAAAATCCGTGGCGAACACTACAATGGCCTGTTCGCCGATTATCTGCAAACCAGCACCACTGGCCGCAGAATCCAGATCGAAATTCGTGTCTGGAATGACGCAGTAGCCTTCCGGTACACGGTTCCGACCTCCGGACTATTAGTGAACCTCCTGCTCGAAGACGACGCCACGCAGTTCCGCTTCGCACAGTCCGCTGCGAAACCACGGCCGCAAAAAGCGAAGACGCCATACGAAGAAAACGAAGCCAGTGGCGGATGGATCGGCATCTACGATCAGCCCACACCAGGCTTCCCGCCGCTCGAACTAACTCAAATCGAACCCAATCTGCTGATCGCGCATTTGCAGGATAAGCCGCACGATCCCGGAGTAGCCTACGAAGGCAAGACCCCGTGGACCAGCCCCTGGCGCATTATTGTGACCGCCGATACGCGCGAGGCCCTCGCAAAATCGCAAGCCCTCCGCGAAATTTCGGTTCCTTAATTGCTTCATGTAAATCGGGCAGATCGCCCTTATTTATAAAGCAATCCAAAGAGGCATAATGCGCATTCAATATCCTGCACGATTAGCAGCCGCGGCTTTTGGGGCGATGCTCGGAGCGTCCCTGATGTTCGCGCAAACCCCAACTCCAGGCTCTCCGGGAACACCGCCGTCAACACCAGGCAGTCCCACTCCAGGCGCACCGGGTGGTCCCGGCACACCTGGAACTCCGATGCCCGGCTCGCCAACTCCCGGTAATCCGGGCGGCATGCCTGGCAACGGAGCACCCGATCCCAATGGCACCCCCGGTAATCGAGGAGGCCGCGGTGGATCAGGCGGACGCCGAGGTGGCCCGCGCGGACCCAACGGCCCAACGGGTAATCAGGTCAATCCGTCCACTCACTAATCAACGGGGTCAGGGTTTCATCAGCGAAACCCTGACCCGCTTCCTTACTTGGCGGCAGTGACCTCGCTTGCGGCATCTTTCGCCATCTGAAGATGCTGTTGCAGGGTGGGCAGAGTCTTCGCCGCGAACCCTTTGATATCGCTGTCCTTGCCGTTATTGGCCTCGCGCTGAAACTCGGCCACGTCGGTCTCGTGATCCTTCACCATGTCATTAATGTAAGCCCGATCAAATTCCTTGCCCGAAAGTGCCGAGAGCTCTGTGTAAGTCGCATTGTCTTTCACGCTCACATCCGTCGGCAGCGTGATGCTTTTGTTCTTCGCGATGCCTTTCAGTTCATCGTTGGCCTTCGAATGGTCGTCCACCATCTTCTGGCCGAAGTCTTTCACCTTCTTGTCCTGTGCTTTGCTGACTGCCAGCTGACCGAGCTTTACTTCGGCCATTCCGCCTTGTGCTGCCTTCGTTGCGAACGTTTCATCCGGATTGGCGCCCGCCGCCAGCATGAGCGCGGCGCATCCGGTTAGTAATACAGGTATGTTATGAATTCGGAACATAGAAAACTCCCGGGGAAAACTCCCCGCGCCCAGGTGTGCAATAAGGATGCCGTTCATTCGCGAAACTGAAGCCCGATCGATCCTGACTCCGGTATCGGGCTTTCTTGCCGATGCCGGCTTCACACACTCGCTCACTCCGGCACGAAACTGCACGTTTGCCTGCACGTACTGTTACGTCCCAACCATGCGGGTACAGGGCGGGCTTAAGCCCGAAGATTGGCATCGCTGGGGGCAGTTCACCACCTTCAAAAGCAATGCCGCGCAACTATTGGCAAAGAGTCTCCGCTCCCATCAGGCGATCTATTGCTCGCCGCTCGTCGATCCCTATCAGCCCGCAGAAGCGGAACGCCAACTCATGCCGGCTATTCTTGAAGCCACAATCGCCTCGCCTCCGCGGGCATTCGTTATCCAAACTCGCGGACCGCTGATACTTCGCGATCTGCCGCTGCTTCGCAAACTGAGAGCCCGCGTCAGCTTTTCGATCACAACCGATCGCGACGACGTTCGTCGCATCTTCGAACCTCACTGCTCTCCCATTGAAGAGCGATGGCGTGTAGTGGCGGCGTTACGCGACGCAGGGATTTTGGTTTCAGTCGCACTCGCTCCGTTATTGCCGTGTAATCCGGAGGCGCTCGTTCAGCTTGCGGCGGAGCATTCAGACGGACCAATCATCGCCGATCCGCTGCATGTACGCGCCGTGAAGCAGTCAGGCGCGACCACTCGCGAGGCCGCTCATGCGATTTGCCATCGGCATGGCTGGAACGAATGGCTCGATCCCGTATTTCAAAACGAGGTACTGATGCGTCTCGGCACGCGCGCAAAGCAACTCAACCGTGACTTTGGACACGGCCCGGCTGGCTTCGGATTATTGATCCGTTAGCGCGAGGAATCGCTCCGCGTTTTCGCGGCCCATGTAGCGATCCAGTTGCCGGCGTTTGGCGGCAGCCAGATCGACTACTACCAGGCCATCGAGCACGTTAGAAAATTTGCGGTCCACGCTGAATTCAAGGATGCGGCCTCCCATCTGCAGGTACTGCTGCAGGAGTATCGGGATGCCTTTTTGATCGGATTCGAGGTCGGCCACAGCGCCGGAGAGTTCGTCGAGATCGGAGATCAGGGAAGCGAAGTTGCGCGCGTCGAACCCATTGGGCCTGCGTACGCGAAACGTCTTGCGGGGGCGAACACAGTCGCTAAGCGCGAGGTCTCCGTGGCGTGAGCGCAGGTAGTTGACCATGAGCGCGCGCGAGGAAGCGTTGTAGTCGCGGCTGATGCTGACCGGACCGAAGAGAATTTTGTAGCGCGGGAATGCCGCCACATAATGGCCGAGACCTTTCCACAGCAGCAGTAGCGGCAGGTATTCCTTTTGATATTCCGGGCGCACGAAAGATCGACCGAGTTCGAGGGCGGGCCCGATGCGACTGTAGAAGTCGCGGCGCAGATGGAAAAGAGTGCTCGTGTAGAGGCCGCGCACTCCACGCCGTTGGATAACGTTATCGGTCTTCGCCATTCGGTAGGCTCCGGCGATCTCGCGCTTCCGACTCTGCCACAGAATCAGATGGTCGTAGTCGGGATCGAAGCGGTCCAGATCGCGCGCCCGGCCGGCGCCTTCACCGGCGCGGCGAAACGTGAGTTCGCGCAGGCGCCCGATTTCGTTCAGCGCCGATGGAATCTGCGCAGCCGCCGCATAGAACACCGTGTACTCGCCGTGGGTAACCAGCCGCTGCGATGCCGGCAGCATCTCCATCTCCCGCGCTGTAATTTCCGGAGTCTGCTCGTTCGCCAGCGGCTCCTGTGTACTGCTCAGCCTGGCCGGCGCCTTGCTCTGCCGCGTCCCCAGCAGGCAGGTCCGAGCACGCAGGTAATGCGCGGCCGCGGCCGGATTCGCAATCAGCGCAAGCCGCGCCGGCGGCACCGGATTCCCAATGGAGATCCGAATGTTGCTGCCGGATTTGTTCAGCAGTTCCGAAGGAAGCATCAGTGTCCGCAAGCCTGGATTCACGAGCCCTGCTGCATGAAACGCGACGCTGTTTCCGCCGTGAATAAACACGGGAACGGCGGGCGCTTTCATGCGCTGGATCAGACGCACTTCGTTCTCGTTCCATTCGGGTTCTTCTATCGCCAGTCCCGGAAGGCGCATGGATGCGACTTCTCCGGCGGGAAAGACAACGAGAAGTCCGCCATCGCGCAGCCATTCCATGGCGCGGCGGAGGCCTGCGCGATTGTAGAGGGTGGCTTCGGACCCGCCGAAGGGATTAACGGGAATCACATGAGCACGCAGTTGCGGCACGCCCATCAGGATGGAGTTGGCCAGAAAACGAAAGTCGGCGCGGACACGCTGCATTAACGAGCCGAGAATCACGCCATCGGCGAGGCCCATAGGATGGTTGGCCACGACAATTGCCGCGCCTTTCGAGGGTATACGGCGCAGATCGGCAGCGGTGCACTCGTACTGAATTTTCAGCGTGGAGAGGAGTCGATCGAAGAAGTCCGTTTGCGAGTCGCGAACCGGGGCGTACGCCCGTTCGAGATTGCCGTTGAACCATTTATCGAAGGCGGGCGCCAGGGGTTCCAGAGGGGTACCCGTGAACCATTGCTGAACTCCGCAAAACTCTTCCGTTCCAGTCTCAGGCATGGAACCTCCGCCTACCACGCTAAGACCGAAATGTGACGAAGCGATGCCGCAGCCGCTAACGTTTGTTGAACTACGATGCGGCCGGCAGCACGTCGTAGGGCCGCATCATTTCGTTGTCTTCGTGCTCGAGGACATGGCAATGCCAGACATAGCGGCCCGTGTAACCTTCGAAGCGCACGATGATTCGCGTGACCATCAGCGCGTGCGCGCGCACGGTGTCTTTCCATCCGGCTTCGTAGGCGTCCGGTGGTTCCGCAGGGCCGGTGTATTCCATACGGCGCGTCGCTCGGTAGAGCGGTTCATTGAAGCGTCGGCGATCGAGGATCTGAAAACGTACGAGATGCAGATGAATGGGGTGTGAGTCGTCGGTGGTGTTTACGAACTCCCAGATTTCAGTGGTGTCGATGGTGGGGTTTTCAGTTACCGGCATGTTCCAGTGCATGCCGTTGAGCAGCATCATCATCGAATCGCCGTTGCCCATTTTATGCTCGAGCAGATTGAGGCGGCGCGTTTTCACTACGGATTCTATTGGTGTTTTCGGCACCGGGCGGAGCTTATCGGGAATGGCGCTTGTGTCTGTTACTCGGTTCTTTGACACCCGGAATTGCATTACAGTAAACGAGTCGCTGCTGAGAACAATGTTCGCTCCGGAGTGAGATGCGAAGTCGAGGATGAAGTCGAGACGTTCGCCCGGACCCGCGATTATGCTTTCGACGGCTACGGGTTCGGAGAGTAATCCCTGGTCGGCGCCGATCTGTGTGAATTTCTGGCTGTTGGAGAGAGCGAAGTGGAGAAAGCGTCCGTTTGATGCGTTCAGTAAACGAAAACGATATCGGCGTGGTTCCACTTCCAGATAAGGGAAGAGCTTGCCGTTCACGAGCATGGCTTCACCGGGCGCCTCAGGCACCCATGGTGCGCCGGGGATGCCGGAGTCGGGATAGTCGAGGCTGCCATCCTGCCGGAACGAACGGTCGCAGATCACGAGCGGGATTTCGTATTGGTGTTTCGGGAGGTTAAGCGCGTCTTCGAAGTCATCGCGAACGATGTAGAGACCATAGAGTCCCGCGTATACGTTGAGGCGGGTGATGGCCATGGCATGATCGTGATACCAGAGCAGAGCGGCATCCTGCTGGTTGGGGTAAAAGCAGGTTTCGGATTTGCCGGGTTCATACCAGCGTTCGGGATAGCCGTCGCTTTCGGGCGGCGTCTTCGCCCCGTGCACATGCACTATTGCACGCACATCGGGCTTATCGGGTTCGGCCCCGTGCAGGTTGTGATCGATCGGAAAGAGATGTCTCCCGGGGAGATTATTCACCCATTCGATTGTTGCGCCCTGGTTGCTGCGCACTTCGATTGTGGGACCAGGCGATGCGCCCCCGTAGCCCCACATTTTGGTTGGCGGAAGATCGCGATGTACCTTACATGCGATCTCGCTCATTTCGATTCGGCAGTGGCCTGTACCTTTTACGACCGGTGGAATTGGCAGCGGATCGACGAATTTCGCGAGGCGGGTGGGATCGAGCGCCGGTGATTCGGCGCGCGAAATAGCTGCTGCTGCGCCGAAGAGGAGAGTTCTGCGGGTAAGTAGAGTCACGTTTGAGATTGGGACTTTCGTACGAAAAGCCGGGCCAGCGCCGTTGAAGCGGCGCTCGCCCGGCTCCATGTTCCAGTTGGCAGATCTACTGGCCGCGACCTACACCGCGTGTTACCGGCTCGCCTGTCGTTTCATTCAGAATGTAATTGCCTTTCACCGATTCCTTCGTAAAATCGAACATGTTGGCGATGGAGTTCGCGGCTGCATCGAACGAACCCGATCCGATGCGCTGCGAGTTCAGCCAGTTGTCTTCGATGAAGCGAAGCACCGAGGTCTGATCGGTCAGTGTGTGATCCACGAAGTTTGCCTTCGACCACGGAGATATCACAAGCAGGGGCTGACGCGGGCCGTAGCCGCAACGTCCCTGCGCGTTCGTCACACCGTTGACTCCGGGAAGAGCCTGGGTGGCGCCGGCGGCTCCGCAAAGACCATTGCCGGAAAGCGTATCCGCCGGGCTGGCCGACTGGTTCACGATCGGGGGCATCTGGTGGTCATACCATCCATCGGAATCGTCATACAGGATCACGACGGCGGTGTGCTGCCAGTCCCTGCTGTTCTCCTGCAGGAAGTTGATCACGTGAACGACGAAGGTCTGTTCATCGAGAGGATCGGAGTAGCCTGGGTGACCATCCTGATAACCGGGAGCCTTCAGGAAGTTGACGGCGGGATAGTTGCCGGACTGCACGGCATCGTAGAAATCGTGCATATCGTACTGGTGATTCGCGGCGTCACTCTTCCCGATGTTGCTCACGGAAGTCGGGCGCGCGTGAGTCGGGTTGGCGGTTGACTTGTAGTACTGGAAGGGCTCGTGGTGCGGAATGTAGTCGGCCTTCGTGGTGTTGGTGACGAGCGAAGTGGTGCTGCGTTTGCAGCCGGTGGTGCCGTTGGCGTTGGTCACGCCGAGATCGAAGCCCTGTGTGTAGAAGCCCCAGGAGATGCCCTGGGTGTTGAGCATGTCTCCGACGTTGAGGCCGCTCATCTGGAAGGTTTCGCCGGTGGAGGTGGAGCAGACGTCGGCGGTGGGATCGGCGTCACCGATGTCGGTCAGTGAGCCCGCCCCACCAGCGGTTATCGCGCCGGTGCCGTTGACGTTGTTGATGACGCCGTTAGTCTGGCCGGAGACGAGGTTGATGGCGCCGGGTGTGGAGGGTCCAAAGACAGTGTCATAAGAATTGTCGCTCATCGCGTATTTCTGGGCGTAGTTCCAGAGGGCTGTGACGGTGTTGCCATCGTAGTAGCCCATGTTCACGGCGGTAGTCTGCAGCGGGGTGACGAAGGGCTGGCCTGTGGGGAGAGGGCCGGCGACGCCAACGCTTGCAGGGTAGAGATCGACCATGCCGCCGTGCAGTGCGGTTTGCTCGGGGCCGTAGTTGTGATTCTGATCTGCAGTGGCTGCCTGGGAGCGATCGAGGCGGAACGGGTTGGCGGCGCCGTTGCCATTAGCCGGGTTCAGGTTCGGGTTGTGCGTGGTCAGGATTCCGCTGAGGCCGTTGACCGCCGGGGTTCCTGGAAGAGCCGTGAAGGCAGGCTCGCCTACCGGATTCGCAGCCACCGGATAGGTGCCGAAGTAGTGATCGAAGGAGACATTCTCCTGGAAGATCACGACGAGATGTGTGATCGGCGTGGTGGTGTTGGTGGACGGTGACTGGGCGCGTACAGTGAATGGGCTGATGAGCGAGCCGGCGACGAGCACCTCCGCCATCAGAGCTGAGAGATAAGAACGCATCGGTTTGTGTTTCCTCTTTCCTGTGTCTCGAAATGAAGGGGACTTCGTCGAGTGTAAGGAGCGAAGGTGACAACCGGATTGCGATTGGGTGAGAGATTGTTGGCCGTGATCGGGCTAGTATGCGTTAACGCACGATCAGGGAAAGATCAGGGGAAGGAGCTCATCGCTACTCAGCTGTCGCAGGGGCGCCGTGCCCGGCGCTTTGGTGGGGCAATCTACGAATGGCGGAGGTGAGGGGCAATTCCACAACGCGATGAAGCGCGATTCCGGCAGCGGTGGAGATTGCCGCAAGAATCCACATCTTCCAGACTCCCTTGCCGATGAGCCTGGCCAGGAAGGCAATGACGGGATAGTGAATGAGATAGATGGCATACGAGGCATCGCCCAGCAGCGTAAAGGCGGACCACGGTGAGAAGCCGCCGGCAGCGTCGGCGGTTGCCAGCCCCCATATTGATATGGCCGACGCCAAGCCGAACAAGAGGTACGACTTGCCGATCAAAACGTTGTTTATAACCAGCGCGTAGGCGAGTGCGGTCACGATGCCGCCCACGAGCGACGCCGCGCGGGCAATTGTGACGTGGCTCCGATAGCGATCGAACGCCATAGCGGCAAGCATTCCTTCCATGAAGTTCAGATTCATGGGGCTCAGGATGAAGGCGGTGGCGAAAGTCTTATGGTGCACAAAGAAGCCGCAAAATACAGCTGCAGTCCATATGGGGAACAGGATGAGCAGCCGGGAATTCAGAATTGCGAGCCCAAACAGAGCATAAAACACCACTTCGTACTGAAGACTCCAGGTAGCTCCGACCACCTCCGGATTTTGTGTCGGCAGGAGCAAAAGGGATTTCGACAGCGAAATGAAATCGAAGTTGTGGGAGTGCGCCGCAACTGAAGGTGACAAGGCAAGGACAGGGATCAGGACAAGCGCGACGGCCCAGTACAGGGGATAGAGGCGCGCGAACCGCCTAAAGGCATACCGCTTCAATTCGCAGGGATGACCAACGTCTTTGCAATGGGCATAGTAAATGATAAAGCCACTGAGAATGAAGAAAAAAATGACAGCCATGTGTCCGCCAGCGAACGGGAGGCTAGAACCTCCGGCGAATCCTCTTGCGTGGAAGAGCACGACGACGAGGGCCGCAAGGCCGCGGCCGACCTGAAGTGAAAGCAGCCTGGGGCGCGGATGGATCGAGGTGTATTGAGATTGCACCGGAGCCATGCTAGAAGATGCGCTTGTTGAGGCGGCCTACAGTGAATTTTGCGGTGTCCGCTACGGCCATCACGGCCATGACTCCGGCCTGCACCGGGTCGGTTACGACGATGTCGGCGGCGTCCGGAACGCTGCCGGCCATGTTAAGGCTGATGACGAGGAGTCCACTGGCTCTTACTTCGCGGACGGCGGTTTCGATTTCTCCGCCCATTAGTGAGCCTGCGAGGACGAGGGCGCGCGCTCTTGAGAGGCGGGGGACGGCGCGAACCGCGTCTGCCAGCTGTTGTTCGCCTACGAGCGGGATGGTATCTACGGAGATGTGTTCGCCGCGGATGTTATGGCGATCGGCTTCCACGATTGCGCCGATGGCTACCTGGCTGACCTGCGCGCCGCCGCCCATGATGATGATGCGCTTGCCGTAGATTTTCTCCATGCTCTTGACTACGTCCACGCGACGCACGACGGGGAGCTCGCCGAGCTTTTGCAGCATCTCTTCCCAGCGTGGTGTGGTTACTTCGAAGAAGACTCTGGAGCCGGCGGCGGAGTTTTCGAGGATGGAGACGGAGCCGATGTCGCCATCGTGCTCGGCCATGACGCCGGTGACGGAATGGAGGATGCCGGGGCCCGCTTCGGCGTCAATGAGGAGTCCAAGCTTGTTTGGGTCCATTGGAGTTATCATCTCAGGTGTGAATAAACACCTGAGTCGGCGGCAATTGCTTGGTGGTGTGGCGGGGCTGAGCGCCGCGGGCAAGCTTAGCGCTTTTCGCTCGAAGATTACCAAAGCCAGTATCAGCGCGATCACGGATGAAATCGGGAAGACCCAGGCTGAGGCGATTGAGTTTGCTCACCAGTACGGGCTCTCGTTTGTGGAGCTGCGGAATCTGCCGGAGACCGGGAAAGAGTTCGCTTTGATGACGGAGCCGGAGTTAAGGCGTTCGGCTGCCGAGCTGGAATCGAATAAGCTGCGCGTGTCGTTTCTGAATACGAGTCTGATGAAGTTTCGCTGGCCGGGTTTGGTTCCTCAGGCTCCGGTGCGGGATGCCGATCAGGCGCGATGGGACCGTCGTAAGGATGATCTGGCGAAGGCGCTGCTTGCGGCTAATGTTCTCGGGTGCGATAAGGTGCGGGTGTTTACGGGTTCGCGGGTGGCAAATCCGGAGAGTACGTACAAGCTGATTCAGCAGACGATGGAGGAGTTCATTCCGCTGGCGGAGAAGGCCAGGGTGCGGCTGCTGATTGAGAATGAGTTCACGCAGAATATCGGGAATTCGGCGGAGTCGCGGGATATTCTGGGGCTGCTGCCTTCGAAGACGATCGGGCTGAACTGGGATCCTGGCAATGCGCAGGAGTTGAAGGAGTCGCCGTTTCCGGAGGGGTATGGGCTGGTGCCGAAGGATCGGATACTGAACGTTCAGTTCAAGGCTTCGAATACGCTTGAGGGTCCGAACAAGATGGACTGGAAGGCCGTGTTGCAGGCGCTTGAGAAGGACAACTACCAGTACAAGCTCGGGCTTGAAACTCATGGCGATGCGGCGAAACGCATGGAGCATGCGCATGCGTCAATGGAAGAGATGATGCATATCGTCGGTATGCTTTGACGGTTCCTTTACATGACAAAAATCGTTGGGTTCGCATGCGGCGTATTCGCCCTTTTGCTGGTGGTGTGGCTGGGGTTGATTGAGACCAAGGGCAATCACCTGGCGCCGAACGGGTGGATTTCGAATATCCGCGGGCAGGCGCTTTCGGATGAGATTACGCTTCTGGTGGTTGATTTCGGGGTGCTGAACGATTCGGATCAGCAGATGGTGGTGTCGGCGATCGATCCGTGGATTACCACTCAGGGTGGGAACAACATTCACGGGAGTTTGTATGCGGGTTCGGATGTGGCTAAGGCGCTTAAGTTTTATCCGAAGCTGGGACCACAGATGAATGAGCCGCTGCTGTTGCGGGGAACGATTGATCCGCGTAAGACGGTGAACCGGATGGTGGGGATTGAGTTTGACGTACCCGCGAAGGTGATTGAGAATCGGCGGAGCTTTACTCTCAAGCTTACGGATATTACCGGGCCGGAAGTGGAAATGACGCAGTGATTCGCGGGTGTGTTTTCGGGCTGGTGGCAGTAGCGCTTCGTTTGGGCGCTGTGACGGTTGCGGGTCATACGCTTCCGGTTGGCACGGAGATTTCCCTGCGGCTGGCTACCAAGGTTGCGAGTGAGGCTCCTTCGCAGTCTGCGGCGGTTGAGGCCGTGGTGATTGCTCCGGTGATGATGGCGGATGGCGCGGTGGCTTTGCCTTCCGGTGCGCGTGTGAGCGGTGTTGTGAAGTCGGCGCGCGCCGCCGGCGATACCGAACGCGCTTTACTTGAGCTTGCGTTTACTTCGATTGGTTCCGGTTCTTATACGACGAAGCTTTCGGCTGTGGTGGCTTCGCTGGATAACGCTCGGGAACTGGTGGATGAAAAGGGTGTGATCAACGGCATCGATAAGTCGCAGACTTACAGCGCGCGGATTGATCAGGGGATTGCGAAGCTGCAGAGCAATGAGAAGCTCGCGGGACTGGCTTCGCTGATCCAGGGCGCTAAGAAGGCCCTGAATATTGAGGATGCGAACGCGAATATCGATTACGATCCGGGGGCGGAGTTTACTGTTCGACTTACGGCGCCGCTCGAGTGGAAGGGGCCCATGGATGGGCCGGAATCGCATTTGGCTTCGTTTCCAAATGAGGCGGCGCTTGGCGCGCTGGTGAATCGACAGCCGTTTCGGACGGTGGCGGAGAAGCCCGCGAAGGAATCCGATATTACGAATCTGATGTTTATCGGGACGGAGGCTCAGTTGCGGGCAGCTTTTGCCAGGGCCGGGTGGATGGAGCCTGCTCGGCTGAATACGCAGTCGAAGCTGGAGACTGCGCGAGCGCTCATTGAATCGCGCGGGTATAACGAAGGGCCGATGTCTGTGCTGTTGCTGGATGGGCGGGCGCCTTCGATGGCTTTTCAGAAGGGAAATAATACTTTCGGGAAGCGGCATCATCTGCGGATCTTTTTGCGTCCGGAGACGTTGGCGGGAAAGCCGGTTTGGGTTTGTTCTTCCACGCATGACATCAATATCGATTTTTCCGAGCGCGATCATACGTTCATTCACAAGGTGGATGGGCAGATCGACCGGGAGCGCGCCAAGGTGGTCAGCGATCTGATTGCGGCGGGCGCGGTGCAGTCGGTTGGTTTGGTCGATCGGCCCGGAGTGCCGACGTCGCTTGCGAATGCTACAGGCGATTCGCTCGAGACCGATGGGCGCATGGCTGTGCTGCTGCTGCAGTAGCGCGGGTTAGAATCAAACCAACATGTCTCAGGCTACAGATCAATACATTCAGCAGAATGAGTCGCGCTTTCTCGAAGAGCTGAAGGAGTTTTTGCGGATCCCCAGCGTTTCCACGCTACCCGAGCATAAGGCGGATACGCATCGCGCGGCGGAGTTCGTGGCCGCGAAACTCACGGCGGCGGGTCTTGAGAATGTTGAGGTGATTGAGACGGAGCGGCATCCGCTGGTTTATGCCGACTGGCTTCATGCTCCGGGTAAGCCGACCGTGCTTTGCTACGGGCATTTTGATGTGCAGCCGCCCGATCCGCTGGAGCTTTGGGAGACGCCTCCGTTTGAGCCTTCCGAGCGCAACGGGAATTTGTACGCGCGCGGATCGGCGGATGACAAGGGCCAGATGTATTCGCACATCAAGGCAGTGGAGACGCTGCGCGCAGTGAACGGGACGCTGCCGGTGAATCTGAAGTTCTTGATTGAGGGCGAGGAAGAGGTTGGCGGAGTTTCGGTTGCAGAGTATGTTGCGAAGAACGCGGCCAAACTGAAGGCGGATGTCGCGCTGGTATCCGATACCGAGATGTACGCGCCTGGTTTGCCTACTTTGAATGTCGGACTGCGCGGGCTGGTGTATATGGAGATTGAAGCGCGCGGTCCGGCTCGCGATCTGCATTCGGGGCTGTATGGCGGGGCTGCTCCGAATGCGGTGTTTGGGCTGGTTGAGTTGTTGGCGAAGATGAAGGATGCCGGCGGGCGAATTCAGATCCCGGGTATCTATGACGATGTGGAAGCGCCGTCGGCCGATGAGAAATCGAGCTGGGAGCATTTGCCGTTCGATGAGAAGGAGTATCTGCGGGACGAGGTCGGTTCTTCCGAACTGACTGGTGAGGCCGGGTATTCGGTGTTTGAGCGGACCTGGGCGCGTCCTACTCTTGAGGTGCACGGGATTGGTGGCGGTTTTACCGGCGCGGGCGCGAAGACTGTGATCCCGGCTAAGGCGGTGGCGAAGGTCAGTATTCGGCTGGTGCCTCGGCAGGATCCGGATAAGGTTGTTCGTTCGGTTGAGAAGTTTGTGAAAGAGAATGCTCCGCGCGGAGTGCAGTTTGAGGTTCGGGTGTTGAGCGCCGGACCGGGGCTGATGGTGAACACGGATCATCCGGCGATTCGCGTAGCGGCTCAGGCTTTCAGCGATATTTATGGGAAGCCTACTGTGTTTACGCGGTCAGGCGGGTCGATTCCGATTGTTGGGGATTTTGCTACTCATGTTGGCATTCCTACGATCCTGATGGGATTTGGTTTGCCGGACGATGGGTTGCACTCGCCGAATGAGAAGTACAACATTCGAAATTATTTTGACGGGATTCGGACGCTGGCGCACTTCTTCGAACAGTACGGTCAGTAGCGGCGTTGCTTAGAACCTGCGTCGGAAGCGGTCGATTTCGCGACGGTCTTTCTTTGAGGGTTTGCCTGCGGGCAGGTCGTTGAACTGCATCAGCGCTTTGCGTTCGGCGGCCAGCTTTTGGCGGGCTTCGAGGCTCTCGGGCGTTTCGCGATAGAGGGTTTGGGCGGTTGCGGCTGGCCCGCGGATTTCGCTGAGGGCGAGGACTTCGATGCGGAATTCGCCGCCTTCGTTTTTGATTTTCAGGCGGTCGGCTAGGCGGAGTTCTTTTGCGGGTTTAGCGGTTTGGTCGTTTAGTTCGATTCGGCCGAGTTCGCAGGCGTGGGAAGCTTGCGAGCGGGTTTTGAAGAATCGCGCGGCCCATAGCCACTTGTCGATTCGCATCCTGACTTGATTATTGCAGCGGGGGTGGGGTTAATGAAACCGGGGCGGGGAGGCTGTCTGCGTTTCCTCTCGAATCGGGTTGTGCCGCCATCATCGGCGTCTGCTTAGCGCTCAGCGCGATTCTTCGTGCGCTGATTTATCCGGTGGCTTCGATTCGGGTTTGTTATTTCAGAAACGCTTTCTGCCGCCCGCCCCGCGGCTCTTCAGGTGGTTCTATGGTTACCTCCTGCGATCCAGGATTTACGTTCGTCACGATGACGCCGACCTGATCTCCGTTACTGTTTGACTACATCGTGCTCCTGTTTGGAGCCGGTGTCAAGGGCTATTTTCAGCCTCGGAATTCGTAGCCCTGCGAGGTCAGGCCGGCGATGATGCGGTCGTAGATTTCGGTTGTTTCGGCGGAGGATAACGTGCGGTCCGGGGCACTGGCGGTTATGCGGAAGGTTACGCTCTTACGGCCTTCGGGGAGCGGGTCGCCCTGGAATTCGCGGACGTATTCTACGGTTTCTGTGAGGTCGCCTGCCAGTTTGCGGATGTGCGATTCGAGGGTGGCTGCGAGTTCTCTTGCGTCTGCGATCACCGAGAGATCGAATGAGCTGGACGGGAAGCGTTGCACTGGTTTGTAGCCTTTGCGCTCCGATGCCTGCTCCTGCAATGCGGCGAGATTCAGGTCGAGGATTGAGACTCGGCCTGTGTCGAGCAGTGCGGGGTGGAGTTCGCTCAGGCGGCCTATGACTGCGCCGTTCATGAACAACTCCGCGCATCTGGCTGGATGCTCGGATACTTTGGGTTCGGTTGGTTGGATTTGCAGGTTCGGGGCCAGTGCCTGCGCCGTTCCTTTGAGTTCCAGCACAGTTTCGCTTGCGGTCTTCGAATAAAACGCAGCGATCAGATGTGGTGTTTCGATTGGCTTCGTTTCACCGTCTTTGTGGATCTCGTGGCCGATCTCGAAGATGCGGAATTCGTCGAAGTGTTTGGCGTTTTCGACGATGTTGCTGTGCAGGCCCGGGAGCAGGGAAGTGCGCATGAGTTCCTGCCCGGCGGCGATGGGGTTCAGCACTCGGACGGCTTCTTCGATTGGCAGGCCAAATTTGTTTGCGGCTTCTTCACTGATGAAGGAGTAGTTGGAGACTTCGCTGTAGCCTCGTGCGGACATCAGACGACGCACTCCGCGAAGATACTCGCGCGCGGGTGGATCGTAGGACGGCGCGCACGGCACCAATGGCGGCGCGGGTTCGATGGAGTCGTAGCCGATCATGCGGCCTACCTCTTCCACCAAATCTTCGGGCATCGCGATGTCTTTGGTTGCTCGCCACGTGGGGATGGAAACTGAGAATGTCTCGCTGCTGGTTTCCGCTACTTTGAACTGCAGGCTTTCGAGAATGCGGCGAACTTCGGCGGGATCCAGTACGCGTCCGAGCTTGCGCGCGAGCCAGTCGAGATTCAGGTCAACTGGTTTGGGTTCGTTTAATCCTGAATGTGAGTCGGTGAGGCCGCCTACCAGACGAATTCCTGGTGAGAGCATCGGCAACAGTTCGAGCGCTCTTGCCAGTGCTCTTACCGTGTTGTGCGGGTCCTGCGCTTTTTCGAAGCGCATGGAGGCGTCGGTGCGGAGCTTCAGATCTACCGTCGTCCTGCGAACGCTTGCGGCGTTGAAGTTTGCGCTTTCGAGGACGATGGAAGTTGTTGTCTCCGAGATGGCGCTCTCATCGCCACCGATTACTCCTGCGATTGCGATTGGGCCCGCGGAGTCGGCGATTACAAGATTGGCGGGCTTCAGCGCATACGTTTCTTTGTTCAGGGCTACTATCGTTTCGCCGTCCCGTGCGGGACGCGCATAGATCGTATCGCCGTTCAGCTTCGCGCGATCGAATGCGTGCGTTGGCTGCGCAAGTTCCGCCATCAGGTAGTTCGTCAGGTCTACGATGTTGTTTTTCGTGTTCAGGCCTATCGCGGTGAGGCGCGCCTGGAACCATGGCGGCGATGGTTTGACCGTTACGTTTTCGAAAACGAGCGCACTGTAGCGCGGGCAGAGAGTGAAGTCTTCGATGGCGACCTGGATCGGTGAGCCGGGCGCGGGCAGCAAGGCCAGGTTCACGGGATCGCGCAACGGACGCTGCGTGATGGCGGCTACTTCGCGCGCCATGCCGTGATGCCCCCAGAGATCGGGGCGGTGCGTGATGCTCTTGTTGTCGATGTCGATCACGCTGTCGGCGGGCGGCAGGGAGTTGTCGCAATCGAGCTCGATGATGCCGTTGTGATCGCGGCTGATGCCGAGTTCTTCGGCGCTCGCGAGCATGCCTTCGCTTACGACACCTGCAAGTGTTTTCGAACCGAGCGGCACATATACCGTGGTGATTCCGGCGCGGCAGTTCGGCGCTCCGCAAACTACGATCTTGCGGCCATACCTGCCTGCGTCGACAATCGCTTTGACAACGTGCCTGCCGCCGGTGATTTCTTCCACCGCTTCCACGCGCGCGGGCACGGCTCCGTTCAGCAACTCGCCTGCAGTTTCGATGCCTTCGCACTCGGCGGTCTTCATGGTGATGAGACGTTCGAGGGATTGCGCGGGGATGTCGAGTCCATCCACCATGGTGCGGATCCAGTTGTAAGAAAACTTCATCGCGCACCTCCCTGGAACTGATTCAGGAAGCGGAGGTCGCCGCTTTGCAGCCAGCGGATGTCGTCAATGCCGTAGCGCATCATGACAAGGCGAGTGAGGCCCAGACCGAAGGCGAAGCCGTTCCACTGCGTGGGGTCGATGCCGCTCTTGCGGAGTACGTGAGGATTGACGAGACCGCAGGGGAGCAGTTCCACCCAGCCGCTCTGCTTGCAGACCGGACAGCCGGACCCGCCGCAGATAAGGCAGCGGATATCGAGTTCGAAGCCTGGTTCCACGAAGGGGAAATAGCCGGGGCGAAGGCGGACGGTGACTTCCTTTTTGAAGATCGCGGTGAGCAGCGTCTTCATGAAGTAGATGAGGTTGCCGACCGACACGTTGCGGTCGATCATCATGCCTTCGAGCTGATAGAAGGTGTGTTCGTGCGAGGCGTCCACGCTTTCGTTGCGGAAGACGCGGCCGGGTGCGATCATGCGCAGCGGCGGCCCCAGCTTCTCCATTCCTCGCACCTGTACGGGCGAGGTGTGGGTGCGCAGGAGATGCCCGCCATCGAGCCAAAAGGTGTCCTGCATGTCGCGCGCGGGGTGATCGTCGGGAATGTTGAGCGCGTCGAAGTTGTGGAATTCGGTTTCTACTTCGGGGCCGTCAAGCACAGTGAAGCCCATGGAGCGGAAGAGATCTTCGATCTCCCACTGAATGGTTGTAATTGGGTGCAGGCTGCCCGGTGGAACGCCTTTGGCGGGGACGGTGAGGTCCATCCACTCGGAATCGAGTCGGGTAGCGAGGGCGGCTTTGTCGAAGCCGGATTTCTTCTCTTCGTATGCGGATTCGAGCGCCTGTTTTGAGGCGTTGATGAACTTGCCACGCTCGATGCGGTCGGCTGCGCTCAGCTTGCCGATGTCTTTGCTCAGCTGCGCGAGCACGCCCTTGCGGCCCAGCACTTCTACGCGCAGCGCTTCGAGATCTTCGGCAGTTTGCGCGGCAGCGATGCGCGCTAATGCGCTATCGACGAGGTCCTGCATGGATTATGCAGCCGAAGGCAGAAATGCCTGGGGTTCGTTGCCGAGTTCGCAGCCGAGGTGGTTGATGTAGAAGAGCAACAGGGCTTCGGGATAGTCGGCCTTGAAGCGTTCGAAGGCGCGCGCCTGCCAGCCTTCGGTGAGGTGCTTTGAGGCATCGATGTCCTTTTCGAAGAAGCCTTCCTGGTTGGGCACTTCGAGGAAGTTGAGGACCGCAATGATCATGTCCATGTGGGCGACGAGGATCGCCTGAGACAGGTCGGTGGCGAATTCGGCGTCCTGCGCTTCGAGGCGTTTCCAGAAACGGGGCGCGGCTGCGCGCAGATTCTCGGTGTTCAGTTTCGCGAGATGCGTGCGGATCTTGAAGCGCTCGTAGAGCTGATACGTCCTGAGTTTTCCAATGGAAATACCCCGGACGAGCTGCCGCAGGCGCTCTTCGCCAAGCTGCAGGAAAACGTCGGAAATTGTCATAGTTACAGGCCGGCCGCGGGTGGCGGCGTCACACGATGGGAACCCAAGAGGCCAGCGTAACACAGCGCGTTACAATGACAAGTTGGCCATCTCAGGCCTGCAAATCAACAACTCATGAGCAATCTGATTATTCTCGGCGCCCAGTGGGGCGACGAAGGCAAAGGGAAACTGGTGGACATTTTGTCCGACCGTTTCGATTACATCGTTCGCTATCAGGGCGGTAATAACGCGGGACATACGATCTGGATCGGCGAGCGAAAGTTTGTGCTGCGGCTGGTGCCGAGCGGGATTCTGCATCCGGGCAAGACGGCTGTGATTGGCAACGGGCTGGTGGTCGATCCGCTTGGGTTGTTTGAGGAAGTGGAGACGCTGAATGCGGCGGGTATCGATGCGGAGAAGCAGTTGCGCATTTCGAATCGCGCGCAGGTCTTGTTGCCTTCGCATCGGCTGGTGGAGAAGATCAGCGAGATGTCGCCGGGGCGGAAGCCGATCGGTACGACCCTGAAGGGGATTGGGCCTTGTTATGAAGATAAGATCGGGCGGCGCGGAATTCGCATGGCCGATCTGCTGGACCGCGAATATTTTCGGGAGTGCGTGCGATCGCTGATTGAAGATCATCGGACACGGGCTCGCGCGTTCGGGATTGACGATGAGATTGATGCCGATGAGATTGCGGCTCGGTATGCGCAGGCGGCGGAGCGCATGCGTCCGATGATTTGCGATACGGCTGCGCTTTTGAGCGATGCGATGCGTTCCGGCAAGCGGCTGCTGTTTGAGGGCGCGCAGGGGACGATGCTGGATATCGATCACGGGACTTATCCGTATGTGACATCTTCGAGTTCGTGTGCCGGCGGGGCCTGCACGGGGACTGGCGTTCCGCCGACGAAGATCGACGGCGTGATCGGGATTTCGAAGACTTATACGACTCGGGTTGGAGAAGGACCTTTTCCGACTGAGGCGCTGGATGCCGCGGGCGATAACATTCGTGTGCGCGGGCATGAGTTCGGGAGTGTAACCGGACGTCCGCGGCGGTGCGGGTGGTTCGATACGCCGGTGCTGAAGTATTCAGCTGCGATCAATGGCTTCGAAACGATGGTGGTTACGAAGCTGGATGTGCTGGATGAGCTGGAAGAGATTCCGGTTTGTGTGGCTTACAGCATTGACGGCAAGGTGACGCTGGATATGCCTGCGACTGTGCGGGAACTGGCTAAGGCTGAACCGGTGTATGAGACTTTGCCTGGCTGGAAGAGTTCAACCGTTGGAATTTCGAAGTGGAATGAACTGCCTGCCGCAGCGCAGAGATATGTGGAGTTCCTGGAGAAGAAGACCGGCGTGGAGGCCGGTTGTATTTCCACCGGCCCCGAGCGGACTCAGACTATTGTGCGCGAGGGTTCGCGGTTCGCTAAGTTGACGGCTTAGACGCCTGCTACGGCGGCTTCGCCTACCTGCTGACGCCACATCGCGTAGTAGAGGCCTTTGCGTTCGACGAGGGCTTCGTGGCGGCCTTCTTCCACGATGCGTCCGCGTTCGAGGACGTAGATGCAGTCGGCGTGCATCACGGTCGAGAGCCGGTGCGCGATCAGGATGGTGATTGCGTCGCGGCCACCCGCTACGGATCGGATGGTGTGGCTGATTTCTTCTTCGGTTAATGAATCGAGCGAGGAAGTGGCTTCGTCGAAGACGAGAAGCTGAGGCTGGCGCAGGAGCGCGCGGGCGATGGAGAGGCGCTGCTTTTCGCCGCCGGATACTTTTACGCCGCCTTCGCCGATTACGGTGTCGAGGCCTTTGTCAGCGCGCGCGAGAAGGGATTGCACGGATGCCTGTCTCAGGACGTCCATGCACTCGGCGTCTGTTGCATCGGGGCGTACGAACAGCAGATTCTCGCGGATCGAACCGGAGAAGAGCTGGGCATCCTGTGTAACGAAACCGATTCTGCGGCGGAGGCTGTCGATTTCGACACGGTCTTCCGAAGTGCCGTTGTAGAGGATTTGTCCTGTTTTCGGGCGGTACAAGCCCACTAAGAGTTTGACCAGCGTGGTTTTGCCTGCTCCCGAGGGGCCCACGAACGCGATGGTTCTTCCACGCTTGACGTTGAAGGAAATGTCGCGCAGGGCGGGCTGGTTTGCGGTTTGATGCTGGAAGCCTACGTCACGGAATTCGAGGGTATCGAGTGTTGAGATGCCAACCGGATTGAGCGGACGCGGTTCCGGTTTCATTGCCAGGATGGCTTCGAAAGTTTTCAGGGAGACTTCGGCTTCGCGATAGTTGTTCACTACGGTGCCAAGTTCCTGGAGGGGTCCGAAGATAAAGAAGGAGTAGAAGAGCAGGGAGAAGTACTGGCCCACGGTGATCTTCCGGGTGAAGATCAGGTACATCAGCATGAACTGGATGCCGGTGCGGAGCAGGTTCACAAAGGTGCCCTGCACGAAACTAAGGCTGCGGAGATAGCGGACCTTCTTCAATTCGAGTTTCAGGATGCTATCGGTGGTGTGATTGAGGCGTTCGATTTCCTGACGTGCGAGACCGAGGCTCTTCACGAGTTCGATGTTGCGCAGCGATTCGGTGGTGGAGCCCGCTAACGCGGTGGTTTCCTTGACGATCATCTGCTGCACGGTCTTGATTTTCCGGCTCAGAACCGAACTCAGTCCGCCCAGCAGGGGAATTGTTAACAGGAATGCCGGCCCGATTGCCCAATAGATGCGGGCTGAGTAGATCATCACGAACACGACGCCGATTACCGTGGTGAAGAACAGGTTTACCGCTACGTTGATCAGTTTCTCGACATCAGTACGGACTTTCTGGAGCTTGCCCAGTGTTTCGCCGCTGCGCTGATCTTCGAAATCCGCGTAGGGGAGTTCGAGCGAATGCCGGATGCCGTCCGCATAAATGCGGGCGCCTACCTGCTGGGTGATGAGGTTGACGTAGTAATCCTGGAAGTTTTTCGCGATGCGGGAGATCAGGGCCACGCCTACGAGTCCACCGAGCAGCAGACCGACACCTTTTATGAACTGCGAGAGCGTGTAGTCGTTGTAGCGGGTCGCATAGGAGTCGATGATGTGGCGAAGGATCGCGGGGTCGAGCAGGGAGAAGGTCTGGTTGATGGCGGCGAGTATGAGGGCTACAATCACCAGGCTGCGATAGTCCCGCAGATAACGAAGAAGCGTTTTCATTTTTTATGATTCTCTCAGGCGGCTGCCGCAGGCATTTCCACGGGATAGCCAAGTTCTTTCCACGCGGCGAAACCGCCTTCGAGCGGACGGACGCGTTTTGCGCCGTGTTTGCGAAGGCGTAATGCGGCTCGGGCAGCGGAAATTTCGTTGGGGCAGGAGCAGTAGAGCACGATTTCCGCCCCACCGACGCGAGGGATCAGGGCTTCCAGATCGTCGGCAATGGGTGAGACGGAGCCGGGTATGCGTCCTTCGGCCTGTTCGTATTCGCTGCGGAGATCGATGAGTACGACGGATTCACCGGCGTCGAGGCGGCGCTTCAGTTCGCGCGGTGCGATGCGAGCGATCCGCAGTTCACGATAGACGCGCCGGCGCTGGAGATATTTGAATGCGATGTAAATCGCGAGGCCGCCTGCAAGCACAGCGATGAGGCCCGAACCGAGGCGCGTCAGCCAGACCAGAACCAGCTCGAGTTGGCCGCGAAATGCAATGCCGGTTAACAGGAATGCACCGGACCACAGCATTGCGCCTGCTCCATCCAGCAGGATGAATCTCGCCGGCGTTACTTTGTACATGCCGGCCATGGGCGGTGCGATGGTGCTCAGGCCGGGTACGAACTTCGCGAAGAGGAGCCAGTTGGCTCCGTGCCTGCCGTAGGTGGTCTGCGATTTCTGCACACAGGTATCGGGTTCGAGAGAGATGCGGCAGAACAACCCCAAAATGGCGTTACCGCGCCACTTGCCCAGGGTGTACCAGACGAAATCGCCCGCGAGCGCCGCGGCAATTGCGCCGGTCCAGGCGGCGGGCAGGCTCATCTGGCCGAGCCCCGCCATAGCGCCTGCGGCCAGCAGCACGGGCGCGGATGGGATGGGAAGTCCCATTTGTTCGGCCAAAACGTTCAGGAACAGGAGAGCGTAGCCATTGCGCAGAAGAAAGTCGAAGGTTGCGTTGGCGCCGGGCTGCACATGGCTTTGATGCTCCGCCAGCGTTCGCCGATTCGACAATTGGAGTAAACTAACTACATCTTTTCCATCGTTCGCGTCGTCAGCGAACTCATTTCAGGAGACGGATTTGAAAACCCTGTTACGTTGCAATACGTGCGGCGGATCGCTCCGGCCGTCCAAAGTCAAACATATTTTTGAGTGGATTATTTATCCGCTGTTCGCGCCCTTTCGCTGCAGAGAGTGTGACCGGCGCGAACTGCGGTTCCGCGGGTGACGTCCGGGTCGGGATTTCTGATAAGCTTTCATACTGTTCCAAACTATGACTGGCAAAGCGAAAATTCCTCTGGCCGCGGGCGCCCTTGCGCTGTTCGGCATCGCGGTTTACGCTATCTTTCTCTTTGACTGGTCGGGTCTGACCATGTCGGTCGATCCCACCAGGCTCGTCAATCTGCTTGCACCCATCGCCTTCGCCGCCGCTGTGATTGAACGCGGCGTGGAGATTCTGATCAGTCCCTGGCGCGATGCGGGTGCGAGTAAGCTGGAGGGCGATCTGGCCGCGGTGAAGGCGCGATCGGGTGGAACCGCGGCGGCTGCGCAGGTGGATTCCGCATCGCTGAAAGCGGCGTCGGACGCGGTGGATGAGTATCGTGGCGAGACGCAGCAGTACGCTTTTGCGATATCGCTTGCGCTTTCCACGCTCGTCGGAATGGCGGGTATTCGGGCGCTCCAGCCTTTCCTCAGCGATGCCAGTGCTCATCTTCTCGAAGTGTCGAAGACGCAGCAGCGATCATTTTTTCACTGCGTGGATATTGGACTTACGGCTACGCTGCTTTCCGGCGGCGCTTCCGGCGTCCACTCGGTGATCAATGCCGCCACCAGTTTTTTCGATGCGTCCGCTGACAAGTCCACGAAAGCTGTGGCGGGCTGATCAGCGAGGCTGATCGCCGAGCGCGAACGCGATTACGTTGCCTCCGGAGACCGCGGCGATATATTCTTTGCCGTCAAACATGTAGGTCATCGGCGACGCCTTCCAGTTCTGGTTGGTCTGGAAGCTCCAGAGGACTTTGCCGGTGGAGGCATCCGCCGCGGCCAGTGCGCCGCTTTCCTCGCCGAAGAAGACGAGCCCGGTTGCGGTGGATAGCGTGCCACCCCAACCGTTGCCGCCGGGCGATTCGGTTATTGTCCATTTCGCCTTTCCGGTGTTCAAATCCACTGCCTGCAGAATATGCTCCGGTTTGTCGGTCGGAGATAATCGCTGCACGCCGCCCAGATAATCCTGTCCCGCTATCCAGTCGCCGTTGTCGCCCTTCTTGTAGATGCTGCATTTTTCGAATGACTGGAAGTAGAACAGGCCCGTTGCCGGAATGTAAGAAGGCGAATAGAAGTTCGTTGCGCCATCCTGCGACGGGCAGACGCGCGTGCCTTCGGTGGTGGGTGTCTGGTTGGGCTTCAGGATGGGACGTCCGTCCGCGCCAATCCCGCTTGACCAGGTTAGTTCTTTGATGAACTGTTTGGCGAGCAGAAGCTTTCCATCCGTTCGATCCAGCACGTAGAAGAAGCCGTTGCGATCGGCATGCGCCAGGAGTTTGCGCGGCTTGCCCTGGAAGGTGGCGTCGATCAGCACCGGGATTTCGGTGGCGTCCCAGTCATAGAGATCGTGCGGAGTGAACTGGTAATACCATTTGAGCCTGCCGGTTTTCGGATCGAGCGCGAGCAGGCAGTCGGTGTAGAGGTTGTCGCCTTTGCGATCGTCGCCGTTGTACTCTTTGGCTGGATTGCCGGTGGGCCAGTAGAGCGTGTCGAGTTGCGGATCGTAGGTGCCTGTGATCCATGTGGGTCCGCCGCCATGATCGATGTCTTTTCCCTGCCAGGTTTCGGACCCGGGTTGTCCTTTCGCGGGCACGGTCCAGAAACGCCAGGCTTCTTTGCCGGTGGATTGATCGAAGGCGGCGAGGAAGCCGCGCGTGCCCGCTTCGCCGCCGGTGACTCCGCCAATCACATAGTTGCCGACGGCGAGGGGTGCTCCCGTCGCGCCATAGTTCTGATGCCAGTCGGCCATCTGGGTGTCCCACATTTCGGCGCCGGTAAAGCGGTTTAGCGCCAGGATATGGGCATTGTCGGTGACGATAAACAGACGGTCGCCGGCGATCGCTACGCCGCGGTTGGAGCCGCCGCCGTGGACCCCCTGGGTGCGGGGGCGTGTCCACTGCCAGAGCTGGCGGCCGGTGCCGGCATCGAGGGCGTCGCACTCGTTGACGTTGGTCACGTACATGATGCCGCCGACAACCTGAGGCGTATCCTGCAGGCCCTGCGCGTTGCCGCCCATCCGGTAGACCCATTTCGCGCCGAGTTCGTTCACGTTTTGTTTGGTGATCTGGGTCATCTTTGTGTAACGGTTTCCGGATGTATCGCCGTGGAAGGTGGGCCAGTCTATGGAGGAGGTGACTTCGCGATATGTTTTCGCGGTCACGCCGCGGAGCAGATGGATCTTTCCATCGTCGGTGCGGATTTGGCGGTCCTGCAGACCGGCGTTGAGTCGTACTCCCGTGAGAGATTTTCCGTTGCTGAGTGTCAGGGTCTCCCGCACTTCCGGTCGGGGAATCGCACCGCGTCCCGCGGGCGTGGCCGGCTGGAGCGTTCGCAGGTATGCGGTGAGATCGCTCAGCTCCGCGTCGGCGATGTTGAAAGACGGCATTCCGCCGGGGAGTCCGCCGCGTATCACTGCTGCGAGCGACGCGTTGTCGCGGGCGGCGAGCTTCATGTAAATGGAAGGGCCGCGATCCGTGCCGTGCCCGTCGCCGCCGTGGCAAATGGCACAGCGGTTTTCGAAGGCGCGCTGCCCGGCGGTCTTATCCTGCGCAGATGCGGTTAGGGCCAGTGCGAGGGCAATGAATGCTGAGGTCCTGATCATAGCGATGTTGGGATCGCCACGAGTATACAACCAGTTAGACGATATGCGCTGTGCCGATTACGGGCGTCGCGGACGGTCTTTGCCGAGGACGCCCATTACCAGGAGTCCGGCGATTGCGAGTCGCACGGCCCGGGTTCGGGTGCTTCCTGAACGGTGTTTGAGATCGACTACATTGTGGTGTCGGGCTGAATGCCGGTCAGAGTGTTGGTGAACTTCAGACCGGGTGTGGGGCCGGTGTTCAGGCGCATCAGCGCTCCGGTTGTGTTCGTTAGCTGGCCCACTTCGGCGCCCAGCGTTACTGAGGGCGCACCATTCGGGTTGTAACTGTCCACGGTCATGGCGTTCACGACGGTTGTGAGTGTCGGGGAGGAGCCCTGCGCCCCGTAATCCGAATCGGCGCTCACGAGCGGCACGTTGCCGAATGAGTCTTCCACAACGAAGAAGCTCCAGGCATAGGTCAGGCCCGGCTGAAATTTCGAGAGGCCGCTGAGTTCGAGTGTGATGGCGAGGTCTTGTGGACCGACGAGGTCGATGTGGAATATCGTGCCAGCGGGCAGAGGCGAATAGCCTGTTGTCGCGGCTCCCACGTCGACGAAGGAGAACCAGAGGTTATCCGTCTCCTGGCAAACGTAATCCGATGACGGATAAGTCGCCAGATCGCCCACCGTGGATGGGCAGGGCACAATGCCGGCCCTTAGAGACGGCACGGCGGCCATTGCAAGAATCCACAACCCGGATCGGAAAAGCGCCCGCATTGGGCTTCTCTGAGAGCACTCTGTAAACCATCGCTAAGCCTTTGACCAGGAAGGTGGTATTACCTGTCAGCAGTTGCGCCCTGGGGCATTGCACGCAGTTCGTGAGTGGTCCGGCGCTGCCTCAGTTATGCTGAAAGCGCATGGAAACGAAGAGCAACACCGCGGTTCGGGAGTGGCGCCAGACGCTGGATTCCAGCGGCTGGTGGCACAGTTTTGAGCTGCCGGATGGATCTGTGATCCATGGCGCGAACAGCGTGGATGGGCAGAAGCGGCGGCTTTCGCAGTTCCCGATTCCGGACGATCTTCGCGGCGCGCGGGTACTGGATATTGGCGCGTGGGATGGCTGGTTCACGTTTGAACTGGAACGTCGAGGCGCGGATGTGGTTGCAATCGATTGCTGGGATAATCCGAAGTTTCGTCAGATGCATTCGACGCTTCGCTCGCGCGCGGACTACCGCGTCATGGATGTCTACGACCTGACACCGGGTAATGTGGGCCGCTTCGACATCGTGATCTTCATGGGGGTGCTTTATCATCTCAAGCATCCTCTGCTTGCACTGGAACGCGTTTGCGCACTGACGACGAATCTGGCCGCGGTGGATTCGTTCATTCTGCAGAAGGAGCTGCGGGGCGGGGAAGATGTTCCGGTGCGACCGATGCTGGAGTTTTACGAAGGCGAAGAGTTTGGGGGACAGACAGATAACTGGTGTGCGCCGAATCTTCCGGGGCTGATGGCGCTGTGCCGGACTGCGGGATTCGCGCGCGTGGAGCATCTGCGGACTTTGGAGTATGGGGCATGCGTGGCTTGCTATCGTACGTGGCAGGCGCCGAAGCGAATGTCGGGGATGGCGCCGGACCTTTTCGCTGCGCTGCACCATACTACGTTCGGACTTAACTTCGATTCCAGTCGCGACGAGTATGTGAATGCGCAATTCCGGTGCGAGCGCGAGTGTTCGTTTGATACGGTGTTCCCTCAGGTTGGAGGATACGGCGTGCGGCCTGTGCATCTTTCGCGGATGGAGGATGGTGCGTGGCGTACGAACCTTAAGTTGCCGCCTGGATTGACTCGCGGATGGCACGATGTGGCGATTCGGGTGGGCGACGGCCCGCTTTCGAATGCGCGTCCTGTTGCGGTTGATTTGCCCGCACCCGGGCCGGTGGAGATCGCCGGGGCGCAGGATGGCGCTACGTGGAAGCCGGGCGAGCTTGACCTTGCCCGGGGTCGGGTAATTTCGCTCTGGGTCCCGAATCTTCCGGACAATGCGGACGGCGCGAATCTGCGTGTGGAACTTGGCGGCGAGCGGTTGAAGGTGGAGTGGATCGAGCCTTATCCGGGCGGGGCGACGCGTCAGATCAATGTGAGTGTGCCGGACGACACGCCCGAGGGCGTGATGGATCTTCGAATCAACGGCGGAACTGCGGTGACCTTCCGTTTATCGCGCGCCACCTAGCTGATTGCCGGGCGCGGGCGAATGCTCCGCAAGGTAAGGTAGGCGCAGATACCCAGACTGAAGAAAGAAAGGATATCCACGATCTTCCGCTGCAGTCCGCCGGTGAATTCCAGATCGATTGTGCATGATCCCTGGCATGGCGGGTCGAGCACCAGGAGACCAAGGGCATCCTTGCCTGTTGCGAACGCTTTTCCATTTACGGAGGCCTGCCAACCCGGATCCCAGTTCATCTGAACGGAAACTACTTCGGGCTTTTTTATTTGCACGGCGATTGCCGCGCGGTTGGGACTGTCCCATCGAATCTTCGTTCGTTCGTCTGCGGCATCGAGAGCAGTCGCATAGCGGTTCACGGCCGGCCAGTCGACGGGGGAGGTGGAGACGAGGTCGTCTTTCTTCACGAGGTGAGCAAGGGATCCCGTGCCGGGGATTTCGTAGATGGCGTCGTCGCCATCGCGCCAGACTTCGGGAACGACTCCGGCGAACTTGCCCGGATCGGCGTAATCGCGATAGGCGTCGCGGCTGTTGGGGCCGCCTACCCCAATGGCGCGGACCCCGTAGGCTTTGAGGAGCGCGACGGTATCGTGGCCGTTGCCCTTTACATACGGGATGGCGAACGTCACGCTTGCGATCGCAGGATTGGAGCGGCCCTGATCGAAGCCTCCTCCCAACTGCGGATTATCGGCGAAGGCGTTGAACCAGAAGCGAGTGCTGCCAACCATGTTGACACGCTGGCCGGGATAATGGCTCGCCATGAACAACGCTTCGGCGCGTTCGACTGTTTTCGTAATATCGAAGCCTGGCAGCAGGTCGCGTACCGCATGTCTCCAGCGCGGAGCCTGCACCGCCGTCAGACCGACAAGGGCCAGGGCGACAAATCCGGCGGACCACATGTGCCGGGAGGCCAGTCGCTTCGAACCCAGGAGGATGCCGGCCAGGATTGCAATGGCTATATCCATTTCAAGGTGGTAGCGGTCGGGCTGCGGAAGGAAGTAAACCTTGTAATGGTCATAGCCCAGCGGCGGGATGGCCATCAGGAAGCAGAACACCGCCGCGAAGCGACTGGCATACGGCGCGGAGTACTTTTTCATGACCGCCGCAACACCATACGCCGCAGCCAGCCAGAGCGCGAGGAAGAAGTAACGACCACCTCCCATAGGGAAATCGCCCACGAGTTGCGAGTTGCGCTGTACGGCGGCGATATCAGTTGGCGGTATCCACGGCGAGGCCAGAGCGTAGGCGAGAATTCCGATGGAACAAAGCCGTCCCCAACGAGCCTCGCGGCGCGCGAAGACGAGCGCCAGAGCTCCACAGATGAGAGCCATCCCACCCAGCCAGTTGGTCATCGCCACCGCGGCCGAGGCAACTACCGCGAGCGCCATGCGCCAGTCCGGCTCGTGTTCCAGCGCCGCGTGAACTGCGGCGAGCGCGACGATCAGGAGCGTGATAGCGGTGACGTGCGGGCCTTCGCCGTAGAAGATCAGGGCCTGCAACTTGCGCGCGCCCCAGACCGACTGAAGATCGACTCTCACATTGTGAAGTAAGAAGGCGCAGGGAGAAAGGATGGTGTAGATCCATCCGGCGATAAAAGCCTTCCATTGGGATTCCGTGAGCCGCAGAACGAGCCAGAAAAGCGCCAACGGTCCCAGGCAGTAAAACAGCGCTGTCACGGCGTGGTGCGCGTGGACAACCGTCATGCCGGTGACGCCGGATGCGACGGCGACCAGGAAGTGCAGCAGGGGCGGGTAGGTATTCTCGGCGGGGATGCCGCCATACCAGAGAGGAAACCAGCCCGGATGCGTCCAGTTCATCTGAAGCCACCGGCTGATGCCGATATAGGCGCCTTCGATCGAACCCATGAATGGCGTGTACTCCGTGTGAAAAAGCCGGGAGAGAATCCACAGATTCAGCGCAAATAGCGCGGCCAGACACAGCAATGCCGAAAGTTTGCGGTTCATGGGAAGAGTAAGTGCCAGCGTAACAGACGCAGCCGATGAAGCAGCCCGGAACGATGCGGTAAAGTTTGAGCGTGGCGAAAGTAAAAGTGCAGAGTTTTGGCCTGTCGCTGGATGGGTTCGGCGCCGGCCCTCATCAGAGTGCTGAGAATCCGCTTGGAGTCAACGGGCCCGAGTTAATGGAGTGGTTTTTCCATTGCCGATTCTGGCGCGAGATGCATGGCATGGAGGGCGGGGAGACGGGCACCGACGATGAAATCGCCCGCCAGAGTTTTCAGAATGTTGGAGCGTGGATTCTGGGCCGCAATATGTTTGGTCCGGTGCGTGGACCCTGGCCCGATCTGGAATGGCAGGGATGGTGGGGCGAAGAGCCTCCGTATCACACGCCGGTTTTCGTTCTGACGCACCATGCGCGGCCCGTGCTTTCCATGAAAGGTGGAACCGAGTTTCACTTTGTTACCGAGGGTGCCGAGGAGGCGCTGAAGCGGGCGCTCGGCGCGGCAAAGGGACGCGATGTGCGGGTTGGCGGAGGCGTGTCAACGGTGCGGCAATATCTGCAGGCCGGCGTGATCGATGAAATGCATCTGGCGCTGCGGCCGGTTCTTCTGGGAACCGGGGAAAATCTGATGGCGGGGCTTGACCTGCGGGCGCTCGGCTACCACTGCGTGCGAACGGTTGCGGGCGAGCGCGCTACGCATTACTTTCTGGAACGCCGTTAGACCGCGGCGTTTTCGTAGATCAACAAAGTAGCTCCGCCGGATGCGAAGTTCGCAAGGTCCGCTGCCGCTGCCTTGCCTTCGGGTGATTCGAGTGCGGCCTGCAAATCGGCCATGGAGTCGAAGCCAAGGATGGCGATGAGATGCGGCGCGGTTCCCGAGAGGGCCTGAACGGGGCCGCGGCTTACGGTGTAGGAGCGGAGCTTCGGAATGCGGTTCGCGATCGGAATGTGCGTTTCTGCGTAATAGCGATCGAACGCTGCAGCGTCTGTGGGCGCGTTGTAAAGCACGAGAACCTGAGCCATAGGGTTCTTATTCTCTCTTAGTGGGCGCGTCCGCTGGCGACCAGCAGCATGCCGAGGTTCCAGACCACGAGCGCGGCATACCAGTAGTTCGCCCACTTCAGCATTCGTACGCGGTGGGTGACGACGCACAGCAGGCCGATGGCGAGGCCCAGCACTTTCGACGAAGCAACCCCGACGGCGGGTGAAGTGGAATGAATCAGATTGGCGATGAACGGGCTGGCCTCGTGTGCGCCCAGGCGGAAGCCCACCATCGTGGTCAGGAAGTCGAGCAGTTGCAGGTAGACAAAAAGCTGAAGGGTGAGGCTCACGCGCGGCCTCCGGTGAAATGCGCCGCAGCGACCAGGGCAATCGCACCCACCGCGATCATCGCTCCATGTGGCAGCCGCATGCCTTTGTCTGTGGTCACGTCCAGTTCCGCACTGCTCTGGTAGGGGGCGCGGAGACGAGTCAGGTCGGAGACGATCCAGGACAGATTGAAGAACGTGCGGCGCACTCTGCCGCGAACCGCAAGCCAGATCAGCGCAATTACCCCGCCCAGAATGGCGGTGAGCAGGAATAGCCGGAGGCAGTCGCCGGGGCCCACAATCGCGCCGACAGCTGCCAGCAGTTTCACGTCGCCCGCCCCGCGCGCCCGCAGCAGATAGAGCGGGAAGTAGAGGGCGAATCCAAGCGCGAGTCCCTGCGCTGCCTGAGCCGTGCCGTGCCATCCTGAAGCGGCCGTATTTGATGCGAAACCGACCGCGATTCCGGTGAGTACCAGCCAGTTCGGAATTCGCCGGAAGCGGATGTCGTAGGCCGCGGCGACGAAGGTCAACAGCGCAAGTAAGGCCTGCGCGGCGCCTGTAATATTGGGCGGTGTGAGCATCGTTTGGGGTTAACTCGCAAGTCGAGTATAGCCCGATTGCAGCGGATGGAAACCCCTGAATTTCGATAGTTAACCGAAGTTGGCGTACAGAACGCTAACCAAATGAAGCAGCGTTACTGCCGATTGGTTTCAGCAGTCGCGAGCCGGCGATTGAACTCCTCCGACATGTTGCGCGGGATGCTGAGGGACTGCCATTGCGCGCCCGCGAGATGTTTCGCGAGGAACACAATTTGCCCCACGTGAAGCGCGTAGTGCGCAATCTGTCGGTTGATCGCCTGCATCACAGAGTGCGCTTCGCCGCGAATGGTTACGGTGCGGGTGAGGTCGGCATCGGTGAGCGGCTCCAGGGCGGCGAAAACGGTTTTCCAGCCGGATTCCCATATCTCCATCACTGCTGCGCGGGTGGCTGGTGGAGCTTCAAACTCGGCGTCGCGGTTGCGGTCCGCCTTTTCGCCGTCCGTGGTCAGGAAGTCGGTCCAGCGCGACCGCATGTTGCCGGCCATGTGCTTCACGATCAGCGCGATGGAATTCATCTCCGGATCGAGCGTGACGAAAAGGTGCTCATCCGCAAGCTGCACCATCGCACCTTCCGCCATCCTCCTGTACTGCCGGAAAACGGTCAGGGACTCTTCCAGATACGAGGTGGTAAATTGATGTGCCATTATTTACTCCTTCTGCATCAGCGCCGACTGCGGTCTCAACCCACTCCAACTTTCACACACGACAATTGAGTTCGGTGGATTCGCCGGATCGAATCTGACTGATGCAGGCCCTACCATCTGCATCCGGTCCTCCGGCAGGAGCGATTCAATCGCGCCGGCATCCTGCCCGACGGTGTACTCCACGCCGCCTACCGAATAGGTGTAGACGATGACCGAACCTTCCACGTCAAGAATTTCGCCATCGCCAATCTTCCCGCGCGCGTGGATCAGATCGCGCCTGCGGCGTTCCAGCGTCTCCGCCGGAATCTGTCGCCGGAGGATGCGTCGCACGATCAGGGTGGCGCCGAAGACTGCAAGGACTCCGGCGCCAATTACCGTGAACTGGATCGTATCCGCCTGCGTCATGCGGCCGGGCGCGAAGGGCTACTTCGAAAAGACTTTGTTGTAGTCTTTCAGGAACTGTTCGAGGCCCTTATCCGTGAGCGGGTGGTTGAAGAGCGAGTCCAGAACCTTGAAGGGGAGCGTGCCGATATGGGCGCCGGCGAGGGCCGCATCCACAACGTGAAGCGGTCCGCGGAGCGACGCGGCCAACACCTGGGTCTCAAAGCCGTAGTTTTCGTAAATCGCCACGGTCTGGCGGATCAGGTCCATGCCGGTCGTGCCGATATCGTCAAGCCGACCCACAAACGGGCTGATGAAATAGGCACCGGCTTTGGCGGCGAGCAGGGCCTGGGCAGGTGAGAAGCACAGGGTCACATTGACGCGAATGCCTTCTTTGCTGAGCGCTGCGCAGGCCTCGATACCGTCACGAATCAGCGGCAGCTTCACGATCACGTTCTTGTGGATCTTCGCCAGTTCGCGGCCTTCGGCGATCATCGCTTTGGCTTCTACGGCAACAACTTCGGCGCTGATCGGACCGTCCACAATGTCGCAGATCGCTGCGATTTGCTCCTTGATCGGCTTACCCTCTTTTGCGATCAGGCTGGGATTGGTGGTGACGCCGTCCACGATTCCCCATTTGGCGCCGGCCCGGAGTTCGTCGAGGTTTGCTGTATCCAGAAAAATTTTCATGCTTCCCCAAGTATAGCCAGCATGCGGCGGGCCCTGGTGATAAATGGCGCAGGCGGTGCTCGCTCAAAAAAGAAACGATATCAGGCCCATCAAATCTAACGATTCGATTTCCGTCCGCGTTAATGGCACTATAAAGTCAGTACTTCCACCGCCACGCAGGCTCTGGAACATTCCGGCACCCTCGTCTCGCCGCTAATTCAATCACTCAAAAGGGAGCTGTAAACCATGAAAATGTTCACCACACGTCTGCTCTGCCTTTCCGCGATGGCGTTAGGCATCGCAAGCGCCGAAACCGCTTTTGATATCACCTTCTACGACAACGTCTCGGTAGGAAAAACGGAACTCAAAGCGGGCGACTATAAAGTTGAAATGCAGGGCGACAAGGCCGTATTCACCAGCGGCAAGAAGACTATTCAGATTCCCGCCACCGTCGGCAAGAGCGAGCAGCCGTTCGCCTCCACGGTGTTTGTGACGCAGCGTTCCAAGCTGCGCGAGATTGATCTCGGCGGCACGCAGGACAAGATTCTGTTCGCGCAGAATTAACCGGTCCGGCATTCGGAGCGTAACCGGCGAAGCGGTGTGTGGCCCGCCGCCCGTGTCTTCCGTTAATGCAGGCCGGCCGCCAGAGTTGCCAGGATCAGGGCGGGCGGCATCACGAGGAGCCCCGCCCTGAGGAATTGTCGCGCCGGTACGTGTTCGCCTTCGCGGCGCAGAACGATCAGCCAGAGCAGTGTTGCGAGCGATCCGGTGACGGACAGGTTCGGCCCGAGATCGACGCCAATCAGGACGCTGTCGCGGATCGCGGGCTGGAGGTGTGTCGTCTGTACGGCGGCGCCTGCGAGAAGCCCCATGGGCAGGTTATTCATTATGTTGCAGGCGATGGCCACGCCACCTGCGGCGGCCAGCGTTCCGGCCTGCAGGGGCAGCGTCAGGCACCACTGCAGGAACCGCGAGAAGCCGATTGTACCGCCAGCGCTATCCAGCGCTTCCACCACCACAAACAAACCCGCTACCATTGGCAGAACGCTCCAGGAGACCGATCGCGTCAATGATCTGATTTCGCGCCAGCGCCCGCGGGTTCCGGCAAGCACCACGATGATTGCTGTCAGGCAGGTTGGCAGGCCGAGATCGCTGCCTGCCGCTGATGCTGTGATCAGCACCGCACCGGCGAGTGCGATTCCCCATAGAGCCCGCCGGCCGTCTTCGGACAGCTTTGGCGTGGGCTCCGGTTTGAGCTCCGTTCCGCGCAGGTCATCGCGCGCCATCCACCGCAGTAATGCATATGTTGCAGCAATTGAGCAGATCGAAGGCAGCAGGAATGTGCGCAGCCACGGCAGCAGGGGAGGGAGTGTCTTGCCGTATACCACCAGGTTTGCGGGATTGGAGATCGGCAGGACGAAGCTGGCGGCATTCGCCACGAAGGCACAGATCAGAAGGTACGGCAGTGGTCGCACGCCGGCCTTCTTCACGGCGGCGTAGACGGCAGGCGTGAGTACGACGGCGGTTGCGTCATTTGAGAGCAACACCGTGACCACAACACCGGCGAGATAGATCAGGAAGAAGAGCCGGTGGCGGCTGCCTTTCGCCGCATTCACGGCGAGGCCGGCCAGCCAGTTAAACACGCCATCGCGCCGAGCCAGTTCGGAGAGCAGCATCATCCCGGTGAGAAAGAGGTAGACGTCGGCGCCGCGCCCCACGGCGTGAAGCGCGCTGGCGCCGGGTAACAAGCCGCCTGCTGTGAGCAGCGCGGCGCCGAGGAGTGCCCATACGGCTTCAGGCCAGCCTTTGGGACGCAGCAGGATGCAGGCGATGGTCGCTGCCGCGATCGCCCAGATCAAAGCGGTCGTCACTGCGCGGTCTGTCCGGAGACTTTGATATTGCGGAACGAACCGGTTTCATCAAATGAGCCCAGGCCGATGCGTCCCCAGCGCAGACTCAAATCCACCGCTTCCAGACTCGGATTACGCCTGCCGTTCACTTCCACATAGCAGCGACCGGATTCGCCATCGAAGACGAGACGCACCGGCGTCCAATCCGGAGATGGAAGAGAGAGGGGCCCTTCGAGCGAAGAGATTCGGACACGCTCACCGCCGAAGATGTGAAACATCCCGTTATGCACTGGCTGGGCGGCGGCTGGATCGACCGAGATATGGGCGTAGTTGTAATGCGCCTCGTCCTGATATGCGTACACAACGATCAGGCTGCGTCCGTTACGTTTGATTTCGCCTTCCACCGTAACCTTCTTCCACGGCTTCGAATCGAGAAGCGCGAATTTTGTCGGGCGTCGTGGCTGGCCAGCGGGCGGTTCTGCGCCAACTTTGAGCTCAAGCAGATTCTGATTTGTCGCCCAGTCTCCGGCGTTCCGGACCGTCCAGGACTGTCCGAAGGCCTGCACCATGTCCGCGGCGCCTGAAGCAGCGGCGAACAGCGATACTGCCGACAGAACCGCGAGGAGCTTCATGACCGCATCGTAGCGCAGGCGGTTCCGATCCGGGACTCCTCTTTTTTAATGTTGCATTAGCAACATAGATATGTTGCAATGGCAACATTATGCCCGAGATCCTGGAAGCGATCGTTCGCCGACGCGCGGTAAAGCGGTTTGAATCAGTGACAATTGACGCCGAGGTTCGCGATTCCATTCTGAACGCGGCCCGCCTCGCGCCTTCCGGCTTCAATCTGCAGCCATGGAAGCTCTTTTGGGTCGAATCGCCGGAAGGCCGCGCTGCCGTGGCGAGGCTTTGCATGAATCAGCAACCCTCCGTTACCGCTTCCGCGCTCGTGGTGGCGGTTGCAGATATCGGCTCTCTGAATGCAACGACTCAGGGCCAAATGGAGTGGATGATGAAGGAAGGTGCTTTTTCTGAGGCGAAGGTTCGCGACTACCGCCGGTCCGCGAAGATTGGCCGCATTCTGTTTGAACCGGGCCCCTTCGGCACGTTCGCGGCGATCAAGCGGGCTGCGTTTGGGCTACTGAATCTGTTCCGGGTCGTGGGTATGCCTCCGCTATCGCGCGAGGAGTGGTTCAAGTGGGCGACGAAGAGCTCATCCCTGGCTTGCCAGAACATCATGATTGCCGCCGAGGCGCTCGGGCTGAACACCTGTCCCATGGAGGGCTTCGACCGGCGAAGACTCTCGCGCTATCTGGGGTTGTCACGGCGTCGGCACGAGATTGCGATGGTCATCGGGATCGGGAAGAAGGCGGAGGACTATGAGCCGCAACCCCAGTGGCGGCGCCCGCTGGAAACGACGGTGACTATTCTGTGAACTCCATCCCTGAGGAAATCCGGACGGACTCGGTTCTTGCCAGCATTGCGGAAGCCTGGTTTTCCGCGGGAAAGCGGCTGGAGCGGAAGACGCAATGTTCCTCTACCAGGGGCTTCATTCTTTCCACTCTTCGCGACGGAGTTTCGCGCAATCAAAATCAAATTGCGACTATGCTCGGGATGGATCGAACCGTTATCCACCGAGCGGTAAAAGCCATGGTGAAGGAAGGGTTACTGACTGAACGCAGGGAGACGGAAGGCAGAGCCATCGCGGTGAAGCTCAGCACCAAAGGAATTCGTTTTCGCGCGGGTTTGATTGAGGCGCGGGTTGCGGCTGATCGCGCGATCAGTGCTCAGATGCCGACCGAGGACCGCCAGATGCTGCTGCGACTGCTGAAACTGGTTGCGGAGTGCGAGTTTTAGCGGATCCGCAGCTACTCAGAAGCTCGGAATCTGCGCGTAGCTGACCTCAACGGGTCGGGCAATGAGCTTGAAGTGGACCGGGTCGCGCCGAATCGTGGGCCTCTTGATGCCTGCCAGGGCTGCCAGCTTATCCACGGAGGTCCGCTTGCCTTTCAGACGGGCGGAGCGCGGCACGAGAACAGCGGCGTCAAAAGCAAGGCCTCTGGCGTGATCCGAAGCGGGAACAGGCTGCTGCTTCACGAGCAACTGATGGCGCGAAAACTCCGCGCCCACCTCTTCGCGCAGCGCCCGGCAGGCGGCAGAGTGGTTGCCGCGAAGATGTTTGACCCACTTCACCCACACTTCATGCAGGTGCGCCTGGTAGGCCTCCGGGCGAAAGGCTGACTTCAGCTCGAACGTCCCGCCGAGCGAGCTCACCATCCCGCGAAATGTGCTGAGGGCCTGTGCCGCATCGGGATCCATATCATCGACATCCACGGCGTCGCCGTCGGTTCGGTTCTCGAATGCGTCCGCCGAAGGGTCCCAGATTTCAGACAAAGGAGCCACTTTGCAACCGGGATACTCTCGCGGGTGATGCAGAGTCTTCAACTGAGCATCCGCGAGCATCGTGGAAATATCGTGCGCGTCAGGCAGGGGGAGAGCTTCCTCGAAGGCAGGCTCGCTGACAGGTGGTAACGATTCTGCCGCATGCGCAAATGCACAGACAAGGGGGAGGAGAATGAGCGGGCTGAAGGTTCGACGCAAAACGATTTCGTGCTCCTCGCGAGGGGGCCTTTCCGCCCCGGATTTTTTTGCCGGACTCAACACTATACCAGCCCGGGTCGCCTGACAGTACACTTGTGGACAGATGGCCACACCCGCCTACGCCGCGAGACTTCTGCTGCTGTGTCTGATCCTCGCGGTCAATGCGTTTTTCGCCGCGGCTGAAGTGGCGCTGCTGTCCGTCCGCGACTCCCGCCTTCGTCGTTTGGCGGATGAAGGACACTCTGGCGCCCGCGTTGCGCTCGCACTACTGGCGCAGCCGGAGAAGCTTCTCTCGGTCACTCAGATTGGTGTGACACTCGCGAGCCTGGGGCTCGGGTGGGCGGGAGAAGATACGCTCTACAGCCTGATGCTGGCGCTGTTTCATCCGGTCTTCGTGCCCGCGATTGCCGGCCTCGCGCACGGAATTTGCTTCGTGCTCGCTTTTCTTCTGATGACTTACGGCCACGTAGTCATCGGCGAAGTCGTTCCGAAGAATCTGGCCATAGCGCGCGCCGATCGGCTCGCGATTGTAGTGGCGCCCGTGCTGATGGTGTTCTACAAGATCGCCGCGCCATTTGTGGCGGTAGTAGAGCGATCGTCAGCGCTTATCACGCGGATGGCGGGCGCCAAGTCGGGTCACCACCTTGGCGGACACTCGGCGGAAGAGCTCAAGCTAATTGTCAGTTCCAGCCGCTTCTCCGGCGTACTTCCGGAGGCTCAGGAGGAGATGATCCATCGGGTGCTTGATCTCGATGAAACCTCCGTTCGCGAAATCATGCGCCCGCGCCACGAGATCGTCTCCATGCCTGTTTCCGCCACACTCGATGAAGTGCTTGCGGCGATGGTGGAAAGTCAGCATTCGAGGCTGCCGGTGTGGAAGGGCACGCCGGAACGCATGGAAGGAGTGGTCTATTTTAAGGACCTGACGAAGTTGTGGTACGACCGCCGCCAGTCGATCCGCGACGGGCGTCCGGTGGCTCCGTTTCAGCTCGCGCGGCTCATGCGAAAGCCGTTGATTGTTCCGGAAACGAAGACAAGCCAGGCGATGCTGGCCGAATTCCAGGCCCGCCACTCTCATATGGCGCTGGTGGTGGATGAGTTCGGTACGGTGGCGGGGCTGGTTACCGTGGAAGACGTTATTGAACAGATCGTGGGTGAAATCACCGACGAGTTTGATGAGAAGCCTCTGATTCACCATCCGGATTCGGATCGTCTGGAACTCGAAGGCGCGACCACGATTCGCGATTTGACTTCGCTTTACGGTGTTTCGCTCCCCGCGAACGCCGGGTTCGAAACTCTGGCCGGATACCTGCTGTTTCGTCTGGGGCATATTCCCGCCGTTGATGAGAGAGTTGAGTTCGAGGATCGGCGTTTTACCGTAAAGCAGATGGAACGCAACCGGATCTCGCAGGTTCTGATTGAAAAGATCGCCGCACCCGAAGGAGCGGCGAGCGCGTAATGTCCATGCTTACCATCGATCGCAAGGCCGCCCGTGTTACCTGGACGGTGGCGCTCACGATTCTGCTCATAACGGCGATTTACGCCGTTCGCGGCACGCTGCTGGTCTTCGCGGCGGCCCTGCTTTTCGCCTATCTGCTCTATCCCCTGGTTGCCCGATTCGGACGGGGACTTTCGTCGAAGAATCGGGCTCCGGCCCTGGCGCTTACTTATCTGATCGTTATCGGAATCCTGGTGGCGGCGGGTGTCGCCATCGGCTCAAGGGTTGGAACTGAAGCGCGGCTGCTGGCGGCGCATCCGCCCGACCTTCAGGGCTTTCTCGATCGGCTGCGGGCTGCGCACCCGTCGTTTGGTCCTGCGCTCGACGCTGTGCAGGACCGGATTCGCGACCAGTTCGGCGGAATGCTCGCGGCGGCGCCGCGCTACAGCCTGCAGATTCTTGCGGCTTCTTCGAATGCGATCTACATCGTGATTGTGCCCATCCTCAGTTTCTTCATGATTAAGGATGGCGAGTTTCTGCGCGACTCTTTTCTGATGATGTTTCGCTCAGCCACCGCGCGGCGGCGCGCTGACGATGCGCTGGAAGCGATTCATGAAGTTCTTATGCAGTACATGCGCTCGCTGCTTATCCTCTGTTGCACGGTGCTGGTCGTTTTTGGAGTGGTGATGAGCATTATTGGCGTGCAGTACGCGCTGCTGCTGGCGGTGATCGCGTTTTTCTGTGAATTCGTCCCACTCATGGGGCCCCTCACCGCGGCTATCGTCATCATCGCCGTGAGCGCGCTGTCCGGCTATGATCACCTGATTTTGCTGATGGCGTTTCTCGGGATATTCCGGATTGTGCAGGATTATATCCTCAGCCCCAGGCTGATGAGCCACGGGGTTGCGCTGCATCCGCTGCTGGTGATCTTTGGTGTTTTCGCCGGAGCCGAAATCGCGGGCGTTGCCGGAGTTTTCCTCAGTGTGCCGATTCTGGCAATTGCACGTCTGGCGTTCATCCCTCGTGCCCGGGCCATCCAATAAACGTTGGCTGTAGTTAGGTACTGGTACGGAACTACCGGGTCTTAGTCTGCAAATGTCTTGTAATTCGCTGCCTGAGGCCCTAATCTGGACTGAGAAGGCTAAGGCGACCTAAGGATCAGATGACACAAGGAAAACCGAAAACGACGACAAACGCTCGGCAAAATCTCGGCGCCCGTCTGAATAGCTATGAAGCGATGAGGCGCGTTGCCGGTACCGGCGCCCGCCGCGCGCGTAATGTGAACTGGTCTGTTTATGCCGCCGCCGCGGGTTCCGCGCTGGCAATGGCTTCCAATGCGTCCGCGACCATCATTTATTGCGGACCGTCAAACAACTACTGCTCTTCCAACCACGCTCCCAAAGCCACCGCTGAGACGAACTCCTTCCTTCGGTTCATGACGGCGCAGCACACGCCGAACAACCCGCATCCGGGGGCAGCTTCTCACGACATTATTCTGAATCTCAGCGTTCACGGACCAGGCTCGGCGGTTGCGAGTTTGTTCGGGGGCAATCAGATTGAGATTTTCGACACCAGCGCTTTCACTGCCAAGAAATTCTCTTCCGGGCAGAAAATCGGGGGAAGTCTGCTCAACGTATCGGGTCATGATACGCATCTGGCCCAACAGGGCATCGTGAAATCCGTGGCTGTGGGCTACTCACCGTACGGCAACTTCGTTTCCGGCATTCCGGGTTTTATTGGACTTGCTGTCGAAAACGCGGGAACCGTAAATAACAAACATACCGATTACGCGTGGGTTCGACTGATGTTTACCGAAAACGCAAACGGTGTGCCCAACCTGCTGCAGGTGATTGACTGGGCGATCCAGACAAATGGCAGTGCCATAACGACGCCGACTCCGGAACCCGGTACGATGCCTCTGGCTCTGCTCGCGGCAGGAGCGGCCGGAGTACTGGCGCTCCGCCGCCGTCGCGCTGCTGTTAAGGCGTGAATCACGGCCACGGCCGGGTCAAGCAGCGCGCCTTCGCGTTTCTGACTTTGTAACTGTACATTCTTCCCGCTGGCAACAAGACCGCTACAATGCATTTTAGCGGCGCTGGGCCAGTCGAGTTGCCTGCGGAGATTTCCAGCGTCTGCAATGCAGGGAGACAAACGATGAAACGGACGATACTGCTCGCCTTGCTCGCTTCCGCCGGGCTTGGCGCCGCGAGCCAGACGTTCACCGGAGTGGTCACCGACAGTATGTGCGGAAAGGACCACGCCGCCATGAATATTTCGCCGGAGACGAAGTGCGTACGGGAGTGCGCCAAAGCCGGCGCGAAATATGCGCTTTATGACGGCAAACAGGTCTACACCCTGAGCGATCAGAAATCGCCTGCGCCCTTTGCCGGGCAGAAGGTCGTGGTCACCGGCACCCTCACCGGGAAAACCAGTGTTATCAAGATCGAAAAGATTGAAGCCGCTCAATAGAGTGGCTCAGTTATCGGTCGGCGTCTGTTCCACGTGATCGATGACAAGAATCGGCATCGTGCGCTTTTGTAATTCCACCTTGAGCCCAAGCTGCCGATCCAGTCCTTCAAACAGCGAGACTGCTCCATTCGGATCGGTGGCGGCGCTGTTGGCCGCGCCGTTCTTAAGACTGTTTTCGTAAGCGCGGCGCGTTGAAAAATTAACCGATAGATCGAAAGCACCTTCGATGCCGGTAGCGTTCACCACGGGGTGATCGAAGTAGCCGGCGGAGAGTTCGCGCAGCTTCTGGGCAAAAAAGTCCATATCGGCGTTCTGACACGTGATGCCAACCAGCGCGACGCTCGCCCCGTTGGTTGCCGCATTCGCGCGTTTGCATGAAGTCCGATTCGCCGGATTCGCGGGCTTCAGCTTCGAGGCCTGCTTTGGGGCTACCAGCGCATGCACAACCACCGGCCCGTCTTCCATATGGACTTTCATTCGAAACCGATCCATTAGCATCGTCCGCAGCATGGGGCGTACCGATTCGAGGTCAGTGCCTTGCCCGCTTGCCAACGCCGGCGGCTTTGCCACGATATCGAAGCGAACCGTATCCAGCCACTTCGGACCGGAGATCATATCGTCGGCCGCATCCTCCATATCCCAGGCGAATTCGATCAGGTCTTTCAGCGGAATCGCCTGCGCGTCAATTCGTCCGCCAGCTCCCATCTGAAACTGCGACTGCTCCTCCGGTCTGCTGGGTTTGAGCGTGGCAACTTCAAACTCGGTAGGTAAGGCAGGCAATTTCTGCGTAACGCCCGGCGCATTTTCGGTTGGTTTGCGATTCACTTTATCCACCACAATCACCGGCTGCGCAACGTTCTTCAACTCCAGCTTCAAACCGAGCTTCTCGACAGCGCCGAACAGCGAAACGCCGTCGCTGCCGGCTGTGCTCAGATTTCCGCGCCCCGTCCAACCGATGGTGAAGTCAAACTCGCCCTTGAGTCCGGTCTGATCCTGAATCGGTACTCCCGCGACGTAGCCGGGCGCCCATCCGCCGAGCGATTTCGCCAGTTGGTTCATTGTAGTGTGTTTGCAGGCGTAGAAGACGCCGATGAACTGAACGCTGGAAGGCTGGCTATCGCAGTTCGGGCTTCCTTCGCCGCTCGATTCCTTCAACTGGGGATTTCGTTTCACCAAGGTCAGGACATAACTGGAAACCGGACGGCTGTCGTCATGCAGAACAAGGCCGAAACGGTCGGCGAGCAGCGCCTTCAGCATGGGTCTGACGGATTCCGGCGAAGCGCCGTTCGGCATCTTTACGATGACATCGAAGCGATCCGCCTCCAGCCAGGCGGGCCCTCCGGCTACGCTCGAATCGGGAACGTCCCATGCCGTGCGGATGAGATCGAGCATGGTTGCCATACGCAGTTCGTAACGATTGCGTGAAAACCCGACGCGAAAACCAGGCTGCGAACTGCGCGGGCTGACGTGGACGTCCGCCGCCTCAAAACCGGCGGCCGCATCGGGAGTCTGGCCAAATGCCCCCAGGCAGAGCGCGGCCAGGGCACACAGACGAAGTATGGAACGTGGCATGACGAGCCCCTCCCTCAGGGCATTGCTGGAACTACGCGCGTAAGGCGCGAGAGGTTTCAATCATCACACAAATGCGGGTGCTTCGTCCGGCTGCACTGCTGCCCGAAACTGCGAAATCCCGCTGAGCAGGCGCGCCACAACGTCGGCGGCGGTGTAGCCACTGCCATCCGCCGGAACAAACGGAGCTAACTCGGCCACATCGTCACCTGATGTGATCAGGCCTTTTTCCACGTACCTGTTGCGGATCTGGGGATGCCCCACATTCGCCATCAGCGCATTGCAGAGGCATTTGCGGCCAGCTGTGTTCTCGGTCTTTCCGCCCTTTGACACATAGACGGTGACGGGCTCCGCCGCGCAGCGATAGCCGATGGGACCGTCAGGTGTACGATACGCTTCGCGCAGATAACCCAGATCGCAGATGCGCGGACGCGCCTCGTAGACCTCGCGCTCTGTACCCGAGCCCTTGAGACGCACCACCTTAAACGGGAAGTTCGTCGGCGATGCCACAGGATCGGTCAGGACCCGAGCGGTTCCGGCCGCAACTTCTTTCAGCACCGCGCCGCGGAATTCATCGGTCAGCCCGGACTCGTTGCAGAACGCGAAAGCCGTACCTACCTGAACTCCCGCCGCGCCTGCTTTCAGAGCTTCGCGAACTTTGTTTGGATGTCCGAACCCGCCTGCCAGCCAGAACGGCACGCCCAGCTCGCACAGCTTCGGCAGATCGACAATGTCGCGCTCGCCGTATACGGGCTCGCCCAGTTCGTTGAAAACGGGTTTGCCGCGCGGCGGCGCATTGTGTCCGCCCGCCGTGGGGCCCTCCACAACGAAGCCATTTACTTTGCCGTTAGCCTTGCGGACCATTGTGATCGCCAGAGTGTTGGAGGCGATGATCGCCAGAAAATCCGGACGACGCAGAGGACCTATGTCGCCCTCAATGTACTCGCCCGGCACGAAGTTCATCATCGTATCGTCGCCATCCTGCGCGCCGGTGACCGGCAGCGGATACGATGCCGGCTCATGCCGCGAAAGGCTATCGAGCACGCCTGGAATCTTCAGCGGAATTCCCGCGCCAATCAGCACATAGCCTACGCCCGCCAGCATGGCGCCATAAATCGAAGCAAGCAGGGGGAGCTGAATTTTTTCGAGATAGTTGATTCCGACGTGCTCGCCACCGGCCTCGCGCGCGAGAAAAACTTCAACGAAGTTGGAGACGATACAGAGCTCCCGCACCTCTCGCGGGCCATCCTTGGTTGCCGCTTTGGGTCGCTTGTACGGCTTACCTTCGGCCTTGCCGCCCGGAATAAACCAGGCGTCCCACACGCGCTTCGCCATTTCCGGGAACGGGAAACGATCCACGCCGCGCCGCATGTGACCGTCGGGGTCGCCATCCTGGAGGCGTCGCGCGAAAACCTGGTCGAGAGCGGTTCCGGAAACGACGCCCATCTGGCCTAATCGCGACACTGTGGCAGCAAGCCGCCAGTTGGACACAGCGATGCCCATTCCGCCCTGAATAATGGTGGGAAGATTGCCTGACACGTTTACACTATTGTCACACGTGAATACCCTGATTCTCTGCTATGCGCCCGAAGATGCAGTACTAGCCTTGACGCTGGCAGACTACCTCGAAATTAACCTTCCGCTCACCGTTTCCCGGCACGAAGCTGTGGTTGGCCCGGAACTTGATTTGCTGGCCGCAGCCGAACGCGCACTTTCCGCTGAAGCTGCCCTGGTGTTTCTCTCACCGGCGTCGGTTCCCCAAGTCTGGGATCGGAAGAAATGGGAACCGGTCTTCTTCGCCGCACCGAAAGAACTGGAGAGCAGACTCGGAATTATTTTTGCCGCGCCCTGTAAATTCCCCGAACTGCTGCGGCGGGAGGCATTCTTCGATGCAACGGGCGATCCGCTTACAGCGGCCAGAGCGGTGCGTACGTGGCTGTTGCATCCGGATCACCCGGTCAGGCCGCTGCCTTCAACTTCGCCGGAAGTTGAGGCGCTGCGCCGCGAATTGGCGGACAAGCCCGGTACACTGTCGGTGCCGCCAGAACTCGCCGAGGAGCTACTGCTCACCTTCGCGCACGACTTTGGAGACGTATTGCACCTCGACTGCTCGCAACTCAATCAGACCTCGATACTCGGAGAAATTGCGAGCGCCATCGGCCTACGATTACCCGGCTCAACTGCTCAAATGCAGACCGGGCTGGACAAGTGGTTTATTGGGCATCGCATGCTGCTGGTTCTGGAAAGCATTTCCGCGCCCGCGCGCGATTCCTTTCACCGCGCGGGATTAGCGTCGGCGATCTTTACAACGAGACTGAGTTCAGAGCTGCCGGCTGCCCGGACCAGCCGCGCGGCCGAGGCTTTGCGACGATTCCACGCCTCATTTGACGCGCTCGAGTCAGGGTGGATAGCGCTGAGCCTGCTGCGGGCCGAGGAACGCAATGCCGAAGCGCTGGAGCTCCTTGCTGAAATGAAAAAAAAGACCGCGCCGCATGACGCTGCAACGCTCACGCGCATCAGTCGCGAAAAGTTCTGGACATTACACGATCTCGAAGGTGGCGGCGGGGGCGAAACGCCGGCGGGCACGGCCGCAACGTTAGACGCGCAGTTAGCCCTGCCATTCGCATGAAGAGTGGAACCGGAGGCAGTTCTTCCGACCTATCGGACGCGGGTGGTTGGCCGGCCAACCGGCGCCTTCACCTCAGCACGCACAATCACCCGAAGCGCGTGATATACCCCGCTCGCGTCTTTACTGAAGCGAATCGAAACGCGTGAATTCACCTTCAAGTGTCCTTCAACCGCGGTATCTTTGTCGATCACGAAAATTCTGGTCTCGTCGGGTCGCGCCGGAACTTTCCGGACCACTGTGACCGAGTCCGCCCCGCTCGCGGCAACGGTCCCCGAAAAGATATCGTTCGTAGTCGACTTCGTCTGGCCGAGCACCATTACTACCGCGAAAATGAACCCAACGAAGAGGCGAATCACCATTACCAGACTAAACGCAATTGATTAAGCCTCGCATCATGGTTCGATTAAACGACTTTCATTGCGGGCTCATTGGTACTGCTTGTCACATTTGACGAGTTAGCCCCGTCGAATGGTAGGCGAACCACGAAAGTAGTTCCTTTGCCGAGTTCGCTGGTGACATCGATTGTTCCGCCGTGAGCGCGCACGATCCAGTTAACGAAGCTTAAGCCAAGGCCAAGGCCTTTCTCGGGAGACGCCTGATCTTCCGGCCCGCGCACCCGGTAGAACCGGTCGAATATGTGCGGCAGATGTTGCGGCGAAATCCCCTGGCCGGTATCGGCGACGGTGATCTCGGCGTGATCGCCCACTCGCTCCAGAGACACCCGAACCTCTCCGCCGGCGGGGGTGAACTTTACGGCATTGGAAATCAGGTTTGAAAGCATCCGTTCAATCTGAACTCGATCAAACGAGCCTTCGCAACTCCCGGGACCGGCATGGAAGGAGATACGAACATCGGCGCCTTCCGCCGGAATTTCGAACTGCTCGGTAATATTGCGCGTCGTCTCGCAAAGATCGAGCGGCTGCAGCTGCAGCACCACCTGCCCGGTCTCGGCCTGCGACAGCAGCAGCAGCGCGCGTACGATTTGCGAGAGCCGCTCCACATCTCCCATCGCCGCCACAATGGCGTCGCGATACTGCTCGGCGGTATCGGCGGTGAAGAGCGCAACTTCCAGCTGGCCGCGAATGATCGTAATCGGAGTGCGAAGCTCATGCGAAACGTCAGTCGAAAACTGGCGCACCTGAATGAAGCTTTGTTCAAGGCGCGAAATCATGTCGTTGAAGGTCTCGATCAGGTATTCCAGCTCATCGGCGGCGCGCCTCGCGGGGATACGGAGACTGAGGTTCGATCCGCTGATTCGCTGGGCGGCTCGCGCAATCTCCATCACCGGTTCAAGGGCGCGACCGGCCACTACCCAGCCCGTGGCCGTGCCGATGAGAGCCACCAGGGGAATGAGCGCAAAACAAAGCCAGGTGAAGCGGGTTAGCAGCAGATCGTTCGCAGAGAGCGATGTGCCAATAGCAATATAAAACTTTCGCGTACGCGATTCGTTGTAGATGTAGCTGGCCCGAATGAGGTAGCGAACACCGGCCGAGGACTTCTCTTCGTAAACAGCCTGGCTGGAGTTCAGTACGGATTTGATGAAAGCCGGGCTATCGTATCCAATGCGCTCGTACGTGTTCGAAGCCTCAAGGGGAGTGCCGGCCGCGTCAGCGATCATTAACACGCTCTTGATGCGGGCCTGTATCGCGGCTTCGTCCGAGTCTTCCCCGTCAAGGTACCAGAGGCGATGGTCTTCCGGACCTTCAATTCGAAGGCCGCCGGTCTTTACAACGGCGAAGGTCTGATCAAGATCGTCCTGCGATTGCTTATAGACGCTGCTCTTGAGTGTTTGACGGAAGATGACGGCGACGCCAATCAACAGCAGAGTGAATATCGCTGTGTAGACGACTGTCAGAGTGAATCGCAGCCCGCGCGAAATGTGTTTGCGCTCGGCCACGGCCAGAACCTTTTAACCGACAGCCTGCATCGAAGGCGCGGACTTTTCCGGCGCTTCGATCATATATCCGATTCCGCGCACCGTATGAATCAGCTTCTCCGGATACCGGTCGTCAATCTTACTTCGCAGATGCCGGATATAGACGTCAACGATGTTCGTGAGCCCGTCGTAATCCATATCCCAGACATGCTCCACAATCATTGTGCGGCTCAGAGGACGTCCCTTATTCCGCATCATATATTCGAGAATGCCGAACTCCTTAGGCGCAAGATCGATCGTCTCGGTCCCGCGGACAACCTTGCGGCGAATGCTGTCCACCACCAGGTCCCCGACCTGCAGTCGCTCCGGCGTGGGTTGTCCGCGGCGAAGCAGTGCGCGAACCCGAGCCAGGAGCTCCACGAAAGCGAACGGTTTCGTCATGTAATCGTCGGCGCCGTTTTCGAGGCCTTTCACGCGATCATCGAGCTGGCCGCGCGCGCTAAGAATCAACACCGGGGGACCACCCTGCCGCCCGCGAATTCGCTCCAGTACCTTCAGACCGTCCATATCCGGCAGCATCAGGTCGAGGATCACCAGATCGTAATCCGTATGGTGGGTGAACTGAATCGCCGTCGCCCCGTCGGGCGCTACATCGATCGCGTATCCGGCGCCCTGAAGCCCCCGCTCCAGGAAGTCGGCGATGCGCCGTTCGTCTTCCACCACAAGGATTCGCATGTTTTCTGATCTCAGGTTACCTCAATATGACGCTTGTTACAGTCGTTGCGCCGGTCTGGTAAAGTCCGGAAAGATGCGAAAATACCCGGTCGCAGTGCTGCTCTGCCTCCTCGCGGCGCAGGCGCAAAGCCCGTCTTCGCTATCGTCCTGGACGTTGAAGTTTGGGGACGATTTCGACGGCGGCACGCTCAATTTCGCGAAGTGGTCGCCGCATTCGCCGGGCACGCTCGATTTGGGCGAACCCGCGAAAGTTACACTGTCGGGCGGTCAGGCACATCTCGCTTCCGGCGTGATGACGACCTTCGGCAACTTCGCCCAGACCTATGGACGTTTCGAAATCCGATGCCGCGCGACGCAGGCCGTACTGCGACTACTACCGATTCCATCGGGTGAACTGCCGTCGTTCGATGTTATGGATCTGGACGCCGGCCAGATTACCTTCACGACTCGCCAGCCCGATCCGCGCGGGGACCGCGAATATACCGGTTCCGTGAAGATCCCCTCCGGCTTCCACACGATCGCGGCGGAATGGGACGAAGAGAAAATCGCATGGTTCGTAGACGGGGTCGAAAAGTTCCGCGCGTTCGACTACGTGCCGCATCAGCCCATGTATTTAGCGTTGATCAATCCGCCGGACAAAGGCGCACTCGACATCGATTACGTGCGCGTCTTCGCTCGCCCCTGACAAAGTAATGCAGGGACCGCGAGCGTCGCCGCAATCCACAACGCGATCAGCCAAACCGGTACATGAAGCAGGCGGGCAGCGTCGCCGACCTGCAGCACAGAGCCGCGGTTCCATGGAGCGAGCCCCGCATAGTAGGGCATCATGCGAGCGGTAACGCCGAAGATATCGGCGGCTGCCAGCATGGTCGCGAAGATCCAGACGAAGCGTCCCAGGCCGGCGGCAACGAGTATCGACATCGCGCCGCCAACCGGCCAGAGATACCAGCCGGGAATACCGGCGATGCCGTGGACAGAGTTGTAGGCTGCCTCCCCGGCGGCGATGGCGAGTGTGAAGCAAATCGAGAAAACGAGTGGAACCCGGATACCGGGCTTCTTCGCCATAAGCGCACAGACCATTCCGCTACCCGCGACGGCTTCGAGGGACAGGTACATCCACGTGCGAAGTGTGAGGAAGCTCCACGCCCCAAACCACGTGAACGACTTCGCAATCGTCTGCGCACCGTTAATCCAGCGGCCCGAGCGAGCGAGTTGAACCGCGCTCGCGGCGAGAGCGGAGAGCCCAACGCTCTCCTGCCAGCCGCTGAACGGAAGTCCAAGAATAAGGTTGCGAATGTACCACCATCCGCCGACCGCAAGCGCGATCAGCACCGGAACCAAAGCCTGGCGTTTGCGAAGAACGATTACCACCGGCAGCAGCACAAGCAACGAAGCCTTGGTAAGCAAGGCCGCGCCGAGAACAATGCCGGTAACCATGCGCCGCTCCTTCGTGGAACTCATGAGCCACAGGAAGACGGATGCAATCCCGATGGCAAGCGCATCGTTCGCCACGTGCGCTACATCGATCGCGAGCCCGGGCGCGACCGCCAGCAACGCTGCACAGCCAGGCGCGAAGCGCGGTGCTGCCAACCAGGTGAAAGGAATCGCCAGGGATGCCAGCAGCACGCTGAAGAGTCGAACAATAAACACGCCGTGCTCCACCGAGCCTCGGAATAAGGGCGCGGCGATCCAGTAATAGAGAGGGGGCTGCTGCGCTTCATAAAAAACGAACGGATACGGAACCGGCGTACCGGCAATCGGTGCACTGGCGGTCTCACGCGTTCGGTAGGGCGGCCCGATCCAGTGCAGTTCCCTGGGCAGCAGATGTCGGCGCAGCGAGGCATCGATCTCAGGTGAGACGCGATCGCCCGCAATCGGCAATCGATGCGTCTCGTTCCAGTGCTGCAGAAAAGCCACGTGCGCATACTCATCCCAGCCTTCCCACACCGGGAGCATGGTGCAATAGAAAGCTCCGCGCACGAGAAACAGCAGCCAGAAGATCCACAGGCGCAGCGGCACGAAGCTATCATAACGGCGTGGCCGATACATCAGTAGAAAAGCGGATGCGCGCCGAGTGGAACGAGCGCGCAAACGAGGACGCCCACTACTACGTAGCCTTCGGGCGCCGCGATCAGGACGACGAAGAATTTTTCGCCACCGCCATCGGGCTCGTTCGTGAACTCTCAAACGAACTGAAGCGAACGCCCGGTCGTGAGCGCGCGCTCGAAATCGGTTGCGGGCCCGGCCGCCTGATTCGTCCCATGAGCCGTTACTTCGGCGAGATCCACGGCGTGGATGTTTCGGATGCAATGATCCAGCGCGCGCGGGCAAAACTGCGCGAGGCGCCAAACGCGAATGTACATGCCATCGGCGGCAGCGATCTGCGCCTCTTCCCGGACGCCCACTTCGACTTCGTTTACTCTTATGCCGTCTTCCAGCACATCCCGAGCGCGGACGTGGTGCTTTCGTATCTGCGCGAGACCGCGCGAGTCCTGAAGCCAGGCGGAGTCGCCAGACTGCAGATCAACGGCTTGCCGAAGACCTCGCGCGCCTACACAACCTGGGACGGTGCGCGCATCAGTGCCGCCGAAATCCATGCGCTGACCCGCGAACTCGGCGTCGAGCTAATGGAACTGACCGGCATTGACTCGCAATACATGTGGACGACCTGGCGCAAGCCCGATCCAGCGGTGGTTGCAGAAGATGGTACTTCCAGAATTCGAGCGATCTCGAATGCGTTCTCCAGCGAGCAGGCGGTCCCGGCGAGCGGTCGCCTGGCGTGTCTCGCGGCATCTATTGAGAACCTGCCGGATGGTTGCGACCTGAACTCGCTCCAGGTTTTGGTTGAGGGGCTTCCGGGCAGAGTCTGTTACGTAGGCCCGCGCGGAAGTAACCGCTTTACTCAGGTCAATGTCTTTCTGCCGCGCAACGTGAGGACCGGCCTTCTGCCCGTGGCGGTGGAATGGCGCGGCAAACGGCTGGCGCCGGATCACTTCGTGCGCGTAATTCCGCCTGGCCCGGCTGTGCCGCGGTTAACCGGCCTCAGCGACGCTGTCAATCTGATGTCACCCCAGCGGGTGGAGAGCGGCCTGATGAAGGCGACGATCGAGGAGATGGATGACGTCAGCACCTTCCAGGCAACCGTTGATGGTGAGAACGCACGCGAACTCGAAACCTTTCGCGCCGATCCACTGACCGAACGGTGGGAGATCAACTTCCGCATCCCCAGGACAATTCGGACAGGCGGACACGTGCTTGAAATCCGATTGGGCAGGCGATTGCTCGCCAGAACAGGCATCGAGGTGGTCCGATGAAGCTGGCGCTCATTCTTGCTGCCACACTGGCCTTCGCGCAGGAAAACGAAGTTAGTTTGCGAGAGGCGCTGCAGGCGAAGACAGGAACGGTAACGCTGACCGGAGGAACAGTCGAAATCTCGCGAGAGATCGTGATGCCTGGCGATGCACACGATTTAAAGATCGCCGGTGGAGGCACAACGATTAAAGCTGCTTCAACCTTCCGGGGACGCGCCCTGATCGTCCTGCCCGCCGGAAAGAACATTCAGATCCAAAGCCTCAAACTCGACGGCAGCCGCGTGATCTTCACGCAGCCGGTCGGCCAGGTTCCTGCCTCTACGGTGCTGTCGCGTGAGATCGCAAACAACGGCATCTTTGCCGACGGTGTAACGGGTTTGGAGATCAGCCAGGTGCGGATCACTGAGATAGCCGGCTTTCCGATCGTGGTTGACACTGGTCGCAACATTCGTATTCACGACGTCGAAATCGGCGAGAGCGGAAGCCTCGACGCCGAGGGTCACAACAACGGAACCGGTGGAATTCTGCTGGAAGAAGGAACAACCGACTTCGAAGTGCAGCACGCCCTGATGGGGAAGGTGCGCGGCAACGGTATCTGGATTCGCTCCGCCGAAGGTTCTGCCGCGGCATCAAAGGGCCGCATTGCGGACAACGAATTCGCTATAGTCGCGCGGGCCGCCATTGAACTGAACCACGTCACAGACGTAACCGTGGAGAACAATATCGCAAGCATGATCGGCTTCCCGGGCGAAGAGACAAGAACCGGTGGGACCGCGATGCCTTCGGCCATCACGTCAACCGGAAGCGTAGAGCACGCTCTGCTCCGTGACAACACCTTTGGCCAGATAGCGGGACGCTGTCTCTCTCTCGATGGATTCAACGCCGGCGAAGTATCCGGCAACTCGTGCTCCGATGGCCTCTTCAACGGCTTCCTGATTCGTGGCGCAGGCAATCGTGTCATCGGCAACAGGCTCACGGGCCTTAATCAGGCCCGCCGCGATCAGCCCGACTCGCTGAAAACCGGCATCTACCTCGCGGGCGCATCGAGCGGCAACACGCTCGACGGCAACCAGGTATCCGGCTTCGGCATGGCGAAGTTCTGTATTGGCGGCCCTTCTATCGCCTCAAATAACATCGTTAAGAACGTGTGTTCGGACGGGGCGTCCGTTGCAAGGCTGCAACCCGCGAGACCGCGTTAACCAGCTTTCGCCAGGGCATTTTGTTCCAGTCGTCGACGACGATCATCTCGCCCTGGCGATCCTTCTTCACATGGTCGGAATAGAACCAGCGGGAGAGCACCGCCAGGTGATCCATGCGTTCCGTCGCAGATACAGTGCTCTCCGGTGGAATCGTTGCGGCCATCTCGCGAAGGCGCGAATCCAGCGATGCGGTGTGTCCGTCGCTGCCGGTAAGAAAGTGCAGCGATCGAAACCCCTGCCAATAGCCGCCGCGTAGCCACCCGAGTTCCACGCACTCCGCGTGCGACGAAGATACAATCGCCACCGCGTGCAGATCATCCAGCGAGCGCGCCATCTCATCGCGCTCGGCCAGTACTTCGCCAATCCTCTGCAGGCGCTGATGAGCGCGCGCAGCAGCTTCGAAGTCCATCTCTTCACTGAGCAGATCGCGCTCCCGCATCGCCGACGCAATCAGCGTCTTCCCGCCAGATCGCAGAAACTCGGCCACACGCAACGCCTCGTTGCGGTACTCGGCTGCGCTCACTACCTGCTGGCAGGGACGGAGGCAACGGCCCATCTCGCCATAGATGCAGCCGGGATGATGCTGCGACGGCGCCAAATCCTCCTGGCAGCGACGGAGTTGAAACAAATCGAGAAACTCCGCTTCGAATCGCGCCGCCGTTGAACGATTCCGAAACGGACCCACATAGAGCGAAGCCCCGGAGCGCCCGATCCGGGCCGCCACCTGTGTTCGCGGAAATTCATTCACCATCAGCAGCTTCAGGTAAGGAGGCAGCCTCAGACGGATTTCGCGTCGATAGTCTGCGCCCAGGTGCTGCTTCGCCAGTCGCAAATGAATAAATCGCGACTCCAGCTTCGACGCAGCGCAATGATACTCAATGCGGTCGGTCGATTCGCGCAGATCGGAGACCATGCGCTTTATCCGTCGTCCCAGTAAGTTCGTGCGGGCCATCCACGGTGAGCCGCCGCGAGGCCAAAGCAAAAACACGCCGGGCACGTTGGGAATGGAGTCAAGCAGCGCGAAAAGCTCGGCGTCGTCAGTAGGAAGCGCGGTCTCGACCATGTTTTGTTCACTCCAGTTTAAGGCCGGAATGGCGGGCCGCTCGTGCTAGTCTGGTCCCTAAAAGCCCCAAAGGCTCCTAATGAACGGAATCGGAAAAGCAGTTCGACTGGCCGCGATTGGTTTGACACTGCTGCCACTTGCGTTCGCCCAATCGGCGCCCCTGACTGGCGACTCCTACGTCTCGCCCGGTAACGGAGGCAATTACGGCGCATCGCAGGCGATCGTGGTCGGCGGAGCGGGAAACTTTCAGGGGCTGATGCAGTTCGATCTTTCGGGTCTGGTGGCAGGCGGAACGGTCTCGAAGGCAACGCTGATCCTTTTTACGCGGGCTGTTACCGCGGGTGGCACGCTCAATGTCTCGACGGCGGTTGGCTCATGGTCTGAATCGTCGGTGAGCGGCGTTTCGGGTGTTACCGCCGGCACTACTATCGCGTCCGGTGTTGCCGTGAGCACCCAGAGCACCTTTATATCGGTGGATGTCACCTCTGCGGTTACGGGGTGGTACGCGTCCCCGTCAACAAACAAAGGCTTCGTGCTTACCCCGGGCGGCGGCATTAATGCGGCTTTTGACAGCAAGGAGAGCAGCACTACCAGCCACCAGGCGCAGCTCCTGGTTACGCTCTCGCTCGGCGGCGTGGCAGGGGCGACCGGCGCCACCGGACCGGCAGGCCCGGCGGGCCCTGCCGGAGCCACGGGCGCAACCGGCGCGACGGGTCCGGCAGGTTCGGGGGGCGGCGGTCGATTTGGCGACGGATCAAACGGAACCACTGCGGGCGTTTGCAATATCACCAGCAACGCGAACTGGATCACCAGCCCACCAGCAGCGGCCGTGCAGTGCACGAATTTTTCGATCAGCAATGGCAGCACGCTCACGGTACCAGGGGGAACCACGATCCGGGCAACGGGCACCGTCTCGATCGCAGGTACGCTAACGGTGGGGGATTCCACGATCGCTTCCAGTAGCGGGCCTGGATTCGCGACGGCTCCTCCCTCAACAGCACTTGGAGGCATCGCCGCATCCCCGTTCACGCTGCGCCAGGTCCTGCGTGCTGGTCCCGGCATCGGCGGTGGTCCCGGTAGTCCATCTTTCGGCGGAGCAGGCGGCGGCAGTCTGCTGATCCTGGCCGCAGGCGACGTCACCGTCAGCGGCGCGATCAACGCCAACGGCGGCGACGGAGCGGTTGCCGGAGGGATGGCTTACGGCGGCGGTGGAGGTGGACTGGTCGTGATCGCGTCCCGAACCACGGTTTCCAGTTCCGGCGCCATCAATGTGAACGGAGGTAATGGCGTACCTGGAGTGGCAGGAACCTACAGTGCGTCCGGAGGCGGCGCAGGTGGAGTCGTTCACCTGCTGGCTCCATCGCTCACGGCCGGAACCATCCACATGAGTGGCGGCAGCGCTGGCGGATCGGATAATGGCGCCGCGAATGCGAGTGGAGGAGGAGCATCCGGCGGCAACGGCGGAGCGCCAGCCGCAGCCGGCGCGTCGGGCCAGTTATTCCTCACCACGGTTGCCGATCCAACTACGCTGTTCTAGCGTTTGGGAGCTGTCTTCGCTTTACCCTGTCGCGCCCACGCCAGATTATTCTTTGCCAATTGGAAATCGGGGTTCAGGCTTACTGCCTTCGTGGCGGCCGCCACCCCGTCATCCCACTTGCCCAGCTCATTGCTCGCCGCCGCAATGTTATTCCAGGCCGCGGCGGAATCCGGCCGCAGAGTGAGCGCCTTGCGCGCCATATCAATCGATTCCTGATATCTCCGCTGCTGATAAAGCTGCAGTGAAACATTGAGGTAAACATCGGCGTTCGGCCTCAATGCCGAAGCGCGTTCGAGCCAGCCCTTTGCTTCCACATCCGCAGGGAAGCGAGAGAGCGTGTCAATGCATACCTTGCGCAGCGCGGGCGCGTCGCCTTCCGTAGCGTAAAGCGTCATCAGCAGATGGGCTCCATCGATATATGAAGGGTTGTTCTGCAGCAGGGTGGTCAGGTGACTGATCGCCTCCGGCACGCGGCCTTTCTTCTGCAGCCAGACTGCATAGAAGTAGCGCGGCGTGGCTTCAAGGGGCGCGATCTGGATTGCGCGGTTGAAGTGCTGCTCCGCGGCCGCGTCGTTGTTCAGTCCGCCATAAGTAATGCCGAGATTGATTTCGAGAGTGTAGTAGTTCGGGGCGTACTCAAGCGCGCGATTGAGGTATAGCAATGCCGTGGAGAAGTCGCCCTTCCCCATGAGATACAGCGCATAGTTCATCAATCCGCGGCCATTGCGGGGACTCTTGAGCGTGACGTCATGCCAGAGCGTCTCTTCGGATAGCCACACGCGATTGCGCTCGCGCGTTCCGTTGGCGCAGGCGATCAGGACCAGCACGCAGGCCGTGGCGGCGAGATCGCGCCGATTGCGGCGGGAACTGATGGCGGATTCAAACCGCCTCGAATTCAGGCCTGCTGCCAGCCCCCACGCCACGCTCAAAGTAAGGCCAACGAAAGGGAAGAACATGCGGTGATCGTTGTCCAACTCGGCCAGGGGAAAGAGCGACGTGGGCAGGCAGGCGACGAGGAACCAGATCAGTCCAAACGCGATGGGCGCCTTTTCGCGCTGTCGCGCGGTCTTGCAGATCACAAAAAGCAGCGCGATCAGGAACGCGAGCCCGGCCAGAACCCGTGCATCGAAAAAAACCTCAATCAGCGCACGATCGGTATCGGCCGTCAGGCCAGTCGGCAAAAAGAACATGCCGAAATAGTGCAGAATGACCGGAAGCTGGGTGATGCGGTATGCCCATCCGTCCGTTGTGCCGGGGTTAAAGCTGGCTGGGGTCATGGCAGAACTCAGCCAGCCGAAAACGCCGACTGTGAACAGCGAGGGCAACACGCTTCGCACGGCAGCTTTCACGTCAGTCCGTTCCATCAGCCAGACATAAAAAAAGAGCAGAACCGGAAACACGAGTGCAGGGGGTTTGCACATCATGCCGGCAGCAAGCGGGATCAGATAGAACCCAAAGCGCCGCCGATCGGGCCAAAGCGCCCAGACCGCCAACGCGGCGACTACCCCCAGCGTGGAGTAAAGATCGGCGCGCTGAATGATGTAGTTGACGGTTTCGGCAATTGCGGGATGGAGCCCGAACACGGCCGTTGCGAACAACGCCACTTCGAAGTTGCCTGCCACACTGCCGCCCGAGTCGGGTCGCGCAAGATTGAATGCTTTCCGAAACAGCGCAAGCATGCACGCGAGAAGCACCAGAAACCAGGCAAACGTGGAGATGTGAAACCAGAGCGGCTTCAGGCCATGGCCGAAATAATAGTCGAGAGCGAGCGACGTATAGACCAGTGGCCGCCACGCGCGGTTCGCGGGAAGCGTGCTGCTCGTTTCGGCGTCCGTGAAGAAACGCGGGATGTTATGGACATCGCGAATCCAGGGGTTGCCGGTAACGGTGTGCCCGTCGTCAAAGTGGAAGCTGTTGTGAAAGTGATTCCAGTAGACGCCGGTGACGATCGCCGCGAGAAAAAGAAAAGCGAGAACAATCCGGCGGTTCATTGCGGCCTGAGCGCTCCGCCCTGAGGATAACGGCGGGCGAAGATCAGATCCCGCTGAATGACAAAGTTCCACATGAATAAGAAGGTCTCGACAGAAATCTTGGCGGTAATGACTCGTACAGAAAGAAATCCAGTCAGAAACGTAATCAACGCATACGCGAGGCACACGTTGAGCGCCGCGAGAAGCAGGTAGCGAGGCAGCACCACACGATGCTGCTCGCGTGAAAGGAAGACCGCGCGGCGGACCGCGGCGTAGTTGAATGCAAGCGCGACAGCGCGGGCGCCGAGCATGGAGACCGCCACAATTCCGCTCGCACGATAGAGAAAGTAGAAGACAAGGTTATCCAGGCACGCGGTCAGAAGCGAGATGAAGGCGAAGCGCAGCAGGACGAAGTAGATGCGCATGGAGTCGCGCAGCGGATCGAAATGCGATGTCGGATTACCCTCCTCGTAGATAGTCCGAATCGGTTCCTCCACAACGGGAAACCCCAGATGCTTGGCCGCAATCAGCATTTCCAGCTCGAACTCATAGCCTGCGGCCGAAACGCTCAGCATACGTTCTGCAAGGCCACGCGGAATAGCCCGAAGTCCGGTCTGCGTGTCACTGAGGCTTTGCCCTGCGACGAACCTCATCGCGCCCTGCGTAATCGTGTTGCCGAAGCGGCTGCGCAGAGGTACCGGTCCTGCGAACTCCCGGGCGCCGAGCACGAGAGCATCCGGCTGCGCCGCGAAGCGTTGCGCCACCCGCAGGACGTCTTCGGGATGATGTTGTCCATCGGCATCGGCCGTAACGATGCCGGCGAGTTCCGGATGCGCCACCAGCGCCGCGTTGATTCCGGTCTTAAGCGCCGCTCCCTTGCCGAGATTTACCGCGTGGCGAACCAGTTGTACGCCAGGCAGCGCCGCCACCGCACTGAAAAGAGGCGAGAACCCGGCGCCGCTTCCATCGTCAACAACAACGATTGCAGTAATGCCTGATCCGATAAGAGCGCGAACGACGTCTACAAGCGCGACGTTCGGCTTATAAGCCGGAATCAGAACTGCAACGGGCGCCGCCAACACACCGGTTTCTGCGCGTCGTTCCATCTCGGATGCGGTGCTCACCGTTGGCCTCTGTCCATTCTAGTTCAGGGGTTTATCATCAATGCAGTGCCTTTATCACGCCCGACGAGTCCGCGTGCGCTGGTTGCTGTGCTTCTGTGCGGAGCCTTGCCTGCGATTTGCGCCGATGCGCACAAGGGCATCAATCGCTATTCCGTTGATCAGGAAATCGCGATGGGCCGTCAGATGGCGGCGGAGGTTGAGCGGCAGGCGCAGTTTGTCGACGACCCGCTCGTGACCGAATACATTAATCGCCTTGGGCAAAACCTTGCGCTCCAGGCCCATGCCGATTTTCCGCTGACCGTGAAGATGATTCAGTCGGACGAAATCAACGCCTTCACGTTGCCGGGTGGTTATATCTACGTGAATTCGGGTGTCATGAAAATGGCGGATGACGAGGCGGAACTCGCGTCGGTGATCGCGCATGAAATCGCGCATGCGGCGGCGCGTCACGCGACGAGACAGGTGACGAAAACCGAAATCTCAAAGGCGGCCACGCTGCCGCTGATTCTTCTCGGTGGATGGGGTGGGCTGGCTGCGCGGCAATCGGCTGCGCTGGCGGCACCGGTGACAAACATGCATTTTTCCCGGGCATTCGAGAATGAAGCCGATGAGCTTGGTGTAGGCTATCTTGCGAGTGCCGGGTACGATCCGGAAGCGGCGATCGATATGTTCGAACGCGTGGCGTCCACGGAAAAGAAGACGCCGGGTGCAGTCGCGAAGCTGTTCCTTTCTCACCCTCCCACCGGTGATCGGATCGTCAAGACGCAGGCGGCGATTCGCAGACTTCGGTCTGAAAACACCAGCTTCGTTCTGAATACGTCAGAATTCGAAGCGATGCGAACACGGTTGATCAGTAAGTAAATCCGTGTAATTTGTGCACCCGGACACCGCGTCAGTGTCTTTACGATCATCTTATGGAACTAAGCGCCGCTGAGGGGCATCCCTTAGTGGCCGATAGCAACGCTTTTTTATGATTTGTAACCGAACGATCATTCTGACCGCGGCTTTCGCGATTCTTTCCTATGGCGCGTTTGCGGAAGACCCCTCGGACGATCCGGCAGCTACCGCCGCGACCCAGGATACTCACATCTTCGGTGTGCTGCCGAACTACCGCACCGTGGAAGGCTCGAAGCCGTTCTCTCCGCTGACCACGAAACAGAAGTTCACGATCGCAACGAAGGACACGCTGGACACACCGTCCTACGCGCTGGCTGGGGTATTCGCGGGCATCTCACAGCTGAATAACGGCAACCCGTCGTTTGGGCAGGGGCTGAAAGGCTATGCCCGGCGTTATGCTTCCGCTGTGGCCGACCAGGACATGGGCAACTTCATGACTGAGGCAATTATGCCCACCCTGTTGAAAGAAGATCCCCGCTATTTCCGGCTTGGCACGGGTTCATTCAAACGCCGTCTTGCATGGGCGACAACGCGCGTGCTGGTAGCGAAGACCGACAAAGGCCACCCGATCTTTAACTTCGGCGAATTCCTCGGAAACGGCGTTGTCGCATCCGTTGGGAACGCATACTATCCGCAGTCGGTCGGCTACGCCCCAACGATGCAGCGGATGTTCACGCAGATCGGCACTGACTCGCTCTCCAACGTGCTGAAGGAATTCTGGCCGGACGTGAAGCGAAAGTTCTTCAAGCCGAAAACGCAGCCCCGGACTTAGGAATAGTCGGGCTCGTAGCCGGAGTCGTCGGGATGATCGAGATCAACCTGATCCTCACGGCTCTTTTCTTTTTCCTGCTCGATGCGCTGCCGGATTTGCTCGCGCTCTTCGCGTCCATCGCTCATACCATAATTATCGCCCTCCGATATACTCCAGGGAATGGGAATGCAACCAGTCGATGAACAGTTGCTGCAGCGGATTGACGATTACATCGAAGCGCTTTTCGTGCAGGGCGACGCCGCGCTCGAGCAGAACCTGAAAGATACGGAAGCCGCTGGTTTGCCCGCAATTGCGATTGCTCCGGCGCAGGGTCGGTTCATGTACCTGCTGGCGAAGATCTCGGGCGCGAGGCGCGTCCTCGAAATCGGCACGCTGGGCGGTTACAGTACAACGATCCTCGCGCGTGCGCTGCCCGGGGATGGCAAGGTAGTCGCGCTGGAGCTTGAAGCGCTGAACGCATCGGTAGCGCGAAGGAATATCGATCGCGCGGGTGTAGGGGCAATGGTCGAAATTCGCGTCGGACCGGCAAGCGAAACACTGGAAAAGATGATTGCCGCGAAGGAAGAACCGTTCGATTTCATTTTTATCGATGCGGATAAAACCGGCTATGTCACCTACCTTGGCCAGGTGATGCAACTCTCGCGCTCCGGCACGCTGATCATCGGCGACAATCTGATCCGACACGGCGCTGTCCTGGAGGACACGCCGCCGGATGCTCAGGCGGCCGCTGTGAAGGAATACAACGCGTTGATCGCCGGCGACCCGAGGCTCGAATCAATACTGCTGCCAATCCTGAAAGGCAAAGTGGACGGTATGTCCATCTCGCGCGTGAAATGAGTTCGGATTCGCAGAACGGTGTACTGCCGTCTCAGGCGCTGGAGCAGATGATCGCAAACGGCGCGATACGCGCGCGCGTCCCGATATTGCCGGAGCAGGTGCAGCCGAGTTCGCTCGATTTGCGTCTGGGCGCGGAAGCATATCGGGTGCGCGCGAGCTTCCTGGCGGCGGGTTCAGCCACGGTTACGAGCAAGCTCGAACAGTATCGCCTTCACACGCTCGATCTCACTCGGCCCGCAGTGCTCGAAAAAGGCTGCGTGTACATTGTGCCGCTCCAGGAGGAACTGGCGCTGCCCGCCGATGTTTCCGGCAAGGCGAATCCGAAGAGTTCCACAGGCAGACTTGATATCTTCACCCGCCTGATTACCGATGAAGGCCGGCAGTTTGAAATCGTGCCGGCGGGGTATAGGGGGCGCTTGTTCGCTGAAGTGGTGCCGCGAACTTTCAGCATAGTGGCGCGTCAGGGTGAGCGCCTTTCGCAGCTGCGTCTGTTTCAGGGCGATTGTCTGCCCTCCGACAAGCTGCTGCGCGAAATCGATCGTTCGGAATCGCTGGTTTATCTGCCGGACGAATCGCGGGGCGAAGCGCTGATTGAAAACGGACTTCGTCTCTCTGTCGATCTGGCCGGAATCGAAGACTCGCCCATTATTGGCTACCGCGCCAAGAAGCACGCGCCGCTGATTGATCTGGCGAAGATCGGGCACTATCCCACCGAAGATTTCTGGGATCCGATTCGGCGCAACGAGAGTCGCACTCTGGTGCTTGATCCCGAAGACTTCTACATTCTCGCGTCGCGCGAGAAGGTACGAATTCCCCCGATGTACGCCGCTGAGATGGTGCCGTACGATCCGACGATCGGCGAATTCCGCATCCACTACGCCGGGTTCTTCGATCCTGGCTTCGGCTACGGTTCGGGCGATATCAACGGAACACGCGCCGTGCTGGAAGTGCGTTCGCATGAAGTGCCGTTCATTCTGGAGGACGGGCAGGTAGTGGCAAGCCTCGTTTTCGAACGGCTGCTGGAACGACCCCGCGCGCTTTATGGTGAGGGCATCGGCTCGAACTACCAGCGCCAGGGACTGAAACTCGCCAAGCATTTCCGGTCTCCGGCGCATGCCTGAGTTCGACGTCATCGGTATCGGCGAGAATTCTGTTGACACGGTTCTGACCGTATCGGGCTATCCGCCATGCGGCGGTAAGGCAAGAATCACCAGTGAAGCGAAGTATCCCGGCGGACAGGTAGCGACGGCCATGGCTGCCTGCGCTCAACTCGGTCTGCGAGCCAAATACATCGGTACAGTCGGTGACGACGAACACGGCACGATCCAGATTGAGAGCCTTCGCCGTCTCGGTATCAACTCAGATGACGTGCATCGCCGCCTGAACTGCGCAAGCCGCTCTGCGTACGTAGTGATTGATGAACCGACCGGTGAACGTACCGTGTATTGGAATCGTCACGAATGTCTGCGCCTGAACGCGGGCGAAATCCCGGAGCGTCAGATCGCCGCCGCGGGCTTGCTGCTGATTGATTGCACTGATCCGGGCGCCGCCGAATACGCGGTGCGAACGGCGCGGGGGCACGGGGTTCCGGTGGTACTGGACGTGGATGTGAACTATCCCGGAATTGACAGCGTATTGCCATTTGTGGACTACCTGATCGCGAACGAATCATTCCCTCCGGCCTGGAGTGAAATGGCCGATCCGTTCGAAGCATTAGCCGCGCTGCAAACACGCTTTGGTATGCGCATGGTCGCTATGACGCTTGGCCCGAGCGGAGCTCTGGCACGTTCGGAGGGCCAATACTTTTACTCGCCAGGCTACGAAGTGAATTGCGTCGACACCACCGGCGGCGGCGACGTCTTCCACGGGGCATTCTGTTATTCTGTGGTGCAGAAGATGCCGATTGCGGAAGCGCTGGAATTTGCAAATGCGATGGCCGCGCTGAACTGTACCGGCATCGGCGCACGCGGACATATCGCCTCAGTGGATGAAGTGCGGTCTCTGATGAACGATGGCACGCGCCGCACACGCTCTGATATCGCCTTCCGGACGCAGGCGGGTTAATGTTTCCCATCCGCGACGATCGTCCCACGTACACCCCGCCGATTGTCACTACGCTGCTGATTGTGGCGTGCGCACTGGTGTTCTTTCACGAACTTTCGCTGGCGGATGCGCCGCCTGTGCGCCATCTGCTATACCGTCATTTCTACTCCGCACCCCTGCCCTCGCCGCGCGATCAGTTCATCAACACCTACGCGCTCATCCCCTCACGGCTCACCATCGAGAGCCTCATAACGTCGCTTTTCCTTCATGCGGGCTGGGCTCACATCATCGGTAACATGCTGTTCCTCTGGGCGTTCGGACGCAGTCTGGAAGACGCCATGGGGCATGCGAAATTTCTCGGCTTCTATCTGATGTGCGGCGTCGCGGCGGGCCTCGTACACGTCCTGTTTAACTATTACTCGGTAACGCCGACGGTCGGGGCAAGCGGCGCCATCGCGGGCGTGATGGGCGCGTATCTGCTGAAGTTCCCCCGCGCGTGGATTCGCACGCTGGTGGTGGTCATCGTCTTTATCACCACCGTTGATATCCCCGCGTGGTTCTTCGTCATCTTCTGGTTCGTCACCCAGGTCTTCAACGGCTACGGCTCCATTGCGCAGACGCAGGTGTCTGATACAGGAACGGCGTGGTTCGCGCATATCGGTGGCTTCCTCGCCGGTATGCTGCTGGTATCTGTCATGGGCACCCGTAACCGATACGTGCGTCGTCAGGAAGCAGGCTGGTAAATAGAAACTATGATCGACGTTCTGGCAATTGCCGCTCATCCCGATGACGTGGAACAAACCTGTGGCGGCACGCTGCTGAAGATGGCGGAGGCCGGCTACACAACCGGCATCATCGACCTCACCGCGGGCGATATGGGAACGCGCGGTTCGCCGGAAATTCGGGTGGCCGAATCCGAAGCCGCCGGAAAAATTCTCGGTGTTACTCACCGGGAAAATCTGCACTTTCCTGACGCGCGACTGGAAAACTCCATGGCCGGTCGGATGACAATGGCGCACCGTATTCGCGAACTCCGTCCGCGTACGGTGATTCTGCCGTATTGGGAAGGACGGCATCCGGATCATTACCGGGCTTCCGAAATCGCCTATGAAGCCTGCTTCCTGGCCGGGCTGCGGAAGATCGATCAATATACGGAGCCCCACCGCCCGCACAAGATTATCTATTCATCGATCTACGCGAACGTGACGCCGTCGTTCGTAGTCGATATCAGCCGCTACCTTGAGAAGCGGATGGAGTCGCTTTTCGCGTACCGCTCCCAGTACGGCTCCACTGAGGCCGGCCAGGATCTGTTTCCCGATGAAGCTGAAATCCGCGAGCGCCTGGCCGCCATCGCACGGTTTTACGGCAACCTTATTGGCGTAAAGTATGGTGAACCGTTTGCTGTGAAAGAGACGATGAGGATCGACGATATTGTTGCCTTTCCCGTCCGCAGCCTGTGAGCGGACTTCGCTGGAATCCGCTGCAGCGGGAGTGGGTTTCAGTGGCTGCCGCGCGGCAGGACCGGCCGCAGATGCCGAAGGACTGGTGCCCGTTTTGCCCTGGTTCGGGCCTCGTGCCCGATCATTACGACACCTGGCTTTATCCGAACGATTTTGCAGCCTTCAGTCTGAGCGATCCGCCGTTTGAAGACAAACACGCGGACTTCGTCACCACGGGTGCCCGGGGCGTGTGCGACGTTGTGATCTACCACCCGGACCATCGCCTGCTGCCATCCGCGATGTCCGCCGAACACTGGGCTAAGGTGGTGGACTTGTGGACACGGCGAACCGGCGAATTGTTCGCCATTCCGGATATCGCGATGGTGCACGTCTTCGAAAATGCGGGCGAGGCGATTGGGGTGACGATGCCGCACCCGCACGGACAGATGTATGCCCTCCCGATGATCCCGCCAATGATTCAGCGGGAACTCGATTCCACGCGGGTCCACTTTGAAGCCACGCAGGGCGAATGCCTCTACTGTCGCTTACTCGCGGAAGAATTACGTGCGGGTCTTCGGATTGTGCTGGAATCTGCACACTTCGTCGCATTCGTCCCATTTCATGCGAAATGGCCGGGCGAGATCCAGATTTATCCGCGACGCCATGCGCAATCGCTGCTCGATTTATCCGGAGAAGAACGGTCGGAACTGGCGCGCATGATCAAGGCCGTGCGCCTGAAGTACGACAATCTCTGGGGTTTCCCGATTCCGCTAATAATGATGGTGCGGCAGCGGCCGGCGCAGGGCGAGCATCCGTACTATCACCTGCATATTGAGTTTTGCCCGATACAGCGCAGCAGGGGAAAACTCAAATATCTCGCGGGAGTGGAGTCCGGAACCGGACTGTTCCTGAATGACACAGTTGCCGAAGATAAAGCCGAGGAACTTCGGAAAACTGCTCCAACGATAATCTGAATCCTGCCATTCATAAATTTCTGTCACATCCTGGTTCTCTACGGGGACGGGCAGAATCGATGGCAGGTGCGTTTTTCATTATCATTGCAGGTAGACAGTATTCCGTTCGATTCCGTGATGGTAAGAATAAAGATATAGCGGCTGCGGATTGGTTCCGAAATGAAACCGCAACAACGCCCCGGAAATAATCCGATACTATCGATAAATAGTATTGATTCTGGCCAGGATTCCGGCGTATCATAGCTGAAAACCCGTAAATGATCAGGGACCTGTTAGCCACCCCCGCATTGTTTGCACTGCTGGGAGCAGCCGTTGCGCGTGCGCCGGAAAAGCGACGCGCGGAGAAACTCGAAGCGATGGAAGCGTGGCTCGACGGCTTTTCGCCGGAGTGCTATCTTCCCATGTTTCGACTGGCGGAATCCCTCGATCAGAAATTCCTGATCCGTCGCTCGGGTTTTGCGAAAGCTGCCGGTTACCGTCGCCTGCAGCGGGAACTCCTCGGAGAGTATCTGCGGGGGTTGTCCCGTGATTACGAACGGTTGCACATGCTTTCCGCCGCCAGCGGAGAAGACGCGGAGAGCAGCGCATCGTTTGTACTGGTGGATGAGAAGATGCAATTTATTCTCTGCATGTGGAACGCGGAGTTTCGTCTCCTGCTAAGCCGCCTCGTGAATTGCCGGGTCGATTTAGGCCCGTTGATCTCAAATATTACGGAACTGACCGTGCGCACACGAGCCACCGCGCTGCGCAGATTCGAATACCGGCTCTCCTGATTGCCTGCGAACCGCCTGGAAGATGCGGCGGTGAATTATCCGGCGTACGTGTAAACCATCGCAATCACGCCAATCACAGACGCCAGGAAGATGCTGTGACGTAGTGTGAACCGGAAAAGCCGGCTTTCATCGGCCGTCGCAAGACCGCTGGCTACAGCCGCCACAGCGATGTTCTGCAGACTGATCATCTTCCCCATCACGCCGCCGCTGGAGTTCGCCGCGGCCATCAACGCCGGGCTCATGTGCAGCTTTTGCGCAGTCACTACCTGCAGGCTGCCAAACAGCGCGTTGGCCGAGGTATCGCTGCCGGTAAGGAAGACACCCATCCAGCCCAGCAGCGCGCCAAAGAACGGGAATAGCGCGCCAGCCGAGGCGAAGGTGAGACCCAGGGTTCCGGTAGCGCCGGAGTAGTTCATCAGGAAGGCGAGGCCTAGCACAACGGCAATCGTAGTCTCCGCCAGTACAAGCTGCTTCACCGTGCGCCCGAAAACCTTTGTAAATTCGGAAAATCGCATCCGCAGCACAACGGCAGAAAGCAAGGCTGCAATCAGACACGCAGTGCCGGAGGCTGAGAGCCAGTTGAACGTATAAATCGCGTCGTACGGCGAGGACTTCACCGCAACCGGTGGCATGCGGATCACCAGGCGGTGCAATCCGGGCCACGGGAATTTGATCGCCGCATGTCCCAATTCCGTCTGCACGGGCTTCACGCCCCAAATGAGCACGCACGCAACCAGCAACGCAAAGGGTGCCCACGCTGAGATCAATTGACCAGTCGGAATGGAAACTCGCGCCGGCGCTGGTGTATCGTCCGCCAGCTTAAATCCATCCGTCGGTTTCCAGAAGTTAAGCAGGATGACCAGCACGCCAATTGCGCTCAGCGATGCCAAAATGTCCGTCAACTCGGCTCCCACGTAATTCGAAACCAGGAATTGCACACCGCCAAACGAGACGCCACAAAGAATCGCAGCCGGCAGTACACCCTTCAGCGCCTTCCATCCGCCAAGTACGAGGATCAGATAACCCGGAATGAATAACGAAACCGGGGCGCAGATCTTCCCCACACCGGCACTCAATTGCAGCAGAGGAAGCCCGGTTACTGTGGCAAGCATAATGAGCGGAGTGCCGATCGATCCAAACGCAACGGGCGCCGTGTTCGCCAGCAGGCAGATAGTGGCTGCCCGGAAGGGCTTGAATCCCAGCCCCGTAAGCATCGCCGCGGCGACGGCGACCGGCGTGCCGAAGCCTGCCGCGCCCTCAATAAACGCGCCGAAAGCGAATGCGATCAGCAGTGCCTGCAACCGCCGGTCGGCAGTCAGGTTTGCCACCGAGCTTCGCACGATATTAAAACTGCCGGTAGCAACCGTGATGTTGTAAAGGAGAATCGCCGCAAACACGACCCAGCCGATTGGAAACAAACCCTGCGCCGCACCGTAGGCGACTGCGCTCGCGGCCAGCGACACGGGCATTCCGTACACAGCCACCGCGACAATTGCCGCAGTCGCTAAACCCGCCAGGGAAGCAATCCAGGAGGCCTTGCGCAGCCCGCCCAGCACTATCAGAAGCGCTGCTACCGGCAGCGCGGCGGTGAGAGCGGAGAGAGGGAGACTCCCGGCAACGGGAGTGTAGACGTGTTGCCACATGGCGTGACGGGAATCATATCATTCCCCTCATCGCGCATTGGATAGCCCGTTCGTCATGGTACTGACGGCAGGTCGGACCCGTGAAATCAACGTTTCGCCGCCGCTCGCCATGAGATACTGAACGATTGCCCTATGTCGGCCGGAACGCTCCAAAAATCGGGCCAATCCGCGCGCGCACCCGGTGACGCGGCCGGAATTCGACTTTTTCCGGGCAGTTCCCGTATCGTCCTGGCCGTGTTGTGTCTGCTGGTATTGATTGAGGCATCGTTTGTCTGCTTCCTGCCTCTTGGCGTGCGGCACTTCATTGACACGTTACTAAAAATCCGCGACCGCGCCGCGCTGGAACTGCTGTTCACGGCAATCGGCGGCGCCCTGGCGGGTGCGCTGGGTATTGGCCTTTTCCGTGATTTCCTGTTTGCGGGGCTGCGCAGCCGGTCGCTCGCATCACTGCGCCAGACCATGTTCGGAAGTCTGCAGAGCCTGGCGATTCAGTCTCATATCGAGCATCAAAGGCATCCGATTCTCGAAGGTTTTTCCGATGAAATCGCTGCCGCTGAGCGAGCATTCGCGCCCGCGATTTCCCGAGGCTTGTTCCCGCTCGCGGTTAGCCTGCTGGCTACTGGCCTGATGCTGTGGCTCGACTGGCATATCGGGATGGCAGCGGTCATTCTCTGGCCGTGGGTAGTCCTGGCGCCTAAATTAGCTACGCCGCTCCGTAACTCCGCGGGGAGCGAATCGCAGCACCACGAAGCCGGCGTGATGAGTGTTGTGCAGGAAAATCTCTCTGCTCAGGCTGTCATTCGCGCTTTCGCGATCGAACATCTCGGTGCTGCGGCATTCCGCGCCCGCAACGAGGCGCTCTCCCGCAGCATGATGCGCGCCGGACTCTGGGGCGCCTTTATGGAACGCTTCACCGGCGCCGGCGTACTCTTCGAGCAGGTGTTTGCGCTGGGTCTGAGCGCGTGGCTGGTGTTCGCCGGAGCCATGTCGGTGGGTACGATGGCGGCGTTGCAAATGCTCGCGGCGGTAGTGGGCGCGTCGCTTTTGACGCTGGTCGATTATCTGCCGGAATTCGTGCGCGGCTGCGATGCGATCGGCGAGATCAAACGGCGCCTGGGAACAGCCGGCTCCGTTGCGGATGCGCCGAATGCGCGCGTGCTGCCGCCGTTTAGTTCGGAAATCGTGTTTTCTGGCGTCGGCTTCCATACCTCGGAAGGCGCGGCGAACCACGGCGGGCTCAGCAATGTGAACCTGCGCATCCCAAAGGGCAGCTACGCGGCGTGTGTAGGACCAAGCGGAGCCGGTAAAAGCGCGATACTCCATCTGCTCATGCGGTTTCACGATCCCGCCAGCGGGCGCGTGACGATCGATGGACACGATGTGCGTCAGGTTACCCAGGCGTCCCTCCGCGCGCAGATGGGCGCGGTGCTGCAGGAAGGGTTCGTTTTTAACTCTTCCATTCGCGAGAACATTCGCATGGGGTGTCCGGCAGCGTCGGAAGAGGCGGTGAGGGAAGCCGCACGCTCGGCGGGAATGCTGGAATTTATCCAGGCGCAACCTAAGAGTTTCGAAACGCTGGTAGGCTCGGACGGACTCCAGCTATCCGGGGAGATGGCCCAACGCCTTGCGCTTGCTCGCGCACTACTGCGAGGCCCCTCGATAGTTCTGCTGGACGAGATAGCCTCGGCGCTCGATCCCGCGGAGGAGGCCGCGCTCAACGCAACGATTGGCAATCTCGCGAAATCCACCACGTTGATTTCCATGACGCATCGCCTCGCATCGGTCGCGGGGGCCAGCCACATCTTCGTCTTTGACTCTGGTCGCGTGGTCGAGCAGGGGAGCCATTTCGAACTGATGGCGCGCGGGGGCGTCTATGCGGACCTCTGGCGAAAGCAGGCCGGCTTCCGCTTCTCTGCCGACGGACGGCACGTGGACGTTGATGTACAGCGGCTCAAATCACTACCGATCCTGGAGAATCTGCCGGAGGCGATTCTCGCCGAACTGGCGCCGTACTTCGCGACCGAGACCTTCGCCGCGGGCCGCGACATCGTCTGCCAAAATGATCCAGGCGATAAGTTTTATATCATCGCGCGGGGGCAGGTTGAAGTCTGGCGCACCGAAGAACAATCCGGCCGCAGCCTTTGCGTGAATGTGCTGAGCGACGGGGATTTCTTCGGCGAGATCACGCTGATTACCGGCTTCCCGCGCTCGGCTACCATCCGCGCCGTTGCCGTAACCACGTGCCTGTCTCTCGAACGAGGCCGCTTCACGAAGCTGATTGATCGGTTCCCCGAACTGAAACAGCAACTTTCCGAAATCGCGGTCAACAGGCTGCGCGATTCCAGCAAACAGGCGGCCGTGGCTCGCCCGTGATTTCCTGCCGGAACCTGACGCGCCGCTTTGGCGATTTCACCGCAGTAGATTCAATTTCCTTCGAAGCGCCCACCGGGTCCATCTGCGCCATGCTTGGACCGAACGGGGCAGGGAAGTCAACCACAGTTGGAATGCTGACCGGCATGCTGCCGCCTACATCGGGTTCGATCTCAGTCTGTGGCGATGCTGTCGCTGACCGGCGGAAGATCGGCGTACTTCCGGAGAACCTCGGACTGTTCGACGATCTCACTGTAATCGAGCATTTGCGGATGACAGGCGAGATCTACGGTCTCAGTTCCGCCGACACCACCGCACGCGCGGAACGTCTGCTCTCGGTGTTAAGCCTCGAAGCCGGACGCAACCGCCTCGCGCGCTACTGCTCGCACGGCATGCGCAAGAAGACCTCATTCGCGATGGCGCTGTTGCCGAACCCGGAGGCGCTCTTTCTCGACGAACCTTTCGAAGCGGTAGATCCGGTTACGGCAAGCGTGATGGCCGACGTGCTGCGGCAGGCTGCATCCCGCGGCGTCACCGTGTTGCTTACGTCGCATATTCTGCCGATGGCGACGCGCATCGCCGATCGCATCATCATGGTGCGCGGCGGAAAGATCGTGTGGAACTCGCTGACCGCGGAACTGCCGAAGTCTCTCGAAGAGCTCTACTTCGAACTGGCGGAGTCGCCCGTGCACGAAGACATCGAGTGGCTGGGCCACTGATGGGAGAGTTTGGCGGCCGCATCGGAACGATCCTGCGATGGCTGCGAGTGGCGAATCGCCGCGCCCGTAAGTCACTCGCATTTACCGGCAACAATCTGAACTACGTCGCGGTGGCTTCGTTATTCCTGATGGATCCCGCGATGGCCGGAATGCTGCTGATGCTCATGGCCATCATTGTGGTTCTGCCAATGAGTTCCGACCCGCTTCGTGCAATTCCGCAGTCGCGCCTGCAGCTTTGGCCACTGGAAAAACGAGAACGCATCTGGTTGCGGCTTCTCAGTCCGTGGCTGAATCCGGTGACGTGGGTAGTGCTCGGGCTCGTAGCGTGGCGCAAAGCCTCGGGAGGAATCGTTGCATTGGCTGCCGGAGTGGTCGCGACAGGATTCGCTGCCCCCGGCTTCCTGGGCGGTCGCGGCGGCGCGATATGGCTCCCGCCGCCGTTGTCCCAAATGATCCGCAAGAATCTGCGCCAGATGATCTGCACGCTGGATTTCTGCTGCGGCGCGTTGATCGCCATCATGGCGCTGATCTGGCAGGCGCTGGGGACGCTGCCGAAGGAGGCGCATTTCCCGTTGACGGCGGTGGCAATGCTCTCGATTTCAACCTGCGCACTATCTCTGTTCGGTCTCGAAGGCGCTGCCGGCATGACCCGTTACCGGCTGCTGCCGATCAGGGGCTGGAAAATTCTGCTCGCGAAAGATGTTGCCTATTTGCTGCTCGGCCTTGCGATTGCACTACCGCTTTCGCTGTCCGCGGCGATCGCCGCCGCGCTGATCGCGCTCGCAATTGGCCATCGCACTTCTGTGCTCATGCCACGCCCCCAGACGCGCTGGCGCTTTCAGACAGGTCCGTCATTCGGCGAAGCAATCACGCAGATCGTTCCCATGACAGGCGCTGCAGCCGCGGTCGTCTATACGAGCGAATGGTTTCTGCCGCTCTGCGCAATCATCTGGGCTGCGTCGTTATGGTGGTACGGACGCGAACTAGACAGCCAGCAGATGTGAAGCAAAGTCTTCCATGCGATCCACCAGCAGATCAGGCGGGCATTCCAGCAGCGTCTCCGGCTGAAAGCCATAAGAGACTCCGCAGGCCTTAACGCCCGCATTGCGCGCAGTCTGCATGTCCACAATGCTGTCGCCCACCATCCAGGTGTCCTCCGGCGCGGCGAGGAATTCCGTTCGCAGCGCATCGATGCCAATCCGATTCGGCTTCTTCTGCTCGAAGCTGTTCCCGCCATAAATACGCAGCAACAAAGGAGACAATCCCAGCGTCTCCACAATCGCGATGCTGATTTTCACCGGCTTATTCGTGAGGACGGTGAGCTTTGCCCCCGCGCCGTGCAGCCGATCCAGCGATTCGCGAACGCCGGGATAGAGCTTCGTCTCATCCACCGCATGATCGCGATAATACGCCAGGAAAAACTCGAGGGCGTGCTGTACTTCCGCATCGCTTGCATCCTCCCCCATCGCTCTGCGAATCAATACGGGCGCGCCATTCCCTACATAGGAAAACACCACCGAATGAACCAGCGGCGGACGGCCCATCTCCGCGCGGGTGGCATTCACCGCATTAGCCAGATCAAGCCGTGAATCAATCAGCGTGCCATCAAGATCGAAGATCAGCAGCATCTACGAAGCCCTGCGTGTACGCTTCGCGGCCCCGCCTGCTTTGCTGCGCGCTGCCGGTTTGCGGCGCGGATGCTTACCGTCAATCTGAAACTGCGTCATTTTCCGTTGCAGCGTGTTGCGGTGAATCCCGAGCAGCTTGCTTGCGCCGGATTGGTTCTGCTTTGTACGAATCAGTGCCTGAGTGATCATGCCCTTTTCCAGGATCTCCACGGCCTCTTCCAGAAAAAAGCCGCCGCTCACCAGATGGTTGATCAACTCGTCAAAACTTTCTTTCATTTCTTCCCCGGTTCGTTACTCGTCCCTGCGGACAACGCCAGCTTCGCGATCTCCGATTTCGCTTCGTAAAACATCTCGCGGAAGCTGCGTTTCAGCGGCTCGGGCGCGACCGCTACCAGCACGTTCGACGCCTCCAGAAGCCTGGGCGCAATCTGCGAGTGTACCACTCCGGCGGGCGCTGTCTTCGAATCCGTGTGCGGGCCAAAAGCCATCCACGCAGTCAGCAGGGCCGATGCCACCAAAGCCCCGCGAATAAGGCCAAAAACAGCCCCCGCCAGGCGATCGAAAAACGATAATCCCACCGCTTTTACGAAGCGCCGTACGATCATCCCGATGAGCCCGCCGATCATCATAACGGCCACCACTACCGCAAGAAATCCAAGAAAATCTGCGGCGCGATCGGAGCTTACCCACTGGCGCAGATAAGCTCCTGCCGACGCATAGAACCACATACCGCAAAACAGCGCGGCAATGGCTGCAACCAGGCTGATGATTTCACGTGAAAGGCCGCGACGAAAACTTTGCAACGCGGAAAGCGCGAGAATCGCGATCAGTACATAATCCAGCCAGTTCACGGCCGTTACTGGAGCTTGCGGCCCGTGATGAGTTCGTAGGCTTCGTGATACTTCTCCGAAGTCTTCTCAATCACATCGGCGGGCAGAGAGGGGGCCGGCGGCTGCTTGTTCCAATCGAGCGTTTCGAGGTAGTCGCGCACAAACTGCTTATCGAATGAAGGCTGTGATTTGCCCGGCGCATAACCCTCCCGCGGCCAGTAGCGCGAAGAGTCCGGTGTAAGCACTTCATCGGCGAGCAACAGTTCACCGCCGTGCCATCCGAATTCGAACTTCGTATCGGCAAGAATGATCCCGCGTGACGCGGCATGTTCCCGCGCGCGGCTGTAAACACGCAGCGTAAGGTCCCGCAGCAGACTCGCGGTCTTCTCGCCAACGATGCGAACCGATTCTTCGAAAGAGATGTTTTCGTCGTGGCCGGTCTCCGCCTTTGTTGCGGGAGTGTAAATGGGTTCCGGCAGCGCCGCGCACTCCTGCAAGCCGGCGGGTAGCGGAATACCGCAGATGGCCCCCGTCCGCTTGTAGTCCTTCCACCCGGACCCCACCACGTACCCCCGAGCTACACACTCAACCGGCTCCATTCTGCACCGCTTCACCAGCATCGAGCGGCCCTCAAGCTGATCGCGATAAGCGTGTAGCGGAGCCGGGTACTCATCCACTGAAGCCGTGATCATGTGGTTCGGGACCAGATCCTTCAGCAGATCGAACCAGAAGATCGACATCTGCGTAAGCACCGCGCCCTTACCCGGAATGCCCTGCGGCAGCACGCAATCGAATGCCGAGATGCGATCCGTGGCGACAAACAGCAGCGGGTCGCCCAGCATCTTATCGGAGATGCTGTAAACGTCGCGGACCTTGCCGCGCGCAATGAGCTCAATACCGGGGAGTTCGGTGTGCGTGATGACTTTGGACATGAACACTATTTTCCATGATCCATCCCCCGCGCCAGCTTGCTGTGGTGACGGCTGTAGACAAAGTAGATGACAAGGCCAATGACCATCCACACAATCAGTCGCATCCAGTTCGTCCAGCCGAGCCCGAAAATCATGGCGCCGCAGGTGATGCATCCCAGGGTAGCCACAAGCGGAAGCGCCGGCACCGTGAAGCCGCGCTGAATATCGGGTCGCTTGTTACGCATGATCCAGACGCCGATGCAGACGAGGATGAACGCGAACAGCGTTCCGACGCTCGTCATTTCGCCCACCACGTCGCCGGGAATAAAGCCAGCGAAAACCGAAGTGAGCACGAAGAACAGCGCGTTGCTCTTATATGGAGTGCGGAACTTCGGATGAATCTCACAGAACACCGGCGGCACCAGTCCATCGCGGCTCATCGAGTAAAAGACGCGTGATTGCCCCAGCAACATCACGAGAATCACCGAAGTGAATCCAAACAGAATCGCCACTGTAACAAGCTTCGCCAGCCACCCATAGCCGATCATGTACTTCGTGATGGCGAACGCGACCGACGCCTCCGATCCGGCCGTCCGGAAATCGTTCACCGTAGCTACGCCGCTGAGTACGTGCGAAAACAGCACGTACAGCGTAGTACAAACCGCAAGCGATCCCAGAATCCCGATGGGCATATCCTTCTTCGGATTGATCGTCTCCTGCGCCGCTGTGGAAATCGCATCGAACCCGATGAACGCGAAGAACACAACACCGGCCGCGCCCAGGATTCCCATGATGCCCCCAAACGGATGCGTAAAGCCCTGCGGTGTAGTGTAAGTCGTCGCGGCGGGAATGTACGGGGTGTGGTTCGCCGGATTCATGAAGCCCCAGCCGATAATGATCACCGCAATTACAATCGCCATCTTGGTAATCACAATGATGTTGTTTACGAAGGCTGATTCCTGAATGCCGCGAATCAGCAGGAGCGTTACGAACAGCAGCACCACAATCGCCGGAATGTTGATAATGCCGTGGGTGGCGCTTGCATCCATCGAAACTTCAAACGGCGAATGGCACCACTCGAAAGGTATCTGCAGCCCCACAAACTGCAGCGCTTTATTGAAATACTCGCTCCACGCAATCGCAACCGTGGCCGCGCCCACTGCATATTCCAGCGTGAGATCCCAGCCAATAATCCAGGCAACAAGCTCGCCCATGGTCGCGTACGAGTACGTGTAGGCGCTGCCCGCCACCGGAATCATCGACGCAAATTCGGCATAACACAAACCCGCGAAAGCGCAGGCAACACCGGCCAGCAGAAACGCGATCGTTACCGATGAGCCCGCATGTTCGGCAATCGCCGCGGCGGTGCGCACAAAGATGCCCGCGCCAATCAGCGCGCCAATACCGAGCGCAATCAGTTGCCACGCGCCCAGCGTTCGTTTCAACTGGTGCTCCGTGTCCTCGCTCTGAGCGAGAATTGCCGATAGCGGCTTAACCGCAAAAAGACTCACGTCGATTTCCCTTCTTTCTGCCGCCAGAGGAAGTAGACCGGAACCCCCAGCAATACCAGGATCAGTCCGCGCACCGTGAACGCGGGTTTGTTGACTAATAATAAGACTTCAATGACGCTCGCCACGACGATGTAAAGAGCGGGAAGGACGGGATAGCCTACGGCTCGGTAGGGCCGCTCCATATCCGGACGCGTGCGGCGAAGCCGGAACAACCCGCCGATCGTCAGGATGTAGAAGAGCAGAACTGCAAAGATAACATAGTCGAGCAAATCGCCGTACTGGCCGCTGAGGGTGAGCAGAATCGTCCAGCCGCACTGAATGTACAACGCGAAATCGGGAGCGTGGGTTTCGGGGTTGAGCGCTCCGGCGCGCCGGAAGAAGAGGTTGTCGTGCGCCATTGTGTAGTAAACGCGGGCGCCGGACAGGATCAGGCCGTTCACGCAGCCGAACGTGGAAATCATGATCGCCGCGGCCATGATTTTCGTCGCCACCGAACCGAACATAACTGTCACGACCGCCGTTGCCACGCGATCTTCCGGCGCGGTCTGAATCTGCGGCAGCGTCAGCACCGAGAGATAGACGAAGTTGCAGGCGATGTAGAGCGCCGATACAATCCCCACGCCGGCGCCGAGCGACAACGGCAGATCGCGCTTCGGATTGCGTACCTCACCCGCTGTGAACGTTACGTTGTTCCACGCATCGGATGAAAACAGAGGACCCACCATGGCGGTGCCAACCAGCGCGACTGTCGCCCAGTTCCATTCCGCGTCGCGCCAGAAGTTGTGGAAGTTGGCGGCAATAGCATCGGGGTTGCGGCCCAGAACGAACCCGAGAGCGGCGAGTCCCAGCAGCGAAATTACTTTGGCAATCGTGAAGACGTTCTGTACGATGGCGCCAGTGCGGATACCGCGCGTATTCACCACCGTCAGCGCAATGACGATCGCAATAGCCAGCAACTGCTGAGTGGTGAGTCCGAGCTTACCCGACCCGATCAGGTAGTTCGAAGCCGATACCGATGGCAGAAAGACGCCGGTGTACTTCGCGAACGCAACAGCCACTGCCGCAATGGTGCCGGTCTGGATGACCACAAACATCGTCCAGCCAAACAGAAATCCCCAAAGCCGGCCGAAAGCCTCGCGCAGATACACATACTGCCCGCCCGCATGGGGCATCGCGGCCGCTAACTCGCCGTAACTCAAAGCCGCAATGATGGTGAGCAGCGCTCCGATAATCCAGCAGACAATCAACAGCCCCGGCGACTTGACCTGACGAGCAATATCCGCGCTGACAATAAAGATGCCGGACCCGATCATCGACCCCATCACAAGCGTGGTCGCGTCGAGAAGGCCGAGGCCTTTTACGAAGCCATTCCTTTCGCCGTCCATTGCGGCAGGATACCGCACTCTAGCTGGTGCGGTCGCGCCATTCCCGCATTCGGTCGCGGAGCACGACCCGAGTGCAGGATTCCGGAAAGAGGTCAGCAATCACGGCCAGGGAATCCGCGCCTGCTTCAACCACCGAGCGGGCGTTCTTACGCGTAATGCCGCCGATTGCAACGAGCGGCTTCGACGTTAGCGCGCGAATCGCACGCAGCCCGGCAAGGCCCACGGAAGGGTCCGGCCGCTCTTTCGAAACAGTAGCGAAAACGGGCCCGAAAGCAACGTAGTGAACCGGCTGATCGGCCGCAGCAATCATCTGAGCAGGGTTATGCGTGGAAAAGCCAATAACCGCCTCCCGCCCGATCACGCGCCGCGCATCGGAAGGAGACAAATCCTCTTGTCCGAGATGAAGCGGCGCGCCAAGCAATGCCGCATAATCGGCGCGATCGTTAATAACAAACATCACATCCGAGGCAACGCAGAGGGCCTGCAGCCTCTGCGCCAGTTCGAACGTCTCCCGCGACCAAAATGTCTTATGCCGCAGCTGTAAAATCCGGGCGCCGCCTTCAATCAAAGCCTCAGCGGCGGCTACGGGATCAAGCCCCCGCCGCTCCAGCGTGGCGGTATCCAGAATCGGATAAACAGAAGGAAGAGTAAAACGAGCCAAGCCTAAATTTAGCGTGCGATCTAGTCTGCGCCGCTGTACGTACTCCATTTGCCTCGGTACCGATACCAGACAGTGGAAGCCTTTTCGGGAATCTCATCGTCAATTCCAATGTGATCGAGCGGCGGTGGCTTCGGCCCGCCGTACGCGCGGTAGTGCTCCTGGATGAACCTCGCGCTGGCCTTGCCCAGACTCCTTTGCAGAATGCCATCGGCGATGCGTCCCTCAACAGGCTCGCGCGCGACCTCTTCAAAACGTCGTGAAGCGCTGTCATGAAAAACCAATATCGAACTTCTGCCTTGCCGCGCGCAGAGCACAGCCCAACTCACAACACCTCGCTCCATAAACGCACCGCGCTCCACACCTTGCGGCGGCCCGGACTGAACAGCCTGCGGGATCGTGCAGCCCGCAGTGTTCAACGCCGCGCGAATTGCGACCGGCAACCCCGGAATCTCATCGGGCGTCAGGCGGCGGTAGTCCGAAGATGTCTGCGGCGGTGGCGCCGGAGCCGGCGGCATATCGGGATAAATCAGTCCAATCGGCGCATTCGGATCAAGCGCGCGAACCCGGGCGATTAGTCTGGCGCCAAGCGCATCGGCAGCCGCATCGGGGCGGCCCGTCATCAGCATCGACTTAATCTGCTGACTCCGCAGCACCTGAACCGCAACTTCCACCAGTGGCGCGCTGGTAGTAGTTTCAAGCACCTTCAATCCACGCGCAGCAACGCTCCCATCCGGATCTGCCTCAGGATTCACCCGCAGCAGACAAAGTGCATACACCTCACCAAGCTGACGCGCATTTGCCGTATTATCCGGGTCCAGCGTGAACGATTTCTCCGCGTAAAGCGCATGCCGCCGCGGATCAATCTGGCCGTAAAACAAAGCCGCATTGCCGAACGCCCGGGGGTCGTTCATATGCGAGCGCAAAGCATCATCCCAAAGTCGATCGACAGCAGGATCGGGCCGGTCCGGCATGGCATATCCGCGCGCAAAAATCGCCGAACCCGGCTCGTGCTCAATCAGCCACGCAATCAGATCCGCGCGCCGTTTCCGGCTATCCGGCCGCGCCATCTGGTCCCCGCGCGAATAGTAAGCAAGCACCTGAAGGCGTGTGGTTTCATCGGCCGGATTGGCCCCGAGCCGCCGCTCCATGGCCGCCGCATCTTTCGCTTCCCAGCCGAGAACGCCGGAAACCGGGTCCTGACCCATTGCCGCGACGCCACCCAGCAGCATCGCCAAACCCAGTCGAAAGGCAAGCCTCATGCCCAAATCATCCCATGAAATTCCCGGGAACAATTTCTCCTTGACGGACGTCAATCATAACTGTATCCTTCAATAGGTACAGTTTAAATGATCTTCCCCAAACTGAATCCCGCCGCGGCACAGCCCCTCTACCTCCAGCTCATGCAGCAAATCCGCCATGCCTGCGAAAACGGCCTCCTCAAAGATGGAGACCAGCTTCCAGGCATCCGCACCCTGGCCGAAGAGCTCGTAGTCAGCCCTAACACGGTAGTCAAGGCCTACATGGAGCTCGAAAACGAAGGCCTCCTCGAAATGCGCCAGGGCGCGGGCGCATTCATCTCCCTCAACCGCCGCACTCTCAACCTGATTGACCGCGTTCAGTCCGCGCGCCGCCGCATCCGCAACCTGATCGAACGCCTCCGCGCCGAGGGTCTGCTGGACGACGAAATCCGCCGCGCGTTTGATGCCGAAATTCTGCAGCCCGCCGAGAGCGCAAAACAAGATCCGGTGAAGAGGTAATGTTCGATCAACCCATCATCCAAACGCGAGCGCTCCGCAAATCCTACGGCCAAACCGAAGCCGTAAAAGGACTCGATCTCAACGTAATGCCCGGCCGCATCACAGGATTTCTGGGCCGCAACGGCGCGGGCAAAAGCAGCACCATCAAAATGCTGATGGGCCTGATCGCCCCCACCTCAGGCGGCGGCGACGTGCTCGGATACCGCTTCGAAGACCCGTCCGCAAACGCTGTCATGCGCCGCAAAGTCGCCTACGTAAGCGAAGACAAGCGCCTCTACGACTACATGACCGTCGGCCAGATGATTCGCTTCACCAGCTCGTTCTACACCGACTGGCGCGCCGACGTCGCCGCCAGACTCCTGCGCGAATACGAACTGCCGTCGAACCGCAAAGTCAGGCAGCTGTCCAAAGGGATGCGCACGAAGCTGGCACTGTTACTCGCCTTCGCGCGCTCCGCCGAACTCCTGATCCTCGATGAGCCCGGCGAAGGACTCGACCCCGTCGTGCTCGAACAGGTACTGCAGACGATGGTCCGCCACACTGCCGAAGGTGCGGCGATATTTTTCTCCTCCCACCAAATCGCCGACGTAGAGCGCATCGCAGACCACGTCTGTATTCTCGAAAAAGGACGCCTCATCCTCGACCTCCCAACCGACGACCTGCGCGAATCCTGCCGCCAGATCGATCTCTCTTTCGCCACCGCGCCCGCCGCGCGCGACTTCCAGATCGACGGCGTGCAAAACGTGCGCGAAGACCGAAATCAGCTCAGTATCTTCGCCAGCCGCAACGCCGATCGCGTCGTCGACCTCGCCCGCGAACGCAATGCAAGCTCCATCGATGTGCGCAGTATCGGTCTGCGTGAAATCTATCTCGGCATGGTGAAGGAGAACTGATATGACCTGGCTATGGCGAAAAGCCTGGATCGAAACCCGAGCGCGTTTCCTGCTCTCCCTCGCGGCGCTCCTCGTCATCTGCGATTATCAGGACGTACGCCGCGCCCTCCGCTTCGTCCTTCCATCCACGGAACCGAGTTATTTCTACGGCCTGATCCACTTCGCTGACGACACCATGTGCGTCCTTTGGGTCGGAGCCGTCACGCTCCTCGGCATGGGCGGAATCCTCCGCGAAAAAGCGCTTGGTTCAGCCTCATTCACACTCACTCTGCCGGTAAGCCGCGCCAAACTCATGCGTACTCGAATGTACGTCGTACTGCTCGAATCCGCCTGCCTGATCGCCATTCCATGGATCGCGATCGTACTCACCATCGGCACCGCGGGCAAACCTCGCTTACTCCAGCAGGCATGGGCGCATGTATTCCGCCTGGCCCTCGGCGGAAGCATCTTCATCGCGCTGCCGCTGCTTGTCTCCTCGCTTGTCGAAGGCGAATATACAGCCCCCGTAGTCTGCATGGTGGCCGTCATTGCGCTCGCCTTCGGCTTCAGCCCAGCGTTGCACGAATACGATCCCTTCGTCTTCATCCTCGGCAACGATCAATTCAATCGCGCGACTGGAATACTCCGCGGGCCGCTGCCCTGGGTGCACGGTCTGGCGACCGTCGCCCTGGCGATACTAATCGCCGCGGCAGCAATCAAAGCAATCCAAAAGAGAGAATTCTAACTCGCGCGGCCAGGCAGCAAACTGTTGCCCGCAATCTCGCGAAGCGTCCGTCCCAGCCCACCCCAAACGCGCTCCCGCAGCCCAAGGTAAGACTGGGTGCCTGCAAACAACTCCTGCATCAAACCACGAAACGTAGGGCTCAGCCGCGTAAACTGCACCATCCGCGAAGTAACCGACCCCCACAAAAACTTCCCCTGATAGAAGTGATCCGCCAGCCGTGAAGCAAACTCCAGATCCTCGGCGATCTCCTGATGCATCGCCGACTGGTAATTCGAAGGCTGCTCCGCGATAATTGCCTGCGCGGCCAGATCGCCCGACCGCAGCGCATAATACAACCCCTCGCCGGTAATTGGATCCACCAAACCAGCGGCGTCGCCGGTAGCCATCCACCCGTCGCCGGCCACACGATTCCGATGCCACGCCGCGGTCTCCAGGCTCGGAAGCACATGCCCATAAAAAGTAGCTCCGGATCGCGAAAGCTCATGCTCATCCATATAAGCCTCCAGCCGCGCGCGCAGTGACGAAGCCGGCTCCCGTCCGCAAATCCCGACCGAAAGATGCCCGCATCGCGGAAACACCCAGATGTACCCTGCGAACCCAGCAAAGAACTTGATATCGATCTTCTCGCGATTGCCCGGCACATACCACCCCAGTGCAGTCATCGAATCCGAAGGCCTCAACTCGGTCCCCAGGTTCTTCAGAGGATTCCGCGCGCCCGCCGCCATGATGCAGAAATCCGCATCCACCGAACCTTCGCGAGTGCGAACACTCCATCCGCGCGAAGTCCGCTCCGCGCCCAGCACACGCGTGCGCTCCAGTTGCGCGCCCGCATCCTGCGCCCGCTGCAGCAGCATCGCATTCAGGTCATACCGGGAATAAATGAGAATCGGACGGTCCAGCTTCAGACAAGCCGGCTTACATCCAGGCGCGGTCAAAACCGAATCGCTAACAACCTTCTTTACCGTCCCGCCCTCAGCTAAGAACGGATACTGCGAATAAGCCTTCCACGTAAGCCCGCCGCCGCACGGCTTCTCCCACGCCAGCTTTTCATCAAAGACGACGGTGTCAATCCCCGCCGCGGCCAGCTTCTCCGCGGCGAACGCGCCGGAGGGTCCGCCGCCCAGGACGGCTACTTTCACTTGATTTCCGGATGATCCGGCGGAAGATTCATCTTCGAACCGGAAGGCACAGGATTATCCATCGGAGCCGAACCCATCGCAGGATGTCCCGGAGGCAGCGCGCCCGAAGCTCCACCGGCACCCATGCCACCTGATGAAGCCCGACTCTTGATGTACCACTGGTTGTCGTCGTGGCGCTCCATCACATAGCGCATCGTCATGCCCTGCGCGGCATTACCGCCCTTCAGCGTGAAGCTAACCGTAGCGTCGGCCTCTTTATCGCGAAACGACACCGAGTCCACATTCACATCCATGCTCGCCATGTTGAAGCTCTTCGAGATGTCACGGATCACGCCCTGCTTAATCGCTTCGGGCGTATCGTTTTTCTTCGCGCATCCGGCGGAAAACAGCACAAACGCGGCGAGAACAGGCCAATATTTCACTTTTCGATTATACTCGCCGCCAGAATCGCATCCACCAAACCGGGCACGGTGTGCACCGAAGCCTCGGCATCAACGCCAACTCCGGCATCACGCAAAGTCTGACTGGTGATCGGCCCGATACTCGCGACGCGGGCACCGCCCCACTCCCCGGCGCCTCGCACAGCCAACAGATTCGAAGCGGTCGAAGAACTGGTAAACGTAACCCAATCCACACGCGAAGCAAACGCAGCCGCGGCCTTCGAAGACAAATCAGCCGGCGAAGCTGTCCGATAAGCCTCCACAACATCGACAACTGCCCCCCGTCGCCGCAACTCATCCGGCAAAACATCGCGAGCCACCGCAGCGCGTGCAATCAAAATCTGCGAACCCGCCAGATCGAACCCATCGAGCGTCCGCAGCAGGCCCTCGGCGACATACTCCTCCGCCATCACATCCACCTTCAGATGAAACTGCTGCAGAGCATCCCGCGTCGCAGGACCAATCGCGCAAAGCCGCCCGCGAATCGATCGCACATCCGCCGCACTGGCATCCAGTCGCTCGAAGAAAAACCGAACGCCGTTCACACTGGTAAAGATGAGCCAGGCATAAGACGATAACCGCCCGATCGCGGCATCGAGCCCTGAATAATCCGAAGCCGCCTGAATCTCAATCGTGGGTAGCTCCACAACCTCGGCCCCAAGCGCCCGCAGCGGAGCACTCAAAGACTCCGCCTGCTCCCGCGCACGAGTAACCACAACACGCCTGCCCGCCAGCGGCAGCTTCTCAAACCAGCTCAGCTTCTCCCGCAGTGACACCACATCGCCCACCACAATCGTCGCCGGAGGCTTCATCCCTCGCTCGCGAATCAAAGCCGGCAGTGTAGTCAGCGTTCCGATGAGCACCTGCTGATCCGGCCGAGTCCCCCACCGCACCGCCATAGCCGGAGTCGAAGGCCGACGCCCACCCTCCACAATCCGAGCCGCAATCTCCCCAAAATTCGAGAGACCCATATAAATCACCAGCGTGTCCGATTGCCCCGCGCGAGCCCAGTCAATCTTCTCCACATCATGCCCGGTAAGAAACGTGACCACCGAAGTATGCTCACGATGCGTCAGCGGCACCCCGGTATAAGCGGCAATCCCCAAAGGCGAAGTCACACCCGGCACCACCTCGAATGCGATCCGCGCATTCACCAGCGCCTCAGCCTCTTCCCCGCCGCGTCCAAAGATAAAAGGATCGCCGCCTTTCAGCCGCACCACATTGAGCCCGCGCCGCCCGCGATCCACAAGCAATTCGCAAATCTCATCCTGCGAATACGAATGCTCGGACTTCTTCTTCCCAACGTAGATCAGCTCCGCCCCGGCAGGGGCCAGCGCCACCAAAGCCGGATTCGCCAAATGGTCGTAAAGCACCACCTGCGCCGCTTCCAGCACTCGTTTCGCTTTTACGGTAATGAGTTCCGGATCGCCTGGTCCCGCCCCGACCAGCCAGACCTTACTCATAGTTCAGCAGTTCGCGCGCGCCGCGCTCCAGCAGCACACGCGCGATCGTCCGCCCGAGTTCCGCCGGCTTCGTGCAGTCGCCCGTAGCCGTGTAGCGAACCATCGCCGCGCCATCGGGCGAAAACACCGCGCCTGTCAGAAACATCTCGGTGTTTTCGAGCGTGGCGTAAGCCGCAATCGGCACCTGACACCCACCGCCGAGTTCGCCCAGCATGGTGCGTTCCGCCGTCACCGGCAGACGAGTCCAGGGATCGTCCAGCGCCGCGCACGCGTCGAAGCCTGGCCCGCTCTCTCGCGTCTCAATGGCGAGCGCTCCCTGGGCTGCCGCCGGACACACCACATCGGGACGGAACGTTTCCGCGATAATGTTTTCCCAGCCCAGCCGCCGCAGCCCCGCGGCCGCGAGCACAATGGCGTCGTACTCGCCTTCTTCCACTTTGCGGATGCGCGTATCCACATTGCCGCGAATCGACTGGATATCCAGATCGGGCCGCGCCCGCCGCAACTGCGCAATGCGGCGCAGCGAACTCGTACCCACGCGCGCGCCAAACTTCAGATCGCGCAGCTTGCCGCCGACAATCGCATCGCGCTGATCTTCGCGTTCCGGAATCGCCGCAATGGTCAGGCCCTTCGGCAGCTCCGTCGGCAGGTCTTTCATCGAATGGACAGCCAGGTCGATGCGCCCATCGAGCAGCGCCTCTTCAATCTCTTTAGTGAACAAACCCTTGCCGCCGACAAGATGAAGCGGAGAGTCCAGAATCTTATCGCCCCGCGTGTGGATAATTCCGAGGCGGGTCTCGACGCCACGCGCTTCGAGGCGCGCCTTGATGTGATTCGCCTGCCACAGAGCAAGCTGCGAACCACGTGACCCAATCACGAGCATGATTTCAGTGTAACTTTCAGTGGGTCGTCCTGAATCGACGCTGCCGATTCCGCAAACGAAACACGGCTTCATACAACGCGCGACGCAACGCGCGAAATCTTCCACATTTTGGTCAGGGAGGTGAATTCGTTCGCGATACTTCAGCAATTGCGAGTGCGTAGTTGCATTCAAGCATCCGACGCATCAGGGATAGGTAGTGCTCCACCCCTAAGAGCATAGGAACTAGTATCTGTTGCTCGCGCGTGATTAACGGTGCCTTAGACATCAGCTGTGGCACCTCTCAACGCCGGCCGCATCCATTGTTCGATGCCCTGGAAAATTGGTAGTTCGCCATCATGGTAAAGTGGCAAGCCGGGAGAAATGCCAGTGCGTCTGTTACCTGCGTTTGCCCGAACTCTATGAAAGTACTGATGTACGCCATGTGGGCAGGAGCGTACGGGCGAGAGGCGTCTAATTCTGCTTCGTGTGTCGACCTTGCCATTCCCGCGCCATCCGCTGCGCGTCAACTAACTGTTGTGGGGACAGTTGGGTTGAAACTAGATCACGTATTTCCGCCGCATCGGAACCACCATTGGCGCTCGAGAGACTCAGCCACATATAGGCCAGCACAGGATCCTGAAGTACGCCCAAACCCTTGACGTGCAAAGCAGCGAGCACATTCATAGCCCGTGGGCTCAGTTCCTTATCAGCTGACACCTCAAACCACCGTGCCGCCTTGCTGAAGTCTCTCTCAATTCCGCCGTCCCCATCTAGATACATCTGCCCCAGATCCCCAGCCGCATAACCCTTTAGCGATTCAAAATCTTGTGAATTATTGACGACCGCCAATAGTAGGGGCTCTGCCAACGCATAATTCTTTTCAAAGCCATTCTCGCCGTGATAATACCCGCTCCCCAATGCGTATTGCGCTTGTATCTCGCCTCTGGAAGAAGCGGTTTCAAGCCAACGGATGGCGAGTGAGTGATTGGCGGCGAAATCATTACAGCCATACTCGTACAGACGTCCAAGCCAAAACTCAGGAACATGATCTCCTTGCGAGATTGCCTTCTGGTACAAATCCGCAGCTGTCTTGCAATCTTTCGGGACACCTTGTCCTAACTCATACAGGTGGCCAAGCATTTCCTGTCCGACGCTGTGCCCATGATCAGAAGCAATTCGGTAATAGTGGGCCGCATTCTGCTTGTCTACAGGGTAATAATAGTCGCCGACTTTCACCGCCGCCTCGCTATGCCCCTGATCGGCCGCTCTCTTGAGCCACATCAGCCCTTCCGCTTGGTCCTGTTTGATTCCCAGCGACGGCGAGCCACCGGCGACCAGCATTCCGAGCAAGTATTGCGCGTCGGCCTTACCGCCCTGGGCCGCTAGTCGAACAACGGCCAAGGTTGCTCTGTCTCCGATGGACTGAGCCGACGATACAGTAGCACCAAAGAGCAAGCAAAGAGAGACGGCTATTTTTAGGCGGCTTATAACTGACATCAAATGCTGCATAAATGATTACTCCCCACATCTTGAGAAGGGTAGCTATTTCAGGGCGATTTTACCATAAGGGCTCCCCCCCCCAACTGACCACATCAGCAGGGGTTGAAAGGCCTCGCAGGTAGGCAACTGATCGGTGCGAAGTTCCCACCCCCCTCACCGTCGCAACTGAAAAATGCGCCGAATCACCTCAATCGCCTGATCCCCCTCAGCCTCACCTGCATTCCGCCTTAACTCCGAAATCGGCCCATGCGCAATCTTATTAATTAACGACCGCGTCATAGCCTCCACCTGCGCCGCCTGCTCCGCACTCAACCCCGGCATACGACGCAAAGCCCGCGCCACCTCAGCCGCCCGAATCTCCTCCAGTTGCGCCTGCAGGCCGACGATAGTCGGCGTAACACCCTCAATCCGAAGCCGAGCCATCATATGCTCAACCTCTTCATCCACAATCGCCTCAGCCTGCCGAGCCTGCTTCTCGCGCTCCTTGATGTTGGCGTTCACCACCTCCGCCAGATCGTCAACATCCTTCAGGAATACGCCCTCCAGTTCGTTCACCGCGGGATCGATATTCCGAGGCACCGCAATATCGATCAAAAAAATCGGTCGATTCTTCCGCAGCGCCATCACCCGCTGCATATCGTCGCGACTCAAAATAAAATGCGGAGCCCCGCTCGACGCAATCACAATATCCATCTCATGCAGCATCGAGTGGAACGAACCATAATCAATCGCGCGCCCGTCGAACAACCGAGCCATCTCATCCGCGCGCTCCCGCGTCCGATTTGTAACGAAAATCTTGTTCGCGCCCGACCGCTTCAGATGCCGAGCCGCCAGTTCACCCATCTTGCCCGACCCAATGATCAGCACCTTCTGCTTGCTAAGCGACCCAAAAATCCGACGCGCCAACTCAACAGCGGCATAACTAACCGACACCGCCATCTGCCCAATGCCGGTCTCCGAACGAACCCGCTTCGCCGCGCTGAAAGCCCGCGTCATCACGGTCTCCAGCATCCCGCCAACCGACCCCTCAGACTTCGCCGCCGCATAAGCAGCCTTCATCTGACCCAGAATCTGCGGCTCGCCCACCACCATCGAATCCAGACTCGAAGCCACGCGAAAGATATGCTGAATCGCCTCGCGAGCCTCATAGCGATACAAATGCCCGTCGACAGCCGCGCGAGGAACATCCCAGTTCACCAGGAACTGCTCCAGCACAGGACCCGGCTCCCGATCCTCACTAGTCGAAACCGCAAACTCCACGCGGTTACAAGTCGAAAGCACCACAGCCTCCGCTGCGCCCAGCTTCTGCAGTTCCTGCAAAGCCAGTCCCAGCCGAGCCTCGCCGATCGCAAGCTTCTCGCGCAGGTGCACCGGCGCGGTCTTATGGCTCAATCCTGTAAGCAGCAGCTTCATCGTATTTACAGGAGCCGGTTCTGCAGCCCCGCATGAGCCGCCCAGGTCACAGCACAAAAAGTCAGCGCAACCAGTGACAGAATCGCAGCCTTACGCCCCCGCCACCCCGCGCTGATGCGGAAAAACACCAGCGCCAGATAAACGCCCCACGTCACAAACGAAAGCGTGATACTGCTGTTCCCGATCCACCGGGTGCCGTGTTCAATGAACGCCCACACAATCGCAATAATCACACCCACCGTGATAAAAACGAACCCGGCGCTCAGCGACTTCAGAATCAGATCGTCCAGCGTCCCCAGCGGCGGCAGCATCCGATAAATCGACGGCACCACCTTCCGCTTCAGTTGCCGCTCCTGAATCAGATACAGCACCGACCCGATCGACGTAAACAGCAGCGCCGCATACCCCAGCAGCTCAGCAACAATATGGATCACCAGCCACGTGCTCCGCGCCACATCGCTCGACCACGTCGTCACCGGATTCCGCAGCGCCGCCATGAATGTCATCAGAAACACCAACGGAAAAATGAAGACGCTCAGACTCGCGGCTTCATCCTTGTATTTCCACCGAATGCCCAAAAACGTAGCCGCCACAATCAACCCGCAGAACGACATGCTCTGAAAAATATCGGTCGAAGGAAAATGCCGAATCGTCATCCCCTCGTCCACCAGCGACACCAGATGGAACACCGCGCCCAGCGCAAACGCCCCAGCCGCCACACGAAAAAAACTCTCGCGCCGCCGCAGGATGGTCACAATCGCATCCGTCAGTCCGATGAAATAAAGGCAGGCCGCAACGCGCAGCCAAAGGATGCTGGATTCTCCCATTTGTAAGGGTTTCTGTCTTTAGTATATCGACGTTAGACAATAGAGGCGATGTCCGCGCCTCGCGTCTTCGTGCAGAATTTCGGCTGCCGCGCCACCCAGGCCGATGGCGCCGCGCTCGAAGCCCAGCTCACCGGACGCGGCCTGGCAATCGCCGAAGAGCGCGATCAGGCCGAGATCGTAGTCCTCAACACCTGCACCGTAACGGCAACCGCCGATGACGACGCACGCTCAACGATAAGACGTGTCCGCCGCGAAAATCCCAACGCGCGCATCCTCGTCACAGGCTGCTACGCCCAACGAGCCCCCGAAGAACTAGCAAAGATGGATGGCGTCGAATGGGTAGTAGGCAACTCCCACAAGACGAGCATCGCGAACCTCATCGCCGAAGCGCCGGACATCCCCTATCACGGCCAAATCCTGACCGGCGACATCTTCGAAACCGCCGACATCCTCACCGCACCCATCCACGAAAGCAACGCCGAAGCCTCAGCCGACCGCACCAGGCCCAACCTCAAAATTCAGGATGGCTGCCACAACCGCTGCTCCTTCTGCATCATCCCCTTCGTAAGAGGACGCAGCCGCTTCATCAACTCGAACGACGTAATCAAACAGGTCCAGGCATTAGCAACCACCTATAAAGAGGTAGTCCTGTCCGGCATCAACTTAGGACGCTGGGGCAGGGAAGCCGGCAGCACCATGCGCCTCGCCGATCTCCTCCGCCGCATCCTCAACGAAACGCCGATCGAACGAATCCGCCTAAGCTCAGTCGAGCCGATGGACTTCACCGACGACCTTCTCCACCTGATGGCCGACTCCCCCCGCATAGCGAAGCACGTACACGCCCCGCTGCAATCCGGCTCCGACACAATCCTCCGCCGCATGCATCGCAAGTATCGCCCGCGGCACTACGAAGACCGCATGCGCATCGCCCGCCGCCTCATGCCCGACGCCGCCATCGGCGCCGACGTCATGGTCGGCTTCCCCGGCGAAACCGAAGCCCTCTTCGAAGAATCGCGAGCCTTCATCGAAGCCATGCCCTTCACCTACCTGCATGTCTTCACCTACTCCGAACGCCCAGGCACGCCCGCAGCAGCAATGCCCGATCAAACCCCAATTCGCATAAGACGCGACCGCAACAAAATCCTCCGGGATCTCGCAGCCCGCAAAAACCAAACCTTCCGCGAAAGCCTCGTAGGACGCGAATTCGAAGCCGTAACGCTCGATCCCCCAGGCCGCGCCCTCACCGACAACTACGTCCCCGTCACCCTCGACCTGCCCTATTCCCCGAACAAACTGGTTCGCCTTCGCCCCCGCGCCCTAACAGAAAATGGAGTGCAGGCGTCGATAGTGTCAGCCGCCTGAAGCATGAAAAACGATCCAATCGAAACGGCCCTCGCGCGTCTCGATGATGCAGGCGCCGACACCAAAGAATTCAAAAAAGCGCTGGCCGGAAAATCCAACCTGGTAGCTGCGAAAGCCGCCCGCCTGATCGCCGCGAATCACCTTCGCGAACTCAATGCAGACCTGGCCGCAGCCTTCAATCGCTTCCTCACGAAAACACCGGACAAAGCCTGCGCCGCCACCACCGCCATAGCCCGCGCGCTCGTGCAACTCGACTACGACGACGCAGACCTCTTCCTCAAAGGCATGCGCCACATACAAATGGAAGGCTCCTACGGTCCGCCGATAGACGTAGCAGCCGATCTTCGTGGCATCTGCGCCATAGGCCTCGCCAACAGCACCTATCCCTGGAAACTTCGCGAACTGACTCCGCTCCTCGTAGACTCAACCGCGCCCGCCCGCATCGGCGTCATCCGAGCCATCGCGGCCATCGGCTCCGAACCCGCCGCACTCCTCCTCCGCCTAAAAACTCTGACCGGTGACGGCGAACCCGATGTCATGTCCGAATGCTTCACCGCCATCATTTCCGTCGAAGCAGCCGAAGGAGTCCGCTTCGTAACCCAACGCGTCGCCACACTAACCGAAGAAGACCGCGAGGCCGCACTCCTCGCCCTCGGAGCCAGCCGCCGCCCCGACGCCGTCGACTGGCTCATCCAAACCTACAACGAAACCGTCACCACCGACCTCAGGAAATCCATCGTGCTGGCCCTCTCCACATCCCGAACCGAACCCGCCATCGAATTCCTCCTCGACCTCGTCCGCACCGCCAACAAATCCGCCGCCGCCGCGGCCGCTGAAGCCCTGAAGCTCCACACCCACGACACTCAACTCCAAACCCGCCTCGAACAAGCCCAAAACGACCGAGTCTGATGTGCGGAACCATACGCTAAACTATAAGCAGATGCGAACTACTCTTGTCGCAGCTATCGCCCTGAGCATCGCCGGATTCGGAGCCGAAAGCGTCAACTACGACTCGGTCCGCCAGGGACAACTCCCCCCCGGCTGGAGCTCCCCCACCGCTCAAAAATGGGGAGTCCACGCCGACAAAACTGCCCCCAGCCACCCCAACGTCTTCCGAGCCGCGGGCGGGGCCCCCGAATCCGAACCGCCCCTCGCCGTATTCGACAAAGTAGTCTGCCGCGACGGCGATCTCTCCGTAAAATTCCGCATCGAGGGAGGCTCCAAAGGCACCGCCGCCGGCATCATCTGGCGCTATCAGGACCCCGGCAACTACTATGTAGTCAGCCTGAGCACTGACGAAAAAAACGTCGTCCTCCGGCATATCAAAAACGGTGTATCGGAATCCCTTGCCTCAGCGCCGGTTGCAGGCGACGTCAAACCCGGCGAATGGCACGTAGTGAAGGTGACCTTTCGCGGACCCAAAGTCCAGGTCTTCTTCGGCAACCGCAGCCTCTTCACCGCACAGGACTCCGGCATCCTCGCCCCCGGCCGCACCGGCGTCTGGTTCAAAGGCCCCAGCGGAGCCGCCTTCGACGACTTCCGCATCGACCGCAAAGGCTGACAAAGTCTCCTGACACCACGGTGTCAGCAGCACGCGTGCAAAATGCACGCATGAGCAATCAATCTCCCAACGCCGCCGAGTGGTTCGAAATCCCCACCGCGGACCTCCCCAAAGCAATCGACTTCTACAACGCAGTATTCAGCCTGCAACTCGAAGCCGCCGACTTCGGCCCCAACCGCCTTGCCATCTTTCCGCACACCGATCCCGCGCCAGGAGGCTGCCTGATGCAGGGACCAGGCATGACGCCCTCCGGCACCGGCTCGGTCGTCTACCTTTCCACGCCAGACATCGACGCCGCGCTCGCAAGAATCGAACCCAACGGAGGCAAAATCGTCATCCCCAAAACTCCTATCGGAGCCGACCGTGGCTACTTCGCCCGCTTCCACGATCCAGAAGGCAACCTGGTAGGCATCTGCGGATTGGGCTAGATTGGAATCTTGCGACGAGCCGATCGCCTCTTCCAGATCGTCCAGCACCTGCGCCTGCGCCGCACCCGCTGCACTGCGCGCGAACTGGCGCGCAAACTCCAGGTCTCCGAGCGAACCATCTACCGCGATATTCAGGATTTGGCTCGCTCAGGAGTCCCGATTGAAGGAGAAGCAGGAGTAGGCTACATCCTGCGAGGCTTCGACGTACCGCCGCTCATGTTCACAAAGGAAGAAATCGAAGCGCTCGTAGTGGGCGCGCGAATGGTGGAGACGTGGACAACGCCCGCGCTCTCCACCGCGGCCACACAAGCACTAACGAAAATCGAAGCCGCGCTGCCGGACAAGCTGAAATCCGAAATCAAGAGATCGAAAATCTACGCGGTAGATCTGAAAACGAACCCAAACAACCGCCAGCCGCTCGACACCATCCGCCAGGCCATAGACGAAACCCGCCGCATCGAATTCCAGTATCAAAAGGAAACTGGTCCACCCGAACGCCGCACCGTCCAGCCGTTAGGCCTGTACTTCTGGGGCAACGTCTGGACCTTAGCCGCCTGGTGCGAACGAAGACACGACTTCCGCCACTTCCGCCTGGACCGCATAACCGAACTCTCCCCCGGCGACCCATTCATCCCGCAACAAGGCCGAACCCTCGAAGACTTCCTAACCCAGGCCCGGCGTTAAGACACATCCCGTATTTTCTGCCAGTTCATTAAATTGGTCAAGAAACTGAACCAAGATGGACGGATCCGCGTCGGACGACCGGCAGATCAGCAGATGGAGGAAGCGCGGGCGTTTGGGCGTCTTTAGGATGCAGAGGAAAACACATGCTCGATCTGCTTCTCGAGTTTGAAGCCGCAGCCGCTACAGCTGGCGGGCTCGGCTATCTGGTCATAATCTGCGTTCGAACACATTCCGCCCAAGCGGGTCAGAAATCGGGCGCAGCTCAACATTTTGGCGTGAACCGGCCCTTCATCGTTCGCTGGCGCAGCCTCGGTGGCAGCAGCTTCTGCCATCAGGTGGTGGCTGAGGACGGCCCCCGCGCTGCGAAGCTCGCTGAAAATACGTGGTCGGAATGTATTGGACCAGGCTGGGAAGTGGAGCGCGTCGATGCCGCGTAAACAGCGAGCGCTGGAATCGACCGCAGAGGCGGATTCTCAGAAACAGGCATGGGAGCGCCGCATCGGCGAAAGACGTTACGCAGAGAGCCGTTTGGCCAACCTGGCCAGATGGTTCTATATCGAAGGATGCTCGCAGCGCGAGATTGTCAGCGAGAAGTTGCCTCGTCAGCGCGAACTGGAAGGTGGTGAGACAAGGGATCTGATAACTGACGCCAGCAGCATCACACGTCTCTTGAAGGAGGCTAGAGACCTGGGCGTGGTGAGCTTCGATGTAGACGAAAGCTTCGCCCGGGTCGGAAGAGAGGATCCCGGACTAAGTCGCACATTTAGGGATACATTTGACTTGTCGAATGCTATCGTCATTGATGTTGATGTCCGCGGTGACGGCGATCACCTCCTGGACGACTACCTCCACACAGTTTTGGCCAATGCCGCGGGCCAGTCGCTCATCGGATCGATTCGTTCCGGGCAAAGAATTGCGGTGTCCGGGGGACGTGCCGTGTACCAGGCGGCCAGGAAGATCAGCAGGCATCCGCCGGCGCGAAAAGGTGTGAGCATCGTTCCCCTGAGTGGGCGCATGTGGGCTCATGAATGGACAAACAAGACGGGAGCAACTATTACCCGCCCCTGCGACCCTGATGACGTGGCTTTCGTTCTGTGGCTTTCGTTTGAACAGGAACCCGGCACCAGCTTTGATCAAATCGCCCTTCCGCTTTTCGCCGAGTCAAGTACCGCGGCAAAGTCGCTCATGGAACAGACTTCATTTAGACCGAACGGCGAATGGGCTACCGCTCCTCCCGACCTGGGAATAGTCGGAGTTGGTGCCATCTCACCTGACAGTGGGCACCGGCTGGCGGACCTCTACCGGGGTAACCTTCCCGCCAACCTCAAACGTTACCTGGACAAGATAGGAACCGTTGTGATGGAGGTCGTCGACGGTGCGGGGAAGAATGAACTTTATTGCGGTGATGTCGGAAATCGGATCTTCCCCTGCCTGCCCTACCCACAGGAACTTAATCCTGAAAAGCATGGAAAAGCCCTTGCAGAGGTGGCCGTCAAGATCGCTGCAATAAACGATCGAATGGTAGTCGTGAACTGGTCGCATCTTTGCCAGATTAAAAGCCTGCTTGCTATCAGCGGAGGCGGCTTTAAGCGACATCAACTCTTTACAATCCTGCTTGCGAACATCCTGGCACCGGAGGGCCAGAAACCTTGCCCGATCGTCACCGACATCGTTCTTGATTCCGACACCGCGCTCGACTTGCTCGGTAAAGTTCGCATGCTGCAGAGTCCGGAATATCGCAACGTGCGCACTTGGTACTCCGCTGCACTCGACACTGTCTTCCCGGGGAGGTCGTGTCGGGTCAGCCTGGCTGACTGAAAACTGCGTAGCCGCGTTCCCACCCATCCCTCACCCCGCCCACATATAATGGTCAAAACTATGCCCAAAAGATTACGCACAGCAGTCATCGGCACCGGCTTCGTCGGCCGCGTCCACGTCGAAGCAATCCGCCGCCTCGGCTTCGTCGACATCGCCGCTATCGTCGACGTCAACCTCTCCCAAGCCCAAAAATACGCCGACGAATTCGGCGCCGAAAAGGCCCTCGCCGACTACAAAGAAGTCCTCGCCGACCCCACGATCGACGCCGTAGACATCTGCACCCCCAACGCCTACCACGCGCCCATCGCGAAGGCCGCCCTCGAAGCCGGCAAGCACGTCATGTGCGAAAAGCCGCTCGCCACCTCTGCCGCTGCGGCCGCCGAACTCGTCTCTCTCGCCTCCGCGAAAAAGCTCCGCAACTGCACCTGCCACAACCTCCGCTACTATCCGCAGGTACAGAACATGCGCCAGATTGCCCAGTCCGGCGAACTCGGTGACATCCTCGTCATCCAGGGCACCTACTCGCAGGACTGGCTCCTCTTCAACACCGACTACAGCTGGCGCATCGAAACCAAAGATAACGGCCCCTCCCGCACCGTCGCCGACATCGGCTCTCACTTCTGTGATATGGCCGAGCACATCACCGGCCTCCGCATCACCGAAGTCTGCGCCGACCTCTCCATCTTCCACAAAACCCGCCTCAAGCCCAAAGGACAGATCGAAGCCTTCGCCGGCAAGACTCTCTCCGCCGACGACTACACCGAATACCCCGTCGATACCGAAGACTTCGGCGCAGTCCTCTTCCGCACCAACGGACGCGCACGCGGCGCCTACACCGCCAGCCAGGTATCATCCGGACGCAAGAATCGCCTCAACATCGAAATCTACGGAACCAAATCAGGACTGAGCTGGGATCAGGAAAAGCCCGACGAACTCTGGATCGGCCACCGCAACTCCCCCAACCAGATCATCGTCAAGGACCCATCGCTCCTCAACGCCGGCGCACGCGGCTTCGCCGACCTCCCCGGCGGACACAGCGAAGGCTACGACGACACCTTCAAGCAGGTCTTCCGCCGCTTCTACAATTCAATCCTGAATCCCGAAGCGTCACCCGAATACCCGCAGTTCCTCGATGGACTCCGCCAGCTAACCATCCTCGAAGCCGAAATCGCCAGCAGCCAGAAGCATGCCTGGGTCGAGGTGAAGTGATCTCGAGATGAAGTAACGCGGTGAAGTAGCAAGACGGATCCTCAGCGCAGACCCCCAGGAATCGGCGCGCAAAAGCTCGCCGATTGCTCCCCCCTCCCACAAGCGCCCGGCACTCTACGTGTCGGCGATCCATCATCCACGGGAACCCTGCAAAACTACCCATGAAAGCGGTTTCATCCCGCGCCACCTCGGGGGGCATATAATAGCCCGAGCAGGTGAGGCATGACTAAACAGACAACGAAGACGAAATTCCGAATTGCCGCCTCCATCACCCTGGGGCTGGCTGCAATCGGCGCCACCGTGACGATGGCGCAACAAGCCGCGCGCAATAGCGCGACGCAGACAAGACCTCAGGGTCCATGCGATATCTACGCCGCCAACGGCGACGCATGCACTGCCGCGCACAGCTCCACACGAGCGCTCTACGCCTCCTATAACGGGCCCCTCTATCAGGTCCTGCGGCAGTCCGATAACAAGACCCTCGACATCGGCGTAGTAAAACCGAGCGCCACAGACGGCGGCGGCTACGCAGACGCGGCCGCTCAGGATACCTTCTGTGCCAACACCTACTGCTGGATCGTCAAACTCTATGACCAGTCCGGCAAACACAACGACCTCACTCAGGCCCCCCGCGGCGGCTTCAGCGGCCCGGCTATGGGCGGCTTCAACAACGTCCCCGTCGCCGACATGGCGCCCGTTTCCCTCAACGGCCACAAAGTCTACGGCGTCTTCATCGAGCCCGGCATGGGGCTCCGCTGGGACGACGCCCACGGCACCGCCGTCGACGATCAGGCCGAAGGTCAGTACTGGGTCATCGACGGCCACCACTACAACTCCGGCTGCTGCTTCGACTACGGCAATGCGGAAACCGACTCCCGCGATGACGGCAACGGCACCATGGAAACCACCTACTACGGCAACGCAACCGCCTGGTACAAAGGCCCCGCGCCCGGTCCATGGGTGATGACAGATCAGGAGAACAACCTCGTCGGCTGCGTCAATAAAGACGGCGCCGATAAAAACTGCCCCACGCTTCCCAGCGTGACCTGGCGCTTCGTAACCGCCATGGCGAAGGGCGAGCCACACCACTGGACCTCCCTCGCCGGCGACTCACAAAAGGGCCAGCTCGCCGTCATGTTCGATGGCGGACGCGTCAACCCCAGCTACGATCCCATGCGCAAGCAGGGCGGAATCCTGCTGGGCAACGGTGGCGACAACAGCGTGGGCTCCCAGGGCACGTTCTACGAAGGCGCGATGACCGCCGCCGGAACATTCCCCACCGACGCAACCGATCAGAAAATCCAGTCCAACGTCGTCGCCGCGAAATATGACGTAGCGCCGGTGCGAGTCGGACCCGCGGGTTCAGGTTCCATGCCCACAGGCATCCAGACCTTCGCGCCGGCTTCGTCCCAGGAAACCACCGTCACCTTCCGCAACACCGGGAGCACCGCTGCCAGCGCCGTCCGTCTCAGCCTGACGCTTCCCGCCGGATGGGCCGCAACCGCAACCGGCCCTGTCTCGTTCAACACGGTTGAACCCGGAGCCAGCGTCAGCGCCACTTTTAAAGTGACATCCGGCCCAACAGCCTTCAACGGCGACCTCGCTGCAAAAGCCGCATGGACAGCAAACGGCGCCGCGCAAACCTGGTCTTCGCTTGAAAAGGTGCGCAACGTGCCGGCCGTGAAGATTAACGAATTCCGCGTGGCCTCGGGCGCGAACGCAAGCGATTCCTTCATCGAGCTCTACAACTCGGGCGCGACCCCGGTCGATATCTCGAACTGGACCCTCACCCATCACCCCGGCCAGCTCGCCATCACTTCCACCATCAAAATCCCGGCCGGAACCAGCCTCGCGCCGAAGCACTTCTACCTGCTCGGCCTCTCCGCCTCCGGCCTCTCCGCTCCGATCAAAGCGGGAGCGGGCACCATCTATGTACGCAACACGACCGGCATTCAGGCTGGTGACACCATCACCGTCGGCGCGGGCGCGAGCGCGGAAACGCGCAAGGTGACAACCGTTGGCACCGCAGCCAGCGCGGCCATGGCCCTGTGGCAGCCACTGCCGGATGGTCCCGTGATCACGATTCCGAAGGGCTCCACCAACGTTCCCTATACAGCAGCAGGCGGACGCGGCGCCGCTCCCGTCACGATCAACGCGGGTGAGAAGGTCGCCATCGGCTACGGCGCCACCTACCCCGCGGTTTCCAACGTCACCGAGAAGTTCGAAGTGATGACCGTGAAAGACGCGGGCAAGCCGGGCACACAAGCCTATCTCACGGCTCCCGCGCGCGCGGGTTCCACGAATCTCAAAGTCTCCTCCACCGCGAACATCACGGCGGGCGATCAGATTCGTCTCGATATCGACAGCAAAGACCACGGCATCGAAACGGTAACCGTGAAGAGCGTCGGTACGCAGTCTGCGCGTAACGCGTTCAACGGAGCCCTGAAGCCGGAAGAACTCGGCACCGGTCTCGAACTCACCGCGCCGCTGAAGATCAACCATTCCTCGAACATTCCGTTCAGTTCGAAGGGCAGCGGCATCACCTTCACTTCCGAAACCGCCTTCGCGCACTCCAGCAATGAGCCGATCATTCTTCTCGGTACAGGCATTCAGCTTGATAAGCCTCTCGCTAATGCGCATGATGTAGATGCAATCGTCGCCGATGCTACAGCTACCGCCGCCGGTTATCAGGGCGTGGTGAAGCCGAACCAGTGGTTCGGCGGTCCGGCGCTCGGCCCCGCCAGCGGCAGCATCGTGCTGCGCGATGCCGCTTCCCTCGTCGTCGATAGCCTCAACTTCGGCGGCATGGTCGATCCGTGGGCTGCTCAGGGATACCAGGCGATGTCCGGAGCCGGCGCCAGCGGCTGCTACGCGGCCGCACCGGCGGCAGGTGGTGGACGCGGCGGCTTCGGCGGCGGCACTCCTCCACCCGCGCCGAATCGCAGTGCGGGACGCTTCCCGGACGGCGCAGGCGTCGGCAGCAACTGCCATGATTTCGAAGTGCAGGCTGCTACTAATCTCGTTGCCGCTTCAGTCGCGGGAGCCAACAACCTGAAAGTCGCAAACATCGCCGACTTCGCCACGGGACAGACGATTTTCATCGATTCCGGCGCCAACCAGGAATCAGCGCTGGTGGCCACAGTCGGCACTCCGGGCGCGGCAACCGTTGCGACGGCCACCACCGCCGGTGCAACCGCGCTGCCCATCGCCGGAGGAGGTGGATTCACGCCGGGCCAGACCATCGTGATTGACAGCGGCGCGAGCCAGGAAACTGCAGTCGTGGTTTCGGGCGGCGGACGTGGCGGTGGTGGCGGCGGACGTGGCCCGCAGGGTGGCGTCTCGATCTCGCTCTCAGCTCCGCTCACTCGCGCGCACGCAGTTGGAGCGGCGGTGTCGGGCACGGGCATCACGATCATGGGCGGACTCACGAAGGCCCATGAAAGCGGCGCCACCGTGACCAATGCGCTGCCTACTCCTGGTGCGCCGAACCAGTACGCTGCGAAACGATAGCAGCAAGCGCGGAAGCATCGGCCGGGGCGCGCACCTTTACGTCGTTATCGAAGTAGACGTAAACGTCGCGCCCCGTCGCCCGTTCGGTCGGCGCGAGCACACGCTCGGCGTCTTCCGGCTCCTCGCCATTTCTCCAGGAAACGATGCGGGCCGCCCAGCGATTCAGGGCGGCCTCGTCGTATCCGCTCACATATAACTCTTCCGAGCCGTGCAGTCTGCAATACACGAAGTCTGCCGTCAGATCCATCAACCGCGGCCACGCGACGGTATCGGCGCATACGAGTGCGATGTTGAACTCGCGCAGCAATTCAATAAACGTGCCATCGCGAAAGCTCTCATGGCGAATTTCCACCGCGTGCCGCATCGGCTGATCCACATCGCAGTCGAGCCAGTCGCGATCGTCAAGCCGCTGATCATGATTGCGCGCGAGCTTGCCAGCCGCAATCGTGTCACGCGGCAGCATTTCGAAGAAGTCCCGAAAGCGACCAGCATCGAACTTCAACTGCGGCGGAAACTGCCACAGAATCGGACCCAGCTTAGGTCCCAGGCGGAGAATCCCCGACGCGAGAAAATTCGCGAGCGCAGTCTCAGAACTACGCAGCTTCAGCATATGAGTTATGTAGCGCGAGGCCTTAACCGAAAAAAACGAACCCATCCGGAGTCTGCTCCCGCCACAAACCGAATGCCTCAGGACGCTGGAGTCCGTAAAACGTGCCGTTGATCTCAATCGTCGGGAATTGCGCGGCAGCATGAGTCAGTTCCAGCCGATGCGGAAGCTTCGCCGGATAAAACAACCCGCGCCACGGAGCATAATTCCATCCGGAAATACCAATGCGAACCGTACCCAGGCGCACGTGGCAAGGACTGCAAACAAATAGCCACTGGCGCTGAGGCATTTCGTCTGGCATGCTGGCGTTGTGAGATTCACTCTGCTGCCGCTGGTACTCCTCACTGCCGGACTGGCCTCGCAGCGCGCACATGCCTGCGTTCCCCCTCCCGGCGCCACGATTCCGGTCGGCCCGAACTTTCAGGTCAGAGTCTCTGGTCCGAACGGCCCCGTCAAAGGTCTTCGCCTGGAGGCGGCTCCGGGCGGCCGCGGAACGCTGGCGGCGATGACAACAGACGAAGCCGGAATGGTCAGTTTTCACAACGTTCCGAACGGATACTTCACCATTCGCGCAGCCCCCGATAACGGACTAAGTCTGTTGTCTGTCGAAGTCAGGAGCGAACGCAGGGACAACGTGATGGTCCCGATGCACTGGCCGGCGATCGAGGCAATCCGGGTCCGCCAGCTCGCGGGCTCCTTCACCGCTATACCAACAGGCTTCATCCCTAAGCCGTTGGAACTGATGGAGGGGATTTCCGGGCGCATCCTGGCAACGGTACCGTATTCCAGCCAGGGTGAATTCGATTTCGGCAAAGAAGGACCATTCGCGCCGGGAATCTACTTCATTCACACTCCGCTGGGTCTCGTCGGTGTAACACTGGATACTTCATCCGCGTCGCATACGGAAAAGCTGGATTTGAATCTGGTTTCCGCAGATTGCGGCCTGACGTACGTTGACCAGAGTCAATGTACCTACCCGTCCCTGCGCGCGAGAGATGTTGCGGGCCATCTGGACCAAGGCTGGCTGCCCGGCGCCAAAATTTCCATCCATGATGCCGGCGGAAGAGAGGTCGCGCAGACCAACCCTGACACAGCCGGCAACTTCTTCTTGCCAGAGACGCCCTCGGGTCGCTTCCAGTTGAGAATGGTCGGTCTGTTCACACCAGTCCATATGCCGATCGAGATCGATCCCGGTGCACCGCGCTCATCTCTGGAAATCGAAAACCATCAACTCGCCTGCAGCACCGTCCGCCTGAAATAGACCCACACCCACCCCTGAAGTATGTTGGGGAATCGTGTTCTTGTTCGTTCTCCAGCTCGCGGCAATCCTGCTCACCTGCCGACTCTTCGCATGGATCTTCGGCATCGTCCGCCAGCCGCCGGTAGTCGGCGAAATGGCGGCAGGAATCGCCCTCGGTCCCACACTCTTCGGAGTGATCGCGCCCTCCATCTTCCATTCGCTCTTCCCGCCGGACTCGCTATCCCCGCTCGACCTCGTAAGCCAGGCAGGTCTGCTCCTCTTCGTCTTCTTCCTCGGTCTGCACATTGATTCCTCAAACCTCCGCCGTCAGCAACGGACCGCGTTCTGGTGCAGCGCCGCAAGCGTAATCGCCCCGCTGCTCGCCGGCCTGGCCATTGCCCCATTTCTCTTCCGAGACTACGGACACGGCGATCTGTTCATCTTCGCGCTCTTCATCGGCGCCGCACTAAGCGTCACCGCCCTTCCGGTCCTGGCTCGAATCCTGAACGAACGCCGCATGACCGAAACCCAGGTCGGCGTAATCGCCATGACCGGCGCAGCCATGAGCGACGTAGCCGCATGGATTCTGCTCGCCCTAATCCTCACCCTGACCGCCAGGGGCCGGCCTGCCGCGCGCACGCTGTCAATGGTCACGCTCCCGCTCGCATTCGCCGCTGGCCTGGCGGCCCCTCGCAGACTGGCCGGCCCAACCCTGGTTCGCACCGAGAAACTGGTTTCTTCCTGGGTGCTGCCAATATTCTTCGCGCTCACCGGCCTTCGCACGAACCTCATCCTCCCCTCCTCCGGCTTCGTTGATCTGACCCTGATTCTCATCGCAGCCTTTGCCGGCAAAGGGGGAGGTGCCTGGCTCGGCGGCCGCGCCGCAGGCATGAACTCCCGCGAAGCCTCCCGCATCGGCATCCTGATGAACGCCCGCGGCCTCGTCGAACTCATCGTTCTCAACATCGGTCTCACTGCGGGTATCCTCACTCAGCAGTTGTTCTCTATGATGGTCCTGATGGCGCTTGTCACCACCCTCGCAACCGCACCCCTGCTGGACTTATTTCCTGATCGCCAGCCATGACCCGGTGGATCCGCCTCTACGACCCGCAACGCATCCCACCCCACTGGACCGACCTCGTCCAGCCAGGTCAGTTCGCTGTCTTCATCACCGAAGCCGAAAGTGCGGCCCCGCGAGATCCCGAAGGCCAACCCTTTCGCGACGCAGCCCAATACGCAGCGCTCTGTGACACCCAAAACGAAGCCGAAACCTTCGCGAACGCCACCGTAGCCAGCCATCCGGAACTACGCTGCGAAATCTACGATCACGAAGGCAAGACGAAGCCCCCGGTCGAGACGATCTTCCACCCCGCGGTCCGCCACAAGCACACCGGGCGTCGCCACGCCCACCGCCACATGCTAACCGGAGCAGCTCTGCTGACAGCAGGCACCATCCTCGCCATCATCGACTTCCGCCACGATCTCACCTGGCTCTGGGGCTATATCATTGGTCTCAAATGCCTTATCTGCGGAACCGTCTTCCTGACCCGAGGCTATGTCGAGTGGCGCGAGTTCCGGACCGAACCCGGATAACCCTGCACGTTTTCCCCGTTCCGGCCGTCAACTATCTGTGATCCAGGGACTTGCCAGAACTACGCTCCTGCTCGTCTGCGTCCTCGCATGGGCAGCGCCGGCAGCTCCCGATCTGGACACCACCCTCAAGGCCATCGAGAATCGCTACAATCACGCGCAAACCCTTAGGCTAGATTTTTCAGAGAGTTACATCGCCTCGCGCAGGCCATCCCAAATAGAATCCGGGGTACTCTACCTCAAAAAACCAGGCCGGATGCGCTGGGAATACTCGACACCTGCCGGCAAGCTATTCCTCGCCGATGGCAAGGACACCTACCTATATACCGCCGGTGATCGACGCGCCGAAAAAGCGGCTCTCAAAGCTTCAGCCGATGAGCGCGCGCCCCTCGCCTTCCTGCTCGGTCGGCTCGACTTCCACAAAGACTTTCAGTCCTTCGAAACCCATAACGAACCCAACGGCGAGACCTGGATCGCAGCCATACCTAAATCCGCCAATCTGCCCTACACCCGCGTGGAATTCCAGGCCGACCCCACCGGCAAAATCCAAAAGGTACGCGTAACCAACCAGGATCAGTCCAAACTCGAATTCCGCTTCTCCAACGAAGAGCTCAATGCCACCGTGGCCCCCGCACTCTTCGTCTTTCACGCCCCTCCCGGAGTAGAAGTAATTCCCGTCGAGGCACCGGAGGCCGGCCACTGATATGGCGGACTTCCAGCTTCAATACGCCGACGCATCCGGCCAGATGCACAACCAGATTGTCCAGGGTACCTCCGACGCGGAAGTACGCGACCGCTACGTGCGCCAGGGCTTCCTCGTCTACTCCGTCAAGGCCAAAGGCGGCGCGCTCGCCAACATCAATCTCCCGGGCAGCAAAAAACGCCTCAATCTCGAAAAGTTCCTCATCTTCAATCAGCAGTTCGTAACGCTGATCCGAGCCGGCCTCCCCATTCTGAAAGCGCTCGATCTCCTTGCCGAGCGCCTCACAGACCCCAAACTCCGCCCCTACGTCAACGCGGTTCGGGAAGACGTCCGCAAAGGAGCCATGCTCTCCGATGCCTTCCGTTCCCAGGGCATCTTTCCCAAGATCTACGTAACATCCGTGATGGCGGGCGAAAAATCGGGCAGCCTGGTGGAAGTCCTCGAGCGCTACGTCACCTACCAGAAACTCGCGCTGGGCGTTCGCAAAAAAGTCCTCGTCTCGCTGATGTACCCGTGCGTGCTCATACTTCTGGTGATCTGCCTGATGGTCTTTCTGATCACCTACGTGGTGCCAAGCTTCGCCTCGCTGTACGAAAGCATGTCGGCGCAGCTGCCAGCGATCACGGTCTACCTCATCGCAATTGGCACTGGCGCTAAGAGCTACGTTCTGGTCTGGGCAGTCTGCATCTTCGCGGCACTCGCCGCATTCTATGTCTGGAGCCGGGGCGAAGCCGCTCAGGAAAAACTGGACCGTCTCAAAATGAAAGCGCCGCTGCTTGGCGATATCTGGATCAAATACCAGGTAGCGCAGTTTTCCCGCGTCCTCAGCACCCTGCTGACCGGCGGCATCCCGCTCGTCCAGGGCCTCGAAACCTCAGCCGACTCCCTTGGCACACCACTCCTGCGCAAAACCCTCGCCAAAGCCGGCCAGAAAGTACGCGAAGGACAATCGCTCTCCTCGTCTCTCGCATCTTCCGGCGTCTTCCCGCCCCTCTCGGTCGACATGATCGAAGTAGGCGAATCCACCGGCGCGCTCCCCGCCATGCTTTCGAGCGTAGCCGAATTCTACGAAGACGACGTCAACACCCGCATGACCGCCGTGCTCTCGCTCATCGAGCCTGCCATCATGATCTTCATGGGGATCTTCGTGGCGTTCGTGCTGATCGCCCTCTACCTCCCCATCTTCTCGCTCGCGGACACCGTGAAATGACCCCCAAACTTCCCGCCGCCACTGAAGGACTCCTCAGCACCGCCGCCGGCCCCGCCGCCGAAGTCGCCGCCGCGCAGGCCGCCGCCGCGCGCTATCGCGTCGAATACGTGGACCTCCGCGATGGCGCAATCGATGTCGACCTCTTCCGCTCCATCCCGGTCGACCTCATGTTCCGCTACAACTTCGTGCCCCTCAAAGCACAAAACGGAACCCTCGAAATCGGCTTAGTCGATCCCAGCAATCTCAACACAATCGACGAACTCAGTCTGCTGCTCCACAAAAAGCTGAAGGTCCGCGTCGCTACCGCGTCACAGGTCGCAGACCTCCTTAAAAAGACCGAACAGTCCCAGCGCGTACTCGATGAAGTGACCGAAGGCTTCGCCCTCGACGTAGTCGGTGAAGAGGACAACCCCGACGAAACCCTCTCCATCGACCGCCTCTCCTCCGGCGACGACAACATCGCCCCGGTCATCAAGCTCGTCGACACCACCATCTTCAACGCCCTCGAACGTCGCGCCAGCGATATCCACATCGAATCCCGCGATCAGGAAGTCGTCATCAAGTACCGCATTGACGGCGTGCTCCACTACGCCATGCCGCCTATCGCGAAGGACTGGCACTCCACCATCCTTTCCCGCATCAAAGTCATGAGCGAGCTCGATATCGCCGAGCGCCGCGTCCCGCAGGACGGCCGCTTCCGCGTTCGCTACAAAACGCGCCTCATCGATTTCCGCGTCTCCATCATGCCCACGATCCACGGTGAAGACGCCGTGCTCCGCGTGCTCGATAAGGAGTCGATGAGCGAAAAGTTTGCCAAGCTCTCACTCGATGTCGTCGGCTTCAGCGCCAGCGATCTCGCCAAGTTCCGCCGCTACATCTCCGAGCCCTACGGAATGGTGCTCGTAACCGGCCCCACCGGCTCCGGCAAAACCACCACCCTCTACGCCGCACTCAGCGAAATCAAGAACGACGAAGACAAAATCATTACGATCGAAGATCCCGTCGAATATCAGCTAAAAGGCATCACGCAGATTCCGGTGAACGAGAAGAAAGGCCTCACCTTCGCCCGCGGCCTGCGCTCCATCCTCCGCCACGACCCCGACAAGATCATGGTCGGCGAAATCCGCGATCAGGAAACCGCCCAAATCGCCATCAACTCCGCGCTCACCGGCCACCTCGTCTTCACCACGGTCCACGCCAACAACGTGGTCGACGTGCTCGGTCGCTTCCAGAACATCGGCGTCGAAGCCTACAACTTTGTCTCGGCACTGAACTGCATCCTCGCCCAGCGTCTTGTGCGCCTCAACTGCGAGCACTGCAAGCGCCCCGTGCGCTACCCCGATTCCACACTGCTCGAAAGCGGACTCAATCCTGACGAATGGCGCACCGTCGATTTCATGGAAGGCCCCGGCTGCTTCGAATGCGGAGGCACCGGATTTCGCGGCCGCACCGCCATCCATGAACTTCTCGACCTCAGCGATCGCATTCGCGAATTGATTCTGGATCGCCGCCCGTCATCGGAAATCCGCCGCGCCGCCCGTGAAGAAGGCATGACCTTCCTCCGCGAATCGGCCGTAGAAAAAGCCCGCAGAGGCGAGACCACACTGCGCGAAATCAACAAGGTGACCTTCATCGAATGAGCGTTCTCGATTCTATTCAGTCGCTGTTCCGGGATCCGCCGCCCGAATGGGCATTCGAAATCTCCGCTGCGGGAATTGCCGTCTCGCGCACGCGACCGCCCACAACCACGCAGTTCACGCCGTTGCCGGAAGGCACCCTCGTGCCCTCGCCAATTCGCGAAAACATCGCGGATATGGCCACATTCTTCGCCGCGGTGAATAAGCTCGTTTCGTCTGCAGCCGGACGCAGAACCGCCGCGCTAATCCTGCCTGATAATGCAATGCGTCTCGCAGTGCTCGAATTCGAAAGCCTGCCCGAAAAAGAAGAAGAGCGTCTCGCCCTGGTAAAGTTCCGCCTCCGCAAAACGGTCCCCTTCGACGTAGACCAGGCCGCTGTCTCATACCACGTTCAGCCAGGGAACAAAGTACTTGTAGCCGTAGCGCCCGCAGAAGTTATCGCGCAATACGAAGCTCCGTTCCGAGCCGCGGGTTTGCAGCCCGGCTTCGTAACCTCTGCGCCGCTGGCTATTCTGGAGCTCCTGCCAACAACAGGCTCGTACCTTCTCGCGCACAGGAATGCAGGCGCGCTCGCAGTCCTCGTCATCGGCAATGGAGTCCTCACGCTAACCCGTTCCCTCGAACTGAGCCCCGACGCCGCCGACCCGCTTGACGAAATTTCCTCCGACCTCTACGCCACCCGCGTCTACGTCGAAGATCAATCCGGAGCCAGACCCGACCGCCTCTATCTCTCCGGCTTCGGCCACGAAGCAACGCGCGTAGCTGCCCGCCTCGCAGCAGAACTTGACGTGCAAACCGAAATCATCCAAAACGAATATCCCGGCCTCGACGGCTACCGCCGGTCATTAAACCCAACTCAAACGCAAAAGAAGGCAGCCGCATGAGAATGCCCCTGAACATGGCGCGCGAGCCGATGCGCCGCGACCGTCCCATGCTGGTCGCCTCTGCCTTCGTCGCCGCGCTCTTACTGGCATCCTTCGCCTTCCTCACCACGCTCGCCGTGAACGATCACCGCAGCATGGAAGAAGCCCGCGCCGCCATCTCGCGCGTACAAGCCCAAATGGCGAAAGTCAACGCCGCGCAAAGTCAGCTCGACGCGCAGATGCGCCAGCCCCTGAACGAATCGGTCCTCGAACGCAGCGTCCTCTTCAACACCCTGATCCGGCACAAAGCCGTAAGCTGGACCAAAATCTTCACCGACCTCGAAACCGTTCTGCCCCACGACGTCCGCATCATCGCCATCCGCCCGCAGCTCAACGGACGCAATCAGCTTTCGCTCGACATGACGGTGGCCGCGCAAACGCCCGATCCCGTCACTGCCTTCATTGCCAAACTCGAAGGCTCAGACATGTTCGGCTACGAAACCGTGAGCGCCGAAACGCCGCCCACCCAGAACGACCCCTACTACCGCTATCGCCTGACGGTGTCCTATGACCAGAAACTTTAGCTCACCTGGCGCTTTCCCATCGAGCCTGAAAGACCCGAAATTCCTGGTCCGCGCAGGCCTGGGCCTCCTGCTGCTCGCAAATCTGATCGCCGCAGTCTTCGCCTTCCACCCGTTCAGCGATTCGCCCGCCGACCTCGAAACACAGCTCACAGCGATGCGTGTAAATCTGCGCTCCGCGCAGCAGCGCCTCAACCACAGCCGCACGCTCACCACCAACATGGACCGCAGCCGCGAGCAGGGTGATAAGTTCCTCGCCTCCTACCTCACCAGCCGCCGCAAAGCGTTCTCTACCATCCTCGACGAAATCACACGCCTTGCCACCGCCGCCGGCATGAAGACAGGCGACCAGGGTTTCTCCGTTCCCGAGCCCATCGAAGGCAGCGAAGATCTCGACATGCTCACCATCACCGCCAACTTCGAAGGCGCTTACCCGCAGCTGATGAAGTTCGTGAACCTGATCGATCGCTCGCCGCGCTTCCTGCTTATCGAAGGCCTGCAGGTTACGCCGCAGCCCAAAGGCGACCTCCTCAACGTGACCGTGAAGATGAACCTCTTCATCAAAGAAGACAAGGGGGCCGCATTTTGAATTTAGGAGCGGAACCCAAAAAAGTAGCGGCGCTCGGAGGCATCGTTGTCCTTGGCATCATCCTCTACTTCTGGAATCAGGACGGCGACTCCACACCCGCACGCACCGGCACACCGCGGACCGCGCCAGCCGCAGTCGCGCAAACAAAATCCACCGCGCCGCCGCGCACCCGCGCAGGCCGCGCCTCAGGCGGCGACTTCAAGCCGCGCCTCGGAGCAGCCCGTCCCGAAGACCGCGTCGACCCTGCAACGATCGATCCTGAGTTGCGCCTCGACCTTCTCGCAAAAGTGCAGGCCGAAGAACCGGCAGCAGCCGGCCGAAACCTTTTCCAGTTCGGAGCCGCACCCGCCGCGGTGTTGCCCCCATTGCCCAAAAACGTCCAGAAAATCGCGGTAAATCCACAGCCAATCGTTCAGCCTCCCCCGACAGTTACGACGAATCAGACGCCGCCACCACCTCAGGCGCCACCCATCAATATGAAGTACTACGGCTACAAGATCCGCAAATCCGACGGACAAACCGAAGCCTTCCTCCTCGATGGAGAAGAGATTCTCGTAGCCTTCGAAAATCAAACGATCAAGCAGCGCTACCGCATCGTGAAGATCGCGCAGAAATCCATCACGATAGAAGACACCCAGTTCAGGAGCACGCAAACGCTCCAGCTCCAGGACTTGCCCTCATGAGAAAGCAAAAGCGCAACCCCGAGTCAGGTTATGCGCTGCTGCTGATCTTCGCCATGGCCGCGATCGTCTCGGTAACCCTCCTGCTGCAGATCCCGCGCGTAGCCTTCGAAGCCCAGCGCGATAAAGAGCAGCTCCTGATTGACCGCGGCGAGCAATATTCGCGCGCCATCCAGATGTTCGTCCGCGTCAACCACCGCTTTCCCGGCACCATGGAAGAACTGGAAAACACCAACAACCAGCGCTTCCTCCGCAAACGCTACAAAGATCCCATGACCGGCAAAGAAGAGTGGCGCATCCTGCACGCCGGTCCCGGCGGTGTCATTATCGATTCCGTCGACTCAAAGAAAACTACCGACACCGGCCTGACGAACCCAAATAAAATCCTCACCCTCAACGGGTTCAACACACTCGGCGGCAACGATCCGGCCGCCACGAATGGCGTGAACCTGGCAACGCGACAGCGGCCCAGTGACGCACCCGGCGCCCCAGGAGACCCCAATGCTCAGCCCTCCGCGCCAGGCGTCTTCCCCAACACCACCGGACCCGTAACCGTCCTCCCCGATGGAAGAATCGTCCCCCTCCAGGACACCAGCCAGCCGCCGCAAGGCGCCATCGGTGCAGTAGGCGCCAGCGGAAACCCCGCTGCGAATCTTCCGCCCCTTCCCAACGGTGTAGCAATCCAGCAAAACGGCGGCAACATACCCGCCACAACAACCGTCTCCCCGCTCTCCGGACCAGCCGGTGGCCCCGGAAATGCATCCAGTCTGATCAATCAAATCCTCACCACGCCGCGCCCCGGCGGCATGGGAGGCATCGTGGGCGCTCCCTCGGTTCCTCTCAACGGCCAGCCGCCGCCCGCGCCCTCCACAACATCGGCGCCTCAACAACAGGTAATTGGAGGGGGCATCGCCGGCGTAGCCAGCAAGAAGGAACAGGAAGGCATCAAAGTCTACAAGGACCACACCGCTTACAACGAGTGGGAGTTCACCTACGATATGTCGAAGGATCCCACCCAGGCGCGAGGAGCGATGGGCGGTTCAGGCAACAATGGACGAGGCGGCAATCAGCCTGTCAATCCGTCAATGCCGCCAGGCATGTCGCCGCCGCCGCCGGGTCGCGGCGCCCGATAAAAGCTCAAAGCGTTGTCACCCTGCCGCACAACGCGCGTTCGAATAAGCGAATCGTACTCCGGGCGCAGTTCCAGTCGCGAAGAATGCTGCACCACAACCAGCGAAGGCGGCTTCACCGAAAGCACATCCATCGCAGCCTCATACTCCGCCTCGTTCGGATAAGGCGGATCGACAAACACAATATCCGCCTCCAGACTGGCAAGCTGCAGCGAAGCCGAACCCTTGATAATTCGCCCCTTCGCCTTAATCCCTAACGACGCCAGATTGGCTTTGATCAGATCAACGGCATGGCGGTCCTTCTCGATAAAGACAGCCAGCCGGGCTCCGCGGCTGATGGCTTCGATCCCTACCGACCCGGTCCCCGCGTACGCGTCCACAAAGACGCAGCCCTCAATCTGAGGCGCCAGAATATTGAACAGCGATTCCCTCAAACGATCCGGCGTAGGTCGAACGTCATCACCCGCCATCGACATGATTCGCCGCGAACGAAACTCACCCGCAATGATCCGCATGCAACCCTATCCTACCTGCACCAAACCATAACGACGTTGCCAATGCCCCTTGATGTATTCCACCGCGCTGCTGAACGCTTCTTCTGAAGGGGGCTCTTCAACGAAGGCACGGGCCTCATGCTTCGCCGCCTCAAGAATATCGGGATCGCGCAGAATATTGGCAATCTTCAGCGAAGGCAGCCCCGACTGCTTCGTACCAAAAAACTCTCCCGGTCCGCGCAGCTTTAGATCCATCTCCGCAATCTTAAATCCATCGCCCGAATCCACCAGCGTCCGAATTCGTTCCTTAGCCGTATCGTTTAGCTTCTCCGTGATCAGCAGACAATAACTTTGCTCACCGCCACGGCCCACGCGTCCGCGCAGCTGATGCAGCTGTGAAAGTCCGAACCGTTCCGCCTGCTCCACAATCATCACCGTCGCGTTGGGAACATCCACGCCAACCTCAATCACCGTAGTAGCCACCAGAATCTTCACGCGTCCCGCGCGAAACGAATCCATCACAGCTTCCTTCTCCGCCGACGGCATGCGTCCATGAAACAGCCCCACCGCGATATCCGGAAACACCTCGCCCGAAAGATGTTCAAACATCTTCTGCGCAGCCTTCACCGCCTGCGTCTCCGACTCCTCAATCACCGGATAAACCACATAGGCCTGATGCCCCGCATCGATCTCACGCCGCATCGCGCTGTACGCCAGCTCCACCTGATCGCTCGTGTAATGCCTCGTCTGAATCTTCTGCCGCCCCGGCGGCAATTCATCGATCGTCGAAATATCCAGATCGCCGTAAATCGTCATCGCCAGCGTCCGCGGAATCGGAGTAGCGGTCATCACCAGCACGTCCGGCGTCACGCCCTTACGCGCAAGCTGCGCCCGCTGCATCACGCCGAACCGATGCTGCTCGTCGATAATGACGAAACCCAGCCGCGAAAACTCCACATCGGCCTCAATCAGCGCATGCGTTCCGATCGCCACGGGAATCAGCCCCGCGCGAATCATCTCCTTCAGCTTCTGCTTCTCCCGCGCGGGCAGAGAACCAGTCAGCAGCGCAACCTCATATCCCAGCTTCCGAAACAAAGGTTTCAGAGAAAGGTAATGCTGCGAAGCCAGGATTTCCGTCGGCGCCAGTATCGCCACCTGATAACCGTTCTCCACCGCGATGACTGCAGCCTCGGCAGCAACAATCGTTTTGCCGCTTCCCACATCTCCCTGCATCAGACGATTCATCGGGCTCGGATGCGACATATCGGTCGCAATCTCTTTGAGCACACGCTTCTGCGCATTCGTAGGCTTAAACGGCAGCAGTTTCCGAATCTGCTCACGCACCCGATCCGTCAGATGGAACTCAATCCCCGGCAGCGAGCGACCGCGCCGGCGCTTAATCTCCAGGCCGCACTCCAGCCAAAAGAACTCTTCAAAAATCAGGCGAAACTGAGCCGGAGAACGAAACGCATTCAGCAAACGAATCGGTGTACCAGCCGCAGGAAAATGCGCAGCCAGCACAGCCTCCGTTCGGGAAGGGAACTTCAGCCGCTCCGCAATGTGGCGCGGCAGATAATCCTCGAGCGCAGGCATCTCCGAAACCACGCGATGCACAATCGTGCGCAGCGTGCGTGGATTTAGCTTCCCGATCGCCTCGTACACCGGAACGATCCGACCCGTGTGCAGCGATGCATCGTCATCCTCTTCACCCGAAAGAAACTCCGTCTCCGGATGCATCATCTGCAGTTCGCCGCGATAGTTATCGAACTCGATCTTCCCGAACAACGCCACCCGCGTACCTGGCGTCATGCGGTCTGCCAGATAAGCTCCGTGGAACCATTTGCCCAGCAGCGTAACCCCGGAGCCATCCGTGAAAGTAGCTTCGAACAAACCCAGATTCCGCCGCCGAAATCCCGAGAGCTTCGAAGTCTTCACCTCTACAACCACAGTCGCCAGTTCGCCAGGCGCGAGCTGTGAAATCGGCTTCAGATTACTGCGATCCTCATACCGAAACGGAAAGTAGTTGAGCAGGTCCTCAACGGTCTCAATGCCGCGAGACTGCAGCAGCGCGGCACGAGCTGGTCCCACGCCCTTCACGTAGGTCAGGACTGCGTCGAGCGGAAGAGCCAACTGTTGATTTTACCGAACCGCCCGCAAAGGCCATTTAATTGCCTAATCTGCATGCATTTGAAAAAACTGTCTTGCCTGGCGGCACTGGCAATAGCTGCGCGCCTCTCCGCTGCGACTCCCCAATTCCTGCTTGGGATCGATTACAGCGAATCGCTTCCCCCGAACGTCTCTCAGGTGGCTGCCGACGGCTCGGGCAACATCTATGTTCTGAGCGGCCAATCCGCATTGACAAAGCTCACGCCGGACGGCAGAACCGTTCTCTGGCAGGCGGTGATTGGTTACTCTGCGAACCTCATGGCCGTTGACTCAGGTGGAAATGTCTACGTCCTGGCCTATCAATCCACCCAGCCCGCAGTCGGCACTCTCGCCATTCAAAAGTTCGACACTACCGGACATCCGCTGTGGACATGGGACTCATCACCGAGTCAGGGAATCCCAACTGGTTTCGCTGTCGATACCCTTGGCCGCCCCTATGTGACCACACGCGGGAACGGATTCACAGCCGGATTCGCGGGAAGCCTGCTCCGCATTAATGCCGTCGGCAATAGTGTGGACTATAACGTCGCTATTCCTGCCCTTCCAACATCGCTGGCAATCGCAAATGACGGCAGCGCGTTCGTCGCTGGCCTGGCCGATCACAGCGTACTTTTTCTCACTCGTTACGCGCCGGACGGATCGCCGGGCTTCTTCTCTACAACAGCCGGCAAACCGGACATCTGGCCCGCTGTAGCGGTAGACAGCAACGGCAGCGAAGTTCTCTTCACCCCCGGCCAGTTTCAGCGTTTTGACGGGAACGGCGCGCTGACTCTCACAAAAACCGTCCCCTCCTGGGACGGAAACATGCAGTCGGTCCTTGTCGATAGTGCCGGCAATGCGTACATCGCAGGCTCGACAAATGGCATCTATCCTGTGGTCAACTCGCTTGCTACCTGCGGAACACAGATGCTCAGCGTCGTTGGCCGCGATGGGACTATCCTTCAGACGACCTACCTCCCAGGCGGGGCGACGATAATCGCCAGTAGTCCCAACTCTGGCGTTCTCTTAGCGGGCGTCGCCGATTCCACATACTCACCGTCGCAGCCTGGCCCGTTCCCGGCTGGTGGAAGCCTTCTCTTGCATCTGTCGCCCAACCTGAATGCCGACGTGCTGCCACTCGCGTGCATAGGAAATGCCGCCACTTATCTGACTGGCTCCGTCGCTCCGGGAGAAATTGTGACTCTGACTGGCAGCGGCCTCGGCCCCGTGCCGGGTATTCAGACCCAGGCCTCCTTCACTCAGCCTTTCCCTACGGCTGTTCAGAACGTGCAGGTGACTTTTGATGGTAAACCGGCGCCGCTGCTTTGGGTGCAGGATTCTCAGATCAACGCGATTGCGCCCTGGTCGCTGACGCCAGGCCAGAACACGCGAGTGTGCGTGTTGACAGGAGCAACCACAACGAACTGTCTGACGAAGGCGGTTGCCCAGACATCACCCGGCGTATTCACGATCGATGGATATTATGCCGCCGCGTTGAATCAGAACGGAACTGTCAACTCAGCCGCAAATCCCGCAAAGGCTGGGTCGATCGTTACCGTATTCGCGACCGGCCTGGGCCCCATTACTCCGGCTCAGAACGATGGAACACTCGTCAATCTTCCGTTGCCTTCCAACACGCTGGGCGCGCAGCTAGCTCTGTCCGGATTCCCTTCAACCCCGAGTTCTCCGAAGAGCCCGCAGTTGATGACGGTCACTTACGCAGGCCCCGCGCCTTATCTGGTAGCGGGCGCCAGCCAGATCAACTTTCAGGTAACCAAGTCCAGTTATCCATTTATGCTGAGCGCGGGAGGAGGCGTTGCGGCTTTCTACGTGTACGTTGCGCCATAAGCATGATCAACCCGCGCTGGCGGGAATGGGCATATCATAGATGGGTGCCCTGCAGGTTCCCCTTAAAGTCCGTTTCTTTGATAGCGCTTTCATTCGCAGCCATCTTCGCCACGGCACGCTACCTCAGCGCCCAGGCGGCCGCCGATACGCAGAAGCAACTCGAATCGGATTTCACCGCCGTGGTGAAGCCCTTCTTCGCCGCCAACTGCATGACGTGCCATAGCTCAGACGTAGGCACCGCGGGCATCCGCGTAGATCAGCTCGACGCCAAACTCGATGACCGCCAGATCGTCTCCTGGGAAGCCATACTCCGCCGCGTACGTGGCAACTCCATGCCACCGCAGGGCATGCCGCAGCCCACCGCTGAAGAGCGCGCCAAAGTGGTCAAGTGGATCACCCAGGCACTCGAAATTGCACGCCTGCGTCCCGCCCCGAAGAACGGCGTGGTCCGCCGCCTCACCATCTCGCAATACCGCAACAGCCTCAAAGAACTCCTGGCGATCGACGACGACTTCACCACCGGCCTCCCCCCCGACGCGGTTTCCAAAGACGGCTTCCTGAACAACCGCGACACTCTGCAACTCTCGCCCCTCCTCACCGAAGCCTATCTCGATATCGCGGACAAAGCGCTCGATCGCGCTATGGTCGATCCCAGGAAGAAGCCCTCCATCCAGAACTTCCGAGTGGACCTGGGGCGTGGAGTCAATCCCGATCCGCTGCCCGAAAAGCTGGTCCTCGGAGCCGATAGCGCCCTTCTCGATAACGCCGACCTGCTCGTCACGCAACTCGTACCCGTGAAACCGTTTCCATTCGAGCCCTTCTTTATGAAGACGAAGTACCGCTTCATCGAAGGCTATCGGGGAAATGACACCATCCGCGGCTGGCGCGATTTCGACAGCATCTATCACGCTGTCTTTGCCGATACGCGCGGCAGCAACGGCTATCCCAAAGGAAAAGCCTGGGAAACCGTACCAGAGGGACTGCTCCTCCGCCCCGCCATTCCAAACGACGAAGTCTTCGGCGCCGACGGCACCCAGGGCCCCAAAGCGAACTTCAAAATCGCCTTACGTGAGCTCCCGGAAGACGGACGCTTCCGCGTAATCGTTACCGCCTCGAAGTATGACGATGGCCTGCTGCTCGATCCCGGCGCAACACCCGCAAGCGGAGCCGGCGCCGTGGCGTGGAACAACCCCCACGCGCCGGCCACAGTCACTATCCCCCACGCAGGCATCTATCAGATCGATGCGATCCAGCCTCCGAAAGCCACCACGCCGGACGCCTCCCACCTACACGAAGGTCTTACGCTTCAGTGGAACGGAGCAGGCGGCAAGTCCATCGATTCCCCGGTCGGCAAAGCCGTCTCGCTCGCCGGAGCTGAAAACACAGGAGTCGTCCGCAAAGACCTTCCCACAGACGATGAACACAGCATGGGCGAAGGAGACTTTTCCGTAGCCGCCTGGATTCACACCGGCGCGTTGCAGCGTCAGGGCTTCTTCAGCCTGGGTGGTAAAGCCGGTTCCACAGAACGCAAACTCGGATGGTTTCTCGATGCGACGGACCGTGGCATCATACGTTTCCAGACAGCTGGAACCGCCGTGCAGGCGGAAGGTACGCTAACCACGCCGCAAGGCGCGCTCAAAGCCAACGCCTGGCAGCACGTGGCGCTCGTGGTGCGTCGCGGCCGTAACGAAACGCGCATCTACGTGAACGGAACTGTCGTTGCCCGCGGCTCCATCGGTACCGCGCAGTATGACGACACCGAATCGGACTTCCTGATCGGAAAGATCCCGGGCGCCGCCGCATTTCAGGGAGATCTGGCCGACGTTCGCCTGTACCGCCGACCGCTGCAAGACGCCGAAATCCTTGCGCTGGTTCAGTCCGGAGTGAAGACCGTTCAGACGCCGGCCGAACGCAAGCCCGAACTCTCCCTCACTCTGGGAGACCGCGAGTTCAGCGGAACGCTGCAGCAATCAGCGTTCGTGGCACTGCGGCTCGAAGCGGGTCCTCTGAATGTGAAGCTGAAGTACAACGGCATCCTCGATCTGGACCGCATCGTGTTCACTCCGATCGATGCGGCCAGCGACACCGCAAAGAAGTTTCTTGCCTTCGAGAAGCGGACCCCGCGTCTCGGCGTACACGTTGGTCTTCGTCGCGACTGCGGCAGTTCATCGGCGCCTGTAGGCGACCCGCAGGCGATTAAGGGAACGAAGCTGACCCGTTACGTATTTGAAGGCGCGATGCGAAATTTCCCGTCGCCGGAAAACGAAAAGGACAACGTCAACTACCTTGAAGGCGTTCATGAAATCGGCGTTCGCAGCGAGTACACGGATGGACGCGACATGCCGCGCATGCTCGTCCGCTCCGTCGAATTCGAAGGCCCGTATTACGACACGTGGCCTGCTCCGTCATACAAGAACATCTTTGTCGACTTCGACCGCAAGAGCGATCTAACGGCGTACTCACACAAAATCGTCCATGATTTCGCAACGCGGGCCTACAGACGTCCCGTGACGGCTGCCGAGGAAGCCGAGCTTGATGCCGTCTATCAGAAATCGTTCGCGGCAGGCCGGGGATTCGAGCCCAGTATCAAAGACGCCCTGATGGTGGCGCTCACGTCACCACAGTTCCTCTTCCTGACGGAAACGAGCAAATCGCCGGCGCCCGAACCGCTCGATAATTACGAGCTTTCCTCGAAGCTCTCCTACTTCCTTTGGAACGGACCGCCCGACAAAACTCTGCTGCAGCAGGCCTCTACGGGAACATTACGAACTCAGCTCGAAGTGGAAGTGGACCGCATGATCGCCGATCCGAAGTTCGCGCGCTTCACCCAGGAGTTCGCCTCCCAGTGGCTGAGTCTCGACAAGTTCCAGGTGCTCGAAGTCGATCGCCGCCGGTTCCCGAAACTCAATCGCGACGTAAAAGCTCAGTTGAAGCAGGAGCCGGTTGAGTTCGTGCAATACCTGATCCGCAATAATCTGCCGGTTCGAAACCTGATCGATTCCGACTTCATCGTGGCGAACGAAACTGTCGCAGGCTATTACGACCTGGCCGACAAGGTCGATAGCGGTTTTAAGTTCATTCCCGTGCAGCACGGCCGGAAAGACCTGGGTGGCCTGCTGATGGAAGCCTCCATCATGGCCGGGCTCTCCGATGGACGCGAAGCCAATCCCGTAAAGCGCGGCGCCTGGATGGCAAGGAAGATCATTGCCGAGCCACCAAACGATCCGCCGCCAAACGTGCCCGCATTGAAAGAAGACACAACCGGTATGACCCTGCGGCAGCGACTGGAAGCGCATCGCACGCAGCCCGCCTGCAACCAGTGCCACTCAAAGATCGACGTGTGGGGCGTACCCTTCGAGCAGGTGGACGCCGGTGGGCGAATGAAGACCACTCAGGTCGATTCCAGTTCCACCCTGCCGGATAAGACACAGGTGTCGGGTGTGAACGACCTGAAGCGTTACCTTGGCGACGATCGCATTGATCAGGTGGCGTTCAGCTTCATCAAGAACCTTGCTACCTACGCCAACGGGCGCACCCTGACCCTGAACGAACAGGCAACGATTAAGAAAGACGAACTGAAGTTCAAGGCCACCGGCTATCGCACGCGAGATCTGGTGCGTTATGTAGTTTCCAGTCCGATGTTTCTTGAGAAGTAGACCTGCGAAGAGTAATAGAATAGGAGCGATGAGTATGTCCCTGAAGCTTGACCGGCGTGCCTTCCTGAAAGGCGTTGGAGGCGTCGCCATGGCGCTGCCCGTTCTGGACGCGATGGGAGAGGAAGTAACCAGCGATATCCCGCGCCGCTTCTGTGCGATCTACACCGCCAACGGCATGTCTCTGCCGCGCGAAGAGCACAAGCTTGACGACTGGGCCTGGTTCCCGCGCAAGGGTTCGGGCGATAGCTACGAGTTCGGAAAATCCACCGAACCGCTCGCGCCGTTCCGCAAGCAGATCAGTTTCATGGGGAACCTCTATCACCCCAACGGACCCAAAGCCGATCCGCATACCTGCTCGGATATGTGGCTCACGGGTGCGCCGCTGCAGAATCCCAAGCCCGGTTCGTACAACACGGTGGGTGTGGACCAGATCGCCGCGCTGCACACCAAGCAGTTTTGCCGGCAGCCATCGCTCGTGCTTTCGATCGATGCGGGAACCGGATATCTTTCCCGCACCGGCACGATTTCGTATAACCTCGAAGGTCGTCCGATCCCCGCGGAGAACAATCCGCGCCGGGTTTTCAATCGCCTGTTCCGCAGCAATAAGGAATCGCTGACAGCCGAGCACGAAGCCCTGCAGCGCCGTATCAAGCTGGTGGATGCGGTGGCCGAAAACGCGAAACTGCTGGACCAGAAGCTGGGCCAGACGGATCGCGACAAGATGGATCAGTACATGACTTCGCTGAACGAAGTGGAGTCACGTCTGATTGCGTCCGAGAAGTGGATCGATATTCCGCTGAAGAAGCAGGATTACTCGCACCTGAATCTGGATGCCACGAACGAAGGCGATCCCGCCGAGTACTATCGCAACATGTTCGATCTGATCGCGCTGGCGTTCGATGCGGATATCACGCGCACCGTGACATTCATGCTCAATCGCGAAGACGGCATGGGCATCAGCGATACATTCCCGCTGAAGCTGGGGCTTTCGAAGACGCACCACAATCTTTCGCACGCCACGGACAAAGAAGGTCAGCTCGATTTCGCAAAGTACGATCTGTTCCTTAGCAACCGCATCGCGGAGTTCCTCACCCAGATGAACGGCTACAAGGATCGCAACGGCGCGGTTCTGGACAACACCATCGTGATGTTCGGGAGCGGAGCCAGCACCACTCACATGTCGCATAACCTGCCGACGCTGGTTGCCGGCGGCGCGAACATGGGTCTGAAGCATGGCAGCTACTGGCGCGCGGCGAGCGAGACACGCATGTCGAACGTGCATCTCTCGATCCTGCGGGCCATCGGCGTGGAACAGGAAGGGTTCTCAGACAGCACCGGCACCGTCAACAGTCCGGTCTTCACGCGCGGCTAGGAAAAGAATTCTGTTCGTTTTTCCAGACAGTCCCGGCGTTCTGAAGCGCTTAGGGACTTCGTTCTGGCTCTGCCTGCATTGAATACCGCGCGAGACGAAGCGCCGATTCGCACCAGATTATCGCGATCCTGCCGCGGCAGAATCAGGTAGTGCTTCCGGCAGTCGAAGCTGCGGCAGAGCAGCGGACGGCGCTCGTAAATCGTGCAGCCACTCTCGCCCAGATACACGCAGGAGCCATCCTCTTTCGTCGCCAGGAAATAGATGCCTTCTTTGGATTGGGTTTGATATGATCCGATGTCATCGCCCTGGCCTGGGTGAAGATAGAGGGCCTGACCGCTGCTGCAGCAGGCGGTACAACCATTACAGGGGACTTCCGTGATATCGCTTGCAGGCAAATTTTATTCTGTCATGTTGCTGGCAGCCAGCCTTTCCGCTGCTCCGATTCATTACACAGTGACCGGCGCAGGACCTCGCACTGTGATCTTTGTGCCCGGGTGGACCTGCGACGAGACATCGTGGGAGGCGCAGGTTCCGGTTGTTTCGAAGACGTATCGGGTAGTCACTGTCGATTTGCCCGGTCATGGGAAAAGCGCGCCGCCGAGTGACGGCGTTTACTCGATCGATGCTTTCGCCCGCGCGGTCGAATCCGTTCGAACTGAACTGAAGATTGATAAGGTTGTGCTCGCGGGCCACAGTATGGGATCGGCGGTGGTGGCTCAGTACGCGCACCTGTATCCCTCACATGCGGTGGCGCTGGTGTTCGTGGATGGTTACTTTGGCATGCCCGAAAAGCTTCCCGCCGAACCCTCTCGCGTGCCCGCGGACTTTAACAAGGGACGCGAAGCGATGATTCGCGGAATGTTTTCCGAGGCTACCTCCAGGCCTGTGCAGGAGCACATATTGAAGATGATGATGGCTCCGAATGCCGCTGCCGCCGCGGGTGCGATGAACGCGCTGGTGAATCCACCCGCGTGGGGCACCGACGTTCTGACGCTGCCCATCCAGGGTATCTATCAGGCCAGCGGAAAGTTCGGCGACGATCGTTTGCGTAACTTCCACTCGGTGCAGATCAAGGGAACCGGCCATTTTCTGATGCTGGAGAAGCCGGAGGAATTCAATCGGATTCTGCTCGGCTTTCTGGACACCTTGCGATACTGAAGCGTGCTGCGAATCGAACGTATTGAAACTGTGCAGGTGCCTCCGCGCTGGGGACTGCTCCGCGTCATTGCTGAGGGAGGTCTGGAAGGCTATGGCGATTACAGCGTGGAGGGGCAACTTAGTTCCACCGAAGCGTTGGTTCATGAGCTAAGCGAGCACTTCATCGGCAAGGATGTCCGCGATCTCAAGCGCCTGGTGCGCGGGTGCTTCGATCAGAATTTTTATCATGGCGGCGCGCATTACATGTCGGCGCTGGGCGGTATCGAGATGGCGCTCTGGGACATCCTCGGCAAGAGCCTGAATCAACCGGTGCATCGATTACTGGGTGGAGCGGTTCGCGACAAGGTGAAGGTTTATCGGTGGGCGGGCGGGAATAATAATGCTCCGGGCGCGGCTGCGGAAGAAGCGGCGCAGGTTGTGTCCGAAGGCGCTCGCGCACTGAAGATGAATGCTTGTCCTCCGCTGGCGGCGATCGATACTTATGGTGGCATTCGCGCGGCCGTGGATCGTGCTCGTGCGGTTCGCGAGGCGGTTGGTCCGGATATCGATATCGCGTTCGATTTTCATGGGCGCTGCAATGTTCCGATGGCGCGGCGTTTGGCGAAGGAACTGGAGTTTGCGAGTCCTCTGTTTTATGAAGAACCGGTTCGGCCGGATTACAACCGGTGGCTGCCGGAGATTGCGGGGATTACGCATATTCCGATTGCTACCGGTGAGCGCATGCACACGGTTGCGGAGTTCGCGGCGGTGGTTGCAGCGAAGGGCGCTCACATTCTTCAGCCCGACCTCGTTCACATCGGCGGCGTGATGAACACCGCGGAAGTGGCGGCAATTGCTGAGGCGAACGGGATTGCTTTGGCTCCGCATTGTCCGTTGTCTCCGATCATGTTCATGGCTTCGCTGCAGGTTGTGGCGCAGTCTCGCGCCGGCTGGATTCTGGAGTGGTCGAAAGGGATTCACTACAACTCGTTTGGCGCGAAGGGCTCGGTTGATCCGTGGATGCGGTATATTGCGGAGTCCGACTGGTCGTTGTTTGACACGGATGAGAGCGGGCATTTGCCAGTGACGGAGAAGCCAGGCCTTGGGGTGCAGATCGATTGGGCCGAAGTTCAGCGCGGCGCTTCGGAGGGCACGAAGTGGCGGGATCAGCTGATGGAATTGCCGGACGGCACCAAGGCGAACTGGTAGATGATCGTTCTTGCAGTGGCGCTGCTGGTTGCACAGGGAACACTGTCTGGAACTGTTACTGACTCGCTGACTGGCCTGCCGCCGGGCAAGGTGGAGGTTGTCGCAACGCATCCGGGAGCTTCGGGCGGCGATTCGACTGTCACCGACCCTCAGGGACATTTTGTGATGGTCGATGTGGAGCCCGGATCGTATCAGATTCTCGCCAAGCGCAACGGGTATCTCGATTCGCATTTTGGCGAGAAGAAGTCTTCACACGGAGCGAGCACGGTCACCGTGGCTGACGGCCAGAAAGTGCAAGACCTCAACATCAAGCTGGCACCGTTTGGGGTGATCTCGGGGGCGGTTCGCGATACGGATGGAGAGCCGCTCGCCAACATCGAAGTTTCGCTTCGTTCTGTCAGGAAGAACAAGCCCTATATGGACGGCGCAGACACAAACGATCAGGGCGAATTTCGGTTCAGCGGATTGCGGCCCGGCAAATATCTTTTGACAGCTTTACCCCTTCGGCAGGATAGTTGGGATAATCCCACTATCGATCATTCGGTAAAGTCAGACGCTCCACGCCAGATTTCGGTCAGAACCTTTTTCCCGGGTGAGATTGAAGTTGGGCCTGGCGCTCGGGTGTCGAATCGCGATATTACGCTGCTGCGGAGCCCTGTTTATCGGATCGCAGTGCACATTGACGCGCCTGCCGGATTGAGGGCCAGCGCGTTTTTGATTGGCTTCGGAGAGATGCATTCGCTCAATAACAAGGGTGACTTCGAAGCTCGCAATGTGCCGCCCGGCAATTATCGAATCCTGTATGGCAGCTACGAGCCTGCGAAAGAGCGGGACGCTCCGAACGGCTATCCGCGGTGTGAAACCACATTTCCGGTTATCGTGAGTCAGTCCGATATCAGCGATGTGCGCCTCACTGCTTCGACGTGCGGCGAGGTGTTTGGGCATATCACGCCGAAAGATAGTGACCACGCATTTCTCATCTTCGATCGCGAAAATCAGCAGGCCATTACCGTGAAAGCGGACGGCTCTTTCCATGGGTTCGTATCGCCCGGATCGCATATTGTCGACGTGAAGCAGCTCGGTGCTCTTTATGTGAAGAGCATTGTGGCCGGCAATGTGGATGTTCTTCACGATGGCTTCGCTGTCGGCGGCGGCGAGCGTATCGACATCGATGTCACGCTTGCGAACGATGGCGGCTTGGTTGACGGTGTGGTCTCCGATAAAGATGGGAGGGCGATTGTCGGCGGCGTTGTCGCTGTGATTCCGAATGACAGCGCTTTGCGTGTTCGCAGCGATTACACGCGGGTGGCTTTCTCCGATCCTTCGGGGCACTTCGAGATCAAGGGACTTGCTCCCGGTGACTATAAGGTGTTCGCGTGGGACGACATTGAGGAAGACAGCTGGCTCGATCCCGACGTGATTAAGGATTACGAAGCCAGAGGGAAGCCGCTCACTGCCACGAGCGGCGACCATCTTTCGCTCAATCTGACTGCACTTCAGTAATCAGAACGGTTCGTATTTTAGCGGCGCTAACACAGGGGTTATTTTGCCCCAGCCCTGGTCCTTTGAGGTCTTCATGTCCTTGATGAGCTGGTCGGGTAGTTTGCTGTTGATCTCCGGGCGAGCTTCCTGATTGCCCAGCGTCCATCCGAGCGCGGCTACTGTCTTTGCTATCTTCACCATCTGGTCGTAGTCGAGTTTGTCCGGTGTGTCGGTGGGGCGGTGGTAATCCGGGTGGAGGCCTTCGGTGAAGAAGGCGATGGGGATGCCCATGCGCGCGAAGTTGTAGTGATCGCTGCGATAGAAGATGCGCTGGCCTCTGGGTTGCGGGCCGAGGTTGTCGTGCGTGGCGTCAGGCGCGGTGGCGTCGTAGAAGTGATTCAGGCTTAGCTTCTGGTAGCTGTCATTGACGGTTTCGAGCGTCTTTTCGAGATCGTCGCTGCTGATGTTCGGTCCTACTACGAAGACTTCGCCGGGCTTTACGAGCACGTGGGTTGGGTCGGGATCGGTGAAGCCCGGGCCTTTGTCGCGGCCGATCATGTCGATGTTCAGTCCCGCTACGACTTTGGTGAGATCGATGGGTGGGTATTCGTTGAAGTATTGCGAGCCCCAAAGTCCTTTCTCTTCGCCGGCGTTCCAAAGGAAGATAGTGGTGCGCTTGGGGCGCTGGCCTTTCGCCGCTCCATCGGCCCAGGCGTGCGCGATGGCGAGGAGCGCGCTGGAGCCGGAACCATCGTCATCGGCGCCGTTGTTGATGTTGTGGCCATCGGGCTGGGGAGCGGCGAGGCCGATGTGATCGAGATGCGCGCTCATCACTACGTACTCTTTTTTGAGGACAGGGTCAGAGCCTTCGAGAATGCCGATGACGTTTTCGCCGTGGCCTGGTTCGCTGCGCACTCCCAGGTGGATTTTCAGATGCTTCGCTTCGTTGAGCGCGAAGGAATCCTGCTTCGTGTTGGTTCCTGCGGCGTAGAAGATCTGGGAGGCATCGCGCTTTTCGCCCTGGAAGATGGCGGTTGCGAGGGCTGCTCCAGCGGTGATGTTGGGAACGCTGGGGCAGGCGGCGGTGGCCTGGAGCTTCGGCGCTGTGTAGGCGGGGCCGTTGGGGGCGGGGGTGGCGGCTCGTCCTGCGCCCATGGTGGTGAGTTGGGTGAAGGTGGCGATGGAGACTACGGCTATGGCTCCGTTTTTGGCGGCGGCTTCGTCGGGAGTCAGGTAATCGGTGCAGTTTTCGCCCAGCGGATTGGTGGCGGATGCGCCTCCTCTTCCGCGGCCTGCGTTTTGTTGTGCTGCGATTTCGGGCGGCAGGCCTGCGATGACTACGATCTTTCCTTTTGCATCGAGACCTTCGTAGGGGTTGATGTCGGCCTGGTTGGTTTTGCCCTTGTTGACGATGTAGCCGTTGCCAGCGAAGACGAGTGCGCCGGAGATGTCGCCGGGGTTGAGGGGGGCGGCTCCGCGTCCGCCGGCGGTGGTGGTCCAGTCGCGGGTGTAGGGGAAGGTGGTAGTTTGCGGGGTGCGGGGTCCGGTGGCTCCGCTTGCGCCTGCCGCACCGCGTCCTGCGGCTGGCGGAGTGGTTACGGTGATTTCGGTTTCTTCGGGGATCACCGATTTGCTGACTAGTTCCATCGGCATGAAGTAGGGCTGGAGCGGGCCGTTGGTGTCGGCGGTGCTGCCGCCGGGCTTGAGTCCCCATTCGGCGAGATGGCTGGCTACGTAGAGGGCCGCGGTGTCGAAGCCGCGCGAGGGGAGGTTGCGGCCTTCGAGCTGATCGGAGGCGAGGAAGTAATCGTAGATTTTCAGCTCGTTGGCGGAGATGGCTTCGGCGTTGCCGTAGGTGAGGTGCGCGGTGGCGGTCTTAGCATTGGCTTTCGGTTTCGCGCCCTTCACGTCGGGGGGGCTGGCGGCCCGGACGGAGACGAAGACGGCGAGGGGAAGGATGGCGAGGAGAAGCCGGTTCGCGGCGATTCGGCGCATGATCGAATTTAGCAGGTTTGGAGGCGCAGTTTGGCCGCGGCCATGAGGTCAGTGTTTTTCGGATTTCAAAGACCGGACTGCGTCTTACAACTAACGTCGCGACGGCCGGGAGTCGCCTTCTTATGGCGCTGTGACCGGCCGTCAGCAAATTGAGCGGGATCTGTGCCGCCAGCGGCGACGCGGTTAGTAATGACCACGCAGACTCGTTTGCAACAGTCAGCCTGTGCGGGCTAACTGGTATAACTTGTCTGCGACGGCCTATCTCCCGCGCAGCATGGCTCTGCCTTCGACCTTCGCTCTCTGATACCGGGCCTACGTCTTCCGCTTGACCCGATAATTATCAATCGCGATTGAAAGTCCCTCTGTCGGCTGCGATCTCGATGAGTCGCTGCCGCGATTCCCCCGGTGGTGCTGCGCTTGGGTTGGAAGCCAGCGGTCCAGTTTCACCTCAGTACGACGCTTGCTGGCCAGCAAGGAAACTGTCAGGAACGGCTGGTGTGAGGCCGGTCCCTGATTGGATTGAAGCATGGGCGGGGCGGGGGTTTTGTGGGGCGGGCCCGGAAGTGTTTGAAAACAGGGCGAATTTAGCTTGAACTCTTGTGGGACTAGCAGAACGCGACTTGGGCCTTTCCTAGCAGGCTGCTGAAAAGCCAACATCTCCCCGTAACCTGAAAAGGCAAGAAGACGCCTGGATAGGTATGCGGGGAAAAGACGTACAACAGAGTGAGT